>NZ_CP064693.1:0-805000 GCF_023101005.1 Bradyrhizobium sp. 187
ATGAGCGTGATTGACGAACCGCAGCAAGAACAGACCGCCGCCGTCCCGCAGGGCCATCCGCGCATCCTGGCGCTGGCGAATCAGAAGGGCGGCGTGGGAAAAACAACCACGGCGATCAATCTCGGCACGGCGCTCGCTGCGATCGGCGAGCGCGTCCTGATCGTCGATCTCGATCCGCAGGGCAATGCCTCGACCGGACTCGGCATCGATCGCCGCAACCGCTCCTGCTCGACCTATGACGTTCTGATCGGCGAGGCGAGCCTGCGGGAAGCGGTGGTGTCGACGGCAGTGCCGCGGCTGCATATCGCGCCCTCGACCATGGATCTCTCCGGCCTTGAGCTCGAGCTCGGCACCACGCCGGGTCGTGCGTACAAGCTGCGCGATGCGATCAGCGCGCTCAACAACAACGTCTCGCCCGACGCCGATTACACTTACGTGCTGATCGACTGTCCGCCCTCGCTCAACTTGATCACCGTGAACGCGATGGCGGCTTCCGACGCAATCCTGGTGCCGCTCCAGTGCGAGTTCTTCGCGCTCGAAGGTCTGTCGCAATTGCTGCAGACGGTGGAGCAGGTGCGCTCGACGCTCAATCCGAGCCTGTCGATCCACGGCATCGTGCTGACCATGTTCGACTCGCGCAACAATCTCTCGAACCAGGTCGTTGCCGACGTCCGGCAGTTCATGGGCGAGAAGGTCTACAAGACCATGATCCCGCGCAACGTGCGCATCTCGGAGGCGCCGTCCTACGGCAAGCCGGTGCTCGTCTACGATCTCAAATGCGTCGGCAGCGAAGCTTATCTGCGGCTCGCCACCGAAGTGATCCAGCGCGAGCGCGAGCTGCGGACGACGCATTGAAGCGGCGTTGATGCTACGAGTTACGAGTTTCGACAATTCAGTTCTGGAGTGCAGCGTGAATCCAAGGGAGCTGGCGATGGCCGACGAAGCGCGTTCGCGACTGGGCCGGGGTCTTGCGAGTCTGATCGGTGACGTCGGCGGCGAGGCTCAGCATGTCGATCGGCCGCGCGCGCAACGCAAGGTGCCGATCGAGTTCATCAAGCCCAATCCGCGCAACCCGCGCCGCACCTTTTCGGAGAGCGAGCTCAGGGAGCTCAGCGATTCGATCAGGCAGCATGGCGTGATCCAGCCGATCGTGGTGCGCCCGGTGAAGGGTGCGCAGGACCGCTTCGAGATCATCGCCGGCGAACGGCGCTGGCGCGCCTCGCAAATGGCCGGCCTGCACGAAGTGCCGATCGTCCCCGTCGACATCAGCGACAGCGATGCGCTGGAGTTCGCGATCGTCGAGAACGTGCAACGCGAAGACCTCAACCCGATGGAAGAGGCGCTTGGGTATCACGCGCTCGCCAACGAGTTCAAACGCAGCCAGGACGACATCGCCAAAGTCGTCGGCAAGAGCCGCAGCCACATCGCCAACATGATGCGGCTGACGAAGCTTCCCGCCGAGGTGCAAACCCTGATCACGACCGGCGAGCTGACCGCGGGTCATGCCCGCGCGCTGATCGGCGTGCCTGATCCGCTCGCTGCCGCCAAGCGCATCGTCGAGGAGGGCCTCAACGTCCGCCAGGCCGAGGCGTTGGCGCATGAAGAGGGCGTGCCGGAGCGCAAGCCGCAGAAGGCGCGCACGGGGGCGAAGGAAAAGGACCCTGACACGGTCGACCTCGAAAAGCGCGTCAGCGACGCGCTCGGGCTCAAGGTCACGGTGAGCCACCGCGACCCCGGCGGCTCGGTCCAGATCAACTACCGCAACCTCGATCAGCTCGACGAGGTGATGCGGCGGCTGGCGAAGGGCGCCCTGTAGCCGCTTGGTGTCGTCCTGGCGAAAGCCAGGACCTCATGCCGATCCACACGTCATTGCGAGCGCAGCGAAGCCATCCAGAATCTTTCCGCGGAGAGATTCTGGATTGCTTCGTCGCAAGGGCTCCTCGCAATGACGAGGGGACAGTGCGGGAAGCTCAGCTCCGCCGCTTCGCGTTTGCGGCGATCGCCATCAGCGTGCGCTGGGCGATGGCGGCGGCGAGGGTGGATTGCTTGCGGGTATCGAGCGCGGCGGTCGCGAGCTGCTCGATGATGACGGCGAGCCGCGCCACGCTGAAATTGCGCAATGCGGTTTCGACCGCGGGCTTCCGCGAAAAATGCAGGCGCGGATAGCCGCTGTCGAGCACCGCGGATGCGGGCGTGCCGTCGGCGATTGCGAGCGCCGATTTGTGCAGCCACGCCGCCTGACGCTGCGCCGCGGAGATGATCACGCCGGGGTAGGTGCCGGCGATCATGGCTTTGGCAAACTCGTTCTCGACGATCTCGGGCCGGCCGGCGAAGGCGCCATCGACGATCGGATCGAGTTTCAGTTCCGACGCATCGGCGACGACAGCCATCACGTCATCCAGCGTGATCTCGCCCTTGCCATGGGCATAGAGCGTGAGCTTGCGCAGCTCGTTGCGGGAGGCCTGGCGATCGCCGCCGAGGAACGACATCAGCGCCGCGCGGGCATCTTGCGCGATGCGCAAATTGGCGATGCGGAGCTCGTCTTCCATGAGCTTGGCGAGATCGCGCTCGGTATCGGGATAGCAGGCGATCGCGACGGCCGTCTTGGCGCGTTCGCAGGCCTTGCGGAGTGGCGATTCCGGACGCAGCTCGCCGGCCTCGATCACGATGCGGCAATCCCTGACGCCCATTTCCGCCAGCGTGTCGATAGCACTGGCAAAGCTGCGCGAGCCGGCGCGCACGCGGATGGCGCGGCGGCCGCCGAACAGCGGCACCGTCATGGCCTCGTCGACGAGGCGCGACGGCTCGGCGGAGAGCTCGTCGCCATCGACCTTGACCAGCGAGAAGGGATCATTGGGATCGTCGACGGACGAGGCGATCAGCGCATCCGCGCGTTCGCGGACCAGGCCGGCGTCGGGACCATAGAGCAGGATGATCGGACGGCCCGCATCGGGGCGGGCGAGAAAGGCGTCGATCTCTTTTCCGCGCAGCGCGACCATGTTGCCTGGGACTCGTCATTCCGGGCGAACCGGGGTGACGGGATGAATTAAGTGCCCGCGGTGAAGAACGAGGCGAGTCGAGTCGTGATGTTCTCGGCGATCTCGTTGGCAGCACGATCCTCGGCATCACGTACCGCGCGGTTGCGGCTGAAACGCTGATAGGAGCCGGGCATGTCGTAGGACACGCGGGAGAACGTGGTGCCTGTCATCACCGACTTGCCGCTGACGACCTCGATCAGATTGTACTGGGCGTCGAGGCCGTAGTTTTCGCTGCTGGGCAGGCCGGTGTTGGGATCGACGATCAGCGACGTCTTGCTGCTTGCGAAGCGGATCTCGAGGCGGTGGGTTGGCGGCATGCCAGTGGCGCTGCCATAGAGCTTGAAGGCCAGCGCGTTGCGGACCTCGACGCCGACCCGGGCCTCGCGTGAGGCATTGGCTTTGGCGATCGGGGGTAGATCGACCCCCATCAGCTTCTCGCGCAGACCGGGGGTGCCGTCGGTGTGCTCGGCATACATCGGGTGGAAGCAGCCGGCCGTCATGGCCGCCAGTGCGGCGACCGCCAGCAAGCGGGCTGCGATGCGGATCCTAGCCGACAACATTCACGATCCTCTTGGAGACGATAATCACCTTGCGGACGGGTTTGCCATCCAAGGCCAGTTTTACCGCATCGAGGGCCAAAACGGCAGCCTCGATTTCCGGATTCTCGGCCGCTGTTGCAACTGTGACCTCGCCCCGCTTCTTACCGTTGACCTGGACCACCAGGGTCACACTGTCTTCAACCAGCAAATCGCGTTCGATTTGGGGCCAATTGGCCTCGGAAACCAGCCCGCTATGGCCCAGAACCTGCCAACACTCCTCGGCCAAATGCGGCATCATCGGGGAGAACAGCTGGACCAGGATCTGGCTGGCCTCCCGGATCGCCCAGGCCAAATCTGGAGCCGGCTGGCCGGGACGTTGCAAGATCTCCGCAAACGCATTGGTGAATTCGCGGATATGGGCGAGGCAGACGTTGAAGTGCAGTCGCTCGATTCCGGTGGTGACCTTGTCCAGCGCGCCATGGGCAGCCTTGCGCAAGGCGGTGGCGTCCGGGCCGAAGCTGGCCGGCCGGGCCGTCGGCGCGCCCTTGCCGGGTTCCACAGAATCGTTCACCAGCCGCCACAGCCGCTGCACGAAGCGCGAGGCGCCCTGGACGCGCTCGTCGCTCCAGATCACGTCGCGCTCGGGCGGGGAGTCCGACAGCATGAACCAGCGGGCGACGTCGGCGCCATAGGTCTCGATGATGTCGTCGGGATCGACCGTGTTCTTCTTCGACTTCGACATCTTCTCGATCGGGCCGATCTGGATGTCTTCGCCTGACGTTAGCAGCGTGGCGCGGCGGCCGTTGGCGCCGGTCTCGACCTTCACCTCGACCGGCTGGACGTAGGTGCCGTCGGCCTTCTGGTAGGTCTCGTGCACTACCATGCCCTGCGTGAACATGCCCGCGAACGGCTCGTCCAGGGCGATGTGCCCGGTCGCCTTCATCGCGCGGGTGAAGAAGCGGCTGTAGAGCAGATGCAGGATCGCGTGCTCGACGCCGCCGATATACTGGTCGACCGGCAGCATCCGGTTGGCGACCTCTGGCGTCGTCGGAGCGTTCTCGTTCCAGGGATCGGTGAAACGCGCAAAGTACCAGGACGAATCGACGAAGGTGTCCATGGTGTCAGTTTCGCGGCTAGCCTTGCCGCCGCATTGCGGACAGGTGACGTGCTTCCAGGTCGGATGATGATCGAGCGCGTTGCCCGGCTTGTCGAAGGTCGCATCGTCCGGCAGTTCGACGGGCAGATCGGCATCCGGCACCGGCACGACGTCGCATTTCGGGCAATGGATGACCGGGATCGGGCAGCCCCAATAGCGCTGGCGCGAAATGCCCCAGTCGCGCAGGCGGAAATTGACCTGGCGCTCGCCGACCGGCGCGTTGCCGCGCAGCTCGCTCTCGAGACGCTTCGCCACCTCGTCCTTGGCCTGATCGATGGTCATGCCGTCAAGGAAACGCGAATTGATCATGCGGCCGTCACCGTCATAGGCGGTATCGGTGATGACGAATGATTTCGGATCCTGGCCCTCGGGGCACACCACCGGCGTGTTGCCGAGAGCGTACTTGTTGACGAAGTCGAGGTCGCGCTGGTCGTGTGCGGGACAGCCGAAAATGGCGCCGGTGCCGTATTCCATCAGCACGAAGTTGGCGACATAGACCGGCAGCTTCCAGCTCGGATCGAACGGGTGGACCGCGCGGATGCCGGTATCGAATCCCTGCTTCTCGGCGGTGTCGATGATCTCCTGCGCCGTGCCCATCCGCTTGATCTCGCCGATGAACTCGGCAAGCTTCGGATTCTTAGCCGCGGCTGCCTGCGCCAACGGATGATCGGCCGAGATCGCCATGAACTTCGCGCCGAACAGCGTGTCGGGGCGTGTCGTAAAAATCTTCAGCTCGCTCTCGCCGGCCGGCGTCGTCGTCGCGTCGAGCGCGAAGCGGATCAGCAGGCCCTCGGACCGGCCGATCCAGTTGCGCTGCATCAGCCGCACCTTGTCGGGCCAGCGGTCCAGCGTATCCAGTGCAGACAGCAGCTCCTGCGAGTACTTCGTGATCTTGAAGACCCACTGGTTCATTTCCCGTTGCTCGACAACGGCACCCGAACGCCAGCCCTTCCCGTCGATCACCTGCTCGTTGGCGAGCACGGTCATGTCGACGGGGTCCCAGTTCACCTTGCGCTTCTCGCGCTCGGCGAGGCCTTCGCGCAGGAAGTCCAGAAACATCTTCTGCTGGTGCTTGTAATAGGAGGGATCGCAGGTCGCGATCTCGCGGCTCCAGTCCAGCGACAGTCCGATCGAACGGAGCTGCTTCTTCATCGCGGCGATGTTGGCGTAGGTCCAGGCCTTCGGTGCGACCTTGCGCTCGATCGCGGCGTTCTCGGCCGGCAGGCCGAAAGCGTCCCAGCCCATCGGGTGCAGCACGTTGAAACCCTTGGCTCGCATGAAGCGGGCCAGTACGTCGCCAAGCGTGTAATTGCGGACATGGCCGATATGGATGCGCCCCGACGGGTAGGGGAACATCTCAAGCACATAGTATTTCGGCCGCGGATCGTCGTTTTTGGAGACGAAGATCGCCTGTTGGTCCCAGGCGGCTTGCCAGCGCGGTTCGGCGTCGCGGGCGTTGTAGCGTTCGGAGGTCATGGAATCGTTGGGTTTTCGTGGATCTGGCCGTCTAAAGACGGCGGACTAGGCCATAGAAGTCCTCGGGGGGTCAATGGGTTGCCGCTGGCGGCGCGGCGCCGCAAGGCTGCTCCGCAAAAATACGGAGAGTCCTGTTCGGCTCGCCGGGCCTGGTCACCGAGAGCGAGGTCGATCGCGTCCGGGCTGCGGGTTAGCCCTCAGCCCGCCATCATCATTTCCGCCGCGCCGTTGTCGATCACCGTGATGCCATGCTCGACGACGTTGTTGCGACCGCGGTGCTTGGCGGCGTAGAGCGCGGCGTCGGCGGCTTCGATCAAATCGCCCGGACGCAAGCTCTCGTTGGGCTTGGTCGCGGCAACGCCGATCGAGACGGTGACGATCATGTGGTCGGAGGTGATGTGCGGCAGGCCCAGCTTCAGCACGGCCGCACGCGCCTGTTCGCCAATTTCGACGGCGCGCGCCACGTCGGTGTTCGGCAGCAACAGGCAGAATTCCTCGCCGCCGTAGCGGGCCGCGAAGCCCATCGTGTCGGCGGCGATGCCGGACAGCGATTCGCCGAGCCTGGTCAGGCAAGAATCGCCTTCGAGATGGCCGTAGGTGTCGTTGAACAGCTTGAAATGGTCGACGTCGATCATCAACAGCGCGAGGTCGCTGCCATATTGCTGCGCGCGCATCCATTCGAAATCGAGGCGGCTCTGGAAGCCGCGGCGGTTGGCAAGCCCCGACAACATGTCGATCGAGGCCATCACCGTGAGTCGGTCATTGCTCGCCATCAGCTCGCGTTCGCGCTGGCTGAGCTGTGCGGCCATCGCGTTGAACGCGCGGGCGAGCGGCACGAACTCGGCCGGCAGGCGATTGCGCGCGGCACGCGCCGACAGATCGCCCTCGCCCAGACGCTTGGCCATGTCGGCGAGCATCCTGATCGGCTTGATCACCAGTTTCTCGGCTGCGATCAGCGCGCCGAGCAGCACGAATACGACGACGAAACCGAGCTGGAGATAGGCGGTGCGGATGTCGCGGCTCACGGCCGCGGACACCTTGTCCTCGTCGATGCTGGCGATCAGGCGGGCATTGGTTCCGGCGATGCGGATATAGCTGACCGCGCGGCGGGAGCCGTCGGCAGCGAGGAAAGAGAGTGAACCTTCGTCCTGGTCAGACCTCAGCGCCTTGTCGGCGATCGCGGACATCAGCGGCATGTTGTCGAGCGGACGGCCGATCGCACTATGCTGGTCGGCCGGTGCCGCCAGCACGGTGCCGGTGCTGTCGACCAGCACGGCCGTGATGCCGGCGCGCCCCCCCAGATTGCTCATGACCTTCGACATCCAGTCGAGGTTGACGGTGGCGAGCACGACGGCATCCGCTACGCCGCTGAAGGCGGACACCGGGTAAACCGCCATGACGGTCGGTGTCAGCACCGGGCGCGACAGGATGAAGTCGCTCAGGACGAAGCGGCCGGTTTCCTGCGCCTGCTGGAAATACGGCCGGTCACTGAGGTCCAGGCCGACATACATGTTGTTGGTGGCGCACTGGATGCGCCCGTCCTGGCCGGCGATCAGAAGCGTGCGGATCCAGGGAAGGTTCGACGGCAGGCTCGCGCGCAGCACGTCACAGCTCTTGCTGATGCCGCCGGCGGAGGCGCGGATGAAAGCTTCCGATTTCAGGATGGTCTCGACCGACGAGATCACCTCGCGCTGCGCATCGGCGCTGTGTCTTGCAACGGTGGTGAATTCGGCTGTGGCCTGTGCGATCTGCCGTGTGCGCGTGTCTTCCAGCGATCGGATGCGTTCGAACATCAAAGGCGTCACCAGAATCACCGCGAGCAACGCAAGCCGCGCCCGGATTCCGAGAACCTGCTTGAGTTTCGCTCGTTTGCGGTTGAAACTGACGTTTGACATCTTCGCTGCCCACCCCGCGGCTAAGGTAAAGCGAGGGGTTCAAAAACTCTTTCTTGAACTCGGTAAAATTAGAACTAGCTCCGCAACAACCAGCTCCGATGCGACATCATGACTGAAGCCAACGCCGCGCCGCTAACCGGCCATTCACCAAACGCGCTCGCCGCGGTCGAAGCCGAAATCGCGCGCGCCTGCAAGGATGCGCGGCGCGAGCGTGCCTCCGTGACGCTGATCGCGGTGTCGAAAACTTTCGCCGCGGATGCAATTACCCCGGTCATCGGCGCCGGGCAGCGCGTATTCGGGGAGAATCGCGTGCAGGAGGCCAAAGGCAAGTGGCCCGCGTTAACTTCTGTTTACCCCGATATCGCGCTGCATCTGATCGGCCCGCTGCAATCCAACAAGGCGAAAGAGGCAGTCGCGCTGTTCGATGCCATCCATTCGGTCGATCGCCCGAGCATTTGCCAGGCGTTAGCCAAGGAAATCGAATCCCAGAACAAGCACCCGGAATTGTTCGTGCAGATCAATATCGGTGAGGAGCCGCAGAAGGCGGGCATCGCGCCCGGCGAGGCCGATGCTTTCATCGCGAGCTGCCGCGACACCTACGGGCTGACGATCTCGGGGTTGATGTGCATCCCGCCGGTAGACGAGCCGCCGGCGGCGCATTTCGCGCTGACCGCCAAGGTCGCCGCGCGCAATGGATTGAAGAAGCTCTCGATGGGCATGAGCGCGGATTATGCGACCGCGATCATGCTCGGCGCCACCCATGTGCGCGTGGGCAGTGCGATCTTCGGGCGCCGGTGAGAGCCGTTAGCGACGGCAGAGCGCCATACGAACTCTCGATTTCGTCATTGCGAGCACAGCGAAGCAATCCAGAGTCCCTCCGCGGAAAGATTCTGGATTGCTTCGCTGCGCTCGCAATGACGGTGGTGTATGTGGGGCCTATTCAAACCCCACTGCCACCTTCCCCAGCGCGCCAAAGTCCGCGACAAACCGATCACCCGCCTGGATCGGAAGCGGCGGATGGCACGTGCCCGTGGTCACTACCTCCCCTGCCCGCAAGATGATGCCGAGGCCACGCAGCTCGTTGGCCAGCCAGGCCAGGGCAATGCGGGGATCGCCGAGCACGTTCTTGCCGTGGCCGAGATAGCGCTGGCCGCGTAGCGTGATCTGCGGCCGCTCTTCGACGAGATCCATGGCACGCCAGTTCGCATTCGTCGCTGCGCCCAGCACGAACAGATGCGCACAGGCGTTGTCGGCGATGAGCTGCGCCTCGCCGGCGCTGGCGAAATCGGCAAAGCGCGAATCGGGAATCTCGATCGCGGCATGCAAGCTGTCCACGGCGGCGAGCACCTCGTCGACAGTATATGGCGCCGCGCGCGGCGGCAGATCGCGCCCCATGCCGAAAGCGAACTCCGGTTCGCCGACGCGCATCGCGTTGCCCTTCATCGAGGCGGTGCCGCCATCGGCGATCACGGTGTCGCTCATGATCCGACCGGCCAACGGTCCCGCGACATTGATGTGCTTCTGTCCGGACTCGCTCGTTGCCGCGATCTTCCAGCCGAACAAAGTCCCGCTGAGCGCAGCCTGCACGGCGTAAGCCTCGGTGCGGTTCTGAGGCCGCAACTCTGGCTCCAGCGCGTCAAGCTTGGTGCCGTCGCGCCAATGTTTAACCAGGACCTGCGAAGCGGCGGCGATCTGATCCTTGTCGAGCATGTGTCCTCATCCGATGATGATTTTTGTTTTTGGTCCAAGCCGCCGCAGCAATTGTCGCATCGCCGCTTCGGTCATCGAGACGCAGCCTGCGGTGGGGCCGAAATTGTCGCGGGCCAGATGCAAGAACACCGCGCTGCCCCGGCCGGCGATCCGCGGCCTCGTATTGTGGTCGATTTCGATGATGAAGTCATAGAGATGGTCGGCCCGCTTGAGCCGGTCGCCGCCCTGCCCCTGGCGGAGGCGGATTCCCTGATTGTAATGACGGTCCTTGGGATCCTCGCACCAGGCGTCCTCGCCGGTGATGATCCGGGCCGGCAGGAAGGTCTGCGGGCGGCTGTGCCGGTCGCCCCGCCACCACAATCGCCTCGGACGGAAGCTGCCCCGCGGGGTGCCGCCATCGCCCTCGCGCTTGTTCGCCAGAATGCCGCCGCGTCCGAGCGCCACCGGAATCGTCAGCGCTCCGGCGGTCAGCCAGCCCCGGCGCGGCTTCCCGGCGGCAGGCTTAACGCGGATCACCGAGAGCGGCCCGGCGCTCCGGTTCATGGTGTAACTAGCTGAAGCAGCTTTATTTTTCATGTGAACGTGCGATGTCGAATTCATTACAGGACATTCATCAAAACGGCCTGCTATTCTAGGTTAGAGTGGTTCTGGCTTGTGAATCGGTAACAGCCCACTACTTCAAGACGAACAACAATAATAACGGCGACCCCTAAACTTCCCTCTCGGCTGGGTGCAGCATG
This sequence comes from Bradyrhizobium sp. 187, assembly GCF_023101005.1. Taxonomy (NCBI): domain Bacteria; kingdom Pseudomonadati; phylum Pseudomonadota; class Alphaproteobacteria; order Hyphomicrobiales; family Nitrobacteraceae; genus Bradyrhizobium; species Bradyrhizobium sp. 187. Next base: position 10,555 of record NZ_CP064693.1, read on the forward strand.
GATGCGCGCCGCGCCGGACCCCAAAAGGATGACCCCCTATGGCCAATGCCCGCAAGATCCTGATCGTGGATGACGATACCGATCTGCGCGATACGTTGGTGGAGCAATTGTCGCTGCACGAAGAATTTGAAGCCTCCGCGGTCGATACCGGCGCCAAGGGCGCGAGCGCCGCGAAGGCCAATGCCCCCGATCTCGTCCTGATGGATGTTGGCCTGCCCGACACCGATGGCCGCGAAGTGGTCCGTTCCTTACGCAAGGGCGGGTTCAAGGCTCCGATCATCATGCTCACCGGGCATGACACCGATTCCGACACGATTTTGGGGCTGGAATCCGGCGCCAACGACTATGTCGCAAAACCCTTCCGCTTCGCCGTACTGCTGGCGCGCATCCGCGCCCAGCTCCGGCAGCACGAAGCCAGCGAGGACGCAGTGTTCTCGGTCGGCCCCTACTCTTTCCGGCCCGGCTCCAAGATGCTGACCGCCGCCAATGCGCGCAAGGTCCGGCTGACGGAGAAGGAAACCGCCATCCTCCGCTTCCTCTACCGGGCCGGCCAGATGCCGGTCTCGCGCGAGACCCTGCTCCAGGAGGTCTGGGGCTACAATTCCGGCGTCACCACCCACACGCTGGAAACCCACATTTACCGGCTTCGCCAGAAGATCGAGAAGGACGCCGCGAACCCGGAAATCCTGGTCACGGAAGCCGGTGGCTACAAGCTGGTGCCGTGATACGCTTCAGGGGCGTGCGAATCGTTTTAGATTGCGTGCCCTTGAGCCCCGGACCTGAATGTCAATCGACGATGATGTAGCGCTTCTCGAGCGTGTCCCGACACTGCGCCTGTTGGGAGACGCTTCGTTGCGCATGCTGGCGATCGGCTCCGAGCAGCGTGACTTCGTCCGCGGCGACGTCTTGTTCAATCTCGGCGACGATGCCGATGCCGGCTTCGTGGTCCAGCGCGGCGCCTTCCGGGTCGACGACGGCGCCGGTGCGGAGATGATCGCAAGTCCCGGTGCGTTGATCGGCGAGCTCGCGCTGATCGTGCCGATGAAGCGGCCGTCGAGCGCGATCGCGATCGAGCACGCCTCCGTCATCCGCGTCGCGCGCAGCCTGTTTCAGCGTGTGCTCGAAAGCGACCCCGCCGCCGCCGTCCGCCTGCGCGACGAATTCGCGGTGCGCTCCAGCCAGATCGCCAGCGATATATTGATGGCGGGTGCGAAGCTGACGTCGTGATGTCGTCCTGGCGAAGGCCAGGACCCGTCATCCCAAATGTTTCTGGCTTGGTGCGATTGCCGATGTCCTCGCGCAACAACGAAGATTGGTGTAATGGGCCTGGCTTTCGCCAGAGCGACATTAAACCTCGAGCGTCACCGTCACCGGCACATGATCCGACGGACGCTCCCAGCTCCGCGCATCGCGCAAAATCTTGAAATCACTCACCGCATCTTTCAGCGCGCGCGAGACCCAGATGTGGTCGAGCCTGCGGCCGCGGTCGCCGACAGTCCAATCGGCGGAGCGGTAGCTCCACCACGTGTAGACCTTTTCCGACATCGGAATGCGATCGCGCGCGACATCGACCCATTCGCCGGCGGCGAGCGCGGCTTGCAGCTTCTCGGTTTCGATGGGCGTGTGCGACACCACTTTCAGAAGCTGCTTGTGCGACCAGACGTCATTCTCATGCGGGGCAACGTTGAGATCGCCGACCAGGATGTGGCGATCCTCGCCGCGCGGATGCAACGGCTCGCACGCCTTCATCTCGTCGAGGAAGCGGAGCTTGTGATCGAATTTCTCGTTCAGCGCGGGATCGGGAATGTCGCCGCCGGCGGGCACGTAGAAATTATGCACCACCAGGGGTTTCGCGATCCCGGCCCTCTCACCGAACGACACCGAGATGTGGCGTGAATCCACCTTGTCGCAGAAGGTGCGGATGTCCTTCGACTCGAACGGAATCTTCGAGACGATGGCGACGCCGTGATAACCCTTCTGGCCGTTCAACGCGACATGCTCGTAGCCGAGCCGCTTGAAGCGCTTCAGCGGAAAAGCGTCGTCGATGCACTTGGTCTCCTGGAGACACAGCACGTCCGGCCGCGCGCTCTTGAGAAATTTTGCGACCAGATCGATGCGCAGCCGCACCGAATTGATGTTCCAGGTTGTCAGGGAAAAACGCATGAGATTGATCTAACAAACTCCATCCGTCATGGCCGGGCTTGACCCGGCCATCCACGCCTTTTTGTAGGTCCAGATTGTAGGTCCAGAACGTGGATGCCCGGGACAAGCCCGGGCATGTCGATCATCGCAGCAGCGAGTAAGTCTCAGCCCGGCGACGGGCCGTAATTGGTAAAATCGATCTTGAACATGCCGGGATCGAGCTTCTTGCTCGTATCCAGATTATAGACCGCGATCGTGGTGTCGTAGCCCTGCGGGTCGGTGACGGTCCACTGCTTCAACTGGCCGTCCTTGGCGCCGAACATCAGCAAGAGGCGACTGGTGCCGACCAGCGCCTGCTTCTCCTCGATGGTGACGCTGACGAAGACGTCGTCGGCCGAGACGTTGACGACGTTGGTGTCCTTCATCAGGTCGATGCGGTCGGACAGCAGGAAACGCAGCGGTGTCTGTGACAGCGGATAGACGTCCTGCGTCGCGAGCTTGCGGTCGCGCACCACCAGCGACGATCCGTCGGCGACGATGTCGATCGGGCTCGGCGCGTCATATTCGAAGCGCACCTTGCCCGGCTTCTGGATGTAGAAGTCGCCTTGCGTCTTGCTGCCGTCGGGGCCGACCTGGACGAAATTCCCGACCAGCGTCGACAATGACGACAAATAGGCGCTGACCTTGGCGGCCTGGGCCTTCTGGTTCGCATCGAAGGTCTGGAAGATGCTGCTCGGCACGTTGCGGCGTGGATCCGGAATCACCGGATTGGGCGGCGTCTGGGTCGCGCCGGTGACCGCGGGCCCTCCAACGGCCGGACCGCCGTCGCGGCCCTTCGGTGCAGGCTTCGGCACGGGAACGGTCTGCGCGAACGACGCCGTGATCACCATCGCGGCGGTGACGAGAATTACGCCGGCCATGCGCGCGCTCCGCGCGGCGACAATGGCAGCGAATCGAATGTCCGGATGTCTGATCAACGCGTCGTCCTGTGTGGCTGGGCGCCCTTTTAGCGTGATTTCGGCCAAAAGCAGATAACGTTTTTGCGTGAATGATGGTTTGAGGCGGCTCGCCTCACATATGGCTGTCTTCTTCCTCGACCAGGATCTCGCGCTTGCCGGCGTGGTTGGCGGGTCCGACGATGCCCTCCAGTTCCATGCGCTCCATCAGCGATGCGGCGCGGTTATAGCCGATCTGCAGGCGGCGCTGGATATAGCTGGTAGAGGCCTTACGGTCGCGTTTGACGATCGCAACAGCCTGCGAGAACAAATCGCCGCCGCCATCCGCGCCCATGGCGGACGCGTCGAACACCGCGCCGTCCTCGTCTTCGCTGGGTTCTTCGGCCGTGACGGCTTCGAGATATTCCGGCTGTCCCTGCGTCTTGAGGTGGCGCACCACCTTCTCGACTTCCTCGTCCGACGCGAAAGGTCCGTGCACGCGGCTGATGCGACCGCCCCCGGCCATGTAGAGCATGTCGCCCTGGCCGAGCAGCTGCTCGGCACCCATCTCGCCGAGAATCGTGCGGCTGTCGATCTTGGACGTCACCTGGAAGGCGATGCGGGTTGGGAAGTTCGCCTTGATGGTACCGGTGATGACGTCGACCGATGGACGCTGCGTTGCGAGGATCACGTGCAGGCCGGCGGCGCGCGCCATCTGCGCGAGGCGCTGCACCGCGCCTTCGATGTCCTTGCCGGCAACCATCATCAGGTCGGCCATTTCGTCGACGATGATGACGATGTAGGGCAGCGGGTCGAGCGAGAGCTTCTCTTCCTCGTAGATCGCCTTGCCGGTTTCCTTGTCGAAGCCGGTGTGCACCGTGCGCGTCGGCTCTTCGCCCTTGGCCTTCAATTCGAGCAAGCGCGTGTTGTAACCGTCGATGTTGCGCACACCGAGCTTGGCCATGTTCTTGTAGCGCTCTTCCATCTCGCGCACGGCCCATTTCAGCGCGACCACCGCCTTCTTCGGGTCGGTCACGACGGGCGTGAGCAGATGGGGAATGCCGTCATAGACGGAGAGTTCGAGCATCTTCGGATCGACCATGATCAGGCGGCACTGGTCCGGGCGCAGCCGATAGACCAAGCTGAGGATCATGGTGTTGATGGCGACCGACTTGCCGGAGCCGGTGGTACCGGCGATCAGCATGTGCGGCGTGCGTGCGAGGTCGATGATGACGGGATCACCGCCGATGGTCTTGCCGAGGCAGAGCGGCAGTTTCGCAACCGAATCGACAGTCTCCTTGGCGACCAGCAGCTCGCGCAGATAGACCTTTTCGCGATGCGCGTTCGGCAGCTCGATGCCGATGGCGTTGCGGCCCGGCACGACGGCGACGCGCGCCGAGAGCGCGCTCATCGAACGGGCGATGTCGTCGGAAAGTCCGATCACGCGCGACGATTTGATCCCCGGCGCCGGCTCCAGCTCGTACAGCGTGACCACGGGACCCGGATGGGCCTTCACGATCTCGCCGCGAACGCCGAAATCCTGCAGCACGCCTTCGAGCGCGCGCGAATTGGTTTCCAGCTCGGCCTTGCTGAGCGGCTGGCGATCGCCGGCCTTGGGCGCGGCCAGCACCGACACGGACGGAAGCTCGAACTTGTCGGAAGATTTCTTGGAAGCAGCCTTTGGAGCAGCCTTCTTGCGCGGCGCGCGCGCGGCGGGCTCCTCCTCCTCTTCCTCCTCGTGGTCTTCTTCGTGCTCGTCCTCGTCGTGCTCGTCTTCGGACTGCGGCGAGATCGGCGGCGCGGCGCGGCCGCCACCGAGCTTCGGCTCCTGACGGCTGAAGGCAACGGCCTTGGTCTTCGGTCCGCTCGAGACCAGCGAGCGGTAGGCCGCGCCAAGCAACCAGATCAGTCGTGCCTTCGTGCTCATCAAGGCGTGGAACAGCCAGCCCAGCGATACCGAACCGCGATCGCTCTCCTCGTCCAGGTCGAGCGGCTTGTCATCGTCCTCGATCTCAGCGAGTTCGTCGTCATGCTCGCGTGCGCCGAGGCCGCAGGCGATCAGGAAGGTCGCCGCCATCGCGGCGAACAGGATCGTGCCGAGCACGATGCGATAGATCATGCCCGGCGGTCCGAAGATCACCGCGGGCGCGCGAACCAGGGCATCGCCGACCACGCCGCCGAGGCCTGTCGGCAGCGGCCAGGCGCCGCCATGTGGCCAGCAGCTGACGAAGCCCGCCGCGATCACCGTGCAGAGAATCCAGCAGCCGAGCCGCAGCGCCTCGCGGTCGAACGGGCGATGGGTCAGCATGCGCCAGCCCCAGACCGCGACGGTCAGGACCAGCATGATCGCGCCGAGCCCGAGGATCTGCATCGCAAGGTCGGCGCCGATCGCGCCGGCATAGCCGAGAATATTGCGGATCGGCCGCGACGTTGCGTGGCTGAGGCTGGGATCCTGCACTGACCAGGTCATCAGCGCCGCCGAGGCGGCGCCCGACAATGCGATCAGGCCGAGACCGCTGAGCTCGCGCACGCGCCGCGCCAGCCCCTCGCGGATCGAGGGCGGCAGATGGCTGACCAAGGGAATGACACGTTCGATTGTCGACATGCTCATGGGCCCCGCCTAACCCAGAGTCTCGACCAGGCGGTGCAGCGCCTGCGCCGTGGTCTCGCCATCCTGCACAAGCGCAAGGCGAATGTAGCCTGCGCCGGGATTGAAGCCGTCGGGCTGGAGCCGCGCCAGATAGCTGCCGGGCACCACGCGCACGCCTGTTTCCTTGAAGAGTTTCAGGCACACAGACACATCGTCGCCGATTTCGGACGTGTTGAGCCAGACGCAGAAGCCGGCATCGGGCCGGCGATAGCCGTAACGATTGCCGATGATCTGGTCGGCGAGATCGAACTTGATGCGGTAGAGCCTGCGGTTCTCCTCGACATGCGCCTCGTCGCCGTAAGCAACGGTCGCGACATGCTGCAACGGGACCGGCACCTGCGGCGCCGCGATGTTGCGCAATTCGAGGAACATGCCGATGAGTTTTTTGTCGCCGGCGGCGAAGCCGACGCGCAGGCCCGGCAGGTTCGAGCGCTTGGACAGCGACTGGAACGCGACCACGCGGGTGAAATCAGGGCCAGCGCATTCGAGCGCGCTGCCGGGCGCTTCGCGGGTGTAGATCTCCGAATAGCACTCGTCGCTGAGGATCACGAAGCCGTAGCGGTCGGCGAGCTGCTTCAGGCGAATGAAATAATCGCGCGAGGCCACCGATCCCTGCGGGTTGGCGGGCGAGGCCAGATAGAACGCCACCGTGCGCGCCAGCGTCGCCTCGTCGATGGCGTCGAGATCGGGCAGGAAGCCGTTCTCGGCGGTGGTCGGCAGGTAGACCGGCTCGCAAGCAGCGGCGCGGGCGCCGGCGCCATAGACCGGATAGAACGGGTTCGGCATCAGGATCGCGGGCTTGCCGGGACGCGGGCCGACATAGCGCGCAGCCGCGATGGCGGCGAGGAACAGCCCCTCTCGGCTGCCATTGAGGACGAGAATCTCGCTCTCGGGATTGAGCGGTCGCGGCAGCTTGAAACGCGACGACAGCCAGGCGCCCGCGGCCAAGCGGAACGGGTCGGTGCCCTTGTTCGCGGGGTAACGGCCGAAATCGGCGATGTGCTTGGCCAGTACCGGGCCGACGAAATCAGGCACCGGATGCTGCGGCTCGCCGACGGCAAGCGAAATCAAAGGCTTGCCGGGCTGATGCGGTGCCAGCAGCTCGTTCAGCCGGACGAAGGGAGAGCGTTCGCTATCGGAGCTTCCACTGTCCTGCGGCGCACGGGATGAAGCGGTCATAGCCATTCTGGACGCCAGCACTCTTGGAACAGCCGGTCGCAGCACGGCGCCGACGGGAAGCGGTTCAGTTCACCATAGATAGGGCGAGGTTAAGACGCGATTAACCATCGGTCGCCGCCTCGGTCCAGAGCAGGAATAATGAGGCCACGGGCGGCTCTCGGAGCTGGTCATGCCATTGCGAGGGGGTGGACGTCTTGGCGATGTCATGGCCGGGCCTGTCCCGGCCACCCACGGCCTTTCCGACGGCGTCCAAGAACGTGGATGCCGGGACAAGCCCGGGCATGACGGCTTATGACGGCTTTGGCGGATAGGCGCCCTAATGCCCCGGCAGCTTCTCGAATGTCGCCATGCCCGCGGGGATCGCGTGGAAGTCCTGCTTGTCGCAGGTGTAGATCGCCATCTGCGGATGGAACTGCGCAGGTTCGTCCAGCGTGCCGACCTTCAGGATCGCCGCCGGCAGGCCGGGAACCTTGGTCACCAGATGGGTCCCGCATTGAGCGCAGAATTCGCGCGTGACGGCGCGTTCGAGGTCCTTGCGCGCGAATTGCTTGGGTTGCCCGGTGATGTAGCTGAAGCCAGCCGCCGGCATCGCGATGAAGGTGTTGGGCGCGCCGCCCGAGATGTACTGGCACTCGCGGCAATGACACTGCGCCTGCATCATCGGGTCGCCCTCGGCGACATAGCGCACTTCGCCGCAATAGCATCCGCCTTCCAAACGCATGACGACCTCCCGATTGTTGTTTCTTGTGGTCGATATTTCTGCGCGGGCGGTGTGGAATGGCAATCTTTTTCTTTCGCCTGGACGGACCAAGACAGACCTCCTGCAGCCGGTTCGTGCATCTATCTCTTGGCAAGTCCGCAGCCGTTGAATCCCCGGCCGCGCCAGCACCCGCTGCTCATGCACTCGGCTTCCAGCCGTGGACAAGCGGTTGAAGCGCAATCCGCGCGGCCACCCATACCGACGCATGCCGTGGCGCACCTGCTTCGCATGAACGAACAGCTCATGCCGCTTCCGGTCTGCCGCGGTTGCCCTGCTCCGGCCTGATCTGGCGGCAGCACGGCCGTCTTGTCCTCGCGCTTGGGCGCCCGCTTCGAATCAGGTTGGCCCGGACTTGCAGCGGGGCTCTGTGTCGTCAGCTTGGAGAGTTCCATCCGACACGGTCGGCTGGTATCGGTGCGGACGCCGGCGCCGGTGGTTCCTTTCAGCTCGAGTGCGAGCTTGTACTGATAGGGCGCGCCGGCTGTGCGGCGCAGCGGATCCTTCTCGCCAATCAGCCCGTTGACGGTGACAGTCGCGCTGCCATCCGCTTCGATCTTCCCGTCATAGATTGTGGCCCCGGGCTTGCCCTCTTCCCCGGAGAGAGTGTGCAGCACGCCATCCTTGACGCGCAGGGCATACTGGAAATAGGCCTCGGGAAATGGGGGCTTGTTCTCGCAAGTCTCCTTCGCGATCCAGGTTCCATCGAATGCGGTTACGCGCTTGGCGGTGTCTGATGGTTTCGCCAAGGTCTCGACGCGCGATTTCGCCAGATCTGCGAACGCGCAGGCCGGGAAGCGTGCGAGGTGATCCTTGAATGCCGCGAGCGTTCCCAGCGCTTCCGCGCTACGCCAATGGTCTCCGGCCTCCGCGCAGGGATCGACCTGAGGCGTCGCAGGCGACAACGCCGCCGTCTCGGGCTTGCCGTTCAGGTAGAACTCGCCGAAGAACGACAGCGACAGCTCCGGTACTTGCGAGCCTTTGGAGCGCTGGTAGACGCCGGCGCTGATCGTCTGAAATACCGTGTTGACGTTGCCCTTGTCGCCGATGTGCTCCAGGAACGCGCTGGTGTAGGGGCTGTTGCGGCCGCTGCCGTCGTCGGCGGTCCGGCCGGCCTGTGTCGCGTAGGAAATGATGGTGCCCTCGGGACTTTCCATCTTGGCAAGGCCGCGTGAGACGGTGACGCCACGGCCCTGTCCGACGTTTCGCCGCAACTCGTCGGCAAATGGATTGTCGCGGCAGGCGTCGAGCACGAGGATGCGCAGGTTCTTGGCCTGCTGCAGATCCGCCAGGATCTCGTCGGCGCGCACCAGACGGCGCAGATCGACCTCGTCGCGAACGACGGCATCGACAGGCACCAGATAGTTGACGCCGGCGAACTGGAGCGCGTGCCCACTGTAATAGAACAGGGCGACATCGGCGCCGCGGGCCTCACGCGCGAAGCGAAGAATGGTGTCCTGCATGGCGGACTGGTCGAGGTCGGTCGTGACAACAGGATCGAACCCCGATCGCTTGAGGGCCGCGCCGACATCGGCCGCATCGTTGGTCGGATTGGCGAGCGGGGGAACGTTTCGGTAAGCGCCGTTGCCAATCACCAGCGCGACGCGCTTGTCCGCGCGGGCATCGAGGCTCGACAAAGCGAGCAACAGGAAACACCAGACTAGGCAATAGGGCAGACGCATGAAATCCTGCTCCAAACGGGGAGCATGATATTCAGCAAGCTCGCAGCAATGCAATTTAACTTATGACGGCCCAGCGGCACGGGACCAAAAAGAAAGGGGCTCCAACTTGCGCTGGAGCCCCTCAACGGTCGGGACATTGCCGGGTATGTGCCCCAAACCGTAGTTGTGAGCGCGACCTCCGAGGAGGCCGCGCCCGGGAGGAGACTTACATGTTGTAGGCGCGCTCTGTGTGCTCGGTGATGTCGAGGCCTTCACGCTCGCTCTCGACATTGGCGCGGAGGCCAACGATCACATCGACGACCTTGTAGAGAATCGCCGAACCGATGCCCGACCACACCAGCGTGGTGCCGACGCCCCAGACCTGGGAGATCATCTGCGCCGCGAAGTCGTAATCGGCAACCTTCGGCGGGATCGCGGTGTAGTCGATGATGCCCGCACCACCCAGCGCCGGATTGACGAGGATGCCGGTGCCGAGGGCGCCGATGATGCCGCCGACGCAGTGCACGCCGAACACATCGAGGGAGTCGTCGTAGCCGAGCGCGTTCTTCACGACGGTGCAGAAGAACAGGCAGACCACGCCGACCACGAGGCCGAGGACGATCGCACCCATCACGCCGGAGAAGCCGGCGGCAGGCGTGACGGCCACGAGGCCCGCGACAGCGCCGGAGATGACGCCGAGCACCGACGGGTGACCCTTGATGATCCACTCCGCGAACATCCACGACAGCGCGGCGGCTGCGGTGGCGACGAAGGAGTTGGTCATGGCGAGGGCTGCGCCGCCGTTGGCTTCGAGGTTGGAGCCGGCGTTGAAGCCGAACCAGCCGACCCAGAGCAGCGAGGCGCCGATCATCGACATCGTCAGCGAGTGCGGAGCCATCAGCTCCTTGCCGTAGCCGACGCGCTTGCCGATCAGCAGGGCGCCGACGAGGCCTGCGATGCCGGCGTTGATGTGCACCACGGTGCCGCCCGCAAAGTCGATCGCGCCCTTCTTGAAGATCCAGCCTGCGTCGGCGTTGATCTCATCGAGCTTGGCCTGCGCTGCGGTCTTCGCCGCGCCATCAGCCGCAGCAGCCAGAGCCTTGGCTGCGTCCTGGATCATGTCCGGGCCGGGCCAGTACCAGACCATGTGCGCGATCGGGAAGTAGATCAGCGTGACCCAGAGCGGGACGAAGAGCGCGAGCGCCGCGAACTTCATGCGTTCGGCGAAGGCGCCGACGATGAGGGCGGGCGTGATCGCCGCGAAGGTCATCTGGAAGCACATATAGATGAGCTCCGAGATGTTGGCGTCGACCGAGAAGGTCGCGGCCTTCGAGTCGGTGGTGACGCCCATCATGAAGGCCTTGGAGAAGCCGCCGATGAAGTCGGAACCGCCGGTGAAGGTGAGGCTGTAGCCGTACACGGCCCAGATCACGGTGACGACGCAGACGGTGTAGAACACCTGCATCAGGACGGAGAGCATGTTCTTGGAACGGACGAGGCCGCCGTAGAACAGCGCGAGGCCGGGGATCGTCATCAACAGCACGAGCACTGTCGATGTCAGCATCCAGGCGTTGTCTCCCTTGTTGACCGTTGGCTCGGCGTAGGCTGCGGTCGCAGCGAACAGGCCGACTGCGAGAGCCGCCAATCCCGCGCCATAGGGACGCTTAAACGTCATTTCATTTACTCCTGATTGAATTTTGATTGAGCGCGAAATCAAAGGGCCGCAGCATCGGCCTCGCCGGTGCGGATGCGAACCGCATGGTCGAGATTGATGACGAAGATCTTGCCGTCGCCGATCTGTCCGGTTTTCGCGGCGGTCGTGATGGCGTCGATGGTCTTGTCGACCTGGTCGGAGGCGACAGCGACCTCGATCTTGATCTTGGGCAGGAAGCTCACGGCATATTCGGCGCCGCGATAGATTTCCGTATGGCCCTTCTGGCGGCCATATCCCTTGACTTCCGTCACCGTGAGACCGTGAACGCCGATGGCGGTCAGGGCGTCACGGACTTCTTCCAGCTTGAATGGCTTAATAATCGCCATAACAATTTTCATGGGTCCTATCCCCGCTTGGGCCCGGTCCGGACGTGGCCGGGCGCTTCTCGACTGGTTCGCCACGAGGGAGAAAGTTCACTACGCGGGCACAGCCAGGACCCTTAGAATCAAATGCCGTGCCAGATCGGGCGTGTTGCCTAACGGACTATGAAAACGGGTGTTTTCGCGTTTGACGCGTAGTGCCGTGCAGTGCGCCATTACGCCGCGCTCAATACCTGACCATGCCTGATTAAAATACAGGCACGACAGGCTGTCGACACATTGGTGCTCACACGTAGGGCAGCAGAAAGGTATTTCCGTAAGGCGCGCGCCTATTGCAGGGCTTGTCGTGCCGCGAAATATCGGGCCCGTCGCACTTGTGCTCACGGAATGCGCGCAACCGGCCAACCTGCTTGAGCGGGCGAGGCTTGCCGGACGGGTCCCCGGCAGGGACCGTCAGGCGGCGCTGCGTTCCGCGAAGACCCGGTCGATCAGGCCCCAGTCGACCGCCTGCTGCGCGGTCATGAAATGGTCGCGGTCCAAGGTCCGTTCCACGTCCGGTTCGGGGCGCCCGCAATGCTGGGCATAGAGCCGGATGATGCGCCGCTTGGTTTCCTGCATTTCGGTGGCGTGGATCAGGATGTCGGACGCCTGGCCCTGAAAGCCGCCGAGCGGCTGATGCACGTGAAGGCTCGCATTGGGCAGGGCGGCGCGGTGACCGGGCTCGCCGGCCATCAGCAGAAACGAGCCCATCGAGCGCGCGGTGCCCATGCACAGCGTATGCACCGGCGCCTTGATGAATTGCATGGTGTCGTACATCGCAAGGCCGCTGGTGACCACGCCGCCATAGGAATTGATGTAGAGATTGATCGGCTTGTTCGGATTCTCCGCCTCCAGAAACAGGAGCTGCGCGCAGACCAGTCCGGACATCGCATCATTGACCTCGCCATTGAGGAAGATGATGCGCTCGCGCAACAGGCGCGAATAGATGTCGAAGGATCGCTCGCCGCGGGCGGATTGTTCGACGACCATAGGGACGAGCTGAAGCATGTCGCGCATCGGCGACCTCCATTTTCTGCGGGTGATGAAGTGGTGTTGGTGTCAGGCGGCCGCGCGCATCAGGCAGCCATTGCTGTTGGCCGGCTGCGGCAGCTTCATACGGATCTCGCAGGCTTGCTGGATGATGCGAAAGCGGGTGCCGCCATCCTCGTTCGGCTCGATCCGGAAGATGACATGGCTTTCGCGAAACGGCGGTTCGGAATCGCGCAGCCGGTAGCGCACCTCCTGGCCCGGGATCGCTGATTCCGGCTCGGCGCCCGCAAGATCGCAATCCGGCAACCAGCGCTCGCGCAAAGCCGGAATGGTCACCGCGCGCCAGACCTTGGCCGGCGGCGCATCGAATTCATATTCGAGCACCAGGTCTGTTTTGAGCGCCAAGTCTGCGTCGGAGGGATCAGGCTTCACGGCGTCGCTCATTGATCCATCTCCTTCAAGAGATCGGCGAGGGCATCCATGCGTTTCGGCCAATAGGCGCGGTAGCGCGCAAGCCAGGCCCCGATCGCGGAGATTCCTTCGGGATCGACTTCGTAATTCACAAAGCGGCCCTGCCGCTGTTCGCGCACCAGGCCCGCGCCGCGCAGCACCGCGAGATGCTGCGACATCGCCGGTTGGCTGATCTCCAATCCGTCGCGCAAGGCGCTGGCATTCAGGCTTCCGCCGGCAAGCTTCTCAAAGACCTTGCGGCGGGTCGGGTCGGCCAGCGCTTTGAAGATGTCGGCTTCGATCATGGCGACACATAAGCATACGCTTATGTGTTGCGCAAGCCCAATTACTGCAGCGCCTCGCCGTGCTGCGAAATATCCAGCCCCTCGAGTTCGTGCTCGCGGGAGACCCGCAACGGCACGAACAGACCGACCAGCTTGAGCAGGACGAAGCTCATGCCTGCCGACCAGACGAAGGTGACGGCGACCCCGTAGAGCTGGATAAGAAGCTGCTGCGGATGGCCTTCGAGCAGGCCGGCGGTGCCGCCGATCGCGCTCGTTGCGAACACGCCGGCCAGCAGGGTCCCGGTCATCCCGCCGATGCCGTGGACGCCGAACACGTCGAGCGAATCGTCATAGTCGAAGCGGTGCTTCAGCCAGGTGCAGGCCCAGTAGCAGACGAGGCCTGCGATCACGCCGATGACGATGCCGTGCCAGGGCGCCACGAATCCCGAGGCCGGCGTGATGGTGCCGAGGCCGGCCACCGCGCCGGAGATCATGCCGAGCACGGACGGCTTGCGCCGCGTCGACCATTCGATCGCGCCCCAGGTCAGCGCGCCGGAGCAGGCTGCGAGATGGGTCGCGATGATCGCCATCACCGCGCGAGAATTGGCTGCGCCCGCCGAGCCGCCGTTGAAGCCGAACCAGCCGACCCACAACAGGCCGGTGCCCATCACCGCGAGCGACAGATCGAATGGCGAGAGATTTTCCGTGCCGTAGCCATGACGGCGTCCCATCACCTTCGCCGCGACGAGGCCGGCGGTGCCGGCCGACAGATGCACCACGAGGCCGCCGGCGAAATCCAGCACGCCCATTCCGGCGAGGAAGCCGCCGCCCCACACCCAATGCGCGAGTGGAATGTAGACGAAGATGAACCAGGCCACGGAAAAGAGGAGATAAGCGGAGAACCGCATCCGGTCGGCCACCGCGCCCGCGACCAGCGCCACCGTGATGATCGCAAACGTCATCTGGTACAGCATGAACAGCGCTTCCGGGATCGTCTTCGCCGCCGGGTTGACGCTGTCCATGGTCATACCGGAGAGAAACCAGCGGTCGAGCGTGCCGATCCACGGGCCGTCGCCGACGAAGCACAACGAATAGCCGAACGCGACCCAGAGAATGGAGATGATCGTCACTGCGGCGAGGCTCTGCGCCATGGTGGCGAGGACGTTCTTCTTGCGCACCATGCCGGAATAGAACAGCGCGAGCCCCGGGATCGTCATCATCAGCACCAGCGCGGTGGCGACGATCATCCAGGCGGTGTCGGCAGTGTTGATCTCGGAGCCCGCGGCACGCGCCGGCGAAGCCATGATCGACCCAAGCCCGATCGGCGCGGCGATAGCAGCCGCGCGGCGCAACAATCCCGCCATGTCGTTTCCCCCAGCTATTGATTGTGTCGCACGCCGTGGCGCCGTTGCCCGGTGCGATCCAAGAAGAGCGTTGTCGAGCGAAGCGGTTACCGGTTCGCGAAAAGAAAACGCGTCAAAGCAAAAATCTAGAGCGCGTCGCTGTCGGTCTCGCCGGTGCGAATGCGGGTCGCGTGATCGATCGGCGTGACGAAGATCTTGCCGTCGCCGATCTGGCCGGTGCGCGCGGTCGCGGTGATGACCGCGACGGCCTTCTCGGCGATATCGGAGGCAACCGCGATCTCGATCCGCAGCTTCGGCAGGAAATTCACGACATATTCGGCGCCGCGATAGATCTCGGTGTGGCCCTTTTGGCGGCCATAGCCCTTCACTTCGGTCACGGTCATGCCGTGGACGCCGATCGCCGTCAGGGCCTGACGGACCTCATCGAGCTTGAAGGGTTTGATGATCGCGACGACGAGTTTCATGGTCAGGCCTATTCCCCGGGATGCGCCGCGCCGTATGTCCCCGGCGCAGCGTCAATCTGGCATCTTTCCGGGCAAATGGCATAAAAAACTTGCAGATTGAAGCGGAAAATCGTTGGGCCATGTGAACGGCCGCCTCTGTACAGGGCAGCCGTTCATCCTCCACAATGCGTTTTTGGCATGGATGCGATGAACCCAAGCGTCGCGGCCGGTACAAAACTATGTTCGAGGGGGACGCTTCATGGCGAGTTGGTTCTACGCATCCGAGGGCAAGCAGCAGGGGCCCTATCCGGAAGGGCAATTCCGTGACCTCGTCGCCCAGGGAGACGTGCGTCCGGATACGCTGGTGTGGTCGGACGGCATGGCCGGCTGGCAGAAGGCGGCCGAAATCCCCGGCCTGATCGGCGGGGGCGGTGCGCCCCCGATGATGCCGGCTGGCGGCCCGCCGATGATGGGCTCCGGGGGCTACGGCGGCGGTGGCGCCGGAGGATCGCTGGCGGTCGATTTCGGCATCCTCGAGTTCACCTGGCGCAGCATCGTGATGCTGATCGGCATGTGCTTCATCATCCCGGTGCCGTGGGTGTTCGTCTGGTACACGAAATGGATCGTGTCCTGCGTGAAGGTCCCCGGGCGGCCCAATCTCAGCTTCACCGGCCATGCGATGGCGCTGGTGCCCTGGTATTTCGGCTTCATCGTTCTGGCGGTCGTGATCGGCTACATCGGCGTTCCCTTGCTGAGCAATTTGCTGTTCATCGCCCAGCTCGTTCTGTACTGGCTCCTGATCACATGGATGGTCGCGAATCTCGCCTCCAATGGGCAGCCGCTCGGCCTGAGCTTCACCGGCACGGTTTGGGCCTATGTCGGCTGGAGCCTGCTGTTCGCGATTTCCATCATCACCATCATCGGCTGGGCCTGGGTCGCCGCGGCTCAGATGCGCTGGTTCTGCCGCAGCATCGAAGGCACGCGGCGCGAGATCGTGTTCAACGGCAGCGGTCTCGGGATTCTCTGGCGGGGCATCGTGGCCGCATTCCTGTGCGGCTTCATCATCCCGATCCCGTGGGTCTATCGCTGGATCATGAACTGGTTCGCGTCGGAGACGGTTCTGGCTCCGCGGGGATCGCTCCGGGCCTGACCTCGAAAGGCACAAGCGCGATCGATCGTGCTTGTGCCTCTTAGGCTCTCCGTTCGCGCACCGAGCCTTCCTGCGCGACGGAGGCCACCAGCGTGCCGTCAGGCTTGAAGATCGAGCCGCGGGTCAAGCCGCGGCCGCTTCGCGCGCTCGGCGAATCCTGTGCGTAGAGCAGCCATTCGTCGGCGCGGAACGGGCGGTGAAACCACATCGCGTGGTCGAGGCTCGCGGGCATCATGCGCTTGTCGAACAGGGTGCGGCCGTAGCGCGCCATAATCGCATCGAGCAGCGAGAAGTCCGACGCATAGGCCAGCGCGCACATGTGCAGCGCCGGATCGTCCGGCAGCGTTGCCGCGGTCTTGATCCAGACATGGATGCGGCCGTCCTCGATCCTCTCACCGAAATAACGGCCGAGCTCGACCGGGCGCAGCTCGATCGGACGGTCGGATTCATAATAGCGGCGGATGAACTCCGGCATCTCCTTGAACATCGGCTGCTTCGCGACTTCCTCCGCCGTCAGCTTTTCCGGCGGCGGCACGTCGGGCATCTTGTCCTGATGATCGAACGCGCTCTCTTCCTCCGCGTGGAACGACACCATGATCGAGAAGATCGCGTTGCCATGCTGGATCGCGGTGACGCGTCGCGTCGAGTAGCTCTTGCCGTCGCGCAGGCGCTCGACCTGATAGATGATCGGGATCTGCGGATCGCCCGGCAGGATGAAATAGCAATGCAGCGAATGCGGCAGCCTGCCCTCGACGGTGCGGCACGCTGCAACCATCGCCTGTCCGATCACCTGGCCGCCGAACACCCGCTGCCAGCTGGTCTTCGGACTGTTGCCGCGGAACAGATTCACCTCGAGTTGTTCGAGGTCGAGGATCGAGATGAGGTCGATCAGGCTCTTGGACATGGATTTCAGCTTTCGCCTTGCCGCCCCGGGGTTCGCTGCTCCGGATCGACACAATGGGGGCTATCCGCCCTTGTTTCACCGCACTGTTTCGCCCACCTCAAGTCTGCTAGCAAGGCCAGGATTTAGCCGGGAATTGGGTATGTCGGTACAGGGTAGCATTGTCATCGGTGGCGGCGCGTTTGCGGGCCTGGCGCTGGCCCTGGCGCTGCGCCAGGGGCTCGGCCCCGAGATCCCCGTCATCGTCGCCGACCCCGCGCTCTCCACACGTCCGAGCCGGGACCCGCGCGCGACCGCGATCGTGGCCGCCTGCCGCCGCCTGTTCGAGGCGATCGGCGCCTGGGACGACGTCAGGGGCGAGGCGCAGCCGATCCTCGACATGATTGTCACCGATTCCAAGCTGGAAGACGCCACCCGTCCGGCGTTCCTCAACTTTGCCGGCGACGTCGCGCCGGGTGAGCCCTTCGCGCATATGGTCGAGAACCGCCGCCTCATTGATGCGCTGGTGGTGCGCGCCGAGGCCGAGGGCATCGATCTCCGCGCGACCACAGTGTCGTCTTACGACGCGCGGGCCGAAGGTATCGACGTGACGCTCGGTGATGGCAGCGTGATTGCAGCGAGCCTCCTGGTTGCGGCCGACGGTGCGAAGTCGAAACTGCGCGAGCGCGCCGGCATCGCCACCCACGGCTGGGAATATGATCAATCCGGCATCGTCGTCACTGTCGGCCATGAGCGCGATCACGAAGGCCGCGCCGAAGAGCATTTTCTGCCGGCGGGTCCGTTTGCTATCCTGCCGCTTTCGGGCAAGCGCTCCTCGCTGGTATGGACCGAGCGCCGCAGCGAAGCCGCGCGTATCGTTGCGTTGAGCGATGGGGAATTTCACGGCGAGCTCGAGCAGCGCTTCGGCCTGCATCTCGGCGAGGTGAAGGCGCTCGACAAGCCGCGCGCGTTTCCGCTGTCCTATTTCGTCGCACGCTCCTTCATTGCCCAGCGCCTCGCGCTGGTCGGCGATTCCGCCCACGTCATCCACCCAATCGCGGGCCAGGGTCTCAACATGGGGCTGAAGGACGTCGCCGCGCTGGCCGAGGTCGTGGTCGATGCCGCGCGGCTCGGCATGGATATCGGCGGCGTCGACGTGCTCGAACGTTATCAGCGCTGGCGCCGCTTCGACACCATGGCCATGGGCGTTGCCACCAACTCGCTGAACTTCCTGTTCTCCAACCAGTCCACCTTGCTGCGCACCGTCCGCGACATCGGCCTCGGCCTCGTCGATCGCGCCCCGCCGCTGAAGAATCTTTTTATCCGCCAAGCCGCGGGTTTGACCGGTGAGATACCGCGGCTGTTGAAGGGCGAGGCGCTGTAGGATTTTCGGTAGCCCGGATGGAGCGCAGCGTATTCCGGGGCCGCTGCGTCATACGAGGAACCCCGGATTTCGCTGCGCTCCATCCGGGCTACAAGTCTCTCATCGGGCCACAAGTCCCTCAATCGATCTTGCGGGCCTCTTCCGGCAGCATGATCGGGATGCCATCGCGGATCGGATAGGCGAGCTTGGCGCTGCGCGAAATCAGCTCCTGCTTTGCAGCATCGAACTCCAGCGGACCCTTGGTCAGCGGGCAGACCAGAATCTCCAGCAATTTGGGATCGACGCTGGCTTCGGGGCGTTCGGTGGGCGCGTTCATGGGGGTCTCCGACGGTCGGTTGCCTCTAGCATAAAAAATCGTAGCAGCCCATCGCGTCGCCTCAAGCGGCAACCATCCGCAGAATCTCGTCGAGCAGGCCCTCAAGCCGCGCGGCCGGCGCTGGCGGGCCCGACAGGGCGAAGCCGAGAAACGTCCAGTACAGGATTTGCGCGCGGGCTCGCGCTGTCGCCGCCTCGAACCCGCGCTTCCTCAGCAGCTCCTCGATATAGTCGAGCCTGCGCCGGTCGATGGCACGCACCGCCGTTTGTGCCGCCGCATCGAAGGCCGTCCAGTTCCGCACCGCGCGCTCGAGGTCGAGCCGCGCGCCAAAAGTCCTGCGCAGCAGCGCTTTCAGCGGCTCGTCGCTGTCCGCCTCGACATCGGCGATGATCTGCTCGGCCGCGATCTCGCGCCAGCGCTTCAAGAGAGCAGCATGGAATGCGCCGAGATCGGCGAAATGCCAATAGAAGCTGCCGCGCGAGACCCCCATGGCTTTTGCCAGCGGATCGGCCTTCAGCGCGGTGAAGCCGTCTCGCGCGAGCGCCTTCAGTCCCTGTTTGATCCAGTCGTCGGCGGTCAGCTGTTCGGCCATGTCGGGTTCCGGATGCAAACATACACTAGTGTATTGACAGCCGGCAGGCCAGCGCCTATCCCACCATACATAACTGTATGGACCATATTTGCAGGGAGCTTTGACGATGCGTGATCTCTTGCTCCAGTGCGCCGGGGTCTTGACCATTGCCGTGGCCCTCATTCATGGCATTCTCGGCGAGACCAAGGTCTTTGCCCGCGCCCGCATCGAGCCGGAGCGGCTCCGCACCCTGATCCGCCTGGTCTGGCAGGCCTCGACCGTCGCCTGGATCGGCGGCGGTGTGCTCCTGATCGCGGCGCCCTGGATGCAATCGGAGCCAGCGCGTCACTGGATCGTCGTCACCATGGCCGGTGTGTTCGGCTTCTCCGCTCTCGCCAACGCATGGGCCACAAGCGGCCGGCATTTTGGATGGATGGCGCTCACCGCCGTCGTCGTCATGGCGGTTGCTGGCTACTGAGCTTGCGCGTCGGGATCAGCCTGCTGTCAAACCGTGAGACGTAAGGCCGCAGTGTCGTCTCAAATGCGCGCTGCATACGGAGAGCGCTGAACTTTTTCGGATCGTTAGAATAACTCTAAAGCGAACTGGCCGCGAACCGCATTGACTTCATCATGTGCTTTGCTTCCTTCGGTCCCGCTTCGCCTGCCGGCGCAGCGCCCACGACAGAAGAGGAGACGTTCGTGAAGGTTATTCGTGTTGTTGCCGTTGCATTGACGATCGGGATTGGCATGGGATCGGCAGCCTTGGCCGATGGTTTCAAGGACTGCACCAAGCTCGACAAGGCGTCGTGGAAGCCGGCGAGCGACGCCGAAGCCAAGGCCAAGGCGCTCGGCTACGAGGTGCGGCGCTCCAAGATCGAAGGCTCGTGCTACGAGGTCTACGGCGTCAAGGAAGGCAAGCTTTACGAGCTGTTCTACAGCCCAGAAGATCTCAGCCTGAAGCACACGATTGCGAAGTAGACCGCGCGAAGTGTCTGCGCAATGCTACGCCTGAGGGTGGTCCTCGCTTGATCGAAGAAACGGTGCCGCACGCTCGCGGGGGGTCCGACCGGACCCCCGCGGATCGAACCGCCGCGCGGACAGTCGCGGTCTGGGACCTCCCGCTGCGGCTCTGGCACTGGGCGCTCGCGGCTTGCGTTCTGGCCGCGTGGTTCACGCCGACCGTCTATGACCGACTTCACCGCATCGTCGGTTATGCCGTACTCGGCCTTCTTGCGTTCCGTCTGGTCTGGGGTTTTTGGGGAAGCCGCTATTCGCGCTTTCGCATGGTCGGCGTCAGGCTTCGGGCCGCGCCGGGTTATCTCTGGAATCTGCGCCGCGGCATCACCGGCCGCTATATCGGTCTCAATCCAGCCGGCACGTTGATGCTGGTGGCGCTGCTGGTCTCGCTGGCGGTCTCGACGATCACGGGCGCGATGTCGGTGACCGTGACCTTTTTCGGTGTCTGGTGGGTCGAGGACACTCACCATTATTCATCCGACGCGGTCATCGTCCTGATCGTGCTGCACGTCTTGGGCGTGCTGATGATGGGGCGTCTTCAGCGCGAGAATCTGATCAGCGCGATGATCACTGGACGTAAGCGCATCCGTCATCACCTCTAGAGCACTATTGGTTCTGATTGTGTCAGAACCGAAGCTTCGGTTCGGCGCGTCTCCTCCCCCGCCAATCGGTGTCGCCTTCCTCCGCTCCAGGCCTCGCTGCCGGTTCCAGAGTGCTCTCGGTTGGCTCTACGACCGGTGGCGCGCATTGTCCTGCGCGGGCGCCCGCCAGATTTCAAATTGCACTGACCACGTTAAGCAACCAATAAGCATGCAATCAGGCGTTGCACAAAATTAACGCGAAGGCGGATTAGCACGGACACTATCGGCAATATCCACGATGGAGCGGCTGGGATGTTTCGGGTTTTCGCTTGCCTTGCCGTCGAGCACGATTGGCGGCTTGTCCTGCTCGCCGGTCTGGTCTGCTTGCTCGCGAGTAGCGTCGCGGTCAGTATCTTTCATCGTGCGATCGTGGCGCCCGCAAGAACGCGGTTGATCTGGATCGGGATTGCCGGCGCTGCCATCGGATATGGGATCTGGGCAACGCATTTCGTCGCGATGCTCGCCTACGAACCCGGCGTTACGACCGGTTACGGCATCGTACTGACGGCGCTTTCGCTTGCTACGGCAATGCTGTTGACGTCGGGCGGCTTCGGCATTGCGGCCGGCTATTCCGGCCGGTGGCGCGCCGCGGCAGGCGGTGTCGTCATTGGCGGCGGCATCGCCAGCATGCACTATCTCGGAATGTGGGCACTTGAAGTGCCGGGCCGCGTCACCTGGTCGCTGGATCTGGTGTTTGCCTCGGTCATTCTGGGCATGTGCCTCGGCTGTGCCGCCCTCGTTGTTGCAGTCAGGTACAAGAACTCCTGGGGCGCACTGTTGGCGGCAGTCCTGCTGACCCTTGCTATCGTCTCGCATCACTTCACGGCGATGGGTGCCGTGCAGATCGTTCCAGATCCGACGCGTTCAACCGACAGTCTGTCGCTTTCGCCGACTTTCCTCGCTCTCGCCATCGCCGGCGTGGCACTATCTGTACTTGGGATGAGCCTGATCGGCGTACTCGCCGACCGCCGCCTGGCAAGTAGAACCAGCAAATTCGAGGAGATCATCAGCCAGCTTTCGATCGCCCGGCAGCAGCTCGAAGGCTCGCAGAGAGAGTTGCAGGATCAGACGCTCAGGCTGGACACCGCGATCAACCACATGGTTGAGGGCCTTTGCATGTTTGACGCCAAGAAGCGGCTTGTCGTCTGCAACGAGCGCTACGCCCGACTCTATCGGCTGCCGCCGGAACTGCTGCGGACGGGGACGTCGCACACCGACATCATCAGGCATCGCATCGTGAACGGAATCCTCAAGGGCGATCTCAGCGAGGGGGCTGCCGAGCAATTCATCTCGAAGCTGGCCGCGCTGCCGTTCGATGCGGTCTCAAGCAGGATCGACGAGTTTGCCGACGGTCGGTTGATCTGCGTGACGCGGCAGCCAATGGCCGGTGGCGGATGGGTTGCCACACATCTCGATGTGACCGAGCAGCGCCGGTCTGAGGCCAAAATCACTCATATGGCGCAACATGACGCGTTGACCGATCTGCCCAACCGCGTGCTGCTCAGGGAGCGGATGGAGCATGCCATCGCAGTTACTCGCAACGGTGGCGTCGACTTGGCCGTGCTCATGCTCGACCTCGACCGCTTCAAGGAAGTCAACGACACGCTTGGACATCCGGCGGGGGATTCCCTGCTCCGCGCCGTCGCCGCGCGCCTGCGCGAATGCACCACCGAAACCGCGTTGATCGCTCGACTGGGCGGCGACGAGTTCGCAGTGATCGATTACGTCACCAATCCAGCCGTGGAGGCTGCCGGCCTGGCCGAGAGCATCGGAAGGGCGCTTTGCGAGCCCTTCGATCTCGGCGATCACCGGGTCACGGTCGGCACCAGCATCGGAATCGCCATCGCGCCGCGCGATGGCAGCGATTCCGACGTGATCATGAAGAGCGCGGATCTCGCCCTCTACTCCGCCAAAAGTGGCGGACGTGGCGCATACCGCTTCTTCGAGCCGGAACTCGACGAGCTCATGCACGCGCGACGCAACCTGGAGCACGATATGCGGGATGCCCTTGCCGATCGTCAGTTCGAGCTCCACTATCAGCCGTTCGTCAGCGCCGCTACCGGCGAGACCCGCGGCTTCGAGGCCCTGCTCCGCTGGCATCACCCACAGCGAGGACTGGTCACGCCGAGCGAATTCATCCCGCTTGCGGAGGAGACAGGCCTTATCGTGCCGCTGGGAGAATGGGTCTTGCGGACCGCCTGTGCGGAAGCCGCCAATTGGCCTGCGCATGTCAGGATCGCTATCAACCTATCTCCCGCTCAATTCAGGAGCAAGGAACTCGTTGCTGTCATTGTCGGCGCGCTGGCGAGTTCGGGAGTGGCGCCACACAGGCTCGAGCTCGAGGTCACCGAGACGGTGATCATGCACGATAGCGAGGCTGCTTTCGCGGTGCTCGGACAATTGCGCGAGCTTGGCGTGCGAGTTGCCCTGGACGATTTCGGCACCGGCTATTCGTCTCTGAGCTTTCTGCAGAGATTCCCGTTCGACAAAATCAAGATCGACCGCAGTTTCGTCAGCGAACTATCCAGCCCGAGCGCAGAGGCGCACCATCTTGCGCGGGCAGTGGTTCGTTTTGCTGTCAGCCTCGGCAAGATAACGACCGCCGAAGGCGTCGAAACGAAAGAGCAGCTGGACATCCTCCGTGAGGAAGGCTGCGTCGAAACACAAGGCTACTATTTCAGCCGGCCGATGCCTGCATCCAGCATCACCAGCATGCTGCGGCGAGGTGCCGAAGCGGCCTACCACGCTGCATGAGCATTCCTACCCTCACTGCAGCGGCGGATCGCCGCTGGTGCGCTTCTTCGCGAGGTCCATCTCGGTCACCGCGATCAAAATTTCGGCGCGGGTCTTCAGGTCGGGCGCTTCCAGCATCGCCTGCTTCTCGGCCACGCCATAGGGCGACATCATCGCCAGCGCGTTGACGAGTGCTTCGTTGGGAGCGGTCTCGACGCCCTCCCAGTCAACCTTGAGGTTGTTGGCCTTCAGAAAGTCCGCCAGCACCGTCAGCAGTGCTTCGCGATCGACCTCCTCCTCGCCCATGCGCGGCGTGAAGTCGTCGACGAAGGCAAAGAAATCCACCTTGCACTGCCGGTAGGCGGTGAGAACCTCAAGCTCCTCGACGACCTTGAAGCGCGAGACACCGGTGAGCTCGAGGATGTAGCGGCCGTCGCCGGATTCCGCGAGCTGGGTGATGCGGCCGACACAGCCGACACGGAACAGCGCCGGCTTGTCGGAATTCTTGGGCGAATGCGCGATGTCGGGCTGGATCATGCCGATCAAGCGATGGCCGTCGCGAAAGGCATCGTCGATCATCGCGAGGTAGCGCGGCTCGAAGATGTTGAGCGGCATCTGCCCGCGCGGCAGCAGCAGCGCGCCCGGCAGCGGAAACACCGGAAGGATCTCCGGAAGGTCGGCCGGCCCGCGATATTCGATGTTGATCGGCATCTGCCGGGTCCCCTGGCCTTGCCAGCGCGCGTCAGGAAAACAGGATGATCGACAAGCGCTTGCGTCCCTCGACGGTTGCATCGTCCGTGCCGCCCCAGGCCTCGAAGAACTGTACCAGCTGCTTGCGGGCGCCGTCGTCGTTCCATTTGCGGTCGCGCTTGACGATCGCGAGCAGCTGCTCGGTGGCCGCTGCCCGGTTGCCTTGCGCGTTGAGCGCGATCGCGAGGTCGAATCGGGCCTGATGATCGAGCGGGTTTGCGGCGACTTTCTGTTCCAGCTCGGCGACGGGCCCGAGCTGTTCCGCCTGCTCGGCCAGATCGATCGCGGTCTGCACGGCTTTCACAGCCGGGTCGTTGCGCTTGGATTCCGGGACCATGGCGAGCGTCTGCTTGGCCTGCTCCATCGCGCCGGAGACGGCGTAGCATTTCGCGAGCCCGGCGAGGGCCGCAATGTTGGTCGATTCGAGCTGCAACACCTCCGCGTAGATCTGGGCGGCCGCGGCGGCATCGCCCTCTGCGAGCACGGCCTCGGCTTCCTGGAGGATCTCCGCGATATTCGGCTCACCCGGCGCGGTCACGCCCTTGGTCAGCTTCTCGATGAAGGCGTTGAGCTGGCTCTCCGGGACCGCACCCATGAAGCCGTCGGCCGGCTGGCCGTTGACGAAGGCGATCACCGCCGGAATCGACTGGATGCCCATCTGGCCCGGGATCGCCGGGTGCTGGTCGATGTTCATCTTGACCAGCTTGACCTTGCCCTTGGCGGCCTTGACCGCTTTTTCCAGCAAGGGCGTGAGCTGCTTGCAGGGGCCACACCACTCCGCCCAGAAGTCGATCAGCACCGGCTGGCGCTTCGATTCCTCGATGACGTCCTTCACGAAGGTCTGGGTAGTCGTGTCCTTGATCAGATCGGCGGCAGCCGGGCCCGCTGCTCCGTTACCCTGGTCGATGATCGTCACGGGATCCCCTCGTCTGATGTCTGGAATTGGCGGGTCTTTAGCACGTCGCCAATTCATATGCTTCGCTGTTGGCCCTAAATTGGGCCGGGACGGCCGAATTTCAATCCGTGTGGGCCGATTCGCCGGTTCCGGAGCCTTTTTTGGGGCATTTGGCCGCGTTCGGGTCCATATCGGGCCTCCGATTGCGCATCTATGCCGCCGGTAGCTGTTGCATTCCCCTCCCGCTTTTGGCATACGACAGCCGTTGCCGGCGCAGTCATGCGACCGACACAGGATGCGGGTGTAGCTCAGTGGTAGAGCACGACCTTGCCAAGGTCGGGGTCGAGGGTTCGAGCCCCTTCGCCCGCTCCAATTTTCTCCCAAAGCATCCAGTGAGCCGGATGGGCACGTGGTTTTCCACGCCTCTGGCGGCCGTTTGGGTCTCGAATGACAATTCTGGTCACAGGCAGCGCGGGCCATCTCGGCGAGGGTCTTCTCCGCACGCTCCGCGGGCGCGATTCGTCTGTGCGTGGGATCGACCTGAAGCCATCGCCCTTCACCGATGCCGTGGGCTCGATCGTCGATTCCGACTTCGTCCGGGCCCAGATGGACGGCGTCACCGCGGTGATCCACACCGCGACCCTGCACAAGCCGCATGTGGCGACCCACAGCAAGCAAGACTTTGTCGACACCAACGTCACCGGCACGCTCAACCTGCTTGAAGCGGCCGTGGCCGCCGGCGTGCGCAGTTTTGTCTTCACCAGTACCACCAGCGCGTTTGGCTCGCAGCTTCGCCCCGAGGCGGGCCAAGCCGCGGTGTGGGTCACCGAGGACCTGCCGCCGATTCCGAAGAACATCTACGGCACGACCAAGCTGATGGCCGAAAATCTCTGCGAGCTGTTCTGTCGCGAGCGCGGCCTGCCTGTCGTGGTCTTGAGGACCTCGCGCTTCTTCCTGGAAGACGATGACGATCCGGCGATGCGGTCGGCTTACGCGCCGGAGAATGCGCAGGCCAACGAGCTGCTCTATCGCCGGCTGGATATCGCGGACGCGGTGAGCGCCCATCTGCTCGCCGCCGAGCGCGCGCCGGACATCGGGTTTGCCCGCTACATCCTGTCGGCCACGAGCCCGTTCGAGCAGCGCCATCTCGCCGCACTGGCGCGCGACGCGGCCGGTGTGGTGCACGAGCTCTGTCCGGATTGTGCGGAGCTCTATGCGGCGCGAGACTGGCGGCTGTTCCCCGCGATTGACCGCGTCTATGTCAACGAGCGCGCGCGGCACGAACTCGGCTGGCGGCCCGAATTCGACTTTGCGCATGTCCTGAAATGCCTTCGCGATGACCGCGATTTTCGCAGCACGCTGGCGCGCGATGTCGGGTCGAAAGGCTATCATGAGACGATTTTCGACGATGGTCCTTACCCCGTCGCCCCGTAGCCGCCACCTTTGCTAATTCGCTCGATTCGTCAGATGTCTACCCGGAGTCACCGGCAGCAAGATGGCCGGAGCCGTTCTACTTTGCATGGGGTTGTTTTCGCGTTTTTTTGTTCCAGACCTCCTGCTGCCTGCAAATTAGCCGCGCATGATCTCGATTCTGCGCTGCAGCGAGAGCGTTGTCGTCGCGGCATTCGCGATCATTGCCTTTCCGTCTCAATTTTTACTGAGCGCTATCGCAGCGCACGCGGCGCGCTTCTCACCGCTCGCAGATGTGCTAACCTTCTGCGTCTGTCCTCTCGACAGAGTCCGAACTTCGCCTCTCGATAGCAAATTAAAATAAATGTGCAGCCCTGATGGCTGCCTTAGGGGAGTGACGCGATGAAATTCCATCGATCCGTCTTTCAATCCGTCCTGGCGCTTGCAGCGGTTGCCCTTCTCGCGGGGACAAGCGTCGGTCACGCGCAGCAGCAGGACAAGAACAAGCCGCTGAAGAAATACGAATCCGGCACCAAGGAGTTCTGGACCCATCCGCCGGACGACTGGTTTCTCGGCGACGAGACCGAGGCGCAGAAGGGCCTGGCGCCGCCGTCGGGTCCGCCCACCGGCGCGTCCGACGCCGAGCTCGCCAATATCGTCAAGAAGGTCAAGCTGCCGCCGGGCTTCAAGATGGAGGTCTACGCCTCCGGCGTGCTGGCCGCGCGGCAGATGGCCTGGGGTGACAAGGGCACGCTGTTCGTCGGCTCATTCGGCCTCGGCAACGTCTATGCGATTAAGGACAACAACGGAAAGAAAGAGGTCAAGACGATCCTCAAGGGCCTGAACATGCCCACGGGTCTGGCCGTCAAGGACGGTGCCCTCTACGTCATCGCGGTCGACAAGCTGATCCGCTACGACGACATCGAAAACAAGCTCGACAATCCCGGCGAGGGCAAGGTCGTCTATGACGACATGCCGTCCTATGCCGCGCATGGCTGGAAATACATCGCGGTCGACAAGGAAGGCTGGTTCTACATTCCGTTCGGACCGCCCTTCAACATCGGCATTCCCCCGACCAGCGTGTCGCAGATCCGCCGGGTCGATCCCAAGACCGGCAATGCGGAAATCTATGCGCTCGGCGTTCGCAACTCGGTCGGGGGCGACGTCGATCCGCGCACCGGCAAGTTCTGGTTCACCGAGAATGCCCGCGACTGGATCAGCGACGATCTGCCCTCAGACAAGCTGAACATGATCAGCAAGATCGGCGAGCACTTCGGTTATCCCTACTGTCACCAGGGTGATCTGCCGGATACCAAGTTCGCGATGGGCCACAAATGCTCCGAGTTCACGCCGCCCGTGCTGAACCTCGGCGCTCACGTCGCTCCGCTGGGCATGAAGTTCTATACCGGCGACCAATTCCCGGCCGAGTACAAGAACAACATCTTGATCGCCGAGCACGGCTCCTGGAATCGTCACAAGTACCAGGGCGGCCGCATCATGCGCGTGATCGTCGGTCCCGACGGCAAGAACGCCAAGCAGGAGGTGTTCGCCTCCGGCTGGATCGAGGGCGACCAAGGCTATCTCGGCCGTCCCGACGACATCATTCTCGCCAAGGACGGCTCGATCCTGGTCGCCGACGACTGGGCCGGCGCGATCTACCGCATCAGCTACAGCAAGAAGTAGCGTAAGACGACGCGAGGCTGCGGTGCCGAGAGGGCGCCGCAGCCTTTCTCATTTCAATTTCGCACGCTGTCGTTTCCGATCGCGCACCGCTTGCGCGCAAGTCCGGAACCCTTGGCCACGAACGCGGGTTATCGAATTCTCAGATGCGTCATTGCGCATCATAGCTCGCGCTTCTTCGCCCCGGAATGACGCGTTCGATAGATCGGAATTCCAATCATGCGCCGGCAGTTCATCTCGCACGCAATCAGCGCGGTCGCGCTCCTCGCGCTCGGTTCTCTCCCCACGAGCGCCGCCGACAATGCCGCGATCAAGGAGAAGGCCGCCGTCTGCGCCGGCTGTCACGGCGAGAACGGCATCTCGCAGACCGAGAACATTCCTTCGCTCGCGGGCCAGCCCGATCAATTTCTGCAATGGCAGCTCGTGTTTTTCCGCGCCGGCTCGCGCAAGAACGACCAGATGCAACCCATCGCCGAGGAAATCACCAACGAGGACGTCCGCAATCTCGGCGCCTATTTCGCCGCGCTGACGCCGCCCACAGCGGCGGAGGACAAGGATCCGGACCTGTCGAAAAAGGGCGCCCAAGTTGCCGCCGGCCGCCGCTGCGCCTCATGTCATACGGATAGCTTTGCCGGCACCAAGGCCGTCGCGCGGCTGGCGGGCCAGCGCGAGGAATACCTGGTCAAGGCGCTGCACGACTACAAGAGCAGCCAGCGCGTCGGCGGCGGTGGCGCTGCGATGGCCGATGTCGCCTATCACATGAGCGATGAGGAAATCACCGCCGTCTCGCACTATCTCGCGTATTTCAAATAGCGGAAGCTGCGGCTACCCCACCCGCTGCTTCTCATACGCTTTCAAATGCGTGTAGGCGATGCGCAGCTTCGGCACCGGCACCTTGGCGGCATCGGCGCGAGCGATGAGGTCGCCGATGACGTGATCGGCCTCGACCGGCAGGCCCGCCTTGACGTCGCGGAACATCGAGGCCGTCATCGGTGAACCCTCGGTGGTGAGGTTGCCCTTCACGCGCTCGAAGAACGGCCCGCCCGGCGTGTAGCCCGACGCGGTGGCGATCGCGCTGGTCTCGTCCAGCATGCCGAGCAGGAAATCCCTGCCGCCGGGAGCGGCGAGAATATTGCCGACGGAGGTGCGCATCAGGCTGGTGGACGCGGCCAGCGAGGACAGGAACACCCACTTTTCC
This sequence comes from Bradyrhizobium sp. 187, assembly GCF_023101005.1. Lineage (NCBI taxonomy): Bacteria > Pseudomonadati > Pseudomonadota > Alphaproteobacteria > Hyphomicrobiales > Nitrobacteraceae > Bradyrhizobium > Bradyrhizobium sp. 187. The sequence continues at coordinate 40,108 of NZ_CP064693.1, forward strand.
CACATGTCTTGCATGATGTTCTGGCTGGCGGTGGCCCCAGCGATGCCGCTCTTGAAGGCCTCGTCGATCGCCTTGACGCGATCCGACAGCTCGCCGTCGCGCTCGCCGTAATTGATCGACTGCATCGGCTGGAGCTGCACCACCTCGCGCTTCTCGTTGAGCGTCGCGGCGATGGCGCAGAGGCCACCGAGCACGCGCTCCTTGCCGAACTTGTCGTCGAGGATATCGAGATGCTTCATGCCGTTGAGCATCGGGATGATCGCCGTATTGGGCCCGACTGCTGCCGCGAACGACTTGATGGCGTCGTCGAGGTCGAAGGCCTTGCAGCTCAGCAGCACGACGTCGAACTTGTCCTTGAGCGCGTCGGCCTGAATGGTCGGCGGATTTTTCAAGGTCACGTCGCCGTTCGGGCTTTTGATGACGAGGCCGGCGCTCGCGAGCTCGCTGGCGCGCCGCGGCCGGACCAGGAAGGTGACGTCGCGGCCGGCCTGCAACAGCCTGCCACCAAAATAGCCGCCGATGGCGCCAGCGCCGACCACGAGGATACGCATGGGATTGTCCTTGTTGTTGGTTCTTTTTCGTCGTCTTGGCGAAAGCCAGGACCCATTACCCCGACTGCCTCTTGTCGGACAAGTCGGAGCCCCCGCCTATCGCCAAACGCGATCCGGTGGTTATGGGTCCTGGCTTTCGCCAAGATGACGTCGAGGACATTGTTCGGTTTCCCTGCTTCGAGAAAATCACTTCCCCGACACCATCTCCTCGACCTCGCGCAACTGCTCCTTGCCGAAGAACATCTCGTTGCCGACGAAGAAGGTCGGCGAGCCGAACGCGCCCCGCGCGACAGCTTCCTCGGTGTTCTTGATCAGTCTGCCCTTCACCTCCGGTTCCCCGGCGCGAGCGAACAGCTTTTGCGCGTCGAGGCCGGAGGACGCCAGCGCCTTCGCGGCGATTTCCGGATCGTCCATCTTCTTCGGCTCGCCCCACATGTGATGGAAGGCGGCTTCGACATATGCTTCGAACACGCCCTCGAGCTGCGCCGCGATCGCTGCGCGCATCAGGTTCAGCGTGTTGACGGGGAAGAACGGATTCATGACATAGGGCTGCACCTGGAAGCGCTTGACGAAGCGCTCGGTCTCGACCGCGTGGAATTCGCGCTTGTTCTTGATGCCGGCAAGCGTCTCGGCGGGGGACTTGTTGTTGGTCGATTTGAAGATGCCGCCGAGCAGGATCGGCACATATTCGAATTTGACGCCGATGCGCTGCTCGATGGCGGGGATCGCGAGATGGCTGAGATAGGCGTTCGGACTGCCGAAATCGAACAGGAATTGCGGGGCTGTGCGGGTCAAAATCATGCTCCCTGACGTCGCTTTTTTCGCATTGTGGCGCAGCGCGCGCCGCGGGTCTACCGTTTAATGACGGTCATAATCTCTTGATGATTTGGTCAGGTCAGGCGCCGGATCGTCCGCTTGCGCCACACCAGAAGGTAATAGCCCATCTGCAAAAGGAACATGGCGCAGAACACGATCGGATAGGCGGCCCACACACCCTGAAGGCCAATCGTGCGGCTCAGGATCACTGCGGATGGCAGCTCGATCGCCATAATGGCGAAGACCGCGAGCAGCATTGGCGTCAGTGCCACGCCGGCAGCGCGCATCGCGCCGGAAAATACCGTCGCCAGGCCGAACGGCACCGAGCTCCACAGTGCGATGTTGAGCAAGCTCTTCGCCAGCTCGAGCACGGTGTCATCAGTGATGAAGATGCCGAGCACGGCGCGCGGCGCGAGATAGATCAGCGCCACCAGTCCGCCCGTCAGGACGATGTTGAACGCAAGTCCGGTGCGCACGATGCCGTCGAGCCCCGCTCTGTCGCCGCGGCCGACCGCTTGGGCGCCGAGGATGGAGACTGCTATCGAAATCGACATCGCCGTGAACTGCGTGTAGCCCATCACCTGGTTGACCGCGCCATAGGCTGCGGTGGCGTTCGAGCCGAAGCCGTTGACGAGGCCGAGCAGCACCAGCTCGGCGATCGCCATCACCACCATGCCGATCGCGCTCGGCAGTCCAATGCCGAGGATCTGTCCCAGCACCACACGATTGAGCCGCAGATGGCGCAGCAGTGCAGCGTCCGGTGCCAAGGCATGTTTTCTCCGCAGCAGATAGGCCGCCAGCGCGACCAGCGTCAGCGCGTTGGCGATCGCTGCCGCCCAGGCCGGGCTGGTGATGCCGGCCGCCGGCAATCCGAACGACCCGCGGATCAGCATCGGCGTCAGGATCAAGCCGATCGCGGTCGACAAGGCCAGCGCCAGCAAAGGCGTCAGCGCGTCACCGACGCCGCGGATCATCGCCGTCATCAGCAGGAAGACGAAGCCGAGCGGCATGGTGAGCAGCATGATGCGGGCATAGGCGCTAGCCTGGTCGAGAATGTCTGCGGGCGTTGCGAGCATCATCATCAATTGCCGGCTGAAGATGCCGCCGATCAGTGCAATTGCAATCGAGAGCAGCAGGCCGATTGCGAGCGTCGTGCCGACGATGAGCTTGATCCGGCCCTGCTCGCCCGCACCATAGGCCTGGCCGATCAGCACCGTGGCGCCGGTGCTCAGCCCCATGACGAAGGCGAAAAGGAAGAACATCACCGGAAAGAACACCGAGACCGATGCAAGCGCGTCGATCCCGATCATCTGGCCGAGATAGACGTTGCTGACGGTGCCGAACAGTGATTGCAGCGCGTTGCTCAGCATCAACGGCGCGAGGAAGCGCAGAAAACTTTTCCAGAGCGGCTTGGCTGCGGACATGGATTGGCCTTTCAGGGCCTGCGAAACCGTCGCCACGCGCAATGCGCGTGGCCTGGCCGTCGATGGGGTTGTGAGAAGGCGCGCACCTAAGCGCGGTCGCTGTAGGCGAGCTTGACAATGTGGTCGCGGATGTCGGCGGGCCAATCTGCGATCAGTCCGGTGAAACGCCGCCGATCATCCGCAAACAGCGCGCGCGATGCTTCCTCGAACTGCGGCAGATTGCCGGCCATGGTCGACATGAAGTGATAGGCCGCATCGCGCGCCTGCCGCTCGCGGTCCTTGTCGCCGCTGGCACGCCGCGCCTCTTCGACAAGTTTCCGTAGTGCGACCGAGGCGCCGCCTGCTTGCGCGCTGAGCCACTCCCAGTGCCGCGGCAGCAGCGTCACCTCGCGCGCGACCACGCCGAGCTTCGGCCGGCCGCGACCGCGCGGCTCGCTCGGCGATGCGGTGTCCTCAACCGGGGGCGGCACAAGCTTCGCCAGCCGCGCCAGCACCTCCCGGTCTCCGCCGCGCAGATCGAAGTCGATCGATCTGCCCGTGGCGTCCTCGAAGATGATGATGGGCTCGTCCGGCCGCTCCGTCATCCTCTTGATGACCAGCGCGACCTCTCCTGCTGGCCCGGAGACCAGACGGCGATGCCCTTGGAAAGCGGTGAAAGTCTTCTGCATTGGAATCATTGCCATATTGGTCGCGATGGCAGCTTTAATACCCGGGTAAATTGCTAAGGTCAATATACCCGGGTTAAAATACTCGACCGGATGGCTCGACATTGCGTTCCCGGGCTGGCACGAACGCGCGGCCGATCGAACCATGCCTAGCCCCGGGGACCACGCGATGCTGACCGTTCATCACCTCAACAATTCCCGCTCGCAGCGCGTGCTGTGGCTGCTCGAAGAGTTGGGCGTGCCTTACGAGATCGTGCGCTATCAGCGCCAGCCGGACATGCGCGCGCCGAAGGAGCTCCGCGCCATCCATCCACTCGGCAAGTCGCCCGTTATCACGGACAACGGCAACACCATCGCCGAATCCGGCGCGATCATCGAATATCTCATCGCCACCTATGGCAACGGCCGGCTGGTCCCGCCGCCGAACACGCCGGAGCGGCTGCGCTTCACCTACTGGCTGCACTATGCGGAAGGCTCGGCGATGCAGCCGCTGCTGCTCAAGCTGCTGTTCACGCTGATGCCGAAGCGCGCGCCGGCGTTGCTCCGCCCGCTGGTGCGCAAGGTCTCGAACCAGGCGCTTACTGCGCTGGTCAATCCGCAGCTGAAGCAGCACATGGACTATTGGGAAGGCGAGCTCGGCAAGAGCGAGTGGTTCGCCGGCAACGAGTTCACCGCCGCCGACATTCAGATGAGCTTTCCGCTTGAGGCAGCCCAGGCGCGCGGCGGGCTGGAGCTCGGCCATCCCAACGCGATGGCGTTCCTGGAGCGCATTCATGCACGGCCGGCGTACAGCCGCGCCCTCGAAAAGGGCGGGCCGTATCAGGTCGGTCGATAGTTAGCTTTTATCAGTCCGCGTGCAGCACGCGCCCGCGCGTCTCCGGGAGCGCGAAGGCGGCGATGAAGAACAGCGCGTAAGCCACCACCGCGAAGATGGCGATCGCATTCGCAAGCGACGTCGTCGCCGATAGCGCTCCGACCAGGAACGGAAACAGCGCGCCGATGCCGCGGCCGAAATTGTAGCAAAAGCCCTGGCCCGAGCCGCGCAGTCGCGTTGGATAAAGCTCGGTCAGGAACGCGCCGACGCCGGAGAAATAGCCCGAGGCGAAAAAGCCGAGCGGGAAGCCGAGCACCCACAGGACCTCGTTGGTGAGCGGCAGCTGCGTGTAGAGCAGCACAACCGCTATCGCGCCGATCGAGAAGGTCAGAAAGAGATTGCGCCGTCCGATCCGGTCGGCGAGCCACGCGCCGGTGAGATAGCCGATGAAGGAGCCGATGATCAGCGTCGAGAGATAGCCGGTCGAGCCGACGATCGACAGATGCCGCTCCTTGGTCAAGAACTGCGGCACCCAGAAGGTGACGGCGTAATAACCGCCCTGGCAGCCCGTGGCCATCAGCGACGCCAGGATCGTGGTCTTCAGGATCGGGCCCGAGAAAATCTCCCAGAGCGCCGGGCGATTGCCGCTCGCGGCCTGCTTGGCGCGGGCCTCAGCCGCGATCTCCGGCTCGGTCACCGAGCGGCGGATGTAGAACACCAGCAGCGCGGGCAACGCGCCGATCACGAACATCCAGCGCCACGCTGTCTCCGCCGGCAAAGCCGAGAACAGGATCGCCTGCGACAGCACCGCGAGGCCCCAGCCGACGGCCCAGCCCGACTGCACCGAGCCGACTGCACGCCCGCGATATTGCGGCCGGATCGCTTCACCCATCAGCACGGCGCCCGCCGCCCACTCCCCGCCGAAGCCGAGGCCCAGCACCGCGCGTGCGATCAGGAGCTGTTCGAAATTCTGCACGACCGCGCAGACCAGCGAGAAGAACGAGAACCAGATGATGGTGATCTGGAGCGTTCTGACCCGGCCGATATGGTCGGAGAGATAGCCGCCGAGCCAGCCGCCGATCGCGGAGGCCAGCAGCGTCACGGTGCCGGCGAGCCCGGCCGACCCCGCATCGACCTTCCACAGCGCGATGATGGTGCCGATCACCAGCGGATAGATCATGAAGTCCATGCCGTCGAGCGCCCAGCCTGCGGCGCACGCCCAGAACGTCCGCCGCTCCGGCGCGTTCATGTCGCGATAGAAGGCAAGAAGGCTGGTGTCCTCGATCTCGGCGCGTTCGATGCGCTGGTTCGGATCAACGGTGGTCATGCGCGATTCCCGACAGTGTTTTCTTTGGCAGTTTCTCTGGCCTGGCGGTGGTAGCACGCGCGGGGGCGCGCGCAAGCCGGCCGCCGGCCTTCGCGCCATGCAAGTACAGAGTTACTGCCCCGCTGCTTCCGCGCCCCGGGTGCGTGGATCGGGCGCGCCGAGCGGCCCGTTGGCGGTCACCGCGATCGAATTCGCCGATGTCTGCCCCATCGGCGTGACGATGAGATGATTCATCGCCTTCAGCTCGAGCAGCACATCATCGGGAAAGCCGCTCTCGACCCGGACCTCGTCGGGCAACCATTGGTGATGCAGCCGCGGCGCGGCCACGGCAGCCGCGACGTCCATCTTGTAATCGAGGACGTTGACGATCACCTGGAGCACGGCCGAGATGATGCGGCTGCCGCCCGGCGAGCCCGTCACCAGCACCGGCTTGCCGCCCTTCAGGACGATGGTCGGCGACATCGAGGACAGCGGCCGCTTGCCCGGCCCGGGCAAATTGGCCTCGAAGCCGACGAGGCCGTAGGCATTGGAAGCGCCGACCGCTGCGGTGAAATCGTCGAGCTCGTTGTTGAGCAGCACGCCGGTGCCGTCGGCGACGAGGCCGACGCCGTAGCTGAAGTTCAGCGTATAGGTGTTGCTGACCGCGTTGCCGCTGCCGTCGACGACGGAAAAATGCGTGGTGTTGCTGCCCTCATGCGGTGAGGTCGCAGTGGAAACGAGCTGTTCCGACGGCGTGGCGCGATCCGCGGAGATGGTTGCCCGCAGCTTGGCCGCATAGTCCTTGCCGGTGAGCGTCCCGATCGGCGCGTTGACGAAGGCGGGATCGCCGAGATAGCGCGCCCGGTCCGCATAGGCGCGCTTCATGGCCTCGATCAACAGATGCAGCGAGGCCGGCGATCCCTGCTTCAGATCGGCGAGCTGAAAACCTTCGAGAATATTGAGCGTCTCCACCAGCACCACGCCGCCCGACGACGGCAGCGGCATCGACACGATGTCATAGCCGCGATAGGTGCCGCGCACCGGCGCGCGGATCACCGCTTGATAGGATTTCAAATCCGCTGGCGTCATGATGCCGCCCGCATCAGTCACGGCCTTGGCGAGTTTTTCCGCGACCGGCCCTTCATAAAAACCGCGCGGGCCCTGTACGGCGACAGTCGACAGCGTTTCGGCGAGATCGCTCTGCACCAGCCTGTCGCCTTGGCTGAGCGGCGTGCCATCAGGCCGCGAGAATATCCGGGCCGAGGAGGGCCAGCGCACCAGCCGCTTGTGCCAGCCCGGCAGCGTGTCGGCAATGTCGTCGCCGACGAGGAAGCCGTCGCGGGCGAGCACGATCGCGGGCTCGAGCAGTTGCGCCAGCGTGAACCGGCCCGAGCCACATTTTTCCAGGGCGAGCGCAAGACCCGCGACGGTGCCGGGCACGCCGACGCCGAGCGCAGAATCCCGCGACTTCGCCGCATCGGGCTTGCCGTCGGCGCCGAGGAAAATCTGCGGCGTGGTCGCAGCCGGCGCGGTCTCGCGATAATCGATCGTGATGTCTTCGTTGCGCTCGGTGGAATGAATCACCATGAAGCCGCCGCCGCCGATATTGCCGGCCCGCGGATAGGTCACGGCCATCGCAAAGCCGGTCGCGACCGCGGCATCGACGGCATTGCCGCCGCGCCGCAGGATATCGGCGCCGACCTGCGCGGAGATTTTCTCCTGCGCTACTACCATGCCGTGTTCGGCGGGAACGGCGTGCACGGTGTCGAGCGCGGGCGGCACATAGGCCCGCCGCGCATCCTGCGCGGTCGCGGTCGGAAGTCCGAACGCCAGAGTGGCAAGGAAGGCGAAAAATGTCCGCCGTGTCGAAAAAGACGACATCATCAAACTTCCGCAATGGCCATGGGCAGTTCACATGCAGCGCTGCAATGCTATACGGTTTGCCCCGACAGAGGCAAAACTGTTCGTGATGAGGATTATGGAGTGACGACGATCGCCCGGGATGCGCGGATCGCCGGCGCGCAGCGGACCTATCCGCCGCGCAGCGCCGTCGTCAGCTGGATCTTCTTCGACTGGGCCGCGCAGCCTTATTTTACGCTGATCACGACCTTCGTGTTCGCGCCCTATTTCGCCACCGGCATTGCGCCGAATCCCGCCACCGGGCAATCGTTGTGGGGCTTTGCGATGGCTGCCGCGGGCCTCGCGATTGCCTTGATGTCGCCGGTGCTGGGGGCTATCGCCGATGCGTCGGGCCGCAGGAAGCCGTGGATCGCCGGATTCGGCGCAGTGCTGGTGCTGGCATCCTGCACGCTGTGGATCGGCAAGCCCGGCGATCCCTCGATCATTCCGCCGCTGCTCACCGCGGTCGCGCTCGCCAGCGTTGGCGCGGAATTCGCCACTCTCTTCAACAATGCGATGATGCCGACGCTGGTGCCGCCGGAGCGCATCGGGCGGCTCTCCGGCACCGGCTGGGCGACGGGGTATGTCGGCGGCATCGTCAGCCTGATCATCGTGCTCGGCCTGCTCGCCGCGAACCCCGAGACCGGTCGCACGCTGCTCGGTCTCACGCCTCTGTTCGGGCTCGATCCCGTCAGTCATCAGGGCGACCGCGCCGCCGGACCGTTGACCGGGCTTTGGTTCATCGTTTTCGTGACGCCGATGTTCCTGTTCACGCCGGACTATCCGGCGAAGCGTCCGGTGCGCGAGGCGCTGCACGAGGGGCTGTCGGAGCTGAAGCAATCGATCAAGGGGCTGCCGCAGCAGAAATCGCTTGCGGCGTTTCTACTCGCCAACATGATCTACACCGACGGTCTGGTGTCGCTGTTTGCCTTCGGCGGCATCTATGCCGCGGGTACGTTCGGCTGGCACACGATCCAGATCGGCACGTTTGGCATCATGCTCGCGATCGCCGGCGCGTTTGGCGCGTGGTTTGGTGGCAAGCTGGACGATCGCTTCGGGCCGAAGCGCGTGATCGCCGGCAGCATGCTGGTCCTGCTGCTGGCGCTGGCGGCGATCCTGCTGGTCGACAAGGATTCGATCCTCTTCATCAAGGTCGCGCCGCCCGCGCCCGGCGGCGGATTGTTCGCCGCCGCGTCAGAGCGCGCTTATCTGGTGCTGGGCTGCCTGATCGGTGCGGCCGGTGGTCCGCTGCAAGCGGCCTCACGTACGCTTCTGATCCGTCTCGCACCGAAGGACCGCATCGCGCAGTATTTCGGTCTGTTCGCACTGACGGGGAAAGTGACGTCCTTCATCGGCCCGCTGCTGATCGGCGTGATCACCGCGGTGACGGCGAGCCAGAAGGCCGGCATGGCCGTGCTGGTGGTGTTCTTCGTCGCGGGTCTGGCGCTGTTGATGCGGGTGCGGGAAAATTAGCGTCGTCCCGGCCTAGTGCGCAATTGCGCACGGGGACCGGGACCCATACCGCGTGATTGCTCGTTGCCGCGACACGGCCAGTACCGCACACCAAACTACTTCCTGGGCTATGGGTCCCGACCTTCGCCGGGACGACCCGTCGAGAGTTTAGTACACGACAGATCTAGTGCCTGAAGTGCCGCGTGCCGGTGAACACCATGGCGATGCCATGCTCGTCGGCGGCCTTGATCACTTCGTCGTCGCGCATGGAGCCGCCGGGCTGCACCACGGCGGTGGCGCCGGCCTCGATGCAGGCGAGCATGCCGTCGGCGAACGGGAAGAACGCATCCGACGCCACCACCGAGCCCTTGGTGAGCGGTTCGGCGAGCTTCAGCTCGGCGGCCGCATCCTGAGCCTTGCGTGCCGCGATCCGCGCTGAATCGACCCGGCTCATCTGGCCGGCGCCGATGCCGACGGTCGCGAGATCCTTGGCGTAGATGATGGTGTTGGACTTGACGTGTTTTGCGACACGGAAAGCAAACTTCAGGTCGCGCATCTCGGCATCAGTGGGCGCGCGCTTCGTGACAACCTTGAAGGTCATGTCGTCGACGACGGCGTTGTCGCGGCTCTGCACGAGGAGACCGCCCGCCACCGTCTTGGCGGTGAGGCCCGGCGCGCGCGGGTCGGGCAGGCTGCCGGCGAGCAGAAGCCGAAGGTTCTTGCGCGCGCCGATGATGGCGATCGCTTCCTCGCTAGCGTCAGGCGCGATGATCACCTCGGTGAAGATTTTCGTGATCTCGCGCGCGGTGTCAGCATCGAGTGCGCGGTTCATCGCGATGATGCCGCCGAACGCCGAGGTGGAATCGCAGGCCAGCGCCTTGCTGTAGGCGCCGACGAGGTCGGAGCCCTCCGCGACGCCGCAGGGATTGGCATGCTTGACGATGACGCAGGCTGCGGTGCGCTTGGCGTCGAACTCGCCGATGCATTCATAGGCCGCATCCGTGTCGTTGATGTTGTTGTAGGAGAGCTCCTTGCCCTGGAGCTGCCGCGCGGTCGAGACGCCCGGCCGCTTGTCGGGCGTCGCATAGAACGCCGCGGTCTGGTGCGGATTCTCGCCATAGCGCAGTGACTGGATCAGCCGGCCGCCGAAGGCACGGAAATCGGGCGCGTCGATCTCGAGCTGGCGATTGAACCAGTTCGAGATCGCGGCGTCATAGGCGGCAGTGCGCGCGTAAGCCTTGGCGGCAAGGCGCCGGCGCAACTTCAGCGTGGTTGCACCGCTGTTGGCGGCGAGCTCATCGAGCACGGCCTGATAGTCCTGCGCCTCGACCACGACGGCGACGTCGTCATGATTCTTCGCGGCGGCGCGGATCATCGCGGGGCCGCCGATGTCGATGTTCTCGATGCAATCCTCGAAGCCCGCGCCTTTGTCGACGGTCGCCTCGAACGGATAGAGATTGACGACGAGGAGATCGATCGGCGCGATCCCATGCGCCGTCATCGCATCCGCATGGTCCTTGTTGTCGCGGATCGCGAGCAGACCGCCGTGCACCTTCGGATGCAGCGTCTTCACGCGGCCATCCATCATCTCGGGGAAGCCGGTCAGCTCGGACACGTCCTTCACCTCGAGGCCGGCCGCGGCGATCGCCTTCGCGGTGCCGCCGGTCGAGATCAGCTCGACATCGTGCGCGGCAAGCGCCTTTGCGAAGTCGATCAGGCCGGTCTTGTCGGAAACGGAGAGAAGTGCGCGGGTGACGCGGCGGGGATGGTCAGTCATGAGCAAGATCCTCTGTCTGAAGGAGTAATGCCCAGGCGCGCGGCAGCTGTGTCCCGCGCTTCCCGATGGTGCTCCATCCAAGGTCGCCAGTCGCGCGAGCGAGGGCTCGATAGCAGTTTTCGGTCGCTATCACAACGACCAGATGGTGCCGAATCGCATGCGTCTACAGCGGAAGTTCCGGCTCCCGCCGTGCATTTCTGCGGGCATTCGTGACCGCCGGCGAGGCGGTGGAGCGCACAAAACTCCAGCGGATCGAGGGCGCCTGCCGCGCGTCCTGGCGGATCACGATCTGCGCGGTGCGGCGCGGGCCGTCATTGCCGGCCAGGGATACGCTGTCCTCCAGCTCCACCTTGTCGTCGAGCGCCTCGAAGGTCCAGACGTCGCGATTCGGGAGCACCAGCATGACGCCGCGGGCGTCGGACAGCCGGCTCGCCTTCACCGCCGGGTGCAGATGGAATCGCAGCGCGAAATCGGCATCCGGACCCTTGAAGCGCCCGCCTTGCGGCGGCGACAACGTGTCCTCGCCGTCGATGCGCGCGCCGTCATTGGCGATCATCAGTACGCGGCGGTGGATCGCGCCGAATTTTGTCAGGTAACCGTCATGCGACGTCGTGAGCAGGGTGCCGTTCTGCACGATTTCGCGATAGCTCTCAACCTCGACGGGGCCGCTGGTGACCGGAGCGCCGTGCAAGAGCCGCTTCATAGCCGACATCTCCACGAACTGGCATGACGAGGTGTCGTGATAGGTCAGCGTCGAATGCGCCGCCGTGCCGCGTGCGAACGGCCGCCAATTGTCGCGGCCCGTGGCCGGCATGCCGCAATTGGTGACGATGCGGCTGATGCCGGAGGAGAGTTCGAACGACAGGCAGCCGGCATGGGCGTCGTGGCTGACGCTGGCCGCCGGCGGCGGGCCCGTGTCGATGATCAAAGTGGTCTGGCCGGCATCGAGGCGCTGGAAACCGGTATGCGGCATGTTCGACATCGGCGCGCCGTGGGTGTCGTCATAGGCAAGCAGCGTCGCGAGCAGGTCCGACGGGGTCGCGCTCATGCCGTTGAACAGCGCGAAATTGCCGTCGCCGTGGCGGAAGAAGCGCAGCATCGGCATCATGCGGTCGATCGCGTTGAGCAGCGCGGGCGGCGGCGCGATGTTGCGCGCGGCAAAGGTCTGCCGCAGCGGCAACAGGTCGATCAAGAGCTCGATCAGCGCGCCCGGGTTGCGCGAGACATGGCCGCCGTCGGGCAGGATCTGCCGCTGCAATTCATCCGAGAGCTTTTTCGAGGTGCTGCGGATGTGACTTGCCTGGTTGGCAAGGCACAACGCCGCATAGCACAGCGCGATCAGCACCTGGAGCTTCGGCACTCCGTCGGGGATGTTGACCATGGTGTAGCGCAGCAAGCGGATTTCGCGCGCCAGCGCGCGCAGATACCGACGATAGAATTTGTTGTCGGTATCGTTCAGCACCAGCGGCGCCTGCGACAGCAGGGAGATCACGCGGCGCGCCAGCACGTCGGCGCGTCGCGCGACGGGACGGCGCTTGCTGGCGGGGTTGCCGATCCAGTCCTCGATCAGCGAGCGCGCATTTGCGCGCGTCAGCGCGGTGTCGGCGGCGCGCAAATGGCGCAGCCAGCCGAAGCCGAGCAGCGCAACTTCCCAATCTTCCGACGGCGGCTCGAGATCGAAGATCGAGCGGCCGTGGCAATTGACGATCTTGCCGGCGAAGACGAAGCGGCCGGCATAGATCTCGGCGGCGCGGGTCGCATCCGCGGTGCGTAGATCATGCGGCGCGATGATCAGCCGGTCGGCGCGGCCGGGCCAAACCCGCGACAGGGCGACGGAACCGCCGCTCGCGCGCGCGAGCATGTTCCGCGCGAAGCGGTTCATCACCAGCGTCGAGATACGTCTGCGTTGAGCGACCGACACGCCTTGCCTTGATGGGGGAGAGGATTCCGACGAATCCTTATTAATCCCAAAATCGGACGGCCGACACCACCTTGAACGACGCGAATCAGTGCCGTGTTTGCAAAATCCAGTGCAAAATCAGGATTTAACGAGCCGGGCCGCGAAAAATCCGTCGAGCCCGCCGAGCTTGGGATCGGCGTTCGGCAGATGGCTGGGCAGGGTGCGCAGATCGCCCTCGGCGGTAATGATCTCGCTGAGCCCCGACACCTCGGACGCATCGATCGGAACCCGGCGAAGACCGGGCTCCGCGGTCAGCAGCGCGGCGACCGCATGCTCGCCCTCTTCAGGTTCCAGCGAACAGGTGCAATAAACTAGCGTCCCACCGGGCTTGAGTAGCGAGACCGATTTTTGCAGCAGCCGCCGCTGGAGCGCGGTCATTGCGGCGATGTCGGATTCCTGCCGGAGCCAGGATACATCGGGGTGGCGGCGGATCGTCCCGGTCGATGTGCAAGGCGCATCAATGAGGATGCCGTCGAAGCCATCGGCAGGGCCGGCCCATTCCGCGGCGTCGGCGACGACGGTCTCGGCCTGCAGCGACAACCGCGTCAGATTCTCGCGCAGCCGTGCCACCCGGGCAGGCGAGCGGTCGATGGCGGTGACGTGCGCGCCGGCCTGCGCCAGTTGCGCGGTCTTGCCGCCGGGAGCGGCGCAGAGATCGGCGATGGATTTGCCCTTGATGTCGCCGAACAGCCGGGCTGGCAACGCAGCGGCGGCGTCCTGCACCCACCATTGTCCTTCGGCGAAGCCGGGAAGCATGGTCACCGCGCCGTGCAGCACCGTGCGCACCGATCCGGTCGGTAGCACTTCGCCATGGAGCCGGCTCGCCCATTGCGCGGCGTCCGACTTCACGGTCAGATCCAGCGACGGATCATGGCTGAGCGCGAGCGCCATGTCCCTTGCGACCGTCTCGCCATAATGCGCGCTCCAGCGCGCGACCATCCAGGGCGGCAGGTCCAGCGACTGCGCGGCAACCTCGTCCACCAGCGCCTTGCCCTCGCGGGCGCAGCGGCGCAGCACGGCGTTGACGAGGCCGGCATAGCGCGCGGCGCGCCGGTCGGATTGCACGAGGCGAACGGAGAGATCGACGGCCGCGTGATCGGGCACGTCCATCCAGAGGATCTGGGCGGCGCCGATCAACAGCGCGCTCTGCGCGCGCGGCGCGTCGGAGGGAATGCCCTTGTCGAGCAGGCGGGACAGCACATGGCCGAGCGTGCCGAGCCGGCGCAGCACGGTGGCGACCAGGCGGCGCATCAGCGCGCGGTCGCGGTCGGGGAGCGTCTTCAGTCCGGGATGGGCGCCGCTGCCGTCGAGCTGCTCGTCAAGTGTGCGGTGCTTGTGCAGCACGCCGTCGACGATGTCGGCGGCAATCCGCCGCGCCGCGAGACCGGGCACTTCGGATGGAGGAGCGAAACGTTGAGAAGGCATGCGGAAACAAGGTTCTGAGCAGCGGCAGTTCGCCGTAATGGGCGCATGCCTTGAGAAGGCGATCTCTGGCACGCGAATATGCCAAATGTAAGAATCGCTTCCGGGTTTTTCAGCCCTTTCGGAGCAATTTCAGGAATGCGTTATTGGGCGTCGCGCCGCGGGCCGTCCCGCGCTAGAAAGCCGCCTATGAGTGACCAGCCTCCCGTTCCCGACCGCAAGCAGCTTACGCCGGCCGCCCAGCGCGCGCTGGCCGAGGCCGAAGCGCGCCGTCAGGCTGCGGCAGCCCGAGCCAAGAACGACGGCGAGGCGGCGCCAAAGGAGTTGCAGGGCCCAAAAGGACCCGAACCGACCCGCTATGGCGATTGGGAGCGCAAGGGCATCGCTTCCGACTTCTGAAGCTTGTCTTTTGAGGCTCGCTTGCCGGACTGCCCGACTCAGCCCTAGCGTGCGCGGATGTCGCGTTTCGATCCAAGCCATCCATATCGGCCTTCATACAGCGGCTCGCCATTTGGTCGCCGGTTCTCAGGGCTGTTGCCGTGGATGTTCGTGGTTGGAATCGTGGTGGCCGTGGTGTTCACGTCCCGGCATGGGATGAACTGGCAGTTCCCTCACGTGACCGACGGTCAATCACGAGACGCCGAGATTGTGCTCCAGCAAGGCGGCCATCCCGATCGTCGCGAGCCGGTCGATGTCGTTCGCACCATTGACGGCGACACCTTTCTCGCACGCGTTCGTCAGCGCGACGGCCGCGATCTCATCGTGCGCGTTCGCCTGCGCGGCATCGACGCACCCGAGATGAAAGCATCCTGCCAGGAGGAACTGGACAAGGCCGAAGCCGCGGCCCGCGCATTGCGCGATCTGCTCGCACAGGGTGGCGTGACGATCACCAACCTCGGTGCCGACAAATATGGTCGCGTTCTCGCCGACGTCGCGACCAAACGCACGACCAATGTCTCGGCGGCGTTGCTCGCGGGCGGTTACGCGCGGAGCTACAATGGCGGCCATCGCGACGGCTGGTGCGCGCGGAGCTGGCGCTTCTGGTGACAAAAAGCCGCGTCGAACGACGCGGCTATTGCCGTGTCGTCCTGATGCCGGCGATCAGCGCGTCACGACCACCGTCGTGCCGACCGAGACGCGGCTGTAGAGATCGGTGATGTCGTCGTTGAGCATGCGGATGCAGCCATAGGAGACGAAGCCGCCGATCGAGCCCGGCACGTTGGTGCCGTGGATCGCGTATTCACCGCCGGACAGCGTCATCGCCGCGACGCCCATCGGATTGCGGGGCGAGCCGCCCGGGATGACGTCCGGGATGCTGGGCTTGTCGCGCTTCACCTCGGCGGGCGGCGCCCAGGCCGGATTGCGGTACTTGCCGTCGATGCGGGTGGTGCCGGCCCACTGCTTGCCGGACTTGCCGACGCCGACCGGGTAGCGCACGGCGTGGCCGCTATCGAGGACGAGATAGAGCCGACGCTCGTTGGTTTTGACCACGATGGTGCCCGGCGAATAGTCAGCCAGGTTCGTCCCCACCATTTCCGGCCGCGCCTGCGCCGCCGTCAACGTTAAGACCCCAGTCACGACGGTGGCGGCCAGCGCCACAGCAATCCTCATCGACATCGATTTTCCCCTTGCCCCGAACGGACCGTCCAAGATTACGCAAAACCGGCAATCGCCGGCTCGCCAAGTCCTTGTTAGGGGACATTCTTAACCGCGCCTGTTAACCGGATGGTTTCCACGCACGGCCGCCAAGGGCCAGCCAGCAGGGGGAACAAAGGAAATGTTCGAAACAAAGTAAATGACCTGAAAACAACACTTGGCGGGAAAGATGCCCGGGCGCCGGGGCGCGGCCTGACAAGTGCGTGAGGATGTGAACGGCCGTTGTTCGGGGGAGCGCTAACGCGGGGATGCGATCTCGTGTCCCGGACGCGGCGCAGCGCGAAGCGGTGCGACGCAGAGCCGGGATCTAGAAGGCCACAGAGTCTGCCGTTGCATCGGCCCCGACTCTGCAGCGCACCGCGAAGTGCGCGCTACGCTGCGTCCGGGGCACAGGACGATGTGGCTCAGACCGCCTTTTTGTTCTGACGGTTCTTGACGAGGTCGTCGACCACGCCGGGATCGGCCAGGGTCGAGGTGTCGCCCAGGCTGCCCGGTTCGTCCTCGGCGATCTTGCGTAGGATGCGGCGCATGATCTTGCCGGATCGGGTCTTGGGCAGGCCGGGCGAGAACTGGATCTGGTCGGGCGCAGCGATCGGGCCGATCTCCTTGCGCACCCAGGTGACGAGCTCCTTGCGTAGATCCTCGGTTGGCTCGATGCCGGCCATCAGGGTCACATATGCGTAAATGCCCTGACCCTTGATGTCGTGCGGGTAACCGACCACGGCGGCTTCCGAGACCTTCTCATGCGCCACCAGCGCGCTTTCGACTTCGGCGGTACCCATGCGGTGGCCGGAGACGTTGATGACGTCGTCGACGCGGCCGGTGATCCAGTAATAACCGTCCGCATCGCGCCGGCAGCCGTCGCCGGTGAAGTACTTGCCCTTGTAGGTCGAGAAATAAGTCTGCTCGAAGCGGGCGTGGTCGCCATAGACCGTGCGCATCTGGCCCGGCCATGACCGCGTCAGGCACAGATTGCCTGATGTCTCGCCGTCCAGCACGTTGCCGTCGGCGTCGACGATCTCAGGCACCACGCCGAAGAACGGCTGCGTCGCCGAGCCCGGCTTGAGCTTCGTGGCGCCGGGCAGCGGCGTGATCAAAATGCCGCCGGTCTCGGTCTGCCACCACGTATCGACGATCGGGCAGCGGTCGTCGCCGACGACGCGGTGATACCACTCCCAGGCTTCCGGATTGATCGGCTCGCCTACCGAGCCGAGCAGGCGCAGGCTGGCGCGCGAGGTCTTCTTCACGGGCGCGTCGCCGCTCCGCATCAGCGCGCGGATCGCGGTCGGCGCGGTGTAGAAGATGTTGACCTTGTGCTTGTCGATGACGTTCCAGAATCGCGAATTATCCGGGTAATTCGGCACGCCTTCGAACATCAGCGTGGTCGCGCCGTTGGCGAGCGGTCCGTAGAGAATGTAGCTGTGGCCGGTGACCCAGCCGACGTCGGCGGTGCACCAGTAGATGTCGCCGTCGTGATAGTCGAAGACGTATTGATGCGTCATCGCGGCGAACACGAGATAGCCGGCGGAGGTGTGCAGCACGCCCTTGGGTTGGCCGGTCGAGCCCGAGGTGTAGAGGATGAACAGCGGATCCTCGGCGTGCATGTGCTCGACCGGGCACTCGGTCGTCACCATCTTGGCGGCGTCGTGGTACCAGAGGTCGCGCGAGGGATTCATTTCGACCGCGCCGCCGGTGCGCTTGACCACGACGACCCAGTCGACGCCGTCTGCCTTGGCGAGCGCCGCGTCGACATTGGCCTTCAGCGGCACCTTCTTGCCGCCGCGCAGGCCCTCATCGGCGGTGATGATCACCTTGGACTGGCAGTCGTTGATGCGCTGGGCGAGGCTGTCGGGCGAGAAGCCGGCGAACACCACGGAGTGAATCGCGCCGATCCGCGCGCAGGCCAGCATCGCGTAGGCCGCCTCCGGAATCATCGGCAGGTAGATGGTGACGCGGTCGCCCTTCTTGACGTTCCGGGTGCGCAGGATGTTGGCCATCCGGCAGACCTCGTCGTGCAGCTCCTTGTAGGTGATGTGCCGGGATTGGGAGGGATCGTCGCCTTCCCAGATGATCGCGGTCTGGTTGGCGCGATTGTGGAGATGCCGGTCGATGCAATTATGGGCGACGTTGAGAACGCCGTCCTCGAACCATTTGATGGAGATGTTGCCGGGCGCGAAGGAGACGTTCTCGATCCTGGTCGGCGCGTGCATCCAGTCGATGCGCTTGGCCTGCTCCGCCCAGAAACCGTTCGGGTCCGAGATCGAGCGGGCGTACATGTCCTTGTACTTGGCCTGGTCGACCCAGGCGCGCTTCGCCCATTCTGCGGGGACGTCGTAGATCTTCTCGGACATGTTTCCCTCCACATACGGCGAGCCGAGCACGGACCACTGGCGAGCCGACTTGATCGTTGAACCGATTATGCGTCGGGCTAACCGGACCCGACAAGGTGCACAAGCTGGACCTTCGGCGAGCAGCCTGCCATGCGGAGGATCAAGCCGTTTCGTGCGACTGTCGCAGTTTTGAAACAGGGCGACGGGCGGCTTTGGGGTCTTCACCCAGATGCTCGGAATGGGCCCGCGCAGAGCGCCATGCATTCAGCAGAGGTATTTAGAAACCGCCTCTCACTGATTCGGGACTCGCAACGCGGTTCGGAACACCCTAAATGGCCAACCCGGGTCCAACGAGACCCCTTGGAACAAAAATCAGAACAGCGGCATTGACCGACAACAGACAGGGCTAAGGCATAAGACTATGATGGATCAGCAGAATCTCGGGACGATACGGCCCGCTTCAGCCGATCCTGCAGCCATCGCGCTGGCCAAAGCCCTCGGACAATGGCCGAAACCGGCCGGTTCCGGCCGTCCCAGCCCGAAGAAAGTGTTCGACGCGGCGCCGTCGACGACGGTCGAGGCCCTCGCCAAGGAACTGGGCCTGCGGCTCGGCGACCAGAACGAGCTGACCATCCGCCGCGTCAGGCGCGGCAAGGGCTATTCGTTCGTGCGGCCTAACGGCGTCCACATCCGCGATGCCCGCACCATTCGGCGGCTGCATTCGATGGCGGTGCCGCCGGCCTATCGCGAGGTGCGCTACTCGGCCGATCCGAGCACGCATCTCCAGGCAGTGGGACGCGATGCCGCGGGCCGGCTGCAATATCGCTATCACGCCGATTGGGAGAAGGTCCGCGAGCAACGCAAGGCGCATCGCCTGGAAAAGCTCGTCGGCGCGCTGCCCAAGATCCGGCGCAAGGTCTCGGCGTTCCTGTCGGGCGACGAGCCGACCCGCGAGTTCGCGCTCTCCGCCGTCATCGAATTGATCGCGCGCACCGCGATCCGCCCCGGCAACGAATCCTATGCCCGTCTCAACGGCACCCGCGGCGCCACCACGCTGCTGAAGTCCAACGTCTCGCTGGAAGACGACAGCTTCGTGCTGACCTTCAAGGCGAAGGGCGGCAAGGCGGTGCGCAAGGAGTGCGACGCGGCCAAGCTCGTGCGCGCCATCGGGATCTTGCAGGGCGTTCCCGGCAAGCGCATGTTCCAGTATCGCGATCCCTATGGCATCGTGCGCGCGGTCAGCACCACGCAGGTGAACGCGTTTCTGCGCGAGATCGCCGGCATCAAGATCTCGCTGAAGGATTTCCGCACGCTGATGGCCTCTGCCGTCGTCGTGGAATCGCTGTCGCGGATCACGCCGGCGACCAGCCAGCGCGGCCGCAAGAAGCAGGTGCTGGAGGCGATCCGCGGCGCTGCCGACCAGCTCTCCAACACGCCGGCGATCTGCCGCAAGAGCTATGTTCACGATACCATCGTCACCGCGTTCGAGGACGGCATCCTGGAACGCTTCGCCGCGACCATGAAGGGCCAGCGCTCGCAGGCCAGGCGCGAGCAGCTTTTGCAGCAGGTGGTGGCGACCGCGGCGGTCTGACCTCGGCGTCGTTACGCCTTGTTGGAAACGCCGTTGTCGGGACCGGGATCGCCGCCCGCGGCTGCCGCCGTGAGCCGTCCCAGATAGTGCGCCCATCCCGTCGCGTGGGCGGCCGCCTGTTCCTCGGTCGGCAGCCCGCTATGGGTCATGCGCAGCAATGTGCCGCCGTCGCGTTCGATCAGGTCGATCTCGATCAGGCTTGAGCCGGGCGGCACTTCCTGGCCGCCCTCCCATCCAAACGTGTAGGCGAGCCGATGCACCGGCACGACTTCGCGGAATGCGCCGCGGGCAACGCCGCCGCGGGGGCCGATGCCTTTGAGCAGATACAGCCCGCCGGGATGTGGCTCCGTGGTCGCGTCGGAACCCATCCAGCTCAAAATCTTCTCGGGGTCGGTCAGGTAGGCGAAAACGGTGGCGCGTGGGGCCGCGATCTGGGTCTCGCGTCGCACTATGAACGGTTCGGTCATCGACGATCACCCCTGGGCTGACACTGGGACATGGCGGCGCTCGAGCGGCCCGTCAAGGATTGCCCGTGACAAAGACCGCCTGCCTTCGTCATGATCGGGCCATGCACCTCTCGCCGACACTCGCCTGGCTTGTCGATGCCGCCGCCGATAGCGCCGGCGCCGACCGCCTGCTCGCGGACCTTGGCGCACATCTGGTCGCCGATGGCGTGCCGCTTGCGGCGGGCAGCCTGACGCTGGAGGTGCCACATCCGCTGATCGCGAAACGGACCTGGTTGTGGCGCGCGGAGAACGGCCGGGTGATCGAAGCGCTCGGCTTCGCACCAGGCGGCCTCGCGCCCGACCCGCCCAACGATGCCGGCCGCCGCTGGCTGCGCGACATCGCGGAGGGTGAAGTGCACGAAGATTTGGTCGGACGGCCCGACGGGCCGTTGCTCGGCTGGATCGGGCCGCGTCCGTTCACCGCGGACGAGACCGAGCAATTGCGCCAGGCCGCGCGCTTTGCCGCCACACCCCTTGCCGTACTTGCCGCGCGTGCAACGTTGCGCGCGACGCTGGATGCCTATCTCGGCAAGCGCAGTGCGGAGCGGGTGCTGGCGGCACCCCTGCGGCGCGACCTCGGCGAGACCATACAGGCCGCGCTGCTCTATGCCGATTTGCGCAACTTCACGCTCCTGTCGGAAACCAATCCGCCTGCCGAGGTCATCGCGGCGCTCGATGCCTGGTTCGATCGCATCGCCGGCGCGGTCCACGCCTTCGGCGGCGAGGTGCTGAAATTCATCGGCGACGGTGTGCTCGCGATCTTTCCGGTGGTCAGGCCGTCACCGCGCCAAGCGTCCGATGCAGCTCTGCGTGCCGCGCGCGCAGCCGAAGCCGGGATGGTGTATCTCAACGCGGAGCGCCGTGCTCAAGGTCTGCCGCCGCTCGCGTTCGGCGCGGCGCTGCATCTCGGCGAGATGCTATGGGGCAATATCGGTGCCGCCAATCGGCTGGATTTCACCGCAATCGGTCCCGCCGTCAATCTCGCCAGCCGGCTCGAAGGATTGTGCAAGCCGCTCGGCAGAACCGTGCTGGTGTCGGGCGCGCTCGCCGCGGAAACCGACATGCCTCTGATCGCGCTCGGATCGCATTCGCTGCGGGGCATCGCCGCGCCATGCGAGATATTTGCGCTGCCGGAGAAACAAGCTCCGATGTCGTAGCCCGGATGAGCGTAGCGACATGCGGGATCGCAGCAGTAGTCCCGGATATCGCTTCGCTCATCCGGGCTACAGCACCCAAGCCTACATCCCGCCCATCTTGCAGACGAGCTTCCATTCCTCGGCCGTCACCGGCTGCACCGAAAGGCGCGAATATTTCACCAGCGCCATGTCGGCGAGTTTCTTCTCGGCCTTGATCGCGGCCATCGTCACCGGAATCTTCAACGGCTTGTCGGCCTTGATGTCGACGCAGACGAATTTCTCGGTCTTGTCGGTCGGATCGGGGTAGGCTTCCTTGATAATCTCCGCGATGCCGACGATCTCCTTGCCCTCGTTGGAATGATAGAAGAACGCCTTGTCGCCCTTCTTCATGGCGACGAGGTTCTGGCGCGCGGTGTAATTGCGCACGCCGGTCCAGGCTTCGCCCTTGGCGCCTTTCGCCACCTGCTGGTCCCAGGACCACACCGATGGTTCGGATTTCACCAGCCAGTACGCCATGTTCATTCCTCCGCCTTGAAAGGTCGCGTCATGAGCCCCGAGATCGCGGCGTCGATCGTGCTTCTGCCGGTCAGGATCGATGCGACGGCTTCCGATACTGGCATTTCGATGTTTTGCGAAGCCGCGAGCTCGATCAGTACCGGCGCGGTGAATTCGCCTTCGGCAAGCTTGCCGGCGGGCGGCTGCTCGCTGCGGCCAAGCGACAGGCCGAGCGCAAAATTGCGCGATTGTGGGCTCGAGCAGGTCAGGATCAGATCGCCGAGGCCAGACAAGCCCGTGAGTGTTTCGCTGCGTGCGCCGAGCGCGCGGCCGAGGCGTGTCAGCTCGGCAAAGGCGCGGGTGGTAAGTGCGGCCTGGGCGGAAGCGCCGAGCTTGCGCCCGACCGCGATGCCGACCGCGATCGCCAGCACGTTCTTGGCGGCGCCGCCGATCTCGACGCCGCGGACATCGGTGGAGTGATAGGGCCGGAACGTCGGCGAGCCCAGCGCCTGCACCAGGTGGCTCGCCAAGGCGTCGTCCTTTGCGGCCAGCGTCACCGCCGTCGGCAGGCCACGCGCGACATCGTCGGCAAAGCTCGGGCCCGACAGGATCGCCGGCTGCGCGTGAGGCGCGGCCTCGGCGATCACGTCGGTCATGAATTTATGGGTGCCGTGCTCGATGCCCTTGGCGCAGGCAATGATCGGCACCGGCTTTTCCAGGTGCGAGGCGAGCATGTTGACAGCACCGCGCAGATGCTGCGCGGGCACTGCGATCAGCAGCATGTCCGCGCGTGCGGCGAGGGCCAGGTCGCTCGTGACGATGATCTCCGGCGCAAGCCGCACGCCCGGCAGCCGCGGATTGTCGCGGCTCGATGCGATTCGCGTCGCGTGCTCGGAATTGCGCGCACACAGCGTCACGTTCCGTCCGGCCCGCGCCGCCACCATCGCCAGCGCCGTGCCCCAGGCGCCCGCGCCGATCACCGCGACAGATCGGAACGCTGTCATTGCTAGAATCCCGCGCGTGTCTTGCCGTATCCGGCCGGTGCCGTCGCGTTCGCATCGAGCAGCCAGCGCGCGCGAGGCTGTGCTTCCATCGTGTCGGTCATGCCGAGCGCGAGACGTTCCGCGCCGGCCCAGGCGATCATTGCACCATTGTCGGTGCAGAGCGCCGGCGGCGGCATGATCAATTGTGTTCCGGCTTTCCTCGCAACGTCATGCAGCGCGCCGCGGATCGCCTGATTGGCGGCGACACCGCCGGCCGCCACCAGCGCACGCGGTGCACCGAACTGCTCGCGGAAGAGTTTCAGGCCGACGCTCAGCCGGTCGGCGGTGGAGTCGAGCACGGCGGCCTGGAAGCTCGCGCAGAGATCGTTGACGTCCTGCGGTGTGATCTCGGCCAACCGGCTTGCTTCGTTGCGCACCGCTGTCTTCAATCCCGAGAGTGAGAAGTTGGCGTCGGGGCGTCCCTGCAGCGGCCGCGGAAACGCAAATCGCGCGGCATCGCCGTTGGCTGCCGCGCGCTCGACCTGCGGGCCGCCCGGATAGGGCAGCCCCAGCATCTTCGCCACCTTGTCGAAGGCTTCGCCGATCGCATCGTCGACGGTGGTGCCGAGCCGCACATACTGTCCGACGCCGGTGACGGCAACGATCTGGGTATGGCCGCCCGAGGCGAGAAACAGGCAATAGGGAAATTCGAGTGCGTCGGTCAGGCGCGGTGTCAGCGCATGCGCTTCCAGATGGTTCACCGCGACCAGCGGCGTGTCGTGCACCATCGCGATCGCCTTCGCGGTGGTGAGCCCGACGATGACGCCGCCGATCAGTCCCGGGCCCGCGGCGGCCGCGACACCGTCGAGCTGGGCGAAGTCGATGCCGGCCTCAGTCATGGCGCGGTCGATGATGCCGTCGAGCAGGTCGACATGGGCGCGGGCCGCGATCTCCGGTACCACGCCGCCGAAACGGGCATGCTCCTCGACCTGCGACCACACGATATTGGACAGGATCTTGCCGCTGCCGTCAGGCGCACGCTCGATCACCGCCGCGGCGGTCTCGTCGCAGGTGGTTTCGATGCCCAGTACCAGCATTGGCGAATTGTTATCCAATTTGCGCCCTTCCCGCCCCCTTGCGCTCATCCGCAAAGCAGAGTTCTGGTACGTCCGGTAGCATTCCGGGGTCGGCCAACGCAATCGTCACGCGCTGCCGTTCCTCGTGAAAGCGCCACCGCCACGTGGTTCGGGAACACAAGCGATGTCCATTCTTGTCACACGGCCGCATCCCGACAATGAGGCGACGTCGGAAAATCTGCGTGCACGGGGTCATGTGGTGCTGCTCGCGCCGGTGCTCAAGTTCGAGCCGGTCGCCTTCCATGACGAGAGTGAAACGAGCTACAGCGCCGTCATTGTCACATCGGCCAATGCGATCCGTGGCGTCGCATCGCAATTACCGGACCTTGGTCTCCTGCAGCTGCCGCTGTTCGCGGTCGGCGAGCACACGGCTGCCGCCGGGCGCGATGCCGGTTTTGCCGAGGTGATCGTCGCCGGTGGCGATGCCGCTGCCCTGCGCGACAAGGTGATGCAGAGCGCGCGCGACAAGCGGCTGAAGAAAAAGAGCACGTTGCTCTATCTCGCGGGCGCGGATCTGTCGCGCGACCTCGGCGGGGAGCTGGGCGCCGAAGGCTTCATCGTCATCACGCAGACGACCTATCGCATGGCGCCAGTCAAGCTGTTGCCGCGCGATGTCTGTGAAGGCTTTGCCGCCCATGGGATCGAGGCGGTGCTGCACTACTCCCGGCGCAGCGCGCGGGCTTTCCTGGAGGCCGCGCGGGCGGAAGGTGTCGAAATCTCGGCTCTGGCGATCCCGCAGTGCTGCCTGTCCGAGCCGGTCGCCGGCGTACTGCGCGAGGCCGGTGCCTCGCAGGTTCTGGTTGCGGCGACGCCGGACGAAAATGCCTTATTTGACACCTTGGAGCGTGCTTTGCGCACCCGTTTGGCGTAAGAGGTCGGGCCGAATCCGACGCAATCGGGTCCGTTCGTTCAGGGCAGGTAAGTGTGAGGAACCGTCACGATGGCCGACGACAAGCCTGAAGACGCAGGATTGGCTCCCGAGTCCGGCCGCGCCAAGCGCATCCCGCCCACCATCGACCTCGAGGCGACGGAAGTCTCGACTCAGCCGCAGCAGGTGACGGGCGAGCCTGAGGCTGGGGCAGCGACCGAACAGGCCGCGCATGAGCAAGCCAAATCTGAAGAGGGCAAGTCTCAAGAGGAAAAGTCTCAAGAGGTAAGGTCCGAAGAAGCTATTGCCGCGCCGCAGCCCGAACCTGCCGAAGAAGAGTCTTCCGTTGCGTCCGCGTCGGTATCGCCGTCGATTTCACCCTGGGTTATCGCTGCGTTCTCCGGCGCCGTCGCAGCCGCAATCGTGATCGCGGTCGGCTGGATGCTGGGCTGGCCTGCCGTGCAGGCGCCGCCGGCTGCTCCGCAAGTGACGGGCGCAACCGTCGAGGCGCTGAGCGGGCGCGTGGCCGCGGTCGAAGCCAAGACGGGCAAGCCGGCCGCCGATCCGGCCATGGTGGCGCGGATCGATGCGCTGGAGAAATCCGCAACGAGCCTGCGCAGCGAGATCGCCAATCTGCGCGCACAATCCGACAAGACTGCCAGCGCCCTAAACGACGCGACATCGGCGCCGCGCGCTGCCGCGCCCGATCTTGCCGCTCTCAACGACCGCCTCGCTCAGCTCGAACGTGCCAGCAAGACCGAACGTGCGGAACTCGCACAGCAAAGCGAGAAGATCGCCGACGCGAAAACGATGGACGACAAGCCGCTGCGCCATGTGGTGGCGGCGGCCCTGCTCGACGTCGCCGTTCGCCATGGCGATGCCTACGAGTCGCAGCTCGCCGCCGCGCGGTCGCTGGCAGCAAAGCCGGAGATGCTGAAGCCGCTCGACACCTTTGCGTCGTCAGGCATTCCGACGCCGGTCGCCTTGAGTCGCGAGCTCCTCAACATCGTGCCAAAATTGTCGCCGCCGGCGGAAGCTCCGGCCAGCGGCACCGGAATCGTCGAGCGCCTTCAGGCGGGGGCGTCGAAACTCGTCCGCATCGAGCGTACCGACGGGGTCGGCAACGATCGCGGCGCGATCGTCGCGCGGGTGACGGCGGCTGCGTTGCGCAACGATTTCGTCGAGGCGCGGCGCGAGTTGAAAACGCTGCCCGAGGCCGATCGTGCACCGGCGCAAGCTTGGCTCGACAAGACCGATGCCCGTGACGCCGCGCTCGCCGCGTCACGCAAATTCGCCGACGCCGCCATGGCGGATCTCGTCAAGCCTGGTCAATAAAGGTTCGCGCAACAATCAGCGCGTATAGGGATCGTCATGCTTCGCATCGTCCTCTTCCTCGTTCTGATCGCACTGGCGGCGGCCGGCGCGGCCTGGGTTGCCGATCAGCCCGGCGACCTCGTCCTGACTGCGGGCGCTTTCCGCGCCACAACGACGCTTCCCCGCTTCGTGTTCTTGCTTGGTCTCTTTGCCGCGGCAGTCGTGCTGGTCTGGAGCCTGCTGACGATGGCCTGGCGCGCTCCGGGGCGTCTGCGCCGCCGTCGTCACGAAAAGCGCCATGCTCGCGGCCGCCACGCCATCACCCACGGCCTGCTTGCGATCGGCCATGGCGACACCGCGCTTGCCCGTCGCCACGCCGATACCGCGCGGCGGCTGGCTGCAAACGATCCGCTCGCGCTTCTCTTGCATGCGCAATCGGCGCAGCTCGAGGGCAATCGCGACGAGGCCCAGCGCGTCTTCCGTGCCATGGCCGAGCGCGAGGACACGCGCCTGCTCGGCCTGCGCGGCCTGTTCATCGAGGCGCAGCGCGCCGACGATGCGGTCGGCGCCGTGATGATCGCCGAGGAAGCGATCAAGCTGTCGCCGTCCTCGACCTGGGCCTCGCATGCGGTGCTCGGCTTCCGCTGCGCGCGCGGCGACTGGAGCGGCGCGCTCGCGATCCTCGATTCGAATCTGTCCGCGGGCCTGATCGACAAGCAGGCCTATCGCCGCCAGCGCGGCGTGCTGCTCGCCGCCCGCGCGCTGGAATTGGAAACAATGGACCGCGACGTCGCGCGCGAGAGCGTGATGCAGGCGGTCAAGCTCGCGCCGACCCTGGTTCCGGCCGCAGTGCTCGCTGCAAAATTCGAGAGCGAGGCGCATCAGGTGCGCCGCGCCATGAAGCTGGTGGAAACCGCCTGGCTCGCCAATCCGCATCCTGATCTTGCGGATGCCTATGCGCATGTGAAGCTCGGCGATTCCGCGCGGCAGCGCCTGCAGCGGGTCGAGACGCTTGCGGCCAAGATTTCTGCCGACAATGCTGGCTATATCGAGGGCCAGCTGGCGATCGCGCGCGCCGCGATCGATGCGTCCGAGTTTGCCCGTGCGCGCGCGGTGCTGGCGCCTTACGTCAACGATCCCACCCAGCGCGTGGCGATGCTGATGGCCGAGATCGAGCGGACCGAGCATGGTGACGGCGGCCGGGCCCGCGCCTGGACCTTGCGCGCGGTGCGCGCCCGCCATGATCCGGCCTGGACTGCGGACGGTTATGTCAGCGACCGCTGGCGTCCGGTTTCCCCGGTCACCGGCCGTCTTGACGCCTTCCAGTGGCAAACGCCAGTCGCGAGTCTTCCTTCCGACAAAGGCGCCATGATCGAATCCTCGGCCTTCGAGGAAGCGATGCTGGCGGCTCCGCCGCCGAAGCGGGTGACGGCGGCCCCGAGCGAGAGCCCGGTGGAACCGGCTGTCATGGCGCCGGATCCGGTGCCCGCTCCGCAGGACAATTCGCCGCCCCTTGAAGCCCAGGAAATCTTAAAGGAAGCCGTCGAGGAGACCGCCAAAGAAACCGTCAAGGAAGAGCCGGTCGTCACGCCTGCCGAGCCGCTCAAACCGGCCCCTGAGATCGCCGAATCATCGTCCGCGGCGGCAACGCCGGTGTTCCGGACCCGCGCCGACCTTGGCAAGCCGGCACCAGCGCCTATTCCCGCCGTCATCCCGATCGTCCGCGCGCCTGATGATCCCGGGATCGATGACGAGGGTCCGAGCGATGAATTTACGGAACAAATCGGCACGCCCAGGGACCACGCAAAGGCCCAGGCCGGCGGCTGGCGCGGATTCTGGTCTCGCTGGGGCGGGTGAGCGGCATTTGGGAGCCGGCGCCACCTTGCCAATTCGGGCCATGCCCGATATCAGGAGCGCGCGTAACGGGACCGGCCTCGCGCGGGCCCCGGCAAGGTTCGCCGCAATAGCTCAGTTGGTAGAGCACGTCATTCGTAATGACGGGGTCGGGGGTTCGAATCCCTCTTGCGGCACCAGCGCCCCAGTGTCCGGCCCGAAGACATGGGTAACGGAACGTACCTAAGACATGGGTGACAGCCTCGCGCCGAACGGGTGTCGAGAGGTTGCAGGCGTCTGCTTCAGGTGCAGCGCGTCTCGCGCGGCGGTTATTAGCTTGCGGTCATCATCCGTCGCCATTGCATCGATCCTCGCTATCACCGCCGGGCATGCACTATCGCTGCGGATGAATTTCAAAGAACGCGTGCAGGCGCTCGGCAGGATCGGCTTTCATTGAGTACGGCCGACGGCCTGCCTTTGATACAGCTTCGTCCAATTGGGCAAACCGTGTTGCCCGCGCTTCAAGGTGATGCTTTTGACTATCTTGGTCGAGATTTGCGGGCAGAGAGATCATGGATCGAACGTTTGCAGCAAACGCTTTTCCGGCTGTCCTTTCACCGGCTCGGGCAATAACTTCTAGATCGACATGTATGTCGGCCAAGTTATAGGCGCTGATCTTTCCCCCGACGTTATCAGCAATTCTTTCGATTGTTTCTGCGCAGGTCTGCGCGATGTCGGGCCAGCCTTTGTCGAGCGCATCGAGTCCAAAGACCGCAAGATTGGCCGTCGCGTCGGACAAGTGGTGTCCCTTTGCAGGACGATCAGCAGGAAAAAATCCTCCCACCCAAGTTATGAGTGGCTTTAGGTCATCCACAACCGTCGAGATAAATTCCTCTGCACCTGAAGGTGGATGCGCGATCTGGCGCATGAGCACTTTCAGAATCGCATCGAGGGAGTCCAGCACCCATTTGGCCAATAGGGTGCCTTGAAAATCGATACTCGACAGGCGTCGGTAATGCCCGCGGACTTCTTCCGCGGCCTCAGATAGATCGGCGAAGGGATCGTTCCATGGCCGCTCTGGATCAACCTTGATCTTTGCCGCGATGCTTTCGACCAGCGCCGGGATGCTAGCTTCAAAGCCGAGTGCGTAAGCCGGGAAAACGTGTAAACGGCGTTTACCTGCGGCGTCAGCCAATATCTCGGACGGAATTAGTTCGGAAATTTGGTCTAACGTCGATTTTAGCGACCCTACTTCGAACAAGTCGTTCTCGATTTCAAAACGGACCGCGAAAAGAATGGCTTCAAACGAGCGGAACACCGAAATCTGATCCGACTTACCGTATCCATCCACAGCAATGTCAAAGAGCGCCTCGTTCGCCTCCATTGTTGTTTCCGTAGAGCCCACATCAGTCGAGCGGTTTTGAAGCACGGCTCCGAAACTGGAAATAGCACGCAATTTTGCGTCGGGCATGTTGGCCGCAAGCACCAAACGCGCCGCGCGGTGAAGGTAAAAGCAAGCACTATAGGCCAGCGGCGCTACTCTCTGCTCTGCCGCGCCGGGCGCGACAACAGACATAGCCTGCAATGTCATCCGGCCCATTGACGAGATTGAATGTTGCACAACTCGCTCGTTCTTGGCGGCAATCGCGTCCTCTATGATGTGCAGTATGCTCTCGTAGATGGGATTCAATACGTCCGATACGTCGCTCAGGTATCCAGCAAATGGAAATTTGGGATCTACATGAAGCGTTATGCTCTTCTTTCGTAGGTCTGAGTATTCGGTAGCGATAGTTTCAAGCGCGCCGAGGGTTTCGATGGTCGCATTCGAGTCGCGGCGAGCAATGAAACGGTGCGCAAATTCCTCAAGTTGCGCAATCGAGTGTTGGAGTCCTTGAGGTAAGCGCGTGCGCACAATTGTTTGTGCGTGGAGTGTCTGATCCATCTTACTCGGCGCGCCGTTAGCAACGACTTGAATTGCGACCACCTTCTCAGCAGCTCGTCCTATCCTGCGAATCTGCGCGCTGCTGACCCGTACGATTTGTCGGATGGCCGACTCTGGTGCAAGCAGGTTAAGTGTTGAAACGTAGAAGCGGCGCAGAGCATCGAATGATATTCCAAGAAGAAGGAATTGCAGCACCAGGGACATCTTCGGATCGAGCCGGACGGACCACCGCGTCCCCAGCAAGAGCGAGAGCATCGTAGTCGCCACCAAAATCAAAAAAACGCCGAGAAGAGCACGATCCTTAGCGAACTGCTGCAAAACAGAGATAGAAAATAATTCGGCGGCGCGTTGCGCAGGAATAATTGAAAGAGACAAAACTAGCGCAAGCGCAGCGCCAATTATTTGGGCGGCGGCTAAGTGCATCTCACTTGCTTTGATATCCGTGCTGTCAGCGATGGTGTAGAAGAGCACCGAGATTATCACGGACACAATTGTCGCGAGGAGCGTTGATCCTTTGGAGGCGACTTGCTGGATCGTTCGTTGCAGGCGCAGGTCTGTAGACAGTAGCGCTTTGATGTACGTCGCATGGGCGCGACGGCGGTACCCAAGGGCGACGCGGCCGAATTTGTGCCATCGCGACTCGCTAATTGGGTCGCTCAGCTTTGTGGGTGGTTCAGAGGTTCGCCCTAGCGGACTAGAGCGGGGTGCTTCCGCACGATGACCATCCCGAGCGGCAGTTGACTGCGGGCGAGACGGTGTAGACTCGCCTTCCTTCATATGTGGAAAGACCTTATACATTAGACAATTCGAAGATCAGCGAGGACGGCCAACTATAGTTGTCGTTCGCAGCGTCCACAACTATCGCACAGAGAGCTGCCGTTCCATCGCAACGGACGCGTTCGGGATCGAGCGCCACCCTGAGTGATCGTGATCACATAAACTCGCAATCGGCTCCCCTAGTGTCCAGCTCACGCCAAACACGGGGAGATTTCATATGCGCAAGATCATTTTGGTGACCGCCATGGTGCTGGTCTCTGCCTCTGCCCAGGCCGGAGGCCCGCGCAGCCTGTCGCTGTCCGCGGTGAGCGAGCCGGCTTCGGTTCAGCAAACGACGCCGGCGCTTGCCGCCGCGCCGACGCAGGTGAGCGAAGCAGCGCCTGCCGCCGAAGCTCCGAAATATCTCGATCGCCCGCCGGCGGTGTCGCTCAATGCGCCCGCGGCGGTTGCCACACCCACGACCACGACGGCCTCAGCGCCCGCGACGACGACGCAACCCGCCGCGAAGACAACGGCCAAGGCAGACAAGCCGAAGCACAAGCGCAGCTGGACCGAAGGCCGCATCATCAGCGAGCTGCATCGCCATGGCATCTACTGGTAAGATGCCCGCTCTCAAAAGGATATGGCCGGGACAAGCCCGGCCATCACGCGAGAGTTTTGAATCTGATCGGGCGCGTTACTGCGAAACCGTCTGCACCACGCTCCCGATCGGACGCGCGCTCGAGGTCGGCACCTTTAGGTCCTTCAGCAGCGCCTCGTCATATTCCGGCAGCGACTGGAGGGTCGTCTTGGCCTTCATCTGCACGATCTTGTAGCCGCCGGCCTTCAGCCGCGCGAGCAGCGCGGGCATGGCTTCGCCGGTGTGCTTCTGGAAGTCGTGCATCAGGATGATGCCCTTGCCGAGCTTGTCGAGCCTGGTCATCACGGTCTCGATGATCTTCTCCGGCGTGGCGCCCTTCCTGAAATCGAAGGAGTCGATGTCGGTCGAGAACATCGCGACGTTTCGGGTGCCGAAATAGCTCACGATCGCCGGATTGTGCTGGAGCTGCGGGAAGCGGAAGAACGGCGCCGGGTTGGTGCCGAGCGCGTATTTCACCGCGCTAATGCCCTTTTCGACCTCGTCCTTGGCCATCTGCTCGGTCATCTTCTTGCCGTTCAGATTGACGTGCGACCAGGTGTGCGTGCCGACCGTATGGCCCTGGGCCAGCACCTGGCGCAGGATCTCCGGGTGGTAGGTCGCATGCTTGCCGACCGAGAAGAACAGGCCCTTGGCGCATTCGTCCGCGAGCGCCTTCAGTACGGCGGGCGTGTTGACCGGCCAGGGGCCGTCGTCGAACGT
The DNA here is from genome assembly GCF_023101005.1 of Bradyrhizobium sp. 187. Lineage (NCBI taxonomy): Bacteria > Pseudomonadati > Pseudomonadota > Alphaproteobacteria > Hyphomicrobiales > Nitrobacteraceae > Bradyrhizobium > Bradyrhizobium sp. 187. The sequence continues at coordinate 72,100 of NZ_CP064693.1, forward strand.
CAGCACGACCTCCTTGTCGGTGAGGAAGTCGAACTGCTTGAAATGATCGAAGCCGAAGCCCGGACCGCCGGTGGTGTCGATCTCGACCACGCGGGAGACGCCGAGCGCGTTGGGATTGGCGCAGGTCGATTTCTGCTGAACCGGCATCGGCGCGGGTGCGGGCGCCGAGGCGGCTGCCGCCGGCTTGGCCGCAATCGCGGCCGTGATCGCGACGTCGTCCTTGGCGGCGAGCTTCGCCTGTGCCGGCAATGGATCGGCGGCACGGGCGGCAATCGTCTTGGGAGCGGCCTGGTCGGCGCGCGAGGAATAATAAAACCAACCGCCGGCGGCAATCACGACCGCCGCAACTACACTGGCCAGCATCAGGCCCAACGCATTACGCATCGCCATTCTTTCCAATTACGCAACCAAACCGGCGGAATTTCCCGCTCGACGAGCCATTAATGCGAAGGAACAGTTAACGTGACACCAACACGACAGCGGATATGGAGGAATTTCAGCGAGGTGCGCCAGCGTGACCGAGGTCACAGAGGGTGAGCCTCCCGTGACCGTCATCACAGTCGGAACTGTTTTGCTGGAGCATGGTCAATCCCATCAACAACGGCGGGCCCGCTTCCGCGGTGCCAATGGGAGCTTCAAATGACCAACTCGCTGAACATCAAGTCCTTAAGTAGCAAGATCCGCGACGTCAGCCTGGCTCTGGGCTTTGCCGCCATCCTCTCGATCGCCTCGACCGGCTCGAGCTTCGCCTTCTCGTCCGAAGCGCAGCAGCAGTGCACCGGCGACGCTTTCCGCCTGTGCTCGTCGGAAATCCCGAACATCCCGAAGATCACGGCGTGCATGATGAAGCATCGTTCGGATCTGAGCGCCGGTTGCCGTGCGGTGATGGACAAGGATCTCGCCAAGGGCGGCGCGTCACGCAAGGTCGCTGACGCCCAGGACAGTCAATAAGAGTCGATCAGTAACAGCAACGATAGCGTCGTTGCGTCGGTTAGCTCCCCTCGCGATGTGCCCCGGCGTGATGCCGGAGCGCCGCGGCGGCGCAAGCCCGTCTGCCAATAAAGCCGTTGCGGCTTCGGGATCGTCGCTCTAGCTTCGCCCGCACATCTTCCGGGTAAGAGGCATTACGCGATGACCAGATTTCTTTGCATCATTCCATTGATCCTGTTTGCATCGACTGCGTCAGCGCAGCAGCCCGGTCACGACGCCTGCGCGCGCGACGTCACGCGCTTCTGCCGTCCGGTGATGAACAATGGCGATGGCGCCGTGCTCGCCTGCCTCAAGCAGAACCGTACGCGGCTCACCAAGGGCTGCGACAAGGTGCTGACGGATCACGGGCAGTAAGACGTCGCTACGGACTCGCAAAACCTAAGTGCTGCTTCCCGCCGCAGTGGCGACCACGGGCAGCACCTCACTTGCTGCCTGGTCCGGCGTCTCCTCTTTCCAGCGCACCGAGCCGAACGGACGCTCGAGCATGCGGCGGATCCGCACCGGATCCGGGCCGATGTGGAAATCGATCGCCTCCTGATGCAGCGCGCGTTCGGACTGGGTCGAGCGGTTGCGCTGGCGCAGATAGTCGAGCCAGGTCGGGCAATGATAGCGCTCGGTCCACAATTCGGGATCGGCGATGTCGCGCGCGATCGACCAGCCATAGGCGCCGTTGCGCTGGCGAGAGAGCTGCACGTCCTGCATCACGTTGTGAAAGGCGCGGGCGTTCTCTTGGGCGACGCGGTATTCGATCTCGACCACCAGCGGCCCGCTGCGCGCCGTGAGCGACAATTTGACTTCCGGATCGGCCAGCAGATCGGCGTCTTCGTTGCGGGCGCCGACGCGCGGCATCGTGAGCCAGATTCCGAGCACCGGCGAGATCAGCATCAGGCCGGCGGCGGTCAGCAGCGCTACCTCGACGCCGGCATAGTCGGTGAGATGGCCCCAGCCCCAGGCGCCGATCGCGATGCCGCCGGAAATCGAAGCCTGAAACGCCGCGAGCGAGCGGCCGGCGACCCAGCGCGGCGCCGAGAGCTGCACGCCGATATTGAACAGCGCGATGGCGGCCATCCAGACCGCGCCGGCGAGCACCAGCGCAGCCGCGGTCAGCACCGGCTCGGTGCTCACGGCGAGAGCGGCCATCGCAAACGCCATCGAGATGGTGCAGGCGCGGATCGCGGCTTCGCCGCTCATGCGCTTGCGCAATTCGTGGATGTTGAGCGCGCCGATCACAGCGCCCATTCCGAAGGCGCCGAGCATGATGCCGTAGGTTTGCGCGCCGCCATGCAGCAGATCACGTGCGACCAGCGGCATCAACGCCATGATGGCACCGCCAATCAGGCCCATCACCAGCGTGCGCAACAGCACGATCTTGATCGGCGGCGAATTGGTGATGTAGCGGAAGCCCGATACCATGGCGCGGTTGAGCTTCTCCCGCGGCAGGCGCGAGGGTTCGGTGTTGCGCCGCCAGAGCAGCAGCACCACCAACAGCGGCAAATAGAGGATCGCGTTACACGCGAACGCCGCGACAGCACCGAGTGCGGCGACGATGACACCGCCGACCGCAGGGCCGAAGCTGCGGGCGATGTTGTAGCTGATGCCGTTCAGCGCGACGGCTGACGGCAGTGCATCGGGCGGCACCTGCTCGCTGACCGAGGACTGCCAGGCCGGACCGAACAGTGCGTTGCCGCTGCCAACCACGAAGCAGAAGGCGAGCAGCGTTTCCGGGGAAATGAAGTTGAGCCAGGCCAGGACCGTGAGTGCGGTCGCGCCAGTCAGCGCGATCATGAGCGCGATCAGGGTGACGATACGGCGGTCATACATGTCGGCGATGGCGCCCGCCGGCATCGAGATCAGCATGATCGGCAGCATCAGGGCGGTCTGTACCAGCGCCACCTTGTCCGCCGAGGCCGCCATCTGCGTCATCGCCCAGGCGGCGCCCACGCCCTGGATCAGCAGGCCGAGATTGGAGAGCAGGCTGGCGAGCCAGATGCGCCGGAACACGGTGTACCGTAGCGGCGCCATGATGCCGTCGGCGTCAATTTTCTGACGGTTCGTCTGCTCGGTCATATCCCCTTCCAAATGGGCTGGCAGAAGTGGCGTCGGCGTGGTCTTTGGGCGATTTCGGCAAGTTCAGTGATGCCCGCGAAAGTCCTTCGCTGTCCAGTGGTTAGGCCGGTATAAGCGGTGCACAGAGATGCTTTTGCCGGGGAGGAACAGATGAAGCTGTCACGACGGATGATCTTGCAAGGTGCCGGCAGCTTGCCCTTCGCAATTGCGAGCTTGCGCACGGGCGCATTGGCTCAATCCGCACCCACTGCGCCGAGCGAGGTGCCGCCAATCCTGTTCGTCCACGGCAATGGCGACTACGACGCGCTCTGGATGACGACCTTGTGGCGGATGGAATCCAACGGCATTGCGCGCGATCGCATGCATGCGATCAATTTCAACGATCCCAATGCGCGAAGTGACGACAAGGTCGAGCAGGCGGGCCGCTCCTCGACCGAGGACCAGCGCCGCGAGCTCGCCGCCGCCATAGCCGAATTGAAGCGCAGCACCGGCGCCGCCCGCGTGGCGCTGGTCGGCAGCTCGCGCGGCGGCTATGCCATCCGCAACGTCATCAAGAACGGCGGCGCCGGCGATGTCAGCCACGCCGTGCTGTGCGGCACGCCCAATCACGGCGTGTTCGCGACTGACGACCAGCCCAACAGCGAGTTCAACGGCCGCGGCGCGTTCCTGCTCGGCCTGAACGAGGGCGAGAGTGAGGTGACGCCGGGTGTTGCCTTCCTGACCTTGCGCAGCGACGGCATGGACAAATACGCGCAGGCCGATGGCCGCTTCATCGGCAAGCCCGGCACGCCGACCGGCGTCAGCGTCGAAGGTCCGGAGTTGAAGGGGGCCACCAACCTCGTGCTGGGCGCACTCGATCATCGCGAGGTGGCGTTTCACCCCCGAGCCTTCCGCGAGATCTATAAGTTCATTGCCGGCCGCGAGCCCGCGCGAATCTCGATTGTGCCGGAGCAGAGCGTCAGGCTGAGCGGCCTCGTGACGGGCACACCGGGCGGTGCGCCGACCAATCGGCCGGTGGCCGGTGCAACCGTCGATATCTTTCGGGTTGATCCTGAAACCGGTGAGCGCAAGGGCAGCGCCGTGCACAGCGCGAAGACCGGTGCCGACGGCCGCTGGGGACCGGCGCAGGTCGAACCTTCCTGGTCGCTCGAATTCGCCCTCGCAGCGCCGGATGCGCCGACGACGCACATCTACCGCTCGCCCTTCCCGCGCTCGTCCGACGTCGTTCACCTGCGCGCCGCGCGCCCGCTCGGTCCCGCGGACAAGGACGCCGGGGCCGTCGTGATCATGTCGCGTCCGCGCGGCTATTTCGGCCTGCCGCGGGACGTGGTGCTGCTCGACGGCAAGGAGCCGGCGGACGTCAAATCGGGTGTGCCCACGGATTCGACAGCAACACTGCGCCTTCCGGCCGGCGAGGTCGGGCGTAACATCGTGGCCGAATTCAACGAAGAACGAATTGTGGCACGCGCCTGGCCTGCCTCCGAGAACAGGATTGCGATTGCCGAGCTGACTTACTAGCTAACTGCCTGCGCCACCCCTCCGGGAGAGAGCCATGAACATCGCCAGCGTGCGTCGGCCCATCGTCCCTCCGACGCCGCCGCGAGCGCCCGACGACATGTCGTTCCTCGGCCGGCTTGCCGTGATCAAGCGGAATATGATCGCGACCTGGGGGCAGCGCGCCTATGAGGAAGACGTCATTGAAGGCCGCTTCTTCTTCCGCAACAGCTTCATCCTGAACCGGCCGGATGCGATCCGGCATGTCCTGCTCAGCAATTACGAGAATTATTCGCGTACTCCGGCGGGCATCCGCATGCTTCGTCCCGTGCTCGGCGACGGTCTTCTGATTGCGGAGGGCCATTCGTGGACGTTTCAGCGCCGCACCCTCGCGCCGGCGTTCACGCCGCGTGCGACAGCAAATCTCGTTCCGCACATGACGGCGGTGCTCGACGAGACCATCGCAAAGCTCGACGGGCGAACGAGCGAGCCGGTCGATCTGCGCGAGATCATGCAGCGCATGACGCTGGAGATCGCCGGCCGCACCATGTTCTCGTTCGGCATGGACCGGCATGGTCTGACCTTGCGCAACTTCGTCATGGAGTATGGAGCCCGACTCGGACGGCCGTACTTGCTCGACATGGTGCTGCCGCTGTCCTGGCCGAGTCCGATGGATTTTGCCCGCGCCCGTTTCCGCAAGCGCTGGACCGAATTCGTCGCGATGCTGATCGCCGAGCGGCGTGAGATGGGCAAGAAAGACGGCGCGCCGCCGCGCGATCTTTTCGATCTCATGGACGAGGCGCGTGACCCTGAAACCGGCAAGGGCTTTTCGGACGAACAACTGGTCGACGAAGTCGCGACTATGATCCTCGCGGGTCACGAGACCACGGCGACCGCGCTGTTCTGGGCGCTCTATCTGCTCGCGCTCGATCCCGATACGCAGGAGGAGATCGCCTCCGAGACCCGCGGCGAGCACCTCGACAGCATGGCCGACATCGATCGGCAGAAGTTCACCCGCGCCGTGATCGAGGAGACCATGCGGCTTTATCCGCCGGCCTTCCTGATCGCCCGGGCCGCGCGCGAGAAGGACAACGCGGCCGGCGTCGCCATCGGCAAGGGCGACATCATCATGATCGCACCGTGGCTGCTGCACCGGCACGAGAAGCTGTGGGATCAGCCGAACGCGTTCATTCCAAAACGCTTCATGTCCACGGAAGCGCCCGATCGATTCGCGTATCTGCCCTTTGGCGCGGGTCCGCGCGTCTGCGTCGGCGCCCCCTTCGCGCAAGCCGAATCCGTGCTGGCGCTGGCCCGGCTGATCGGTGCGTTCCGTGTCGAGCTTGCCGATACCAGCCCTGTCATTCCGCTCGGCGTCGTCACGACCCAGCCGGACCGGTCGCCGCTGTTCCGCATCACGCGTCGGTGACAGGCGTTCGCCTGGCCGACGGCGTGATCCACTCCAGATAGAGTTGCGCCATGAGCGATATCCAGGCCCAGTTTTCCGTTCTGAAGCAGACCGCCGATGCGAAAGTGGTCGACGCGATCGCGCGCCTCATCGAGGACGGCGAAGATCACGAGCTCAACCGCGTCAATGTACTCGATTTCGCGAAGCAGCACGGTCTCGATGAAGAGCACGCGATCTCGGCATTCCTGCATTCGGCGCGGCTCGGCCTGTTCGATCTGGGCTGGAATGTGCTGTGCCCGGGCTGCGGCGGCGTGTTGGGTGCGCACTCGACCCTGAAGGCGCTCAAGCCAGACAATTATCATTGTGCGCTGTGCGCCTGCGGCTACAAGGCCTCCGTCGATGATCAGGTCGAAGTCTCCTTCACCGTCAATTCACGTATCCGGCGCATTGCGGCGCATGATCCCGATACGCTTCCGGTGTGGGAGTACTTCAAGCAGGTGTTCTGGAGTTCCGGCGTCGACTTCAACAAGGAATCGTTTGCGACGCTCGCCAACGAGGTGACGCTGGACACGATGGAGCTCCCGGCCGGCGAGAAGGCGACCATGTCGCTGCAACTGCCGGACGATTTCATCATCATCTTCGAACCGGTGACGCACGCGGCGCATTTCATCGACGTGCAGGGCGAGCCCACCAAGGACCGTCAGCAGCTCGCCATCATGTACAACAGGGTGCAGGCGCCGACGGGAACCACGACCATGCGGCCGGGCCCGCTGCGGCTGTCGCTGGAGAACCAGGCCGGCGTACGCGTGCTGCCGTCGGTGTTCATCGCGGCCGAGGCGCTCCATCACCTCATCGGCAAGCGCAAGCCGTTCCTGACCGCCAAGCGGATGCTGTCGAACCAGACGTTTCGTGATGTGTTCAAGGCGGACAATCTCAGTCTCGACCAGCGGCTCCAGATCACCTCGCTGACCTTCCTGTTCACCGATCTGAAGGGATCGACCGCGCTCTATGAGCGCGTCGGCGATCTTGCCGCCTTCGACCTCGTGCGCGCGCATTTCCATGCGCTGCTCGAGATCATCTCCTCCGAGAAAGGCGCGGTGGTGAAGACCATCGGCGACGCCGTGATGGCGACCTTCGTCCGTCCCGAGCATGCGATCGCAGCGGGTTTGCGGATGCGCGCGGCGATGGACGAGCTCAACAAAAAGCGCGGTACTGCCGATCTCATCGTCAAGATCGGCATCCACGAAGGTCCGTGCCTCGCGGTGATGCTGAACGAGCGGCAGGATTATTTCGGCCAGACCGTCAACATCGCCGCCCGCGTGCAGAGCCTCTCGACCGCGCAGGAGATTCACATCACCGGCCCGGTGCTGGATGCGCCGGCGGTTGCCGAAGTCCTCAAGCAGCGCGAAATCAGGCCGATCCAGAAGCAGGCCGCACTGCGCGGCATCGCCGACAAGATGGTGGTGTACGAGATACCGTGACTGGTGTCGTCCCGGCGATGGCCGGGACCATACCGCGTGATTTCCGAAACAGGCTGGATGGTCGTTACCAAAGCCTTCGCCAAACCGCAGCCTGTGGTTATGGGTCCCGGCCTTCGCCGGGACCACATGTGCGCACTTGCCTTGCCCTACTCCAAAATCACAGACTCAGATTGCCGAAACGTAATGCGACGCGCGGAACTGACGCACGTTGCGCCGGTTGAATTTCCTACTCATATAATGCTGGTAGCGGTCGCGCTCCGCGGCTTCATCGATTTCGGTAGGACCTTATGCTCGACGGCCTGCGCCAATTCATCGCCGACATTGTTGCTCCCCATGCCCAGGACCGCGCTTTCGGTGACGGTGATTACCGGCTGGCGGCGACCGCGCTGCTGGTTCACGTGATCTCGCTGGACGGCCAGCCGACGGCTGCCGAGCAGCGCAAATTGCACAGCCTGATCGAAAGCCACTTTGGGCTCGATCGCGGCACCGCGGATCGTCTGATCGCGGATGCGACGGAGGTCGAGGGCGAGGCGGTCGACCTCTATCACTTCACCAGCATCATGATGCGCTCGCTCGACGAAGAGGGCCGCAAGCGGGTCGTCCAGATGATGTGGGAGCTGGTCTATGCCGATGGCCAGGTTACCGAGTTCGAGGATAATGTGGTCTGGCGTGCCTCCGACCTGCTCGGGATTTCGCAACGCGACCGGATCGACCTGAAGCACGCGGTCGCAGATCGTGCCGGTGGTCAGGTCAAGGACAGCGCGGTCGGCGGGTGATCACTGCCAATACCGCCAATTGGCGGTTGTGCGGACCACATGACGAAACTTTAATGTAGCCTCGGGGCTGCCCTGGTTCCGGTTTTCCCCTGTAAAAACGGGGTTTTCCTGCTTCCCCCGTTTCCCGCTCAGGTGGCTATGCGGTGGACGCCGCTTGCCTGTCGCGCACGGCCTATGCTCTCGTTCCAGCATTGCGGCGCCAAAAAAACTTCAATTCAAGAGATCTCGATCGTGACTGAGCGGGTAACGTTGATCACCGGTGCCTCGGCGGGCATCGGCACGGAGCTAGCGCGTGTGTTCGCCGCGAACGGACACCGTCTTGCGCTGACGGCGCGACGCGCGGACCGGCTCGAGGCGCTCGCAAACGAGCTCGCTGCCAAGGGTGGCAAAAAGCCGATCGTGATCGCCTGCGATCTTGAGGATGCGGATGCCGGCGAGAAGATCGCCGCCGCACTCGCTGCCGAAGGCGTCGAGCTCGATCATCTCGTCAACAATGCCGGCTTCGGCGTGTTCGGCGACGCAATTGAGCGCGACCGCGTCGAGCAGGTCGGCATAGTGGATGTCAATGTCCGGGCTCTGACGGATCTGTCGCTGCGCTTTGCCGATCAGCTGATCAGGAACAAGGGTGGCCTTCTCAACGTCGGATCGGTCGCCGGCTATCTGCCCGGCCCCGGCATGGCGGTCTATTACGCGTCCAAGGCCTATGTCATTTCCTTCACCGAGGCCTTGCGGGCGGAGCTTGCACCGCACGGCGTTCGCGTCACCGTACTTTGCCCGGGCCCGGTGCCCACCGAATTCCAGGCGCGCGCCGGCGTTGGGTCCGGACATGATACGGCCCTTCTCAATGTTCCTGCCGCTGAGGTCGCACGACAGGCCTATCGCGGCCTGATGGCCAACAAGCGGGCCGTGCTCCCCGGTCTGGGCATCAAGATTGTGCCATTCGCGCTGCGCTTCTTCCCGCGCGGCTTCATCCTGTCCGCCACCAGCCGGTTTCAGAGACAAAGACGCTAGAGGGAGCTCTCGGTCGGTCGTGGCCCGGAGCTTGCTTTCTATCGGGAGTGTGTGTGCGCAAACTCACACGAAATTAACGATCGCTTAGTTATGCTGGCGGTCAGAACCGATAGCAGTCGCAAAGACCATGTCGTTCCGGACGGACAGATTTGGTGGCGCAGATGTGGTGCCCTTCCCCAGAAGGACGCCTGATGTCGCCGCCTTCGAAACCCGGTTGCCGGTTCTGATCATCCTGCATCAGGAATCCTCGACGCCCGGCCGCGTCGGCAATGCGCTGCGCGCCCTTGGCCACCGCCTCGACATCCGCCGTCCCCGCCTCGGCGATCCGCTGCCTGAGACCCTCGACCAGCATGCCGGCGCTGTGGTCTTCGGCGGTCCGATGAGCGCCAATGATCCCGACGACTACATCCGCCGCGAGATCGACTGGATCGAAATTCCGCTCCGCGAACAGCGGCCGTTCCTCGGCATCTGCCTCGGCGCGCAGATGCTCGCGAAGCAGTTAGGAGCCCGCGTCGCGCCGCATGCCGATGCGCTGACCCAGATCGGCTACTACCCGATCCGCCCGACACCCGCGGGACACGGGCTCTGCCCGAATTGGCCGGCACGGGTCTATCACTGGCATCGCGAAGGCTTCGAGCTGCCGGTTGGCGCTGAACTGCTTGCCGAAGGCGATGATTTTCCGGTGCAGGCGTTCCGCACCGGCAACGCTTTCGGCGTGCAGTTTCATCCTGACGTGACCTACGCCATGATGCATTGCTGGACCACGCGCGGCTATGACGGTCTCAGCGCGCCCGGCGCGCGGCAGCGGCATCATCACTTCGCGGACCGTGCCGTCTACGATGCCGCGGAACGGGCCTGGCTTGATCAATTCATCGACGGCTGGCTGGCGCGTCGGCCGTTGCTGGCGCAAGCCGCCGAGTGATCGCGCCCTCCCAGGCCGTTGGCACAAGCCCTTGTCTCATCCCTTGATATGCTAGGCTCATGTCAACGAGCGCGCGCGAAACTGCGCCGGCAAACAAAGGGAGAGCACCATGGCTTACGAACACATTCTCTATGAGGTCAGCGACAAGGTCGCGACCATCACGCTCAACCGTCCCGATCGCATGAATGCGTGGACGCCGATCATGGAGCGCGACGTGCGCCATGCGATGGAAGCATCGAGCGCCGATGACAATGTCCGCGTCATCGTGATCACCGGCGCGGGCCGCGCCTTCTGCGCCGGTGCCGACATGGACGCATTGAAGGGGCTCGACCCCGATGATGTCAGGCGCGCGTCGAACCTGCCGCCCTTCGACATGAACCGGCGGCCGGACTGGCAGACGCGCCATGGCTTCTACCCGTCGATCGGAAAGCCTGTCATCGCCATGCTCAATGGCGCGACCGCCGGCATCGGCCTCGTCCACGCGCTCTATTGCGACCTGCGCTTTGCCGCCGACAACACCGTGTTCACCACCGCCTTCGCCCGGCGTGGTCTGATCGCCGAGCACGGCATCAGCTGGATGCTGCCGCGAATCGTCGGCCACGCCAACGCGATGGATCTGTTGCTCTCGGCGCGCCGCGTTTCGAGTGACGAGGCGCTGCGGATCGGGCTGGTGAACCGGCTCTGCTCGCCCGAGAAGCTGCGCGAGGAGACCTATGCCTATGCGCGCGACCTCGCCGATTTCGTCTCGCCGAGCGCGATGGCCGTGATCAAGCGGCAGCTCTACGAGGTGCCGTTCCAGACGCTGGCGGAGGCGACGATCGAAGCCAACCGGGACATGATGGTGGCGCTGAACGGCAGCGATTTCCGGGAGGGGGTCGCGAGCTTCATGGAGAAGCGGCCGCCGAGGTTTACGGGGAAGTAGGGAAGCTTAAGGGGCAGTCCGTCTTCGCCCTGCGGGCTACGCCGGACACCACGCTTCGCCCCTCGAGCTCCGCGCGGCTGCGCCACGCGTAGCCCGAAGGGCGAAGCGTGGTGGAGCCAGGCGGGATCGAACCGCCGACCTCGTCATTGCGAACGACGCGCTCTCCCAGCTGAGCTATGGCCCCTTTTGTAGGCCGCTCTGGTCAATGCGGCCGACAACCGGGCGCCATTTAAGTCCCCGCCAAGGTCAAGTCAAGGACGGGTGTAACCCGGTTTTAGCCATCCCGGCACCGACTTCCCTTGTTTGGACCGGGGGGAACCGATATCTAGCAGCAGGCGTCAATCCCGACCGCAGCCAGAATTTTCAAAAGTCAGAGTCTTCAAAAGCCATGCGTGCCGTTCTCGACATCGTCATCATCGTGCTCGACCTCTACGTCTGGCTGCTGATCGCGTCCGCGATCCTGTCCTGGCTGATCGCCTTCAACGTCGTGAACACCCGCAACCAGTTCGTTTCGGCGGTGGCGGAGTTCCTGTACCGAATCACCGAGCCGGTCCTGGCTCCGATTCGCAATTTCCTGCCCAGCCTCGGCGGCCTCGACATCTCGCCGATCATCCTGATCCTGCTCATCATGTTCATCGAGCGGGTGATCCTGTATTACATCTACCCGAACGTGATCTAAGCAAGCTGGAGCGCCCTGGGTTGCCAAAGAACCTTGTCATCAAGGAACCTTGGCGTTACGGGGCCGCAGGTATCAGCATCGCGCTGCGGGTGACGCCGCGCGGCGTCCGCGACGACATCGACGGGATCGAGCAGCTCTCCGATGGCCGCAGCGTGCTCAAGGTGCGGGTGCGCGCTATCGCAGATGGCGGCGAGGCCAACAAGGCCGTTCTGGTGCTGCTGGCGAAATCGTTGGGCGTGCCCAAGGCCAGCGTCAAACTCCTGTCGGGAGCGACCTCGCGGCTGAAGCAGATCGCGGTCGACGGCGATCCGGCGCGGCTCGGCGAAGCCCTGCGCCAGCTCGCATCAGCCAAATCGACAGACTGAGGGAACTGACATGACCGCCAAGATCATCGACGGAAAAGTCATCGCCGCAGAACTTCGCGCCCGCGTCGCCGACGAGGTCGCACGCGTCAAGCGCGAGCACAATCTGGTTCCGGGCCTTGCGGTGGTCCTGGTCGGAAGCGACCCGGCGAGCGAGGTCTATGTCCGGTCGAAACACACCCAGACCCAGGCCGCCGGCATGGCCTCGTTCGAGCACAAGCTGCCGGCCGACGTCTCGCAAGCAGATCTCCTGGCGCTGGTCGCAAAACTCAACCGCGATCCCGCCGTGCACGGTATTCTGGTGCAACTACCGCTGCCCAAGGGCCTCAATACCGAGGCGGTCGTCAATGCCATCGACCCCGCCAAGGATGTCGACGGGCTGCATCCGAACAATGCCGGCCGCCTCGCCGGCGGTTTCGAGGCGCTGTCGCCCTGCACGCCGCTCGGCTGCATCATTTTGACCAAGAGCGTGCATGCTTCGCTTGAAGGCATGAACGCCATCGTCATCGGCCGCTCCAACCTCGTCGGCCGACCGCTGGTGCAGCTGTTGCTGAACGAGAACGCCACGGTGACCATCGCGCATTCGCGCTCGCGTGACCTGCCCGGGCTCGTGAGGCGCGCAGACCTCGTCTATGCCGCCGTCGGAAAGTGCGAGATGGTGCGCGGCGACTGGCTGAAGCCGGGGGCGACCGTGATCGACGTCGGCATCAACCGGATTCCGAGGGACGACGGCAAGACGCGTCTCGTCGGCGATGTTGCCTATCAGGAAGCGCTCGCCGTGGCTGGCGCCATCACGCCGGTACCGGGCGGCGTCGGTCAGATGACAGTCGCCTGCCTGCTCGTGAACACGTTGCGCGCGGCCTGCGCGATTGCAGGGCTGCCGAAGCCGGCGGTGTAGTTCACCTCGCCCCGCAAGCGGGGCGAGGGAGCAGAGCTCAGGCCTTCTTCTTTTTCTCGCGATCGATGCCTTCGAGGATCAGCTTGTGCGCATCTTCGGGGCCGCCCCAGCGCAGGATCTTCACCCACTTGCCGGGTTCGAGATCCTTGTAGTGCTCGAAGAAGTGCTGGATCTGCTGGAGCGTGATGTCCGGCAGGTCGGAATACGACTTCACCTTGTCATAGCGCTGCGTCAGCTTCGACGACGGCACCGCAAGAATCTTCTCGTCGCCGCCGGCTTCGTCTTCCATGAACAGCACGCCGACCGGGCGCACGCTCATGACCGCGCCGGGAATGATGGCGCGGGTGTTGATGATGAGGACGTCGCAGGGATCGCCGTCGTCGGACAGCGTGTGCGGAATGAAGCCGTAGTTCCCGGGGTAACGCATCGGCGTGTAGAGGAAGCGGTCAACCACCAGCGTGCCGGCTTCCTTGTCCATCTCGTACTTGATCGGTTCGCCGCCCACGGGGACTTCGATGATGACGTTGACGTCGTGAGGGACGTTTTTCCCGATCGAGACCGCATCGATACGCATTCAAGGCTCCGTTGTTGCCGAGGTTAAATCGCACCCGGCAGCGATTTTGGCGCTGTCATACGCGGGCTTGGCCCGCTGATCCATCGCGTTTTTGTGAAATAATGAATCCGGCGATCACCGGCTCAAGGCAGCGGTATCGACGGAAGGAAAACGCTGCCGGCGGGACTTCAGCAGCTCAATTGGTCCAAGCGAAGGCAACCTTGTCGAGCGACTTCGGCCCGAAACGCTCCGAGGACCGCGCCACCATGCGGCCGCCCAAGGCGCGGTAGAACTCGGTGGCCGGATCGTTGTCCGAGAGCGCCCACACCACCATGCTCTTCAGGCCGCTCTGCATCAGGTCGCGGCGGGCCGCGGTGAACAGGCGGCGACCAAAGCCCAGGCCCTGGAATTCGGGACGCAGATAGAGCTCGTAGACCTCACCGTCGAAATGCAGGCTGCGGGCGCGGTTGCGGCCGTAATTGGCGTAGCCTGCGATCTTGTCGCCGAACACCAGCACGCTGACGCGGCTGCCCTTGCGGATCGCGCTGTCCCACCATTGCGGACCGCGGCGGTTGATCAACTTCTCCAGTTCGGCGCCGGGAATGATGCCCTGATAGGCGGAGCGCCAGGCTTCGTCATGGGTGGACGCCACCGCAGTTGCATCTGCGGCTTTGGCCGGCCGGACCTCGATCAGGGTTGTGCTCATGGACGTGATCAAACCAAGTCGCCGCGCCGGCGGCAAGACCTATCGTTAATTATCGGTTAACGTGTGGACTTTCTGCATCAGTATTTGAACCATGTTGTACCGAAAAAAGACAAGACGCCGATTCGAATGGCACCGGGGTGCTCTGCGCCGGTGCAAAACTGCTTTGCGGCAACGAATGAACGGCAATGGCAACGCAGAAAGTCTGCCGATATTGATTCGTTCCTACTAGTCTAACTGTCGCTGTTCTCGCCTCCGGCAATTCATGCGGATCCCCAACATCCTCGTGCCTTTGGCTCTGCTGGCCTTGCTGGCTGCGCCGCCGGTGTGCGCTCAGGTTTTTGGTTCGTCCGGAGCGGAGGGCGATCCGTTTCGCCGTCAGCAATGGCGCGTGCCGTCGCCGGATACCGACATCGCCGCTCATGCCCGGCTGTTTCGCCCGCCGGGTGCCGGCCCGTTCCGGCTTGCGGTGATCGCGCATGCTTCGACGCAAAATGGCTTGCGGCGCGCGCAAATGTCTCAGCCGGAATACCGCGCACTCACGGCATTCCTCATCGCGCGCGGCTTCGCCGTGCTGGTGCCCGAACGGCTCGGCCATGGTGCGACCGGTGGCCGCTATGTCGAGGACCAGGGTGGCTGCGACGAGGCGGACTACGTGCGCTCGGGCCGCGCAACGGCCGACGAAATCGCGCTCGCGCTGGACTATGTGCGAAAGCAGGATTTTATCCGCAAGGACGCCGCGATCGTGATCGGCCATTCCGCCGGCGGTTGGGGCGCGCTGGCGCTCGCGAATGCCGATCCGAAGGCGATCTCCGCCATCATCGCCATTGCGCCGGGCCGCGGCGGCCATGCCAATGACGAGCCGAACCGGATCTGCGCGCCGCATACGCTTCTCGCCGCGGCGGCTGAATTCGGCAAGGCCGCGCGCATCCCCATCACATGGCTCGTTGCCGCCAATGACAGCTACTTTGCACCGGCATTTTCGCTTGCGTTGGTCGATGCGTTTCGCGGCGGCGGTGGCAAGGTCGACTTCCGAACGACGCCGGCCGTCGGTAGCGAGAGCCACTGGATGATCGAAACCGAGGCAGGCGTCAAAGCCGCGAGTGCCGAGCTTGCGCGTGGGTTGAAGCCGGCGGCTGCCAAAAAGCCATGACGCCGTATTCCTGGTCACGCACCTGATATTGGACAATCGCTAATGCCCAAATGGCCCGACGATGACGTCATCCTGTTCGACGGCGTCTGCATCTTCTGCTCGCGCTGGGTCCGCTTCGTCGCCAAAAGGGACCCGGCGAAGCGGTTTCGCTTCACGCCGATTCAATCTGACTATGGCGCCCGGCTCGCGCGCACGTTCGGCATCGATCCCGCTGATCCCGACACCAATGCCGTGGTTCACGGCGGCGCGGTGTTCATGAAGTCGGACGCTGCGCTGACGGTGCTGTCGCAGCTCCCCGGCTGGGGCTGGGTGCGCGCGTTGTTCGCTGTGCCCAAGCCGCTACGGGACCCGCTCTACAATCTCGTCGCGCGCAACCGATACCGCATCTTCGGCAAGTATGATTCGTGCTTCGTACCGGATGCCGACTTGCGGGCGCGGGTGATCGAGTAGGACGTGGTCAGCGTTGGATTTTCTCTACAAGAGCCACAAATTCTTGCAGGTCCAAAAGGGCTCTTTGTTGAGTCGACTTGTACGTTTCGTGAAGCTTTTTTGGCAAGACAAGTTGCAACGATTTGGTGCGCATTTCGGATGTTTGATTTTCTGAAATTCCGGGCTCTAACGTCAAGAGATGCTTCGTCTTGATCCGGTTCGCTTCAGCTAACACTTGACGCCACCGATCCTTGCAGGTCGATTTTGCGCCGAGCATTACAAGGCGATTTTCTGAAAACGCTGACGAATTGTATTCCTTCGCCCCCGGGAACAGGAAATCCGGTCTATTGTTATTTTCGGTTCGCGCCCCTCTCTCGAACCTTAGCTTGCGGGCAGAAAAAATTGCAGCGAGATGATGCTCAAGAGCCGATCCGGCGCGCGACTTGCGGCGATTCTGGACGCTCAGCGAAAATTTGATGAAGCCTTCAACGTCAGCCTTCTTGCTGAGCATGAAACCGTCGGCCAGCCTTTTCGAGACAATGTGCCGCTCTAGGGTACGGAACAACCTTTCCTCAAATTCGATCCATGTCATGAGCGCGTGATCAGGATCGTCTCTAACACTCGTCTCGGGAGCATGCTTCCTAGCAAACTCAGAGAAGATGCCCGTTGCGGGGAATTCTGCACCAAATTTCTTTAGGAGCGCGTCGAGCCACTCATCCTCAGTAACGATAGCTTCGATTTCGATGAGCTCAAGAATATAGCGAGCCGTGAAAGAAAGTTCCTGACCGCGCTCTCGGCGAAAGTCTCGCTTATTGTCGTCGAAACGGTCTCCGGTTGCACGCAGACCGAATAGCCAAAAGAGTTGCTGCTCAATTGCGCTGCCCGCGGTGCAACTCATCGCAAGCAGTGGACCAGATTTTGGCTTGCAGAAAAACAGCGTGTCGCCAGCGCGCGCCTTCCGAACGACTTCTTCGGCAGCCGCCCGCAAAGAACAGCCGCCCATCGGTCGGTGCCGCCAGCACGGCGCGGTCACCGGCGTGGCCGGGCAGGGCGTGCGAGTAGGAGCCTCTCGCGAAGGGGTCGTGGGCCCAGCGCGACTCGTAGAGCGGCTTCAGCTTTCGCCTGATGTCGTTGCCGAGGAAGCCTGCGATCTCCTCGATGCTTTGGGCGGCAATGGCGCCGTCGCCCGCGTCTTCCAGTTCGCGTGCAAAGCTGCCGCCGAAAAAGCCTTCGATGCAGGGCTGGCCGAACGGGCGGATATGATAGGTGCCCATGTCAGTGCGCATCGTGGCGCCGCGCAAATTACCTTCCTTCGGGAAGGCTTCGGCATCGTCGAGCGCCAGCGTCACCTTGTCATCGACACCGAGCGGCAGGCCGGCCGCGGCGTCGACCTTGGCGGGGAGAGGTGGCGAGAAGCGGATCGCCTCATTGGCGATCAGATTGGTCGGCACGGTGACGATCACCTTGTCCGCGGTCAGCGTGCCCTGCGATGTCTCGATGCGGATGCGCTGGTCGGAATGATCGATCAGCGTGACGTTGCAGTTCAGCGCCACCGGGCATGGCGCGCCATAGGCCGCGATCAGCGCGCCGTAGCCGCGGCGGACGCGCCAGTTGAGGTCGCTGTCCTCATACGCGTCCCAGTCCAGCGTCGACATGTCCTTCAGTTCGCAGCCGTTGATGTAGGTCGAGATCGCGTCGATCATGGGATTCCAGCGATTGCCGGGCTCCACGCTGAAGCTCGCGGGGACATCCTGGCCCTTCTGGGCGGTCTCCCACAGCCGCTGATAGAAGGCGTCCATGGCGTGCATGAAATCATCGCGCTCGGCTTTCGGAAACGCGTCGCCATAGGCGCGCTCGCGCCAGGGCGGGAGGTCCTTGTTGACCTCGAAATCGAGCTGCTTTGCAATCGCGACGAAGGAGTTGTTGTCCGCCGAATGCAGCCAACCGCAGCCGACGTCGAAGGTGACTTCGGGCGAGGCCTGCACCGTCCAGGCCCGGCCACCGAGCCGGTTACGCGCCTCGAGCACGATCACGGAGAGGCCGGAGCCTGCCAGCGCATGCGCCGCGCCGAGACCGGCGGCGCCCGCACCGATGATCGCGACGTCGACGGAGGAGGGGAGGGACATAGCGGTCAATTTCATCGTCATGCCCGGGCTTGTCCCGGGCATCCACGTCATTGACACCAGTATCGAAGACGTGGATGGCCGGGACAAGCCCGGCCATGACGCATTCGTCGTGTGTCCGAGTGGCCTTAAGCCACCGCTTCCTTGGATTTTTCCGCGCGCTTGCGCTCGTTCGGGTCGAGGTGCCGCTTGCGCAGGCGGATCGACTTCGGCGTGATCTCCACCAGCTCGTCGTCCTCGATATAGGCCAGCGCCTTTTCCAGCGTCATGCGGATCGGCGGGGTCAGGCGCACCGCTTCGTCCTTCGACGTGGTTCGGATGTTGGTGAGCTGCTTGCCCTTGAGCACGTTGATCTCGAGGTCGTTGTCGCGGGTATGCTCGCCGACGATCATGCCCTTGTAGACCTTCCAGCCCGGCTCGATCATCATCGGGCCGCGATCTTCCAGCTTGAACATGGCGTAAGCCACCGCTTCGCCCTGGTCGTTGGAGATCAGCACGCCGTTGCGGCGGCCCTGGATCTCGCCCTTGTACGGCGCGTAGCCGTGGAACAGACGGTTCATGATCGCGGTGCCGCGGGTATCGGTGAGCAGCTCGCCCTGGTAGCCGATCAGGCCGCGGGTCGGCGCGTAGAACACCAGCCGCAGACGGTTGCCGCCGGACGGCTTCATCTCGATCAGCTCGGACTTGCGCTCGCTCATCTTCTGCACGACGACACCGGAATGCTCCTCGTCGACGTCGATGACGACTTCCTCGATCGGCTCGAGGGTGGCGCCGGTGGCCTCGTCCTTCTGAAATACGACACGCGGACGCGACACCGAAAGCTCGAAGCCCTCGCGGCGCATGGTCTCGATCAGGATCGCGAGCTGCAATTCGCCACGGCCTGAAACTTCCATCGCGTCCTTGTCGGAGGCTTCGACGACCCGCAGCGCAACGTTGCCCTCGGACTCGCGCAGCAGGCGGTCGCGGATCATGCGGCTGGTGACCTTGTCGCCTTCGGTGCCGGCGAGCGGCGAGTTGTTGACGATGAAGGACATCGACACGGTCGGGGGGTCGATCGGCTGCGCCACCAGCGGGGTGTCGACCGACGGATCGCAGAAGGTGTCGGCGACGGTGCCCTTGGTCAGGCCGGCGATGGCGACGATGTCGCCTGCCTCGGCTTCGTCGAGAGGAGTGCGCTCGATGCCGCGGAAGGCGAGGATCTTGGTGATGCGGCCCTGCTCGATCGTCTTGCCGTCGGCGCCCAGCACCTTCACGGCCTGGTTCGGCTTGATCGAGCCTGAGGAAATACGGCCGGTGATGATGCGGCCGAGATAGGGGTTGGCTTCCAGAATGGTGCCGATCATGCGGAACGGGCCTTCCTCGACGGTCGGCGGCGCGACATGGCGCACGATCAGGTCGAACAGCGGCTGCATGCCGGCTTCCTGCGACCCGTCCGGGCTCTCGGCCATCCAGCCTTGCTTGGCCGACCCGTAGAGGATCGGGAAGTCGAGCTGCTCCTCGCTGGCGTCGAGCGCCGCGAACAGGTCGAACACCTCGTTGATGACTTCGGTTGCCCGCGCGTCGGGACGGTCAACCTTGTTGATCACGACGATCGGCTTCAAACCGACCTTGAGCGCCTTGGAGACCACGAATTTGGTCTGCGGCAGCGGCCCCTCGGCGGCGTCGACCAGCACCAGCGCGCCGTCCACCATGTTGAGGATGCGCTCGACCTCGCCGCCGAAATCGGCGTGGCCTGGGGTATCGACGATGTTGATGCGGGTGTCCTTCCACTGCACCGAGGCCGCCTTGGCCAGAATGGTGATGCCGCGCTCGCGCTCCAGATCGTTGGAGTCCATGGCGCGCTCAGTCACCTTCTGGTTCTCGCGATAGGTGCCGGATTGCTGGAGGAGGCGGTCGACCAGGGTCGTCTTGCCGTGGTCGACGTGGGCGATGATGGCGATGTTGCGAAGATTCATGAGTGGGCTTCTTTGCGGTCGGACAATGGGTTAAGCGCGATCTCGCCGGTCAGACCGGGACCTCTTCTCGAAACAACGCTTGAAGACTGGAAACGGGGCGCTTTCCGCCCAAAAGGGAAAGCCCGGCATATCGACCGGGCACCCTACGCGTTGCGGCGCAATATAGGCAAAAACCGCCAAAAAACAATGTGTTCTTTGGCCGTTGGTTGATTGAATTTTGTCCGGGAATTCCCGGGGGTTAGGCGAAAAGCCGGGCTCAGCCGCGCCGGCCCTTGATCGCGGCCCAGATCAGGGCGACCCCGCCCAGCCCCACGACCAGGCCTACGAACACCAGCGGTGCCACGTCGGAACCCATCCGGCCGCCCTCGATCACCGACATTCCGCCGAACAGCAATGCGCAGGCACCGGGTAGCAGCATGAGGATCCCGAAGATCGCCATGATCGCGGTCAGGCAGCCGCCGCGCTTGTTCGGCGGGGCAGGAGGCGGTCCCGGAGGGGCTGGCGGCGGCGTGTCGCTGATGCTCATGCCTGCAGGACTCCTGCGGTTGACTGCGCCGCCAGTTCGGCGCGGATGCCGTCGATCTTTCCGTTTCGGTAGAACAGATTGTAGGTGTCGAACGGGATGATCGCGCCGTTCTCGGTGACGAAATGGATGCAGCTGCGCTTGACGTTGCCGACGCAGAAATTGAAGCGATCGAGAAACTGCACGATGGTGACGCGGAATACGTTCTCGTACGTGATTCCCTGCGGCACCTCGAAGCTCGGCAGGCAGCACAGCAATTCGCAGACGCGCTCGCTCGTGTTCAGCGGTCCCGAGGACAGCGAGAACAGATCGATGAATTTCTCCCTCAGCGCCGGATGCTTCTCCGGGCTTATCGTATTGGGCAACAATGCGACGAGTTGCTCCTGCGGGATCAGCGAGGTCAGCGGCAGCACTTTCTTGCCGTTGCGCAGGCCGTAACCGATCGAGATGCTTTCGGGATTGCAGGGCAGCGGGATCATGTCCTTGTCGCCGAACACGCCGGTTTCGACCACGCGCTTGCGGATCTCCGACAGCATGATGCGATCGGTGTTCTTGTCGAAATTTTCGTTGCGGCCGGCGTCCTGCACCGGCTGCAGCGTGACGCCGCGAACGCACTTCCAGGTCAGCGCGTGGCGGACGATGTCGCCGATCTCGGCATCGTTGACACCGCGCTTGATGGTCGCCACCAGCGTGGTCGATACGCCGTAATGCTCGAGATTCTCCAGCGCCTGCTGACGGATCTTGCGCAAATCCGCGCCGCGCAGATTGATCAAAGCGTCGCGTTCGAGCGAGTCGAACTGGAGATAGACCTCGAGCCCGCGCTTGTTCTCGGCGAGCCGCGCCACGAAATCCTTTTCGCGGGCGATACGCAGGCCGTTGGTGTTGATCATGACATGGCGGATCGGGCGGGCGCGCACCGCATCGAGGATCGCGAAGAAGTCGGGATGCAGCGTCGGCTCGCCGCCGGAGATCTGCACCAAATCAGGCTCGCCCTCGCTCGCGACCAGCGCGTCCAGCATTCGCTCGACCTTGGCCAGCGGCGTGAAGCTGGTCCGCGCCGGCGAGGAATCGGCAAAGCACACCGGGCAGGTCAGATTGCAATGCTCGGTGATCTCGATCAGCGCGAGGCAGGAATGCTGCTCGTGGTCGGGGCACAGGCCGCAATCATAGGGGCAGCCGAATTCGGTATGCCGTTGAAAGGCCAGCGGCCGGTCGCCCGGCTTGATGAAATCCTTGCACAGGCGCCAATACGCGGCGTCCGTCGACACGAGCGTGGACTGGACGCCATGCTCCTTGCAGCGCTTCTCGTACCAAACCTCGTTGTCGAGGATCTGGATCTTGGCCGGCACCAGCTTCAGGCAGGTCTCGCAGAGAGATTGGGTCTGGCCCCAGAAGATATAGGGACGCGACTTACGCAACGGCGCGTTCATGCATGGGTCTCGCATTGGGCGCCCTCGCCAGCATGACGACGGCGTAGAGCAGGATGGACAGCGACAGCAGGTGAAACAGCGTGAAGGGGCCGATCAGCGTGCCGTAGGGCTTGAGGAATTCCCACAGGAAGCGCTGTGCTCCATAGTAGACGAGGACGAGGTAGAAACCATGGTGATCACAAACGCGCTCCGGTTCAAGACCGCCACCACGTAGAGCAGCGCGAACACCCCCATCGCGGCGCTTTCGTAGAGCTGCACGGGATGGCGCGGGATGCCGTCGGCGAAATCATGGCCCCAGGGCCATGCCGTCGGCGTGCCGTAGGTGAAATCGTCGAGGCCCGCGAAAAAGCAGCCGAGCCGGCCGATCGCGATGCCGAGCGCCAGCGGCAGCGCAAAACGGGCGCCGGTTCGGACCGTGATCCCTGCGGACCATTTGTAGAGCTCGATCGCCAAGATGCCGCCGACCAGCGCTCCTTCCACGGAGCGCGCGATGCCGCTCTGGCCCGACAGCCACAGATTGGCGGAGCCGAACAGATAGGCGCCGAGCCCCGCGCCGAACACCAAAGCGGCGAGGTAGGACCGCTCAAAGGATTGCGCCGGAAACCGCAAGCCCTGTCGCGACAGCCCGTAGAGCGCCACGGCCGCAGTCAGCCACGCCGCGATGTCGAAGAGAGTGTGAAGGAAAGCCCCGCTCATGCGGGGACATTAGCCCAGGTTCCCCCGCGGCGGGATAGTGCGGCCGCTTCTTATCCCCGAAGAGGAGCGAGTCAGGCGGCTAGCCGGCCTGCCTCTCCTCGGTCGGATAGACGCCGCGCAGCACCTCCTCGAAGTGCATCTTCACGGCCTCGTTGCACAGGCAGGAGCGCAGGCGCAGGCCCTCGCGGTTGCGGACCAGGATCGATCCGCGTCGCGTGTCGAGCACGCCCTCCGCCTTGAACGACTGGAGCACGCGGCTGGCATAGCTGCGGCCGACGCCGAGCAGTGTCGCGAGTTGCTCGTGCGTCAGAGGCACGCTGCTCTCGTCGCCGGTCCGCTCCATAGCGGCCAGCATCCATTTGGCGGTGCGCTGCTCGATCGAGTGAATGGCGTTGCAGGCGGTGGACTGGAAGATCTGAGCCAGCATGCAGTCGGCGTAACGAGCGAAGACATGGCGCAACGAGGGCGAGCGCTGCTTGGCGGCCTCCAGCTTGCTGACGTGAATTCGCGCAAACGGCCCGCCGAATTTCACGCAGATCCGGGTATAGGCCGGCAGATAACCCTCGCTGACGATGCCGCCCACCGCGCCTTCGCGGCCGACCAGGATGGTCTCGACATCGCGGCCGTCCTCATTGGGAACGAGGAAGGTTGCAAGCGACGGTCCGCAGGGGAAGTGGACGACCTGGACGTCGTCGCCGGGGTTGTAGAGCAGCTCATTCGCTGCGGCGCTTTCGAGCATGACATGCGGCGCAAGCAGGGCGAAGTCGGCCGGGCTCAAGCGCCGCAGCAGATTGTTGGTCGGCCGGCTATCGATCTCGGTGGCGTTGCTGGTCCGCGCGTCCATCTTAAACTCCCATCCGCCTCCACATTTAGCGAGTTCCGACGAGGTCCTGTGTGCACAAGTAGACAGACCTAACAACTGTGATGTGGTGGTTTCGTTCCGGGAACCTCCGCGCCGGGTACAGGCGTCGTGACGCGGTATCCCAGTCAGAGAAACCTCATGCTCCAAGTTACGATGATGGCACCCGCTGTTTCCGATGGTTCAAACTGTCCCGCCGATGTGCTCATTGTCGAGGACGATCCGATCATCGCGATCGACTTCGAAGATCGCCTGCTCGGATTTGGCGTGAAGAGCGTCCGCACGGTAGGTTCAGTGGCGCAGGCGCTGACCGCAATCGCGGCGCACGCCCCCGAATTCGCCTTGCTCGACGTCGGTTTGAGTCGCGAGAACAGCTTTGCGGTCGCCGAACGGCTCGCGGCGCTGAAAATTCCCTTTGTGTTCGTCACCGGCTACGGCGCTGACGCGCGCATCCCGCCCGAATTCGCCGGCCAGCCGCGATTGCAGAAGCCGTGTTCGAGCGACGCGCTGGAGGGGGCGCTCCAGGTCCGCGCGGCGAACTAGCGATACGGCGTCAGGCCGGCTTCGGATCGAGCGTGGTTGACCACAGCGCGACGTCGGCGCGGTCGCGCAAGGTCACCGTCATCTGGCCGGAAGCGCCGTCGATCTTGACGTGACCGAAGAACTGCATGCCGGCGGATGGCGGCAGGTTCTGGTTGTCTTTCCCGGGCGCCTTGACGAAACGCACCTCCGGCCCAAACGTATTGTCGAGCGCGTTCGGACCGAATGTGCCCGCGTGAAGCGGGCCCGACACGAACTCCCAGAACGGCTCGAAATCCTGGAATTGCGCCTTGTTCGGATCGTAATAATGCGCGGCCGCGTAATGCACGTCCGCCGTGAGCCACACGGTGTTGCTGACCGGCGCCATCTTGATGAAACGCAGGATGTCGGCGATCTCGAACTCGCGGCCGCGCACCGGGCCGTCGCCCTGCGCAATGGCTTCCGATCCCCCCTTCGGCGTGTCTGACACGACGAGGCTGAGCGGCATGTCGGAGGCGATCACTTTCCAGGTCGCGCGAGAATTCAACAGGCCGCGCTTGAGCCAGGCGATCTGGTCCGGGCCGAGGAAATAGCTGGCCGGGTCGTAAACGGTTTCGAGGTTGGGGCCGTTCGGGCCGCGATAGCTGCGCTCGTCGAGCACGAACACGTCGAGATGGGGACCATAGGAGATCTGGCGATAGACGCGGCCGGGCTCGACGATGCTCTCGCGCATCGGATACATCTCGTGGAAGGCACGGCTTGCGCGGGCCGCAAGCAGTGCGATGTCGCGCTCCTTGTAGGTCGCCGGCAGCTCCTTCGACAGCGACCAGTTGTTGGTCACCTCATGGTCGTCCCACTGCACGAAGATCGGCACTTCGGCATTGAAGGCGCGAAGATTGTCGTCGGTGAAATTGTATTTGTGCGCGGCGCGGTACTCGTCCAGCGTCTCGGCGACCTTGGCCTTCTCGGGAATCGTGACGTTCTTCCAGATCTTGCCGTCCGCGAGCTTCACCTCGGACTGGATAGGGCCGTCGGCATAGATGGTGTCACCGGAGTGCAGGAAGAAATCCGGACGGTGCTTGCGCATCGCCGAGAAGGTGAACATGCCGCCGTCATCAGGGTTGATGCCCCAGCCTTGTCCTGCGACGTCGCCGCCCCAGACGAAGCTGACGTCGCGACGGTCGGCGGGTGCGGTGCGGAAGCGGCCGGTCACCGGCTCGCCCTCCACCGCGGTGTGCGAAAGATCGCGGAAGCGGACGCGATAAAAAATGTCCTGTCCGCCCGGCAGGTTTTCGATCAGCATCTTCGCGGTGAAGTCGCTGTCGGGCAGCGCCGCGATCGGCGGCAGCGCGCGGGCATCCCTGAACGACTCCGTCGTCGCCACCTCGACCAGCATCTGTGCGGGCCGGTCGGTGCGCGCCCAGACCACGCCGCTGTCGACGGTGACGTCGCCCGACTGCACGCCATGGGTCACCGCCGGCCGGTCGGCCGCGCGGGAGAGATGGGGCATTGCGACCGCGCCGAGCGCGCCGGCGCTGGTCGTCAGGAAACGGCGGCGGGAGAATTTGATGTTCATGAAGACGGTCTCGATATCGCGTGAGGCGATCGCCCAGGGCGGTCGCCATGGTGAAGCAGACGCTATATTGAGACAATGTGACGCGGCGATAACGCGCGAGCGCTTACGCGTTGCCAGCGGCCCGGAATTGGGCACCGGCGCGCTGCAGGTTCTGCGGCAGGCTGAACAGCACCGCCTTGCGGTCGGCAACCGCCGCATGGAACTGGTCGAGCGCGATGTTGAAGGCGGTGAGCGCACCTTCCTCGATCGCGCCGTGGTCGTAGCAGCGCAGCGTATCGCGCAGGATCTCGTCGGCCTCGGTCTGCATCTGATCGAGATCTTCGGTCGTTTCGCTCTTTCGAGCGGCGGTGATCATGTCGAGCAGCCGCTCGCGCAGATGGCTGTTGTTGTCGCGCTCGTCCTTCTTCAGATAGCCCGCAAACCAGGCGCCGATCGAGCCCATGGCCGAGAGCGCCATCAGGGTCCACCAGATGTAATCGCTGTATCTGTCGAGGAAGGTCTTTTCTTCGCCGTCGACGAAAGCGGCGGCGCCGGGATGCACGGGAATCACCGCATCCTTGTCGGTGTCGGGCGTTTCGATCTTCGCCGCCAGCGGGAATTCCGTCACCAATTGCTGGCGTACGGAGAAAAGCTGGCGCGTGAACGCCGCGATGGTGGTTTCGGACACTGCTTTGCGCGCCACGATGTGGTGCGAGAAGCTGATGGTCTTGACCTCGTCATCGGGACGATCGGGCGAGCCGCCGTAAGTGCCCGCGGGAATCTCGGCCGCTTCATAGACCGGATGGTTCTGGGCGATCGCATCCGCGGAATCGATCGCGAGAAAGGTCGGCGTGCCGAAATCCTTGGTGGAAGCGGCGATCGCCTCCGCCGTGATCTTGCTGTTGACGGGACCGGCCGCGAGATAGGCATCAGCCCTCTGCGCCTTGATCGCTTCGACGGCTTCGGTTGCCGGGTATTGCACGATCTCGACCTTGGCGGGATCGACACCGTATTGCTGCAGGATCACCTTGAGCAAATTGACGTTGGCCTGGGTGCGGCCGACCACGCCGACCCGATGTCCGGCGAGCTGCGCGATCTTGGTGATCTTCGCGCCCTTCTTCTTGCCCTTGCCGGACACGGACCATAGCGCCACGACGTTCTTGCGCAGGGTCGCAACCGCTTGCGCGTTCTTCGGTACGTCGACGTCGCCGCGCACAATGGCAAGATCGGCCTTGCCTTCCGCGAGCAGATTGGCGCTGGCGGTGGCGCCGTCGGTCTGGATCGGGCGCAACCGCACAGAACTCTTATGCTGCGCGAAGGCCTGGGTCAGTGCCTGCACGACCTTGACGTCATCGCTGTTGGCGGGGCCGACCGCGATCTTCAGCGTCACCGGCCGCATGGCAAAGTAATAGCCGCCGGCGAGCGCGCCAACGATCGCGAGCACCAGCGCGAGAGTCACGAGCGCCGTCTTCCGCGCCGATGATCGCGGCGAGGGCGGGGTGGGCGCTTCGGCCAGGTCCAATCCCCCGGTCATCGATCTCCCGAACATTCGCTTGAGGCTCAGTTTCATCTTGGCCGGCGGTTTACGCCTGCAAGTGTAGCAAATTTCTTGTCCGGCAGGGTTACATCTCCGTCATGGTTAGCGGATGGGGTCCAATCCCGTATGAACCCGGGGCGTCAGTGCGGTGTTAGGGTAAAGTTCCCCTGAAAGGACGGAGGCGAGGATGACAGAACGGCTCTCGGCGGAGGCACGCAGGCAGGCGCTGGGCGAACTACCTGGCTGGACCGAGGCTCAAGGACGCGAGGCGATCGGGAAAACCTTTGTCTTCAAGGATTTCAACGAGGCGTTCGGCTTCATGACCCGCGCGGCACTGGTCGCCGAGAAGATGGACCACCACCCCGAATGGCGCAATGTCTACAAAACGGTGGAGGTGGTGCTGTCGACCCATGACGCCGGCGGCGTCACCGCGCTCGACATCGAGCTCGCCAAGGCGATGAACGCCATCGCCAAGCTGACACCAGGCTGACGTCTTGCAGGGGAAGGCCGCGTCCCCATCTTGTGATCAGCACGGGATGCGGCGATCTGCCACCCAGGCTGGAACGGGGAGTTTGTCGAACATGGCTGCCGAACACAGCGTCGGTTTCGAGCCCGCCGACCGGCTCGCGGAAGATCGTGAGAGCGTGCGCCGCCGCTTCTGGCGCAAGCTGAAGCGTGTCGCCGCGCATCTGCCGTTCGCGGAGGATCTGCTCGCGGCCTATTACTGCGCGTTCGACCGCCAGACGCCACGCCATGTCCAGGCCTCGCTGCTCGGGGCGATCGCCTATTTCATCCTGCCGTTTGATTTCGTTCCCGACGTGATGCCGATCCTCGGCTTCACCGATGACGCCGCCGTACTCGCCACCGCGATCCGCATGGTTGCCAGCCACATCACGAACGAGCATCGCGAAGCCGCCCGCGCCGCGCTGAAGCGCGGGGTGGATGAGGTGGAGCCGGAAGCCGCGCAATAGCTGTCGCCGCATACTCCGCTGTCATTCCTCGCGATGGTGCGGAATCCAGCACGCCGCGGCCTTCCGATTGAACCATAACCGTCTCGGAATGCTGGATCGCCGCCTTCGCGGGCGATGACAGCTGTATGTGTGGATGACTGCTCGCTACTTCTTCTCCGCCTGCGCCTGGGCCTGGGCCTTTTCGGCGTCCCACGCCTGGAATTGCTTGAACAGCGTTTCCTTGTCCGCGTCGGACACTTTTGCGGCCGAGGGGCTCTGTCGCAGGAACGCCTCGAAGCGTTGCCGCGTCACCGGTTCGACGCCGTGGCGGTCGAGCCATTGCTGCGCCACCGGCAATCTGTTCCAGCCCGCCAGGGGCGCCGCGAGCGAGACCTCCTTCCACTTTGGATGGAAGGGCGGGTTCTGCAGCGTCGGGAATTTCGTGAAGAACGCGTCCACGTACAGTGCAAGCTTGCGGTAGCGCTCGGTGTTGGGCGCCCAGTTGTAGGCCGCGAGCACGGCCGGCACCGCGATGGTGTCCACGCTCTCGCCCTCCTTGACCAGGTTCGGATAGTCCTTGGCGGTCAGCGTCGCCGGCAGATAGTCGCTCTGGAGGGGCTTTGCATAATCCACGGTCGCAAGGTGGAAGCGGCCGTCATTGCCGAAGGTCGAAACGGACTTGTACGGTTTGCCGCCGACCACGATGACGGCGTCGATCTCGCCGGCCTTCAGTTTCTCCATCGCGATGCGCTGCTCGACATAAACGAATTTCGCCTTGATCCCGAGCCGCTCGAACACGGTGAGCGCGGTGACGAAGGTGCCGCCGTTGGGCAGATCGACGCTTACAGTTTTGCCTTCCAGATCCTTGAGTGTCGCGACCGATTTTGGCGCGATCACCTGCATCTCTTCGTTGTAGAGCTTCGTCACATAGGTGAATTGCTTCTTGATGTCCTTGGCAAAACCTTTGCGCTCGAGATAGTCGAGCGTATCCGCGCGGACGATTCCGAGATCGACGCCTTGCAGGAACAGGATGTCGGCAACGCTCTGCACCGAACCTCGGCCGACGATTGGCAACACACGAATCCTGTTGCCGTCGTCGAGCACGGAGGCGAGGTCGGCGCCGAATTGCACATAGGTGCCGCCGATCGTGCCGGTGATCAACGTCACGGTGTTGGCGTTCAGCGACTGCTTGGTCGAGGTCGAACCGAACTGGAAGATGGCTTTCAGGCTGTCAGAGACCTTGGCCGGATCATATTCGGTCTGCTCCGCGCGTGCCGCGAAGGCATAGATCATCATGATGGCGGCAAGCGCCATTCTCAAAGCATTACGCATGATATCCCCTAAAGAGTTCTAGTTCTGAAGCTGGGCGAGGCGTTGCCGCGCCTCCGCCGATCCAAGGCCTGCGGCCTTTTGGTACCAGTCGCGCGCGGCGGTCGCGTCGGCAGCAACGCGCCGCGCGTCGCTCGTGCCCAGCACCGCCGGGTCATAGGTTTGCGCGAGCAGAAATGCAGCCGTTGCATCCTGTGCATTGGCGGCCCGTTCGAGCAGCAGGCGCGCCGCGGCAATGTCGCCGACCGCCAACAGACCGTTCGCGCGCGCCATCAGCCCAGCCAGTGTGTCGGCATCGAGCGTCTTAGCGGGCGGTGGGGGCGCAGGCGGCGCCGCGACTGGCCCGGGCGCCTGGGCTTGCAGCGCGGTTTGATAGGCAGTCGCAATCGCTTC
This sequence comes from Bradyrhizobium sp. 187, assembly GCF_023101005.1. Lineage (NCBI taxonomy): Bacteria > Pseudomonadati > Pseudomonadota > Alphaproteobacteria > Hyphomicrobiales > Nitrobacteraceae > Bradyrhizobium > Bradyrhizobium sp. 187. Next base: position 101,814 of record NZ_CP064693.1, read on the forward strand.
GCGGCTCGGAGCTGAGGCTGCGGGGAGATCCTGCGCGTCAGCGCTCGCCAGCCTTGTGTTGCTCAAGCGCGCCGGGTCCTTGTACGCGGTCTGAGGCCTGTCCGGCACGTTGGCCGACGCCATGGCCTGGTCCAGCTCGGCACCCGTCGGGCCGGCAGCGTCGGCGGCGAAGAGATTGCGGAGACTGGGCTGATACAGCGCGGCCGCAACGGCCAGCGTGGATGCGATGAGAACCGCCGCGAGAACACGCGGGACAATTCTGAGCCGGGGACCCAACGCCCGCGCCGTATATTCGCCTGACTCCGGCACACCGAGCGGATCGGACAGGAACAGTGGAATTGGATCTTCCGGTGACAGATCGAGCCGCGCGGCGCGCGCACGGATATAGGACGCGACGGCCGGATGTGATGCAGCTTGATCGGAATCGAACGATCTCGATTCCCTGGACGGGCGGTACGCCGTCGTCTCCATGGTGATGCTCCCCACTACTAACGCAACGCTGGGGCATCCCGGCTTCAGTCTTTTTGTTGTTGTCCAGAAATGCCCCGCAAACTGGAGCCGGTAAATCGCCGTCTGAATCAGCCCAAAAAACGTCGGCGGCTTGCGCGAATCGGGAGATATTTGGGTTTGATTGAGGCGAGGCGGAGGAATGCCCCGCAATTTTGTCGACAATGGTTGACGGGGATTGACCCGGCGGCGGCGCGGACACTGCCTGTCCCGCGCTCGCGGTCATTCCCCGCGAAGGCGGGAAACCAGTACGCCGCGGCTTCTCGATTCAATGACTGACGTCTCGGAGTACTGGTCGCCCGGTCAAGCCGGGCGATGACAGTTGAGCTCGTGGCGAGCGGCCGTACCGACACACGTCGTGCCGCATAGCCTCACGGATGCAGGATCACTTTGCCCATCGCCTGGCGTCCGGCGAGCACCTTGAGCGCATCCGCCGTCTGCGCCAGCGGGAAGACGCGATCGACATGCGAGGAGATCTTTCCTTCCGCTGTCCACTTCACGAGCTTCTCGAGATTGGCGCGGTTCTTTTCCGGGTTGAGCCGGGTCCAGGCGCCCCAGAACACGCCGCGGATATCGCAGCCCTTCAGCAGCGCGAGGTTCAGCGGCATCTTCGGAATGTCGCCGGCGGCGAAGCCGATCACGAGGAAGCGGCCTTCCCAGGCAATCGAGCGCAGGGCCTGCTCGGCATAGGTGCCACCAACCGGATCGAAGATGATGTCGACGCCCTTGCCGCCCGTAAGCTTTCGCAGGCCTTCCTTCAAATCTTCCTTGCCGTAATTGAGCGCGAGTTCTGCGCCGTGCGCCTTCGCGAATTCGAGCTTCTCGTCCGACGAGGCGCAGGCGATCACCTTCAGGCCCATCAGCTTGCCGAGCTCGCACGCGGCAAGTCCGGTGCCGCCGGCGGCGCCGAGCACCGCGAGCGTCTCGCCCGGCTTCGGGCTCGCGCGATCTTCCAGCGCATGCAGCGCGGTGCCGTAGATGATGATGATGCCGGCCGCGCGGTCATAATCGAGATTGTCGGGGATCTTCACGATCGATGCCGCCGGCAGCGCGATCTTTTCGCGCGCGCCGTTGTGGCCGCAGGAGGCGACGACGCGATCGCCGATCTTCAGATCAGTCACGCCGGGACCGATGCTCTCGATCACCCCAGCCACTTCGGCGGCCGGCGAGAACGGGAATGGCGGCTTGATCTGGTACTTGCCTTGAATCATCAGGATGTCGAAGAAGTTCAGCGCCGCAGCCTTGATCGCGATCACGGCTTCGCCGGGACCGGCCACCGGATCCGGCACGTCGGCCAGAACGAGATCGTCGGGCTGGCAATATTGCGAGCAGAGGATGGCTTTCATGGCGGCACCTTCTTGAGAAGTGAAGTACTGGGCGTTTCGAGTGGATTTATAGTTTGCCCGTTTCTGCCGGATTTAGGTGCGGGCGACAATCCGGTTTCTTTGTCAGTTGGAACGCAGGAGCCTATCCTCCCGTCATTGGGAGCGTAGCGAAGCCTATTTCCGCGGTACGGTTTCCCGCTGCGCGCGCAACGACGAAACAAGAAGGATTCAAACCATGTTTGAAACAGGCCTGCTCAAGGACAAGCGCATCCTCGTCACCGGCGGCGGTTCGGGCCTCGGTGCTGCAATGGCGCACCGTTTCCTCGCGCTCGGCGCCGAGCTCGTGATCTGCGGCCGCAAGCTCGATCGGCTCGAGGCGGCGGCGAGCAAGATGCGCGAAGAGAACGGCGGCAAGGTCACCACGATCGCCTGCGATATCCGAGACGGCACCGCCGTCGAGAGCATGATGGACGCGATCTGGCGCGGGGCGCCGCTCGATATTCTCGTCAACAATGCGGCTGCGACTTTCATCGCGCAGAGTGAGCATCTCTCATTCCGCGCCGCGGATGCGATTCTCGCGCCGACCCTGCATGGTGCGATGTATTGCACGCTTGCCGCCGGCAAGCGCTGGATCGACGGCAAGCATGGCGGCGTCGTGCTCTCGATCCTCTCGACCTCGACCATCACCGGTCGCGCCTTCACCGTGCCGTCGGCGATGGCGAAGTCGGCCGTGTTGGCGATGACCAAAAGTCTCGCCGTGGAATGGGGCCCGAAGGGAATCCGCACCGTCGCGATCGCGCCGGGACCGTTCCCGACCGCCGGCGCCTCGGGCCAGCTCCGCCCCGAGGGTCGCGACGAAGGGTGGGCCGCGCGCAACCCGATGGGACGAGCCGGCGAGCACCCCGAGCTTGCCGACCTCGCCAGCTTCCTAGTCTCCGACCGTGCCGGCTACATCAACGGCGAGATGGTGGTGATCGACGGTGGCGCGCATTTGCGCAGCTCCGGCGTCGAGGATTTGTTGCGCTGGACCGATGCGCAATGGGCGGAGCAACGCGCGGCGCGATCCAGGGCCTAGTCGCCGCGACCTTCGCTAACTGCCTTCCCAAATTGGACTTTCCCGGCTATCCCTGCCCCGGGGACAATGCGCGACCGGGCCATCTTCCAGTCACAATATTGAGGGAACCACTCCAGCATGTGGCGGGTGCTGATTTTAGCTTTGATGACGGGCGTGGCGGCCTGTGGAATCATCGATTCCGCGCGGGCGCAGACGGCGCAGCCTGCGCCCAAGACTGCACCGAAAGAGGCCGCGCCGAAACCGGCCGCGCCGGCGGCCAATACGACCGGAAAGACGGCTGCAAAGCCCGAGAGCAAGCCGGCGGCCCCGCACGCGGCGGTTGCCGGCGGCGCGGAGCCAACCCTGATCGGTCAGTTCGGCACCTGGGGCGCCTATTCGGCCGCGCCCAACGGCAAAAAGGTCTGCTTCGCGCTGGCCAAGCCGTCGTCGTCGAAGACCAACCCGCCGAATCGGCCGCGCGATCCTGCCTATGCCTTCGTCTCCACCCGCCCGGCGGAGAAGGTCAACAACGAAGTCTCGGTCATGATCGGCTATGCGCTGAAGCCGGGCTCTGAATCCTCGGTCGAGGTGGGCGGCGCCGCTTTCGCCATGTACTCGCAGGGCGACGGTCTCTGGATCAAGAACGCGGCCGAGGAAGAGCGGATGGTCGAGGCCATGCGCAAATCCGCCGATCTCGTGGTCAAGGGCATGTCGTCCAAGGGGACCGAGACCACCGACACCTTTTCGCTGAAGGGCCTTGCCCAGGCGCTCGACAAGATCGCGCAGGATTGCAGGCGTTAAGCCTGCGGTCGATAAGGTCGCAATCGGCCGTTCCGGTTGCTATATAGGGCGCGTTCCAGATTTTCTCCCGTCATTCCGGGGCGATGCGTAGCATCGAACTCGGAATCTCGAGGTTCCGGGTTTAGTCCTTTGGACCATCCCAGAACGACCACCTAAATCAGGCCATTCCATGCAACCGACGACCGAGCCGCACAACGCAACACTGGTGGAGAAGACTCCGCTCGAGACCTATGTGCCGCCGGCGAGGCCCTCGCTGATCGGCCTGTCGCGCACCGAGCTTGCCGATCGCCTCGGCGAGATCGGCGTTGCACCGGCGCAGCGCAAGATGCGCGTGCAGCAGCTGTGGCACTGGATGTATTTCCGTGGCGCCCAGAATTTCGAAGAGATGACGTCGGTCTCGAAGGGCATTCGTGCCGAGCTCGCGCAACATTTCACCGTCGACCGGCCCGAAGTCGTGGCCGAGCAGATCTCCAACGACGGCACCCGCAAATGGCTGCTGCGGCTGCCGAGCGGCGACAATGTCGAGCGGGCGCATGAAGTCGAGTGCGTCTACATCCCCGAAACCGATCGCGGCACGTTGTGTGTGTCCTCCCAGGTCGGCTGCACGCTGAACTGCTCGTTCTGCCACACCGGCACGCAGCGCCTGGTGCGCAATCTCACCGCCGGGGAGATCGTCGGACAGGTGATGGTGGCGCGCGATCGTCTGAATGATTGGGCCGATCGCGAAGACGGTACGCGCCGCGTCACCAACATCGTGATGATGGGCATGGGCGAGCCGCTCTACAATTTCGACGCGGTGCGCGACGCGCTGCTGATCGTCGGCGACAACGAAGGCATCGGCATCTCCCGCCGCCGCATCACGCTGTCGACCTCGGGTGTGGTCCCGAATATCGTGCGCGCGGGCGAGGAGATTGGAGTGATGCTCGCGATCTCGCTGCATGCGGTGCGCGACGAGCTGCGTAACGAGCTGGTGCCGCTCAACCGCAAATATCCGATCAAGGAATTGCTGCAGGCCTGCCGCGACTATCCCGGCGCCTCGAACGCGCGCCGCATCACCTTCGAATATGTGATGCTCAAGGGCGTCAACGATTCGCTCGACGATGCCAAGCTGCTGGTGAAGATGCTCAAGGGCATTCACGCCAAGATCAATCTGATCCCGTTCAACCCCTGGCCCGGCACCGCCTATGAGTGCTCGGACTGGGACCAGATCGAAAAATTCTCCGAATACGTCTTCAACGCCGGCTATTCCTCGCCGGTGCGCACTCCGCGCGGCCGCGACATCCTCGCCGCCTGCGGCCAGCTCAAGTCGGAGACGGAAAAGCTCTCGGCCCGTGAACGCCAGACGCTGCGGGCCATGGCGATGACGGATTGATATTGATGATGGCGACGCTCTCAACGCCCGTCATGGCCGGGCTTGACCCGGCCATCCACGTCGAGCCACGAGAGAGCAAGTCGTGGATGCCCGGGTCAAGCCCGGGCATGACGATTGTGGATGTGGCGACGCCGTCAGTCACCAATTCGTTCCCATCATGTCCCTGATCGGCCGCCTCGTCGTCATCTTCATCGGCTTCCTCGCCGCCTGTTTCGTCGGCGGCATGATCGTTGTCGTCGCGCTGTTGTTTCCGGAGTTCGCCGATCTCGGCGCCGGTCCCGTCGATCAGGGCACGATCGATATCCTGCTCGGGTTCGGCTTCATCTTCGTCTCGGGCTTTGCGCTGGTGCCGGCGGCGGTGATCGTGGCGATCACCGAGGCGCTCTACATCCGCAGCGCGCTCGCCTATGCCGTGGGCGGAGGCGTCGTGGGGCTCGCCTGCTATCTCGGCCTGGTCCCGTTTCATTCCGACACGCTGCAATTCGAAGGCATTGTGCGGCGGCATCTGGAGATCATGACCGGCGCGGGCATCGTCGCCGGCGTCGTCTACTGGCTGATCGCCGGCCGCAATGCCGGCGCTTGGCGCAATCCGCCGCCTGCGCGCCAACCGCCTCCGCCGCTGCCGTCGAATTCGCGGCCGGATGCGCGGTGACTTTCTGACTTGTCACGGGGTTTTCATCCCTTTCCCACTGGGCTAAACCGCGCGCCATGAACCGGACTGGACTCTTCATCGCCCTGGCGCTGTGGCTCGTGATCGGCGTCGTTTTCGGCCTCTATCCCGAGCTTGATCTCAAGCTCGCCGCGCTGTTCTTCGACCCTGAGACGAAAACGTTTCCGCTCAAGCTGAACGGTTGGGCCGGCTTCGCGCGCGACGCCGCGATGTGGGTCGCCTGGGCGTTCGTGCTGCCTGCGCTGATCGCGCTCGTGGTCAAGATGGTCCGGCCCGACCGCCCGCTGATGGTATCCGGTCGCGCGATCGTCTTCCTGCTGGTCACGATCATCATGTCGGCCGGCATCCTCACCAATCTCGCCTTCAAGTCCTATTGGGGCCGGCCGCGCCCGGTGGTGGTGACGCAGTTCGCCGGCGACCAGCAATTCGTGCCGTGGTGGGATCCGCGCGGGGGCTGCGCGCGCAACTGCTCGTTCTTCTCGGGCGAGGGCGCGACCGCGTTCTGGACGCTGGCGCCGGCCGCACTGGCACCGCCGGCGTGGCGACCGCTCGCTTATGCCGGAGCCGTGGTGTTCGGCCTCGTGACCAGCGGGCTGCGGATGGCCTTTGGCGGCCATTTCTTCACCGACGTGTCGATCGCCGGCCTCGTCACCTTCGTCGTGATCTGGTTTGCCTACGCGCTGATTTACCGCTGGCCGCGGACCCGGTTTTCCGACGAGGCGGTCGATGCCGCCCTGACTCGGCTGAACATGCCCGCTTACCGGCTCCGCCAGCGCCTGTTCGGACGCAAGACGGGTGCCGAGCCGTCAGTTTGAGCCATTAAAGGGGTGCCGAGCCCCGCGAAATTTGATATTCGCGCGGTCAACCCGTGAAACGACATCAGCCCTTCGAGACCGATTGGAAGCCCCATGACCACGATCCTGAAAAGCCTGCCCAAGGGGGAGAAAGTCGGCATCGCTTTTTCGGGCGGCCTCGATACCAGCGCGGCGCTGCTCTGGATGAAGCAGAAGGGCGCGCGCTGCTACGCCTATACCGCCAATCTCGGCCAGCCGGATGAGGCCGATTACAACGAGATCCCGCGCAAGGCGATGGAGTTCGGCGCGGAGAAAGCGCTGCTGGTCGATTGCCGCACGCAGCTCGTCCACGAAGGCATCGCCGCTATCCAGTCCGGCGCCTTTCATATCTCGACCGGCGGCATCACCTATTTCAACACCACGCCGCTCGGGCGCGCCGTCACCGGCACGATGCTGGTCGCGGCGATGAAGGAGGACGGCGTCAACATCTGGGGCGACGGCTCGACCTTCAAGGGCAACGACATCGAGCGCTTCTATCGCTACGGCCTCCTGACCAATCCGGGCCTGCGCATCTACAAGCCCTGGCTCGACCAGCAGTTCATTGACGAGCTCGGCGGCCGCGCCGAGATGTCGGCGTTCATGACGGCGCAGGGCTTTGCCTACAAGATGAGCGCCGAGAAGGCGTATTCGACCGACAGCAATCTGCTCGGCGCGACGCACGAGGCCAAGGATCTTGAAAGTCTCGACAGCGGCATCAAGATCGTCAACCCGATCATGGGCGTGCCGTTCTGGCGTGACGACTGCAACGTCAAGGCCGAGAAGGTTGTGGTGCGTTTCGAGGAAGGCCAGCCGGTCGCGCTGAACGGCCAGACCTTCTCTGATCCCGTCGCGCTGTTCCTCGAAGCTAACGCCATCGGCGGCCGCCACGGCCTCGGCATGAGCGACCAGATCGAGAACCGCATCATCGAGGCCAAGAGCCGCGGCATCTATGAAGCGCCCGGTATGGCGCTGCTGCACATCGCCTATGAGCGCCTCGTCACCGGCATCCACAACGAAGACACCATCGAGCAGTACCGCATCAGCGGCATGCGCCTCGGACGCCTGCTCTACCAGGGCCGCTGGTTCGATTCGCAGGCCCTGATGTTGCGCGAGACCGCGCAGCGCTGGGTCGCGCGCGCCGTCACCGGCGAGGTCTCGCTCGAGCTGCGCCGTGGCAACGACTACTCGATCCTCAACACCGAAAGCCCGAACCTCACCTATGCGCCGGAGCGGCTCAGCATGGAGAAGGTCGAGGACGCGGCGTTCACGCCGGCCGATCGCATCGGTCAGCTCACCATGCGCAACCTCGACATCAACGATACCCGCGCCAAGCTGAAGCTCTACAGCGACACGGGCCTGCTCTCGGGCAGCGAAGGCTCGCAGATCTTCCGGCTGGAGAGCGACAAGAGCTGACACGCTCCATCCGGGCTACGAAACAAAACAAAAAATGGCCGGGATTGCTCCCGGCCATTTTGCATTTGTGTGTCGCCTCAGCGCGGCGGCGCGGTGCCGGGCGGGGGCGGCGGCAGCGAGGCCTGGCCGCCGTTGAGCAACGGCGTGATGTTGCGGACGGTGACGCGCCGGTTGATCGCGCTCGGTCCTTGCGTCTGCTCCTTCAGGTACTGCTCGCCATAGCCTTGCGACGTCAGGTTTTCAGACGGCACACCGAATTGCTGGGTCAGCAATTCGGCCGCGGACTGCGCACGACGGTCCGACAATGACAAATTGTCGACGTCGTTGCCGACCGCGTCGGTGTGACCTTCGATCAGGAACACCACGCGCGGGTTGGCCTGGATCGCACGGTTGAGACCGTCCGCGATCGACTGCAGCTTCGCCGCCTGGTCCGGTGGGATGGTCCACGATCCGGTCTCGAAGTTGATCGTGTTGAGGTCGATGCTCGGCATTTGCATGCGAACATTCGGGCTGTAGCGGATCTCGTCGAGCGTGTAGCGACGGTTGATCCGCTGCACCGGCGGCGCCACCATCGTCTCGTAGATCACGTCCGGCGAGGCCTCCTGGGCGTCGACGATATAGCGATCGTAGGGCATGTTGACGACGGGCGGCGGCGCGTCGACATAGAAACCGCCGACCGACTGCGGATCGCGGTAGCTGTTGTCGATGATGACGAGCTCGCGCCCGGCCGGGTCCCTGCGGATTCGCCGCAGCAGCCGACCGTCCTGACCTACAACGGTAATGATCTCGCTGCCGTCGGGACGGATCACCACGGTGCGGGTATCGGCGCCGACAGTTTCGGTGCGGATGTCGCGGGCGCCATAGCGGAAGCGATAGAGATCGTTGCCGCGGACGTAGGTCTGCCCACCCGGATCGCGGATGATGATGCGGTCCGGCTCGGTGTAGACGGTGCGGCCGCCTTCGACCGACTCGCGGCGCTGGTTGCGGTAGTCGGCGATGGTGGCGCCGATCACGGCACCGGCGACGACACCTGCACCGATCGCGAGCGGCGTCAGGTCACGCTGCGGCGGACGCGGCGGTGGCGGCAGGGGCGTGGTCGTCGTGGGCGCGGCGCGGAACGCCGGCGCAACCGTGGGCGCCGCGTATTGCGCCCTGTTGGGCGGCGGGGTCGCAGCCGCCGAGCCCGGCACGGTGCTCGGTGCAGCGGCGCCGGCGGGGGGAGCCGGCGGCCGGGGCGGGGCGCCTGCCTGCGGCTGGGTCGGCGGAGCTCCGGCAGCGGGTGCACCAGCAGGAGGCGCACCACCCTGGCGTCCAGGGGGCGGTGTCACGGCGCCACCGGGGGCCGGCGTCGTTGTCGGAGCCGGAGTTGCACTAGGCGCAGGAGGCGAACCTGGACGGCCGGGCGGCGGCGTCGGAGTGCCACCGGGAGTCGGCGTGGCCGTCGGCGCGGGCGTGGCGCCTGGAGCAGGTGACCCTGCAGCCGGGGGCGCACCAGGACGTCCGCCGGGAGGCGGCGTACCGGGGCGGCCAGTCGGCGGCGTGCCCGGCGTGCTGCCTGGAGCCGGCGTCGCGGTCGGCGCAGGAGTCGTCGGTGACGGTGTGGCTGCAGGTGCAGCCGGAGCACCCGGTCGCGCGGTCGGAGCGGCCGGCGCAGGCGACGGTGTTGCCGTGGGCGCCGGCGCTGGGCGTCCCTGCGGAGTTGCTGCCGCAGGCGGCGTCGGTGCGTGCTGCGGAGCCGCGGCGGACGGCGGTGCTGGCGGCGGGGGAGCCGGGCGCGCGGAAGGCGGTGCCGGAGGCGGCGGTGTCGGCGCGTGCTGTTGCGGAGCCGCAGCCGGGGGCGGCGCAGGTTGCTTCGGGGCGGCGGGCGGCGGTGGGGGCGGCGGCGGTGCCGGACGGGCCACAGGTGGCGGCGGCGGCGGCGGCGGTGCCGGACGGGCCGCAGGTGGTGGCGGGGGCGGTGGCGGCGCTGCTGGGCGCGGCGGTGCCGCAGCCGGCGGAGGCGCTGCCGGCGGATGGGGAGGTGCAGCTGCGGGCGGCGGTGCGGCCGGGCGCGCGGGCGCCGCAGGCGGCGCGGCCGCTGGTGGTCCCTTCGGCGGCTGCTTCGGTTTTCCGTCAGGGCCGGTCTCTTGTGGCTGCGCCTGCGCGACGACAAGCGGCGGCGCGCCTTGTGCATGCGATGCGGAGCTTGCGAATTGCATCGCGGTCAGAGCCGTGGTGGCAAGCAGCACGAAACGAAGGTTGGTCATGTGGTGAACTTCCCCGGAAGGTTCTTTGACGAAGTGTTCGGATGAACAGCTACGCGTTAGGCCGGATTGTGGCGGACGAAGCGGACGCGGCCCGATTTATTTCTGCACGCAAATCACCTCACTATGGTGACGTTCATTGCGCATTCAGACGCAGGTTGCAATTGCCTCGGATCTGATGCGTCGCCTCATGCGCGATCCCGCGGCGGACTTGCATCCGTCGCGGGATTCGGCGTGAGCGGTCCGTTCGGTCCGCGTGATGGAATCTCTTCAGGCATGCGGCCCGGCAATTCGTCGGGCGGCGCTGGCGAGCCGGGCTCGCGCACCGGCGGTGCGATTTCAGGCTGCGGATTGCTCGGCGGAATCCCCGGCGGCGGTTCGGTGGGCGTACCGGGCGTCGACGGCGGTATCTCGGGCGGCTCGATCGGCATTACATAGAGACCTTGCGGTTGTCGCCGAGATCGGGGCGCGTGTTCGTCACCGCCGCGGCCGCCATCTTCACATAGGAAATCACGGTGCCGGGCGAGTCCCAGAACTCGGCATCGTCAGGCGTGACCTTGAGCACGCGGATGTTCGGATCTTCCGCAGAGTCCCACCACGCCTTGGCCGGCGTCGAGAACAGCTCCTTGATCTTGGCACGGTCATTGGAGATCATTGCGGTGCCCGTCAGCGACACGTATTTCTGGCTGCCGGCATCTGCGAACGACAGGTTGATGGACGGATTGCGCGCGATCTCCTCGTCCTTGTGACGCCGCGCGTCGGTGAGGAAATAAATCGTGTTCGCGTTGCGGTCGAGATAGGCGCTCATCGGCCGCGCGCGGAGCTTGTCGCCATCGCGCGTCACCAGCATCGCGAATCCGATCGTCTTCATCAGATCCCATACGCGGTCGACGTCGCGGGCATTGTCGTTGGCCATGTCGTGCTCCTTCTTGCAAGGGACGACAACGGCGCGCGCGGAACGAGGTTCCGGCCGAAGGATGGAACTTATCTATTCCGGCGCGTGGCAAACCGCCTCGATGTTGTGTCCATCAGGGTCGAGCACGAAGGCGCCGTAATAGGTCGGATGGTAATGCGCCCGGATGCCCGGCGGCCCGTTGTCGCGCCCGCCCGCTGCAATCGCCGCCTTGTAGAACGCGTCCACCGTGGCGCGGTCCTTCGCCAGAATCGCGACATGCACCGGCTTGTTCAGCGCGCCCTCGCCGCCGATCCAGAAATCCGGCTTGCCGTCGGCGCCGAAGCCGGCGGCTGGATCGTGTCCGGTCTGCTCCTGCGTGACCTCCATGATCAGGCTGTAGCCGAGCGGCGCCAATGCCTTGGCGTAGAACGCCTTGGCGCGCTCATAGTCGGAGACCGGGAAGCCCATATGGTCGATCATTCGTAACATCCGTTGTTCGTCGTCAGCGCGACAGGAACGTATTGCTCCGCGTCTTGCGCGCAACCACGAAACCGCGCGCGACCATGTCGGCGATACAATCGTCCCGCCATTCCTTTTGCGACAAATGCTCGATTACCACCGCGCGCGGCCATAGCAATTGCGGCGCGTCGCGGAAGAAGCCGATCAAAACGCGATCCTCGAAGCCCTCGACGTCGATCTTCAGCGCGTCCACCTTGGTGACGCCGGCCTCGCCGAGAATGCGCGTCAACCGCAGCGAGGGCACCTTGATCGCCTCGGCGCTGGCCGTGCCGGTGACGACATGCGTGGCACCGAGATTGTCGCCGCCGCTCTCGATCATCAGCTCGCCGTCGCTGTCGCCGGCGGCCGCCTGCACCAGGCGCACCTGCGTCGCTTTCGACGCGGCCTGGTTGAACGACAGCCGTCCAAACGTCATCGGATGCGGCTCGATGGCGATCACTTTGCCTGATGGCCCGACCTGTCGCGCCATCACCAGCGCGAAGGTGCCGACATTGGCGCCGACGTCGACGAACACGCCGCCCTCCGGGGTGTGCTGGCGCAGGAAGTCGAGCTCGTCGAGATTGTAATCGGGATTGAACAGCGCGCCGCGCTCGGTGGCGCTGCCCTGGTGATAGAAGCGGAACGATGCGCCCTGGTATTGCACGTCGATGGGACCACCGCGCAGCAGGTTCACCAATCGCGACAGCCAGGGCCGGAACGCGCCGCGCTTCAGCCCCGATTGTGTCGCGAGGCGAATGATCGCGGCCTGCGCCGCGTTCGGCGCAAACGCGCCGAACGGCGCGGACGAAGGGGCATTATCGGTCGCCAAGTCAAAGTCCTCGTTGCAAGCGGCGCATGCATAGCCGGTTTTGCCGGGGACTCCAACGCTCGATCCGGGCAACAATCTCTGGGTCGTCCCGGCCTTCGCCGGGACGACGAAGAAAAGAGACCGCCCCTCACGCCGCCTTTTTCGGCGCCTTGCGCTGGCGCAGGAAGCGGCCGAGCAGCTTGCGCTTGCCCTTGCGCGGGATCAGGTCGATATCGCTGACGAGTTTTGCGCCGCCCTTGCGGCGCTCCAGCACGATCTTGCGGCTGTGGAAGGCTTCCAGCTCGACACGATGCGCGACGCTGACGATGGTGGCCTTCGGCAGTTCGTCGGTGATCATCTTCATCATCTTGTCCTGGCTCTTCTCGTCGAGCGCCGAGGTCGCCTCGTCGAGCACGACGATATCCGGGTTGTGCAGCAACAACCGCGCGAAGGCGAGGCGCTGCTTCTCGCCGCCGGACAGCGTCTGGTCCCAGGGTGCTTCTTCCTCGATCTTCTCCTTGAGATGGTCGAGGCCGACCTTGTGCAGGGCCTCGCCGATCTCCTCGACCGTCCAGTCGTCTTCCGCGCCGGGATAGGCGACGGCACGACGCAAGGAGCCCGACGGCACGTAGGGTCGCTGTGGCAGCATGAACAGCCGCCGGTCGGGATGGAAATTGACGCTGCCGCCACCCCATGGCCAGAGCCCGGCGATGGCGCGCACCAGCGTGCTCTTGCCGGTGCCGGATTCGCCGGCCACCAGCAGCCGCTCGCCACGCTCGATCACCACCTCGGTCTCGCCGACCACGGCGGTGCCGTCATCGAGCGTGACGGAGAGATCCTTCAGCTCCAGCATGGCGTCATTGCTGGTCTCGCCGCGCTTGATGCGGCCGAAGCCGTCGCCCAGCTCGGCGCGCTCGAGGCCGTCGAGCGACATCATCAGCGAGGCGATGCGGCGAGCGCAGGCATTCCAGTCGGCGAGCCGCGGATAATTGTCGACCAACCAGCCGAACGCGCTCTGCACGATGGTGAAGGCGGAAGCCGCCTGCATCACCTGACCCAGCGTCATGCTGCCGTCGAGGAATTTCGGCGCGCACAGCAGAAGCGGCACGACCGGCGCAACGAGGCTCGATCCCTGCGACACCAGCGTGGTGCGCATGTGCTGACCCGCGAGCCGCGCCCATTGCCGCAGCACGTTGGTGAAATTGCGGTCGATGCCGTCGCGCTCCTCCTCCTCGCCGCCGAGCAGCGCGATGCTCTCGCCGTTCTCGCGCACGCGCGTCAGCGTGTAGCGGAAATCGGCCTCAGCCTGGTTCTTGTCCTCGGAGACCTGCACGAATTGGCGGCCGATCACCAGGATCGAGCCCGATGCGATTCCCGCATAGAGCATCGCGGCGATCACCAGGAAGCCGGGAATGGTCACCGACGATCCCGCAAGGGTGACGGTGAGCGCGCCGCCGATCGTCCAGAGCACGACGATGAAGGTCACGGCCGACAGCAGCGCGGACGTCACGCCGGCGAGAAAATCCACCGGAGAATCGGTCGCGACGCGCAGATCCTCCGCGATCCGGTATTCCGGATTCTTGTGGTCGCCGCTGACGAGATTGAGCTGGTAATAGCGGCCGTTGCCAAGCCAGCGCGTCAGCACGCTTGCCGTCAGCCACGCCCGCCAGCGCCGCTGGATGCCCATGCGCGCGAACACTTGTGCCACGCCGAGCACGATGCTGCCGATCGCGAGCGGGAAGAATACCGCGGTGAGATGGAAGACGGTGGACGCCTCGCGCTTCTCGATCGCGTCGAAGATCGCCCGATTCCAGACATTGATGCCGTATTGGAAGCCGACGGTGAGGACGATCAGCAGGCCGAGGCCGACGGAGTAGAGCCACGCAAGCCGGTCGCCGTTGCCGCCCCAGAAGCCGCGCGCGCTGATCCAGAAGCGGGTGAGGAGATAGTCCTTGCGGGCCTGCTCGGCCTCTTCAGGCGACAGCTCCGGGTCGGGCTCGACCAGCTCGGGCGGCGGCGGAGCCACTTCCCCGCCGGTCTCGCCGATGATTTCGACGATGGGCGGCTTCTTGCCCGATTCGCGTTTTCTGACCGGCTTTTGCATGGCCGGATAACGCAAGCTAAATCAAAAGGTTCCCGTAGGTTCCGGGCGTCAGCTCACTCGGCGGCGCCGTCGCGCACCCGGCGCCGCGCGACCCGGTGCAGCACGCGCGATAGCTGATCGATCGCGTAGGGCTTCTGCACGAGCTCGAAATCGACCTTGCCGTCCTGGGACAGCGCCTCGCTGTAGCCGGTGGTCAGCACGACCGGCACGCCGATGCCGCGGTCGCGGACCGCCTGCGCGAGATCGAGCCCGGTCATGCCGGGCATCACGATGTCCGAGAAAACGACATCGAAGCGATCGGCATCCATGACCAGCTCGGCGAGTGCATCGGTTGCGTTGTCGATCAGCGTGACGCTGTAGCCGAGCTCGGTGAGGCCGTCGGCCGCGAAATTGGCGAGTTCGATATTGTCCTCGACCAGCAGCACCGACATGCCGCTGCCGGCCACGGCCGGGGCCGTATTCGGTGCCTGCCGCTGCGGCAGCAAATCCGGCGCCACGCGCGGCAGGTAGAGCGAGAAGGTGCTGCCGTGGCCGACCTCGCTGGTGACTGTCACCTCGCCGCCGGACTGCCGGGCGAAGCCGAACACCTGCGATAGGCCGAGACCGGTGCCGTGGCCGATCTGCTTGGTGGTGAAGAACGGTTCGAAGATGCGCTCGAGCCGCGTAGCCGGAATGCCGATGCCGGTGTCGCTGACGGCAATGCCGACGAAACCGTGTTTGCCAGCAAGGTCACGGCCGCCTGAAAGATCAGGGTTGCCCGAGACGGGAGCCCGCGTGTCCGCAATGGTCGCCGCGGCCTCGACGTTGAAGACGATCCTGCCCTTGCCGTGCATGGCATCGCGCGCATTGGTCGCCATGTTGATCAACGCCGTCTCGAACTGGCTTGCATCGGCATTGACGAGGCAGGGCTCGGCCGGCAGCCGCATCGCGATTTCGATCGCGGGTCCGAGCAGCGTCGCGAGCATGTCGTGCAGCGACTGCAACCGCGCGCCGACGTCGAACACCTCCGGCTTCAAGGTCTGGCGGCGCGCGAAGGCGAGCAGCTGCGATGTCAGCTTGGCTGCGCGCCCGACCGCGTCTGCGATGGCCGTGATGTAGCGCTGGCGCCGCTCCTCGCTCAGCTGCGGCCGGTTCAGCAGGTCAACGGAGGCGCGAATCACGGTCAGGAGGTTGTTGAAGTCGTGCGCGACGCCGCCGGTGAGCTGGCCGAGCGCCTCAAGGCGCTGGCTGTGCTTGAGCGCCTCCTCGGCTTCGCGCCGCGCGGCGGCCTCGGCCTGGAGATGCTGGGTGCGCCGGAACGCGAACGCCAGCAGCAGAAACAGCAGCGCGGTGGCGGGAATGCCGAACACCAGATGCTGGCCCATGGTGGCGAACCAGCGCGCGCGGATCGCCGAGGTCTCCAACCCCGCGCTGACATAGATCGGGTATTCGGCGATGCGTCGGTAGCCGATGCGGCGCTCGACCTCGTCCCATGGCCAGGCAATGGTGATGAGGCCATGCTCGGGGTGAGCTGCGATGCTGCGGCCGACCGGCCCGTTAGGATCGAGCCTGAGGTCGCGATCCAGCCGCGGAAGATGCGCCAGCACCACGCCGTCGGTGCGTCCCATGGCGAGGAAGCTGCCAGGGTCGGAGCCGATCCGGGCATAAAAGCTCTCGAAATATTCCGGGAGGACAGAGGCCTGGATCACGCCGATGAAGCTGCCGTCGTCGGAGCCGCGGCGGCGGCTGACCCCGAAGAAGCGCGCGCCCTGATAGGGCTGGCGCGGCGTCAGGGGAACACCGATGTAGCTGCCGATGGTCTGGTCGACATGGGCGGCAAAGTAGTCGCGGTCCGCAAAGCTCTGCGCCGGCGGCGGCGAGGCCAGGCTGTTGACCAGCGACTTTCCGTCCGCATCGAAGATCCATGCCGATTTGAGCTGCGGCAGCGAATCGGAGAGTTGCTTCAGGCGGCGGTGCAGGGCCGGCTCGCGCGAGCGGATGATGTCGTCGGGCATGCCGCGCACCACCTCGTTGATCTCGGCGAGGCTGCGGTCGATGGTCTCGAACACCTTGAGCGCATGCTCATGCGCGACATCGAGGGTGCGCTCGATCTCGCGGTCGGCGATATCTTTCGTCGAGGTGTAGGAGATCGAGGCGGCGATCGCGAACAGCGCAATCGGCAGCGCCAGGGACGCAGCCATCATCCACTGCAGCAATCTCAGCGAATTGCGTTGTGCGCCCTGCACGGTCGCTCCGGTCCCACGCCGGAGAGCTTACTTGAATTTCGCGCCGGGAAGGAAGCGGCTTGTGGCGGGAACCAGAGGTTGCAACCCGCCTGCTTGCGCGCGCAGGGGTGCAGGCAAAATCTACTCGAACACCTGCCCGTCGTAGAATGCCCCGGCCGTTCCGGCCGGGGATCGCAGCATGAATGACGCCTAGATCTGGCGCTCGACCATCTTGAGCTTGAGCTCGGCGATGGCTTCCGCCGGGTTGAGGCCCTTCGGGCAGGCCTTGGCGCAGTTCATGATGGTGTGGCAGCGATAGAGGCGGAACGGGTCCTCGAGATTGTCGAGCCGCTCGCCGGTCGCCTCATCCCGCGAATCCGATACCCAGCGGTTGGCCTGGAGCAGCGCGGCGGGACCGAGGTAGCGCTCGCTGTTCCACCAATAGCTCGGGCAAGAGGTCGAGCAGCAGGCGCAGAGGATGCATTCATAGAGGCCGTCGAGCTTCTCGCGGTCTTCGTGGCTCTGCTTCCATTCCTTCTGCGGCGTCGGCGAGGTCGTCTTTAGCCACGGCTCGACCGAAGCGTATTGTGCATAGAAATTGGTGAGGTCGGGGATGAGGTCCTTCACGACAGGCTGGTGCGGCAGCGGATTGATCTTCACCGCGCCGTCCTTCACGTCGTGCATCGAGCGGGTACAGGCCAGGGTGTTCTGGCCGTCGATGTTCATCGCGCAGGAGCCGCAGACGCCTTCGCGGCAGGAGCGGCGGAAGGTCAGCGACGGGTCGATGTTGTTCTTGATCCAGATCAGGCCGTCCAGCACCATCGGCCCGCAATCATGGGTGTCGACGTAATAGGTGTCGACGCTGGGAGTCTTGCCGTCGTCCGGATTCCAGCGATAGACGCGGAATTCACGGACCTCAGTCGCGCCCGCGGGCTTCGGCCAGGTCTTGCCGCCTGATATCTTGGAGTTCTTCGGAAGTGCGAATTCAACCATTTCGATAAAGCTTTCGCTGTTCGCTCAGTACACGCGCGCCGTTTAGTAAACGCGAGCTTTGGGCGGGATGTACTGGACGTCGTTGGTCATGGTGTAGTCGTGAACGGGGCGGTACTCGATCTTGACCTTGCCGGAATCTTCCAGCCAGGCCAGCGTGTGCTTCATCCAGTTCTTGTCGTCGCGCTCGGAGAAGTCCTCGCGGGCATGCGCGCCACGGCTCTCGGTGCGGTTGGCGGCCGAGTTCATCGTCACCACCGCCTGCGAGATCAGATTGTCGAATTCGAGCGTCTCGATCAGGTCGGAATTCCACACCAGCGAGCGGTCGGATACGGCGATGTCGATGATGCCGCTATGGACCTTCTCGATCAGGTTCTGGCCTTCGCTCAGGATGTCGCCGGTGCGGAACACCGCGCAATTGTTCTGCATCACGTGCTGCATGCCTTCGCGCAGCTTCGCGGTCGGCGTGCCGCCGGAGGCGTAGCGGTAGTGGTCGAGCCGGCCGAGCGCCAGGTCGGACGAATTCGCCGGCAATTCCGGCTGGCTGGCGTTCGGCGTGAGCTTCTCGGCGAGGCGCAGCGCCGCGGCGCGTCCGAACACGACGAGGTCGATCAGCGAGTTGGAGCCGAGGCGGTTGGCGCCGTGCACGGAGACGCAGGCGGCCTCGCCGATCGCCATCAGGCCGGGGATGATGGCGTTGTCGTCGCCGTCCTTCTTGGTCAGGACTTCGCCGTGATAGTTCGTCGGGATGCCGCCCATGTTGTAATGCACGGTCGGCACAATTGGGATCGGCTCGCGCGTCACGTCGACATTGGCGAAGATCTTTGCGGATTCCGAGATGCCCGGCAGGCGTTCGGCCAGCACCGCGGGATCGAGATGGTCGAGATGAAGGAAGATGTGGTCCTTCTTCTTGCCGACACCGCGACCTTCGCGAATCTCGATGGTCATCGCGCGCGAGACGACGTCACGCGAGGCCAGATCCTTGGCGGAGGGCGCATAGCGCTCCATGAAGCGCTCGCCCTCGGAGTTGACGAGATAGCCGCCTTCGCCGCGCGCGCCTTCGGTGACGAGACAGCCCGAACCGTAGATGCCGGTCGGGTGGAACTGCACGAACTCCATGTCCTGCATCGGCAGACCGGCGCGCAGCACCATGCCGCCGCCGTCGCCGGTGCAGGTGTGCGCCGAGGTGCAGGATGCATAGGCGCGGCCATAGCCGCCGGTGGCGAGGATCACGGTCTGGGCGCGGAAGCGGTGCAGCGTGCCGTCATCGAGCTTGAGCGCGATAACGCCGCGGCAGGTGCCCTGGTCGTCCATGATCAGGTCGATGGCAAAGAACTCGATGAAGAACTCGGCCGCGTGACGCAGCGACTGGCCGTACATCGTGTGCAGCATGGCGTGGCCGGTGCGGTCGGCGGCGGCGCAGGTGCGCTGCGCCTGGCCCTTGCCGTAGTCCA
This sequence comes from Bradyrhizobium sp. 187, assembly GCF_023101005.1. NCBI lineage: Bacteria > Pseudomonadati > Pseudomonadota > Alphaproteobacteria > Hyphomicrobiales > Nitrobacteraceae > Bradyrhizobium > Bradyrhizobium sp. 187. The sequence continues at coordinate 120,985 of NZ_CP064693.1, forward strand.
TGGTCATGCCGCCGAACGGGCGCTGGTAGATCTTGCCGTCTTCGGTGCGCGAGAACGGCACGCCCCAATGCTCGAGCTCGTAGACCGCCTCGGGCGCGTTGCGCACCATGTATTCGATCGCGTCCTGGTCGCCCAGCCAGTCCGACCCCTTCACGGTGTCGTACATGTGCCAGCGCCAGTCGTCCTTGTGCATGTTGCCGAGGGACGCCGAGATGCCGCCCTGCGCCGCGACGGTGTGCGAGCGGGTCGGAAACACTTTGGTGATGCAGGCGGTACGAAGACCGGCTTCGCTGCAGCCGACCACGGCGCGCAGGCCTGCGCCGCCGGCGCCGACCACGACGACATCATAGGTGTGATCTTCGATCGGATAGGCTTTGCCGTTGGTGGCGGGAGCGCCGTTGCCCTTGCCATTGGTCTCTGTGGCCATGGGTTTAGACTCCGGAGGAAAGTTTCAGGATCGCGTAGGTCGAGGCGAGCGCCACGGCGAACGAGAAGAAGTTGTTGAGCATGATCGAGATGAGCTTCAGCTTCTCGTTATGGATGTAGTCCTCGATCACGACCTGCATGCCGATCTTCATGTGCCAGGCGCTGGCGAAGATGAAGAGCAGCAGGATCACCGCGATCGGCAGCGAGCCGAGAATCTGTGCGGCGCCGGCCTGGTTGCGGCCGAGCAGCATCATCACGATCACGATCACGGGGATCATCAGCAGCGTCATGGCGACGCCGGTGATGCGCTGGCGCCAGAAATCGGAGGTGCCCGAATGCGCCGCGCCGAGATTGCGCACGCGGCCGAGCGGGGTGCGCATGGAGGAGCCCTTCGGGGCGCCGTGGGATTCGTCGAAACTCATCGTCCGCCTCCGATCGCGTAGGCGATGATCCAAATGAGGACCGTGAGCACGATGCCGCCGATCAGGGCGCCCCAGGTCAACGCTTCGCGCTCATTGGCCTTGAAGCCGTAGCCGAGGTCCCAGACGAAATGCCGGATGCCGCTGAGCATGTGGTGCATCAGCGCCCAGGTGTAGCCGAACACGATCAGGCGGCCGATGATGCTGCCGGTGAAGGCTTGGACGTGGCTATAGGCGGCGGGGCCGGAGGCCGCCGCAATCAGCCACCAGGCCAGCAGCAGCGTTCCGGCGTAGAGGGCAATTCCGGTGGCGCGATGGACGATGGAAAGCGCCATCGTCAGGGTCCAGCGGTAGGTCTGAATGTGCGGCGAAAGCGGTCGTTCGATCCGTGCGGTCATGGGCTTCAATTGCTTTATTGCGGCCCAGCATGGGGCGCGCGGGGATCGCGAAAGGTCGGCTCTATTTACGGAGTCGATTTCACCTGCGCAATCACCAAATCGCCATAAACCGAACTTGAGTTCAGCTCTAGGCCCTTGATGTAACAAGGCCAATCGGAGACTTGGTATACCAGAGGGGTGGCGCACCGGCTAAAGATAGAATATAAATTCACCTCTTGTAATGAGACCCGAGACGCATTGAAATTACTATTGGAACGGCTCCAAGCCGCTGCGGGCCGGCCAGGGTTCGAGCCAGTCAGTTCATGACGTTCGAACCGGTAGGGATGGTCGGCAAGCAATCTCCAAGTTCCGCGAAGCGCGCCGATTTTTCGCGAGACGGGCGGATATGCGCAGTCCGCATCCCACCCCGGACCGGAGATGCGGCGGTCGACCCGACAAATCAGATCGCCTAGAGCATTGCGGGCAGCCGTTTCCGAGCGATGCATCGGAGAAGTTGCGACCCATCGCCGGGGCAGGTCAGGGGTGATTGCAGGACTTGATATCAAGGAGATCGCCGAACTCGCGCTGCTGCTGATCGCAACCGGCGCGCTCTCCGGATTTTTGGCCGGCGTGTTCGGCATCGGCGGCGGCGCGATTCTGGTGCCGGTGTTCTACGAGTGCTTCCGCATCGCCGGTGTGCCGCTCGAGGTGCGCATGCCGCTCTGCATCGGCACTTCGCTCGCTGTCATCATTCCGACCTCGATCCGTTCGTTCCAGGCGCACTACAGGCGCGGCGCCGTCGATCTTGCGATCCTCCGGGTCTGGTGGCTGCCGATCCTGATCGGCGTCGTCGCCGGCAGCGTGGTCGCGCGTTACGCGCCGGAGCGACTGTTCAAGATCGTGTTCGTCGCCGTCGCTTGGTCGGCCGCGGTACGGCTGATCTTCGCGCGCGAGAGCTGGAAGCTCGGCGATGATCTGCCGAAGGGCCCCTTGATGCGGATCTACGGCTTCTGCGTCGGCATTTTGTCGACGTTGATGGGCATCGGCGGTGGCCTGTTCTCGAACCTGCTGATGACGTTCTACGGCCGCCCGATCCACCAGGCAGTGGCGACATCGTCGGCGCTCGCGGTCTTGATCTCGATCCCCGGCGCGCTCGGCTACATCTATGCCGGTTGGCCTGCGGCGGTGAGCTACCCGGCCGTTGCAGCCCTGCAGGTCCCGTTCGCGCTCGGTTACGTCTCGCTGATCGGCGCGGTCCTGGTGATGCCAATGAGCCTTGTGACGGCACCGCTCGGTGTGAAGGCTGCGCATGCAATGTCGAAGCGGACGCTGGAAGTCGCGTTCGGGTGCTATCTGTTCATCGTCGGCAGCAGGTTTGTGATGAGCCTGGTGGGTGGGCACTAATTGACGGACCGGTCCTTCAATCTCACTTCGCTGTGGCCCCACATTTGAAGATTGCCTTGCGCCTCCAGGAGGTCGGCCTCAACCAACGCCTGAATGCGGGCCGCAAAGACCTCAAAATCGACGGGAGCCGCTAGCGCTTCTTCCTTTTCGACCCTCTCAACCGCGCAGTACAGGACCATTGCGAACTTCTGCCATCGCGACTTCATGACAGAGAAAATGACGCGATCCAAATCGGTCTCCAGCACAGAGGACGGAAGTGAAACGTCTTCCCACCGGAGTGTGCTGTCGATGGTGGCAGGCCGTCCCGGCGGTTCAAGATCCGGAAATCGCTTGTAGATCAATCGCAGAAGCTTGAATTGCAAATGGAAAACCGCCGTTACGAGCGGATCTGCAAACAGCTTTCGGCCGTCATCGCCAACATCGACGATCGCGGCCTCCGCTCGCCGGAATGCTGCGGCGGCATCGAGCAGGTGCTTGTGTATCTTCTTAGCTTGCTCTCGGTTCATGTCCCCCCAGCCCGGAGCAGTTGCGCCCCTATTTCTTCGCGTAAAGATCCTTGTACGTATCCCGCAGCACGTTCTTCTGCACCTTGCCCATGGTGTTGCGCGGCAGCTCGTCGACCACGAAGACCCGCTTGGGCATCTTGAACTTGGCCAGCCGGCCGTCGAGCGCCTTCAGCACCGCGGCCTCGGTCACATCGGCGCCCTTGTTGCAGACCAGCACCGCCGTGACGCCCTCGCCGAAATCAGCGTGGGGCACGCCGATCACGGCGGATTCGATCACGCCGGGCATGGCGTCGATCTCGCTCTCGATTTCCTTCGGGTAGACATTGAAGCCGCCGGAGATCACGAGATCCTTGCCGCGGCCGAGAATATGGACGTAACCCTTGGCGTCGATCTTGCCGAGGTCGCCGGTGATGAAGAAGCCGTCGTCGCGGAATTCCGCCTTGGTCTTCTCCGGCATGCGCCAATAGCCCTTGAACACGTTCGGGCCCTTGACCTCGATCATGCCGATTTCGTCACGGGGCAGCTCCTTGCCGGTCTCGGGATCGGTGACGCGTACGGACACGCCGGGGAGCGGAAAGCCGACCGCGCCGGGCACGCGCTCGCCGTCATAGGGATTCGACGTGTTCATGTTGGTCTCGGTCATGCCGTAGCGCTCGAGCACCGCGTGCCCCGTGCGCGCCGACCATTCGCGATGGGTTTCGGCGAGCAGCGGCGCCGAGCCCGAGACGAACAGCCGCATGTGCTTTGTGGTTTCGCGCGACAGCGCAGCGTTCTGGAGCAGACGGGTATAGAACGTCGGCACGCCCATCAGCACCGTGGCACGCGCCATCAGCTTGATGATCAGATCCGGGTCGAGCTTCGGCAGGAAGATCATCGATGCCCGCGCAAACAGCGTCACGTTGGTCGCCACGAACAGGCCGTGGGTGTGGTAGATCGGCAGTGCGTGGATCAGCACGTCCTTGTCGGTGAAGCGCCAGAAGCCGACGAGCGAGAGCGAGTTCGACGCCAGATTGTCGTGGGTCAACATCGCGCCCTTGGAGCGGCCGGTGGTGCCGGACGTGTAGAGGATCGCGGCGAGATCGTCGTTTGCGCGCGCCACCGTGGTGAATTCGCTGCTCGTCTTGTCGGCGGCGTCCGTCAGCGAGCCCTTGCCGTCAGGCCCGAGCGTCTCGACTTTGGCCTTCACCTTGGCGGCGATGGGGGCGAGGCCCTCCGCCTTGGCGGGATCGCAGACCACCAGCGAGGGCTCGGCATCGCCGATGAAGTAGTCGAGCTCGTTGAGCGTATAGGCGGTGTTGAGCGGCAGATAGACTGCGCCGGCCCGCACCGTGGCCAAATACAGCACGATGTTGGTCACGGACTTCTCGACCTGCACCGCAACGCGGTCGCCGGGCTTCACGCCGCGCGCGACCAGCACATTGGCCATCTGTCCGGCCCGGGCGATCAGATCACCATAGCTGATGCGGACCCCGTCATGCGTCTCGATCGCGAGGCGCTTCGGATCGTCGAGGCCGTCGAACAGGCGGGAAAACAGATTGGCGTTGGCAGCTTGGTTCATGCAAGATTTCCTCGACCGCAAGGCTTGACCGCAACGATCGTCAGAGGCCGGTCAAAACCGAGGGCTGGATTAGCAAAAACCGCCCCGATGAAGCAACGGAGACAGTTTGCATGACCAAAAACGGGAAACGCGTGGCCTGGGTGACAGGCGGGGGCAGCGGGATCGGGGAGGCCGGCGCCGAGGCGCTGGCGGCCGACGGCTGGACGGTGGTGGTTTCGGGCCGGCGCAAGGACGCCCTGGATACCGTGGTCGCGAAGATCGCCCAGACGGGCGGGGCCGCCGAGGCCATCGCGCTGGACGTGTCGGTCGCCGCCGCGGCCCAGAAGGCGGCTGATTAAATCGTTGCGAAGCACGGCCGGATCGACCTGCTGGTGAACAATGCCGGCATCAATGTCCCTAAGCGGAGCTGGAAGGACATGGAACTGGAGGGCTGGGACCAGCTGGTCCAGGTCAATCTCAACGGCGTGCTCTATTGCATGCGCGCGGTGCTGCCGACGATGCGCAAGCAGCAGGACGGCTCCATCATCAACGTCTCGTCCTGGGCCGGCCGCCACGTCTCGAAAATGCCGGGCCCGGCCTACACCACGACCAAGCATGCGGTGCTGGCGCTGACGCATTCCTTCAACATGGACGAATGCGTCAACGGCTTGCGCGCCTGCTGCCTGATGCCGGGCGAGGTGGCGACCCCGATCCTGAAGCTGCGCCCGGTGGTACCGAGCGAGGAGGAGCAGGCCAGGATGCTGCAATCCGAAGATCTCGGCCGCACCATCGCGTTCATCGCGAGCATGCCGGCGCGGGTGTGCATCAATGAACTGCTGATCAGCCCGACGCATAATCGCGGGTTTATCCAGACGCCGCACAACAGGGATTGAGCGGCAGGTAGATCGTCGAGGCGCGTCATTGCGAGCGAAGCGAAGCAATCCAGCGGTGCATCCGCGGTGGCAGCCTGGATCGCTTCGTCGCTTCGCTCCTCGCAATGACGCCCCCCACGGAGAACCACGCACTTAGTTTCACCCATCACAAAGAAGTTTTGTTCGAAACCGCTTCGCAAACGCTCCCGTAGTTCGAGCCAACGACGGCGCTGCTGCTTCACACTCGCAGGTCGCAGCCACTGTTGTTGCCCAACTCGAACGCCGGCAATCGCCGGTCACAATCCAATCGGGAGACCCTCCATGTCGAAGCGTATTGCCTATCTCACCGCTGCGGCCTTCAGCGCGCTGGCCATCACCGCGACCGTCGTCGCGCCCGCCCGCGCCGAGGAAAAGACCGTCATGGTCGGCGGCGCCGCGATGTTCCCGTCCAAGAACATCGTCCAGAACGCCGTCAACTCGAAGGACCACACCACGCTGGTGGCGGCGGTGAAGGCGGCCGGCCTGGTGCCGACGCTGGAAGGCAAGGGTCCGTTCACGGTGTTCGCGCCGACCAACGCCGCCTTCGGCAAGCTGCCGGCCGGCACCGTCGACACTCTGGTGAAGCCCGAGAACAAGGCGACGCTGACCAAGATCCTCACCTACCATGTCGTGCCCGGCAAGCTCGAGGCGTCCGACCTCACCGACGGCAAGAAGATGAAGACCGCCGAAGGCGAGGAGCTGACGGTGAAGAAGCAGGACGGCAAGGTCTGGATCCTCGACGCCAAGGGCGGTACCTCGATGGTGACGATCTCCAATGTCAACCAGTCGAACGGTGTAATCCATGTGGTCGACACCGTGCTGATGCCGGCGACGTAAACACCGCGCCGTCCGGCTTCATCCCCGAACCGGATGCGACGAAATGGCGAGCCGGGGGTACCCGGCTCGCTTTATTGTGACCACGATAGCCAGCCGACATGGATTCGATGCCGAACAGGGCGTAACGAAAGCGGAAGCATCGGCGTATAATTGCTGTCAGACGATGTTCAGGACGGAACCGCCATGTCGAGCCTCACAGTCACCGACGAGCAGGTCAGCGCCACCCCGGCCAAAGTGATCCAGCCGGCCTGGGTCCGGGTCATGCACTGGATCAACGCTTTCGCCATGATCCTGATGATCCTGTCGGGTTGGCAGATCTACAACGCCTCGCCGCTGTTCGGTTTCAGCTTTCCGCGCGAGTACACGCTCGGCGGCTGGCTCGGTGGCGGCCTGCTCTGGCACTTTGCGGCGATGTGGCTGTTGATGATCAACGGCCTTGCCTATCTCGTCACCGGCCTTGCCACCGGCCGCTTCCGGAAAAAACTGCTGCCGATCACCCCATCCGGCGTGCTCCACGACGTCAGGGCTGCGCTGACCTTCAAGCTCGGCCATGCCGATCTCTCCGTCTACAATTACGTCCAGCGCGTGCTCTATGCCGGCATCATATTGATCGGCGTGATCATCGTGCTGTCGGGGCTGGGAATGTGGAAACCGGTGCAACTGCACTGGCTCGTGTCCCTGTTCGGCGACTATCCGACCGCGCGCTACATCCATTTCTTCTGCATGGCCGCGATCTGCGCCTTCCTGGTCATTCATGTTTTACTCGCGCTGCTGGTGCCGAAGAGCCTGCGCGCGATGATCATCGGCCGTTGAGTGGAGAGAGAGTCATGGCGAAGCGCTCATTCCTGATCCCGGGCGTCGACAAGCGGCTGCTGATCAAGGATTCCATCAAGACGATGCCAGAGGTCAGCCGCCGCCGCTTCATCGCGGGCGGCGCAAGCCTCGGGGCGCTGACGCTGCTCACCGGCTGCGACGTGATCGACTCGTCCTCCGCGGAGGAGATGCTGAAGTCGGTTTCGAAATTCAACGATGCCGTGCAGGATTTCATCTTCAATCCCGACGCGCTGGCGCCGACGTTTCCCGAGAGCGCGATCACAAAGCCGTTTCCGTTCAACGCCTATTACGATCTCGACGACGCGCCCGATGTCGACGGTGCCGACTGGAAGCTCGAAGTCCGCGGTCTCGTCGAGAACAAGAAGTCGTGGACGCTTCCCGAGCTGTACAAGCTGCCGCAGGCTACGCAGATCACCCGTCACATCTGCGTCGAGGGCTGGAGCGCGATCGGCAGCTGGACCGGTACACCCATGCGCGACTTCCTTAAGCTGATCGGCGCCGACATCCGCGCAAAGTATGTCTGGTTCCAGTGCGCCGACAAGGACGGCTACAATTCTCCGCTCGACATGCGCACCGCGCTGCATCCGCAGACCCAGATGACGTTCAAATATGCGGGCGAAATCCTGCCGCGCGCCTACGGCTTCCCGATGAAGATCCGCGTGCCGACCAAGCTCGGCTTCAAGAACCCGAAATACGTGGTGTCGATGGAAGTCACCAACGACTACAAGGGCGGCTATTGGGAAGACCAGGGGTACAATTCGTTCAGCGGAAGCTAGCTGTTGTCGTCCCGGCGAAGGCCGGGGCCCATACCGCGAGGTCTATCGATTTTCGCTAGATGCCAATCCCGAACGACCAGTCTTCCCCAAAATGCTCCCTGTGGTTATGGGTCCCGGCCTTCGCCGGGACGACACTTGTTATGAGGCCGGCTCCACTTTCCGCTGGCACAGCGCGGCAACCGCGCCCAGCGCCAGCAGCGCCGCCGACACATTCAGCGCGTAACTCAAGCTCCCCAGCGCGTCCGTGATCGCGCCGACCACGATCGGGCCCAGCGTCTGGCCGACGCCGAACGAGATCGTCATCGCCGCGATCGCGGTCGGCCACACCTCGGGCGGATAGTTGAAGCGCACGAAGGCGGTGGTCGAGCCGACTACGGCGAAGAAGGCGACGCCGAACACGATCGCCGAGACCGCGAGCCATGCCGGCGAATGCCCGAGCATCGGCAGGGCGGCGCCGAGCGCGTTGGTGCCGAGGATGATGGCGGTGGCAAGACCACCGCGATCGAGCGCGAGCACGCGGCGCCAGGCCCACGGCGTGACGAAGGCGCTCAAGCCAATCAGGCTCCAGAACGCGGCCTGCGCTGCGGCCCCGCCGCCGCCGTCGCGCACATAGGCGATCATGAAGGTCATGTAGGCGATGTAACCCGCGCCAAACAGGAAGTAGCCGGCGAGGTAGATCAGCACCGGAAAAATGGCGAAGGCGCCGTGGCCGCCTTGCGAGAAACGCACGCCGCTCTCGATGCGGACCAGGAACAGCGGCACGGTCATGACGACAGACAGCAGCGTCATCGCCCACCACACGATCCACCACGAGCCCGGCCCGAAATATTGCAGCGTGAACGGGGCGATCAGGCCCGAGGCGAGAATGCCGATGCCGGGTCCGGCATAGAACAGGCTCAGCAGGAAATTGGCCCGCTCCGGGCGCGACTGCGCAATGGAAGCGGCCAGCGCGCCGCCGGCGACGAAACCGGCCGCGGCGCCAACGCCCAGCACGAGACGGGCCAGGCTCAGCGCAACGAAGTTCCCGGTCAGCGCGCAAGTCGCAAGCGCGGCGACGCAGGCCAGGGTTCCGCCACGGATCGCGGCCGACCAGCCGACCCGTTCGATCAACCGGGATGCCACAAGCGCGCCCGCGAGGTAGCCGACGGCGTTGATGGTGTTCATGAAACCGGCCGCCGAGTAGGACCAGCCGAGGTCCTCCCGCATGTCGGGCAGCACCAGCGAATAGGCGAAGCGGCCGATACCCAGCCCAACCGTCGCAGCCAGCGACAGGGTCAGGATCAGCCGCGCGGGATGGGCGTCGGGCGGGGGACGTTCAGGGGCGTGCAAATGGGTACTCCGGCATGCGCAGTGTGGCAGGCCCTGCCCGCGTTGCACAGAACCGAAGCGGCAATGGTGTCTTGCCAAGCACGCAACGCCGCTCTAGCACTCCGGCCGAAATCGACCTCAGAGGAAACGACCATGGCGACCCACAAACTGCTGCTGCTTCCCGGCGACGGTATCGGCCCCGAGGTGATGGGCGAGGTGAAGCGGCTGATCGACTGGCTCAGTTCGGCGGGGATCGCCAAGTTCGAGACCGACACCGGCCTCGTTGGCGGTTCGGCCTATGACGCACACAAGGTGTCGATCTCGGAAGGCGACATGGCCAAGGCCAAGGAGGCCGACGCCATCATCTTCGGTGCGGTCGGCGGTCCCAAATGGGACGCGGTGCCCTACGAGGTGCGCCCCGAAGCCGGCCTACTGCGCCTGCGCAAGGATCTCGGTCTGTTCGCCAACCTCCGTCCCGCGGTCTGCTACCCGGCGCTGGCGGAGGCCTCCAGCCTGAAGCGCGAGGCGGTCGAGGGCCTCGACATCATGATCGTGCGCGAACTCACCGGCGGCGTCTATTTCGGCGAGCCCAAGACCATCACCGATCTCGGCAACGGCCAGAAGCGCGCCATCGATACCCAGGTCTACGACACCTATGAGATCGAGCGCATCGGCCGCGTCGCCTTCGAGCTTGCGAAGAAGCGCAAGAACAAGGTGACGTCGATGGAGAAGCGCAACGTCATGAAGTCGGGCGTGCTCTGGAATGAGGTCATGACCCAGGTCCACAAGCGCGAATATCCCGACGTCACGCTCGAGCATCAGCTCGCCGATTCCGGCGGCATGATGCTGGTGAAATGGCCGAAGCAGTTCGACGTCATCGTCACCGACAATCTGTTCGGCGACATGCTGTCCGACATTGCTGCGATGTTGACGGGATCGCTCGGCATGCTGCCCTCGGCCTCGCTCGGCGAGGTCGACGTCAAGAGCAAGAAGCGCAAGGCGCTGTACGAGCCCGTGCACGGCTCGGCGCCTGATATCGCAGGCCAGGGCCTCGCCAATCCGATCGCGATGATCTCGTCCTTCGGCATGGCGCTGCGCTACTCCTTCGACATGGGCGCGCTCGCCGACAAGGTCGACGCCGCGATCGCCGCGGTGCTGGCCAGCGGCCTGCGCACCGCCGACATCAAGTCGGAAGGCACCACTGCCGCCTCGACCACGCAGATGGGCGAAGCGATCTTGAAGGAATTGCAGAAGCTGCACGCTTAGAGCCGTAGCCCGGATGGAGCGAAGCGAAATCCGGCGTTCTTCCCGCGTGTCGAAAATCCCGGATTGCGCTTCGCTCCATCCGGGCTACACGACAAACAAAAATGGCCGGGCGCGAGCCCGGCCATTTGATTCGGTCGATATGTCCGCCTCAGTACAGCGGGAAATTCTGCGGATAGCCGCCAACATCCTGCGGCGTGCTCAGCGGCTGGCGATCGATCGGGCGGTTGAGATTTTCGCGCGCGAAGGTCGGATAGCCTACCGCCGGCGGGAAGGCGTAGTCGGAGAACTTGCGGTCGCCCGGATTGACCTCGGTGCCGCCGTCGAGCCAGGAGCGCTTGCTCACATAGATGCGGGTGCGGCCCTGCTGATAGCTCGAATTGGGGCCGCTCGGGCCGTAATAGTGACGGCCGCTGTCATAGCGCTGCTTCTTGGTGTCGGCCGAGGCGGGTGTCGCGAAGGCTGAGGACATGGCAATCACGGCGCCGGCCGTAAGCCACATCGCCAGTTTGTTCGCGGCAGAGAAATTCGAGCTCATCACGTCCCCTTCAGGCGGCAAGCCGCCAATCAATTTCACGCTCATACTAACCCGGCCGGGGCGGCTGCAACTAGGTCTATTGGGTCACACCAGCGCTGAATAATCGTGCGCGCCGGCAAAAGTTGCATGGATACAGCCACTTGAGCTTGATGCCGATCAGAGCGCGCCGCGCAACTGCGCATTGGCGGCGCCGAGCAGCCAGTCCGACGCGCCCGGGGGCGCGCAGGGGCGGCGCTTCAGCTCCGCATGGGCGAACAATTCGGCCAGCTTCGGCTCGTTGCCCGAGGTCAGCAGCGTTAGCCGGTTCAGCGTGCAGGCGATCGCGGCGCGCCGCGCAGGCAGGCTGTCGCCCTGGCAGGAGAATCCGGAGATCTGGAGCGCCGGCTCCTCGCTGCGCTTGAGGTAGCCGAGGCAGGCCCGCGCGCCCTCCGCCGGACCGGTCGGCTGGAATAGGGCGACGGGGCCGAATTTCGTGTCGATCAGGCCGGCTTGCTCCAGCGGGGTCGCGGTGCCCAGTCCCATCCGGACGGCCAGATCCATTGTTGCTGGACGCGTCACGTCGAATTCGCCGCCTTCCCGGTAAATCTCGAGCTCGGCCACGGTCCTGTCTGCCTCGCTGGCCCAGCGCATCACGTCCCTGCGGCCGCCTTCGGGATGCCTGAAGATCGCGTAAGAAGCTGTTTTTTCTGACGAATCGAGCCGGCTAAGGGCGAAGGCCGGAGGCGACCGGTCGGCCACGCTCCAATCGGGCTTCAGCGCCGGATCATCGTCGCGCAAGTTGGGCAGCTGGCCGAGTGCGGCAAGGCCGAGGATGGCAAACAGTACCAAAATCCCCACATAGGCGAACAGGCGCGCCAGCGTGCCGACGACCTCGTCGGCGAAGGCTGCAAGCGCCAGATGGATCTGGGTGGGGTTTGCGGCCGTGCTGGCCTCGGGCGAGTGCATCCACGTCCCTAAGGCATGGTCCAACGTTGTCTTGAGGCCGGTTCTCGCATAGAAGCGCTGCTCTTCCTGTTTAAGCCTCAGCTTCAGGAAAGAGCTTTTTCGTCGGAGAGTGAACGATGGGTTACAAAGTCGCAGTCGTCGGCGCGACCGGCAATGTCGGACGGGAAATGCTCAACATCCTCGACGAGCGCAAATTCCCTGCGGACGAGGTGGTGGCCCTGGCGTCACGCCGCAGCATGGGCGTCGAGGTCTCCTACGGCGACCGCACGCTGAAGGTCAAAGCGCTGGAGCATTACGACTTCTCCGACGTCGACATCTGCCTGATGTCGGCCGGCGGAGAGGTGTCGAAGGAATGGTCGCCGAAGATCGGCGCCGCCGGCACGGTCGTGATCGACAATTCCTCGGCCTGGCGCATGGACCCGGACGTGCCGTTGATCGTGCCGGAAGTGAATGCGGACGCGACTGCGGGCTTCAAGAAGAAGAACATCATCGCCAACCCGAACTGCTCGACCGCGCAGCTCGTGGTCGCGCTCAAGCCCCTGCACGACAAGGCGACGATCAAGCGCGTCGTGGTCTCGACCTATCAATCGGTGTCGGGCGCCGGCAAGGACGCGATGGACGAACTGTTCTCGCAGACCAAGGCCGTCTACACCAACCAGGAGCTGATCAATAACAAGTTTCCGGCGCGCATCGCCTTCAACGTCATCCCCCAGATCGACGTCTTCATGGAGGACGGCTACACCAAGGAAGAGTGGAAGATGATGGCGGAGACCAAGAAGATTCTTGATCCCAAGATCAAGCTCTCCGCGACCTGCGTGCGCGTGCCAGTTTTCGTCGGCCATTCCGAGGCCGTCAACATCGAGTTCGAGAACCCGATCAGCGCGGACGAAGCACGCGACATCCTGCGCAAGGCGCCGGGTTGTCTCGTCATCGACAAGCATGAGCCCGGCGGCTACGCCACGCCGTATGAAGCCGCCGGCGAGGACGCCACCTATATCAGCCGTATCCGCGAGGACGCGACGGTGGAGAACGGTCTCGTGCTGTGGTGCGTCTCGGATAATCTACGCAAGGGCGCCGCGCTCAACGCGATCCAGATCGCGGAAGTCCTGATCAACCGCAAGCTGATCAGCGCGAAGAAGAAGGCGGCGTAAGCCGTGCTGCCGTAGGGTGGGCAAAGACGCGAAGCGCCGTGCCCACCATCTTTCCACAATTGCTAGAAAAGTGGTGAGCACGCTTCGCTTTGCCCACCCCACAAGAGCTGCGGACCTACGCCATCTCGCGCGCGTTCCTGAATTCCTTCGCCGCCTTGTCCAGCACGAACAGTGATCCCTCCGCGACGCCGAAATAGGCGCCGTGGGTCTGCATCTGGCCGCTCTCGACCGCCTTCTGCACGAACGGGAAGGTCATCAGGTTTTCCAGGCTGCGGAACACCGCGGCCTTCTCGATGCGCTCGACGAATTGCGCCATGGTCTCGTGGTCGCGCTGCTCCACCACTTCGCCCGGCTTGATGAACATCTGCATCCATTTGCCGATGAAGTCGCCCGGCGTGAGCGGCTCGATCTTGTCGACGAAGGCGCGGATGCCGCCGCACTGGGCGTGCCCGAGCACCACGATGTGCTTCACCTTCAGCACCGTCACGGCATATTCCAGCGCCGCCGAGACGCCATGCGCGTTGCCGTCGGGCTGATACACCGGCACCAGATTGGCGATGTTGCGGACGACGAAGAGTTCGCCCGGCCCGACGTCGAAGATCACTTCGGGCGAGACGCGGCTGTCGCAGCAGCCGATCACCATCACTTCAGGGAACTGCCCCTTCACCGACAGCTCGCGGTAGCGGGTCTGCTCGGTCGGCAGCCGCTGGGTGGCGAAGGCCTTGTAGCCTTCCAGCAAATGCTCTGGGAATGTGGTCATGGCCTATGCCTAATCATATACCGCTGGGACGAACAAGCCTTTCGAATAGGCAGGCCAGATGCTATCGGCTTCGGTCGGAATGAGATGAGGAAACCGGAAGGAACGCTTGCATGACCCGCCCGCGCCGCAGCCATCTGTTCATGCCCGGCTCCAACCCCCGCGCGCTGGAAAAGGCGCGCAATCTCGCCGCCGACGGCCTGATCCTCGACCTGGAAGACTCCGTCGCGCCCGATGCCAAGGCAGTGGCACGCGATGGCATCGCGGCCGCGATCGCGGCCAAAGGGTTCGGCAAGCGCGAGATCCTGATCCGGACCAACGGCCTCGACACGCCCTGGTGGGCCGACGATGTCGCGATGGCGGCGAATGCCTCGCCCGACGGCATCCTGGTTCCAAAGGTTTCACGCGTGGAGGAGCTCGACACGATCGGCCGCCGTCTCGCCGAACTCGGCGCGGCGCCGACCGTAAAGGTCTGGGCCATGATCGAGACCGCGCGCGCGGTACTGCATGCCGAAGAACTCGCTGCCGCCGGGCGCGATCCAGCGCGGCGCCTGTCAGGCTTCGTGTTCGGGCCCAACGACATCTCGCGCGAGACGCGCATCAAGATGCTGCCGGGCCGCGCGGCGATGATCCCGATGATCTCCCATTGCATCCTGGCGACGCGCGCCCATGGCCTCGAAATCCTCGACGGCCCCTATAGCGACATCGCCAACTCCGATGGTTTCGCCACCGAATGCGCGCAAGGCCGCGATCTCGGTTTCGACGGCAAGACGCTGATTCACCCCTCGCAGATCGAAGCCTGCAACGCGATCTTCACCCCGCCGGAGGAGGAAGTCGCGCGCGCGCGAAAGATCATCGCCGCGTTCGAGCTGCCGGAGAACGTCTCGCGCGGCGCGATCCGTCTCGACGGCGCCATGGTGGAGCGGCTGCACGCCGACATGGCGCGGCGCACGATCGAGATCGCGGACGCGATTGCGGCGATGGGGAAGGGCTGAGGGCAGGCGGTTGCGCTCAAGCCGAACGAACATTGACGCGGTTACCGGTATGCTCGGGGAGCCGCGGTTCTCTGAACGACCACGATCCCGGCTTTTCCCGTTGCGGTGGTGAAAGACAATGCTACCCTCACGCTCGATATTGATCCGGGCAAGCATTTGATGCGCATTTTTTTCCTAGCAGTCCTTCTCGTTACGTCATTTCCATTCGCCACGCCGGCGCTTGCGCAGCAGGTTCGGGTTGCGCTCGTCATCGGTAACGGCGCCTATGAGAAGGTAGCCGAGTTGCCGAACCCGACGCGCGATGCGGCCGACATCGGCCGCGCGCTGGAGCGGCTCGACTTCAAAGTCACCCAGGTCAAGAACGCGACTGCGCAAGAGATGAGGAAGTCTGTCGTCGAGTTCGGCCGCTCTGCGGAGGGAGCAGACCTTGCGGTCGTTTTCTATGCCGGACACGGCATGGAGGTCAGCGGCGAGAACTGGCTGATTCCGGTCGGCGCAGAGCTGCGCAGCGATACCGACATCGAAAGCGAGGCCATCAGCCTGCGCTCGGTGAGCCTTCAGGTTTCGAAGGCACGAAAGTTGGGCCTTGTGATACTGGACGCATGCCGCAACAATCCTTTTGCCGCAAAGATGAGACGCTCGCTGAGCACCCGGGCCGTGGCTCGCGGACTCGCTCCGACGGAGCCATCCGATAACGTTCTGATTGCGTACGCCGCCCGGGACGGTACTACGGCAAGCGACGGGGATGGCCGGAACAGCCCATTCACGGCATCGCTCCTTCGCCACATTGAAACGCCGGGGCTGGAGATATCGTTTCTGTTTCGTCGTGTTCGTGACGACGTGATGGCGGCCACCAGACGCGAGCAGCAGCCTTTCGTATACGGCTCTTTGTCGAAGGAAGAGATTTACCTGAGAGCTCCGGTGGCGAGCGCTCAAGCGCCAGTCGCGTCGGCTCCCGCGCCTGCAGATGCCGCGGAGGACGAGAAGTTTTGGCTGGCTATCCAGACGTCCACGGTGGCAGGCCTCTACGAGGAGTTTCTGACCAGGTACCCCCGCAGCAGCCACGCCGCAGAAGCGCGCCAGCGGGTGAAGAATTTCAAGGCCAACGAAGTTGCGGTGCTCTCATCCCCAGCTGCCCCTCCGAAACCGGACGCAAAAACCGTCGTCCGAAATCTATTTGCGCCCGAAGATAACCAGAAAGTTGCAGCCATCGCGGCAGCTCAGCAACTCAAACTGCCAAGCTACGCTATATCGCCTGATCAGAATGATCCGCTCAATGCTAACTCCAGATTTGTCGGCGTGTGGTCCAACAAACGTGGATGGACGAATGGCAAAGGACGGTATGCCATGCTGATCGTTACGGAAGTCTCTGCCACCGGGTTAGCCAAGGGACACTACCTCTGGGGACCGCCGACAAAGGCATCGTGGGTGAAGGATGAGGCGGGGTACCGGTCGTTTGCCGAATACATTGTGAACGACAAATTTTCCATCAGCGGAACACCCGTCACCGTCAGGATGGACAAGAACGTCCTTACGCTGTCGTCCGTCAACAAGGAAAATCCAACTGAGAAGGCGAACATAGAGCTCCGCCCTGTCTGGAAGCTCGTGCCAGCGCCGGAGGATGCTTCAAGCAAGCGCGAGAAAACCTCGCAGCCTCGTGCCGCCAAAAAGGAAAGCGCGGCCGAACCGAGCCCGTCAGGCAATGTCAGTGGGACGAGCATGGAAGAGCGCTATCGTGCTTGCAGAAAACTCGTCAAAGGATTTGCCCGGCGCGAGGCTTGTGCCCGTACGGGCGTGATCTAGCACCGGCGGGACATCCTGCCGCTAAACTAATCCTTTGATAAGGGCAACGCCTTAGCGATGCGCGTGATCCGCACGGTCGAGCGACTCCAGTGTCGAGGCATTGGCGCAGAAGCCGTGATAGTTCTCCGCGGCGGTGCCGTCGGCCAGCTCGCGATCGCACTGGCCCTTGTGGCTGCAAAGCGCGCACACCCGCTCCATGTCGCGCAGCAGCAGCGGATGCGCGCGGCCGAGCCCTTCGGCACTGATGCCGAGCTGCTCCAGCATCTTCGGCAGCTCGTCGGCGGCGTGCTTGCCGTGACGGACCAGATCTTCCAGATCGTCAGGCGCGATCCGCAGGTCTTGCGCGATCCGGTCGAAATCGGCGCGGTCGAGCTGCCGGATCTCGTTCAGCTCGCGGCGATGCTTCAGCCAGCTTGCAAAGGACTCGATGAGGTCCTGGACAATGGGATAAGGCCTGGTTGCGGTGCTCATGCGAAGCTCCATTCGAACGACGGAATTGGAGCGAGATTAGGCACAATGGTGCAGGTGCGCGTTGCGCTGGATCAAATACAGCTCTCGTGTCCCGGACGCGCTGCAGCGTGAAGCGCTGCTCGCAGAGCCGGAGCCATCTCGCCGCATCGCTGGGCCCCGGCTCAGCAACGCACCGCTTCGCGCTGCGCTGCGTCCGGGCGCGAGAGCGCCGCACAGCGGAGAAAATTATGCGAACCGCTCCGCCGCCCACGCATACAGGCTGCCCGGGATCGGCTTCTCACCGCCGCGGCCCTTGGGCGAGATATGCAGGCCGATGATGTCGCGGTCGGTGACGAGGCCGAGATAGCTCGAGGGATCGAAGAACAGTTTTGGCTCGGCATGCACGGCGTAGAACGATTGCTTCGGCAAGGCGCAGTGCAGCTCGCCGGTGCGGCGCGCGAGCGCGGTGAGTGCCGCCGGCCCGAAGATCGCGACGCGGATGTCGGAGAGGCGGTTCGAGCCGCCGCGCAGGCGGCGCATCGCAAACGTGACGCGATGGCGCAGCGACAGCCAGTTCGGCGTCAGCTCCTCCTGCTCCATCAGCTCTTCGAAAGCGGCAACGATGCCGTGTTCAGGTGGAAGGTAAATCACGGAGTTGCCGAGCTGGCGCGGCCGCTCCCACGCGAAATAGGGCTTTGCCGGATCGATCTCGACGGGCCTGAGCAGCAGCACGTCGGCGTCGAGCCAGAGGCCGAGGTCCTTCGCCATCAGCTTCATGCGGAAGAAGTCGCTGAACTGAAGCGTGGTCCAGTCGCGCCAGCTGCCGTCCGGCTGCGGCGGTCGCAATCGTTCGGAGAACGCATGTGGCAGGATAGCTTCGGCATCGGCATTCTCGACGCCTGCGGGCAGGCCGGGAATGGTGTCAAAACTGTAGACCGTGACCTTGTGGCCGGCAGCCAGCTGCGAGCGCAGACAGGTCTGGCGCAAGGCGTCCATCGGGCCGTGCCAGAAGGTGACGATGTCGGGCAGCATGCGCGGAGCTTAGAGCATGATCCGGAAAAGTGTGCAGCGGTTTTCCGACAAGATCATGCTCGAAAGATACGGGATAATCAGAACAAAGAAAAAGCTCCGGCGCTTGTAGCACCGGGGCTTGAACAAAAACTTGAGATCAGGCCCAGGCGCGTTCGCGCTTTAGCTTGTCCTCATAGGTGTCGATCGAGGCCTTCTTCTCCATCGTCAGGCCGATGTCGTCGAGGCCGTTGATCAGGCAGTGCTTGCGGAACGGGTCGATCTCGAACTTGACCTTGCCGCCGTCGGGACCGCGGATCTCCTGGTTCGGCAGGTCGATCGTCAGCGTCGCGTTGGCGCCGCGCTCGGCGTCGTCGAACAGCTTGTCGAGGTCTTCCTGGGCCACGCGGATCGGCAGAATGCCGTTCTTGAAGCAGTTGTTGTAGAAGATGTCGCCGAACGAGGTCGAGATCACGCAGCGGATGCCGAAGTCGAGCAGCGCCCAGGGCGCGTGCTCGCGGCTCGAGCCGCAGCCGAAATTGTCGCCGGCGACCAGCACCTTCGCGTTGCGATAGGCGGGCTGGTTGAGGACGAAATCGGGGTTCTCGCTGCCGTCGTCCTTGTAGCGCTGCTCGGAGAAGAGCCCCTTGCCAAGGCCGGTGCGCTTGATGGTCTTGAGGTACTGCTTCGGAATGATCATGTCGGTGTCGACATTGATGATCTTCAGCGGCGCCGCGACGCCTTCCAGCGTGGTGAACTTGTCCATGGTTGCGCTTTCCCGGGATGGTCTAGGGAACCGGTATTTATCGCGATCGGGGCGGAAATCCTAGGCCGAATTCGGCAGATCTCGTCTGCCTAACCGGGCTCTCTGCTCAACCCGGCTCTTGAGCCTCGATCGCGGACATATCGTCGTCCGACAGGCCGAAATGATGGCCAATCTCGTGGATCAGGACGTGGCGAACGATATGGCCGAGGCTTTCGTCGTGCTCGGCCCAGTAATCCAGGATCGGCCGGCGGTAGAGCCAGACCATGTTGGGCAGCCGCGCCACGTCGGCAAAACTCTGCTGCGGCAGGCCGACGCCCTGGAACAGGCCGAGCAGGTCGAACTCGCTCTCGCATGCCATCTCGTCCAGGACTTCCTCGGTGGGGAAGTCGTCGACGCGGATGATCACGCCCTCGCACAGCCTACGAAACTCCGCCGGCAGGCGTTCGAACACTTCATGCGCCATCGCTTCCATCTCGGCCAGCGAGGGCGCTTTCAATTCCGTCCACATGGGCTTCTCATAGCGTGGGTTTCGCGGCGATGCATCCGGCTTTATAAGCGCGGCGAGGTTGACGAGCGCCGTCAAAACGGGGAGCTTAGGCCTCGAAGTGGACGTTCAGGTGGGCAGAAAAATGCGAGCGAAAACAGCGCTGACGCTACTGTGCATGGGGTTGTTTTCGCAGTTTTGCGTTGGCGCGGAGGCCCAGACCGCGGCTCCCGGGATCAGGCTGGCCCAAGCGGCCTCGCGAGACGATCTGCCGCCGCCGCGCAAGCGGACCCCGGCGCGCCTGCGCGTCACGCCCTATTACAGTCCGGATGGCGTCTATCCCCGCTACAATCCCGGTCCCGATGCGGTCCGCGAGTGCAACGCCACCTATGTGCAGGAATATCGCCCGAGCGGCACGGTGATCGTGCCGCATATGAGCTGCTACTGGCGCCGGGGCTGATACGAGCGCGATGCCGTCGCGCGCCGATGAAGCGCCATGTTGCAGGCAGAGGCCGTCATGATGAGATGGATCGCGTTGGCCGTCGCTGCCGGACTTGCCGCAGGCCTGCCTCACGCTTTTGCAGCGCATAGGGTGACGAAGCTGCCGGATGCCTCGGCAGGGCGCGCGGCGTTCGACGGAGGGCGACATGTGCGGCCCGACATCATGCATTACGCTCCGCGTCCTGATCCGCATTATTACGCGCGGCCGGTCTTCTACCGCCCCTATCCCTATGCCGTGCCGGCGCCATTCGTGTTCGGCTATGGACCGTGGCGGTGATGCACTAGCCTGCAGGCGCTTCCGCGGAATGCCGTTCATTCATGATGGGTTCACGTCGCTGTCCGTAATTTAATCTCGGGAGCGACCGCCAATGAACACGGATGACGCGAGCCGGGAGCGAGCGTCGCAACTCCGCTGTCCAGATTCAGGGAGAAGTCGATGCTGAGGATATTGGGTCTCAAGGCAAGCCGGATGCGCTTGCTCGGAATTGCGGCCGCCGCGACGCTGATGTTGTCGGCCGGCACGACGCGCCGCGCTGAAGCGATGACACCAGTCAATCCGACCGCGTTGCCTGCGGCGAAGGCCGCAAGTGACGACATGATCCAGGTTCGCCACGGCGGCGGCGGTGGTGGTGGACATGGCGGCGGCTTTCATGGCGGCGGCGGTTTCCACGGTGGAGGCGGCTTCCACGGTGGCGGAGGACATATCGGTGGCTTCCGCGGCGGTGGTTTCCACGCTGGTGGCTTCCGGGCCGCACCCGCCTTTCATGGCGGCGGCTATCGTTACGGCGGAGTTCGCCACTATGGCGGAGGCGGATTCCATCGCTACGGCATCTATCGTCCCGCCTATTACGGCCATCGCCATTTCCACCGGCGCTACTATGGCGGCTACTATCCCTATTACAGCCATCCGCGCCGCTGCCGGGTCATCTGGACCTATTACGGCCCGCGCCGCGTCTGCCGCTGGCATCGCTGGCACCATCCGTATCGCTATTGGTAAGCACGACCGAAATGAAAAGGGCGCCTCGACGGCGCCCTTGTTCATCCGGTGGCCTAAAGCCAATCCTTCAGTTTCCACGTCGCCGACGTCCAGCGCGTGAGGTTCTCCAGCTTCCATTGCTTGAACATCGCCGGCGGCCAGCGGCTGAGCTTCGAGGCCTCCTCGACCTCGGGCTTGGCGACCATGCGCAGCGGTGCCGCGCGCCGCCGGTGCTGGGGCGTCGCCGCGCTGATCAGATCGACATATTCAGGCTTGCTGGCCATGAGCTGGTGTCCTCGCGAAACGCTCGCGAGGACACAGTGTCGGCGCTGCCGATTAACGGCGGTTTGCCGCAATCACTCAAATTGCAGGGAGCAGCTTACCGCCACTCCCTGATGTCGACGAAGTGACCCGCGATCGCAGCGGCTGCGGCCATCGCCGGCGACACCAGATGGGTGCGGCCCTTGAAGCCCTGGCGGCCCTCGAAGTTGCGGTTCGAGGTCGAGGCGCAGCGCTCTTCCGGAGCCAGCTTGTCGGGGTTCATCGCGAGGCACATCGAGCAACCGGGCTCGCGCCATTCGAAGCCGGCCTTGATGAAGATCTTGTCCAGACCTTCAGCCTCGGCCTGCTCCTTCACGAGGCCGGAGCCCGGCACGACCATGGCGTTGACGCCGCCTGCGACCTGCTTGCCTTCCGCGATCTTGGCGGCGGCGCGCAGATCCTCGATCCGGCCGTTGGTGCAGGAGCCGATGAAGATGCGGTCGAGCTTGATGTCGGTGATCTTCGTCCCCGCGGTCAGGCCCATGTATTTCAGCGCGCGGTGCTTCGACAGGCGCTTGGCCTCGTCCGCGATCTTGTCGGGATCGGGCACGCTGCCGGTGACCGAGATCACGTCTTCAGGGCTCGTGCCCCAGGTCACGATCGGCGGCAGCTTCGCGGCATCGAGCCGCAGCTCGTGGTCGAAATGCGCGCCCTCGTCCGAGCGCAGCTTCTCCCAGTAACGCATCGCCGCGTCCCAGTCGGCGCCCTTCGGTGCCTTCGGGCGGCCGCGCAGGAAGTCGAACGCCTTCTGGTCCGGCGCGACCAGTCCGGCGCGTGCACCGCCTTCGATCGACATGTTGCAGACCGTCATGCGGCCTTCCATGCTGAGCGCACGGATCGCGTCGCCGGCGTATTCGAGCACGTAGCCGGTACCGCCCGCGGTGCCGATCTCGCCGATGATGGCGAGGATGATGTCCTTGCCCGTCACGCCATCCGGCAATTTGCCGTCGACAGTGACGCGCATGTTCTTCGCCTTCTTCTGGATCAGCGTCTGCGTCGCCAGCACATGTTCGACTTCCGACGTGCCGATGCCGTGCGCGAGCGCGCCGAACGCACCATGCGTCGAGGTGTGGCTGTCACCGCAGACGATGGTGGTGCCGGGCAGCGTAAAGCCCTGCTCGGGGCCGATGACATGGACGACGCCCTGACGCTTGTCGAACTCGTCGTAATATTCGATGCCGAATTCCCGGGCGTTGTCGGCCAGTGCCTTGATCTGCTCGATGCTTTCAGGGTCGGGGTTCGGCTTGGTGCGGTCGGTGGTCGGCACGTTGTGGTCGACGACGGCCAGCGTCTTCTCCGGCGCGCGCACCTTGCGTCCGGTGGCGCGCAAGCCTTCGAACGCCTGCGGTGAAGTGACCTCGTGCACCAGATGGCGATCGATATAGAGCAGGCAGGTGCCGTCCTCGGCTTCGTGCACCAGATGGTCGTTCCAGATCTTGTCGTACAATGTGGTCGGCTTGGACATGAGCGTCAGCTCCAGGAATGTTGTGTAGAGCGGGTTGCGCGGATAGCGCGCGGGCAACAAAATCGTCAGCGCAGCTTTTAGGCTGCGCGCGTAAGCTCTGACGTTGCCGAGGTCGCGAAGCGTCCGAAGAACCGGCCAGGCAGCCGCGAGCGATCGTCGATGACGACGCGCTTGACGGGCGAGAGGCTGGTCAAATCTGGAAACATTCCAAGAATATATAGCAGGCCGAACCGGAATCGCGAGGGCTTTGACGCGCACGGCTGACGCAACAAAAAAGCGCGGGGTTGGCCCCGCGCTTTTGGAAACTCGCCTGTAAGCGGAGCTTACTCGTTGACGGCAGCCGGACGGTCCTGCTTCTTCTCGACGATGCGGGCCGACTTGCCGCGAAGGTTGCGGAGATAATAGAGCTTGGCGCGACGCACCTTGCCGCGGCGCACCACCTTGATCGAGTCGATCATCGGCGACATCACCGGGAACACGCGCTCCACGCCTTCGCCGTACGAAATCTTGCGCACCGTGAAGCTCTCGTTGAGACCGCCGCCGGAACGGCCGATGCAAACGCCTTCATAGGCCTGCACGCGGGTGCGGTCGCCTTCGACGACCTTCACGTTGACGATCACGGTATCGCCGGGGCCGAATTCCGGAATCTCCTTGTTGGCGGAGAGCTTGTCGAATTGCTCTTTTTCGAGCTGTTGGATCAGGTTCATGGGTAAATCTCCATCGGCGCGCCCAGCCTTGGAAAACGGGGGCTGCGCGAAATTCGTTTATCCAGCCATTGCGGATGTGGCCGCTGCTATAAGGCAAGCCGGAGCGTTTGTCACCCGTCTGTCTTGTTTTTTGGCGTTTTTTGGCGTCCGCCCCGATTCGGGACTTTGCTCGGGATCCGGGCCCACAAATCCGGTCGCCGGGCCGCGGTCAGGGCCTCGGATTCCTCCCGCCGCCAGCTGGCGACCTTGGCATGGTCACCGGAGGTCAGGATCTCCGGAATCGGGGTTCCCTCGAACCGCTGCGGCCGGGTGTATTGGGGGTATTCGAGCAGGCCGTCCGAGAAGCTTTCCTCGGTTCCCGAGGCCTCCTTGCCCATCACGCCCGGAAGCAGCCGAACACAGGCGTCGATCAGGGCCAAGGCCGCGATTTCGCCGCCGGAGAGGACGTAATCCCCAATCGAGACCTCCTCCAGGCCCCGCCCGTCGATCACGCGCTGGTCCACCCCCTCGAACCGCCCGCAGACGATCAGAGGACCCGGGCCCTTGGCGAGTTCGAGAACCCGGGCCTGGGTCAATGGCCGACCCCTCGGGCTCATCAGCAGTTTCGGCCGGTCCGGCCCGATCCCGGCGGCATCGATCGCGGCCGCCAGAACATCGGCCCGAAGCACCATGCCCGGTCCGCCGCCGGCCGGGGTGTCATCGACACTGCGGTGGCGGTCGGTGGCCGAGGCCCGGATGTCCCGCGCCTCCAGCTCCCAGAGCCCGCCAGCCAGCGCCCGGCCGGCCAGGCTCACGCCCAGCGGCCCCGGAAACATCTCCGGAAACAGCGTCAGCACCGTCGCGCGCCAGGGTGAGGGGTTGGTCATCGGATCTCAGTTATTGTCGTCCCGGACAAGCGGAGCGCAGATCCGGGACCCAGAACCACCGCACTTCGTTTGGCGACGGCTGGCGCGATCAGCTTAGCTAAAAATTCTGGCACTGTGGTTATGGGTCTCGGCCTTCGCCGGGACGACCCGGGGAGGGATCCTCGCCCGCGATCTCCTGCGGCAGCGCGATCACGACGCGGCCGCCGGCGATGTCGACCTCCGGCACCACCGCATCGGTGAACGGCAGCAGCATCGTGGTGCCTGTGGGCGGCGCAATCTCGATGATGTCACCGGCGCCGAAATTGTGGATCGCGAGCACGCGGCCGAGCGCATCGCCGGCCATGGTGACGGCGGCGAGCCCGATCAGATCGGTGTGGTAATATTCGCCCTCGTCCGTCGCGGGCAGCTTTTCGCGCGCGACGTAGAGCTCGATGCCGTTGAGGCGCTCGGCCTCATCGCGAGTCGTGACGCCCTTGAACGTTGCAACCAGATGATCCTTGGCCGCGCGCGCCGTTGCGACCTCGAACTGGCGCTTGCCGTCCTTGGACGAAAGCAGACCGTAGCTCCGCACGGCAAACGGATCTTCCGTGAAGGTCCACAGTTTGACCGCGCCGCGCACACCATGCGCGGCGCCGATCCGCGCGACGCAGACCAGCGCCGGCATGATCTGGCCTTAACCCTTCGCGGCGGCTTCGGCCTGCGCCTTGCGCTCCTTGCGCGGCACGGCCTTCTCGGGGTTGTTGCGCACTTCGCGCTTCTTGACGCCGGCGGCGTCGAGGAAGCGCGATACACGGTCCGACGGCTGCGCGCCCTTGGCGAGCCAGGCCTTCACCTTGTCCATGTCGAGCTTCAGCCGGGTCTCGTTGTCCTTCGGCAGCAGCGGGTTGAAATAGCCGAGACGCTCGATGAAGCGGCCATCGCGCGGAAAGCGCGAATCGGCGACGACGACGTGATAGACGGGACGCTTCTTGGTGCCAGCGCGGGCGAGACGGATAACGACGGACATCTAAGTTCTCCTTCAAAGTACGTTTTGTTCGGTTGATTGGTATTCCGCGTTGCGCGAGACCGCTGCGATCTCCCGCGACGAATTCCTCATTTCTTCTTGCCAGGGAAACCGCCGAGACCCGGCAGCATCGGCTTGCCGCTCAGCCCGGTCAGGCCCGGAACGTTCGGCAGACCCTGGCGCAGCCCGGCAGGTAGATCCTTCGGCAGGCTGGGCAGACCCTGTCCGCCGCCACCCTGCATCTTCTCCTGCAGCGCCTTCATCTCTTCCGGCGAAGGCGGCTTCATGCCGCCGCCAAAGCCCATCGCCTGCGCTATGCCCGCGAGCGGACCGCGCTTGCCGGAGCCCATGGCCTTCATCATATCGGCCATGTTCCGGTGCATCTTGAGCAGCTTGTTGACCTGCTCGACGCTCTGGCCGGAACCTGCGGCGATGCGCTTCTTGCGGCTGGCCTTGAGCAAATCGGGATGACGGCGCTCGTCGCGCGTCATCGAATCAATCACCGCGACCTGGCGCTTCAAAATCTTGTCGTCGATGCCGGCGGCCGCGATCTGGTTCTTCATCTTGGCGATGCCGGGCATCATGCCCATCAGGCCGCTGATGCCGCCCATATTGGCCATCTGCAACAGCTGCTCGCGCATGTCGTTGAGGTCGAACTGACCCTTGCGCATGCGCTCGGCGGTGCGCGCGGCCTTTTCGGCATCGATGTTGGCGGCAGCGCGTTCGACCAGCGAGACCACGTCGCCCATGCCGAGGATGCGGCCGGCGATACGATCAGGATGGAAATCCTCCAGCGCATCGGTCTTTTCGCCGGTGCCGAGCAGCTTGATCGGCTTGCCGGTGACCGCGCGCATCGACAGCGCGGCGCCGCCGCGGCCGTCGCCGTCCACGCGCGTCAGCACGATACCGGTGAGGCCGACGCGCTCGTCGAAGGCGCGAGCGAGATTGACGGCGTCCTGGCCGGTGAGGCTGTCCGCCACCAGCAGCACTTCATGCGGATTGGCGGCGGCTTTGATCGCTGCCGCTTCCGCCATCATCTCTTCGTCGAGCGTGGTACGGCCGGCAGTGTCGAGCAGCACGACGTCGTAGCCGCCGAGCTTGCCGGCCTCGAGCGCGCGCTTCGCGATCTGCGCCGGCTGCTGGCCGGCGACGATCGGCAGCGTCGGAATGTCGAGATCGCGGCCCAGGACGGCCAGCTGCTCCATCGCCGCGGGACGGTAGATGTCGAGCGACGCCATCAGCACCTTGCGCTTGTCGCGCTGGACCATGCGACGGGCGAGCTTTGCGGTGGTGGTGGTCTTGCCGGAGCCTTGCAGACCGACCATCATGATCGGCACCGGCGGCACGGAATTGATGTCGATGGTCTGGCTTTCGGCGCCGAGCGTGTTGATCAGCTCGTCATGGACGATCTTGACCACCATCTGGCCTGGCGTCACCGACTTGACGACGGTGGCGCCGATCGCCTGCTCGCGGACCCGCTCGGTGAAGCTGCGCACCACCTCTAACGCGACGTCGGCTTCCAGCAGTGCGCGGCGCACTTCGCGCATCGCGGCGTCGACGTCCTTTTCGGTCAGCGCACCGCGCCCCGTCAGACGATCGAGAATGCCGCCAAGCCGTTCCGACAGATTGTCGAACAATGCCGTTGTCCTTTTTTCACCTCTCCCCGCAAGCGCGGGGCGAGGGAGCAGAAATCCAAACACCTTCACGCCCGAGGGCGCATCGCGCTGTCGGGCGTTGGCCTCTGGCCTCTGGGACCAGTCGGCGGGTCGAAAAGAAAGCCTTTCCGAGAAGTGCCGGGGTTAAACGCCGCTGACGCCCGAAAGTCAAGGAAAGTTAGGGTGGCCGGGGCTGCTTTGGAAGGCAAAGCCTTGAAAAGATGAACTTTCCGGCGGCGGGTTCCTTTTCCGCAGACCCCGCCCATATAGCGGTGATGTCCTCCCCCTCCGACCATCTTTGAAGCCAGTTCCGTGCCGATCACCCGCCGCCGCCTTTTCGGACTGCTCGCCGGTGCCGGCGCATTGGTCGGCGTGCCCTCCCTTTGGATGTCCCGCATGAAAACCTATGACGGCCCGGTCTCCGACCATTTCGACGGCCTGAACTTCTTCGATCCGGACGGCGTGCCGCCGAAATCGCTTCGTGAGGTCCTGCGCTGGCAATTCGGCGGCAAGCGGCAGCGCGCGACTTGGCCGGATTGGGCGCCGAGCCCCCCTGCCGACGCCCCGCCCGACCGCGTCCACGGCGACAAGGTGCGGCTCTCTTTCGTCGGCCACGCCAGCTGGCTGATCCAGACCGGCGGCCTCAATATTCTCGTCGATCCCGTCTGGTCGACGCGGGTCTCGCCCGTCAGCTTCGCCGGGCCGAAACGGCACAACGATCCCGGCATTGCGTTCGACAAGCTGCCGAAGATCGATGTCGTGCTGGTCTCGCACGGCCATTACGATCATCTCGACATGGCGACGCTGTCGCGGCTCGCCAAGAATTTTGCGCCGCGTGTGGTGACCCCGCTCGGCAATGACGTCACGATGCGCAGCACCGATGCGACGATCAAGGTGGAAGCGTTCGACTGGCATGATCGCGTCGAGCTCGGCGGCGGTATCGCCGTGACCCTGGTGCCGACCCGGCACTGGTCGGCGCGCGGCATGTTCGATCGCAACAAGGCGCTGTGGGCGAGTTTCGTGCTGGAGACGCCTGCGGGGAAAATCTACGTCGTCTGCGATTCCGGCTACGGCGATGGCGGGCATTTCCGCCGCGTCGCCGAGAGGCACGGGCCGCTCCGCCTGGCGATCCTCCCGATCGGCGCCTATGAGCCGCGCTGGTTCATGCACGACCAGCACATGAACCCGGAAGACGCGGTGAAGGCGCTCGCGGATTGCGGCGCGCAAGCCGCACTCGGGCATCACCACGGCACGTTTCAGCTGACCGATGAAGCAATCGATGCGCCGGCGAAAGCGCTGGTCGAGGCGCTCGATGCCGCGAAGGTTCCGCAGGAAAGATTTGTGGCGATGAAGCCGGGGCAGGTGGTGGAGATCTAGCTTCGCCGTCGCTTCGAACCCGCTGTCGTCCCGGCCTAGTGCGCAATTGCGGCCGGGACGACAATGGAGTCTGTAGCGGCAGCTGCCCCTACTGCTCTTTCGCCTTGATCGCCCAGCTCACATTCACCGTCACCGCTAGCGTTTCCTCGCCCGGCGCGACCGCGGCCTGCGGTACGGCCATGGGAGCTGCGGCCATGCGTCCCTTGAACAGCGGCATCGGGGCGCCGCCTTCGGAGACGCTGAGCGGTGCACCCAGCGTGACGCCGGTCGCCTTGGCGTAGATCTCCGCTTTGCGGCGGGCGTCTGCGACAGCTTTCTCGCGGGCATCGTCGAGCAGTTTCGAGGCCTGCGTAACCTCGAAGGAGATGTTGCCGATATCATTGGCGCCGGCGCCGACCAGCGTGTCGATGATGGCGGCGACCTTGGTCACGTCGCGGATCTTCACGGTGACGCGGTTTGAGGCGCGGAAGCCGACCACGGGCGAGGCGCCGGTGGATTTGTTCTGGCCGTATTGCGGCTGCAGCGACAGCCGCGAGGTCTGGTAGTCCTTCTCGTCAATGCCTGCGCCCTTCAGCGCCAGCAGCACCTTGCCCATCGCGGCGTTGTTGGCGTCGGAGGCTTCCTTCGCAGACTTGGCGTCGTTGGCGACGCCGGCGTCGATCTGCGCCAGATCAGGCGCGGCGGAGATCGTGGCTTCGCCGCTCACCGAAATCGCGGACGGAAAATCGTCGGCGAGCGCAGGCGTTGCCAGCATCGTGGCGGCAAAGGACGCAACAAGGGAGGTCAAAAGGATGGCAGGCTTTTTCATCGGTTTCACTTCAGCGGCACGAAAACATTGATCACGAGCTTGTCCTCCGCCGTCTTCAGGGGATCGGTGAGGTATTCCTCGATGAAGGTGTCCTTGGCTTCCAGCTTCTTGTCGTCGAGATGATTGGTGATCGCCTCATAGGTGTTGTCCATGTTGTCGTAGGAGCCGCGATGAACGAATTTCAGCGCCTTGCCCTCCGGCGATTTGCCGACGCTCATGTCCTTGGGCAGGTTCTTCGGGTCCTGCTCGACCGGGATCTCGGCTAGGAAGGTGAAGCCGGTGTCGTCGGTCGAGGTGTAGACGATCATCGAATTGCCGGCGTGCTTGATGCCCTGCTTGTCCAGCAGCGTGTTCAGCGCCTTGAAGGCGTCAATCAGCGTGTCGAAGGCCGAGTCCCAATTGGCAGTGCCCTTGACCATCAAAACCTTCTTGGACTCGAGCGTGGTCTCCTGGCCGAAAGGATCGGCCGTCTGCACGGGAGCCGGCGTCGCGGCGGCAGCCGGGGGCGGAGTGGCCGGGCTGGGTGACGCACTGGCGGCTGGCGAGGGCGAGGTTGCAGGGGACGTTGCAGGGCTTGGCGTGGCGCTGGCCGCCGGCGAGGGCGTGGCGACGGGGGCAGCGCTCGCGGCCGGGGCGGGCGAAGCCGACGGGGCCGGCGAGGGGCTCGCTGATGCGGCCGGTGCCGGGCTCGGCGTTTGGGCCAGCGTGGCGGACAGACTAAACGACAAGGCCGCTGCCGGGATCAGCGCGGCCAAAACGAGACGACGAAACCTGAACATTTTTATTCTCCCCAATAGCTTATCCGCCAAGGCCTTACGTCCCCGAAGCCTTAGCCCGGCCGCATGTCCCGGATCGCGCGAATTGCGCCGTTCTAACACGCGAGCGCCGAATTCGTCCCATGACAGATGCGTCATGGCAGCGTCCTGGCTCTTGTCGGCAAATCACTGGCCAAGAGGGCCAAGGATCGCCATATAAGGCAGGCGAAATTCGGGAATTTTCATGAGCGCGCTGGCCAACCACGCATTTGCCAAGATGAACGGCATCGGCAACGAGATCGTCGTTGTCGACATGCGCGATTCCACCTCAAAGGTCACCCCGGACGATGCCCGCGCGGTGGCATCGCCGCGAGGCGGCGTGCCCTACGACCAACTCATGGTGCTGCAGAAGCCGCGCTTCGACGGCACCGAAGCGTTCATCAGCATCTACAACAGAGACGGCTCCGAGGCCGGCGCCTGCGGCAACGGCATGCGCTGCGTCGTGCGGCGCATCTTCGAAAAGACCGGCCAGAGCACGGCAACGTTCGAGACGGCCGCGGGCCTGCTCAATGCCTGGCAGGGTCCGGCGCCGGATCTTTATACGGTGGACATGGGCGCGCCGAAGTTCGGCTGGCAGGACATTCCGCTCGACCAGGAATTTCGTGACACCCGCTACATCGAATTGCAGATCGGCCCGATCGACAATCCGATCCTGCATTCGCCCTCGGTGGTCAGCATGGGCAATCCGCATGCGATCTTCTGGGTCGATGACGTCAACGCCTACGACCTCGAGCGTTTCGGTCCGCTGCTGGAGAACCATCCGATCTTCCCGGAGCGCGCCAACATCACGCTAGCCCATATCGTCGATCCCCAGCACATCACGATCCGCACCTGGGAGCGCGGCGCCGGCCTAACCAGGGCCTGCGGCTCGGCCGCATGTGCCACGGCGGTCGCGGCGGCGCGGCTGAAGCGCGCCGAGCGCAATGTCGAGATCACGCTGCCCGGCGGCAAGCTCGGGATCGAATGGCGCGAGCGCGACGATCACGTGCTGATGACGGGCACGGCGAGCTTCGAATATGAAGGCCGTTTCGATCCGGCGCTGTTCGCGCCGGTCGGGTGATGAGCGTCGACATCGTCACCTTCGGATGCCGCCTCAATGCTTTCGAGGCCGAGGTGATCCGCCGCGAGGCCGAGGGCGCGGGCCTTTCAGATGCCATCGTCATCAACAGCTGCGCCGTCACCAACGAAGCGGTGGCGCAGGCGAGGCAGTCGATCCGCAAATTGAAGCGCGAGCGGCCGGGAGCGCGCATCGTCGTCACCGGTTGCGCGGCGCAGACGCAAAGCGGCATGTTCGCCGAGATGGCCGAGGTCGATCGCGTCGTCGGCAATGACGACAAGATGCGGTCGTCTGCGTGGCGCGAGGCGCGTACGGCGTTCGATCTCGGTACGAGCGAAAAAATCGCCGTCAGCGACATCATGGCGGTGAAGGAGATGGCGCCGCATCTCATCGACGGCTTTGCGAGCGGGCTGCCCCGCGTGTTC
The DNA here is from genome assembly GCF_023101005.1 of Bradyrhizobium sp. 187. NCBI lineage: Bacteria > Pseudomonadati > Pseudomonadota > Alphaproteobacteria > Hyphomicrobiales > Nitrobacteraceae > Bradyrhizobium > Bradyrhizobium sp. 187. The sequence continues at coordinate 152,456 of NZ_CP064693.1, forward strand.
GTGCAGGTGCAGAACGGCTGCGACCATCGCTGCACCTTTTGCATCATTCCGTTCGGGCGCGGCAATTCGCGCTCGGTGCCGATGGGCGCCGTGGTCGATCAGGTCCGGGCATTGGCCGAGCGCGGCCATGCCGAGATCGTGCTGACGGGCGTCGACCTCACCAGCTACGGCACTGACCTGCCGGGCACGCCCAAGCTCGGCATGCTGACGAAGCAGATTTTGCGGCATGTGCCGGAGCTGAGGCGCCTGCGCATCTCCTCTATCGATTCGATCGAGGCGGACAGCGATCTGTTGGATGCAATTGCTGAGGATTCGCGGCTGATGCCGCATCTGCACCTGTCGCTGCAGTCCGGCGACGACATGATCTTGAAGCGCATGAAGCGGCGGCATACGCGCGGCGACGCCATCGCGTTCTGCGACCAGGTCCGCCGGCTGCGCCCGGATATCGCGCTGGGGGCCGACATCATCGCGGGCTTTCCGACCGAGACCGAGGAGATGTTCTCGCGCTCGCTCGATCTGGTCGAGCAATGCGGCCTGACGTTCCTCCACGTCTTCCCCTATTCGCCGCGTCCCGGCACGCCGGCCGCGCGGATGCCACAGGTGGCGGGCGGTGCAATCAAGGAGCGTGCGAAGCGGCTGCGCTCGGCCGGTGAGACCGCGCTCCTGCAGCGGCTGCAAGCCGAGATAGGCGCCACGCGTGAGGTGCTGATCGAGAGCGACGGTCAGGGACGGACGGAGCATTATCTGCCGGTGGCGATTGCGGGCGAGCGTGTGGGGAGTGTGGTGTCGCTGCGGATTGCCGGTCGCGATGGCGCGCGGCTGACGGTGTGATGCTTCCTTCCCTTCTCCCCTTGTGGGAGAAGGTGGCGCGAAGCGCCGGATGAGGGGTTGCTTCCGCGTACTCAACTCAATGTGGACTCGCGGAGAGAGACCCCTCACCCGTCTCGCCGCTGCGCGGCGAGCCACCCTCTCCCACAAGGGGAGAGGGAAAAACTACAACGCCCGCACCTGCCAGAAGCGCAGCGTCCGCCGCGCATTCTCCGGGGTCATGCGCGCGTAATGGCTTTGAGCCCTTGCGATATCGGCCGGCTTCATCGCGCCGCTCGCAAAGCGGCTTTCGAGCACGGCGGCGGTGGTTTCCCAGCTGAGCTGCGCTGCCTTGCACGGCACCAGCAGGCCGTCCTCGCGCAGGCTTTGCATCAGCGGGCGGATGACTTCGACAGTCGATCCCGACAATGCCGCCAATGCGGCCACCGCTTCTTCATAATGGCGCTGTGTTGCGAAGCCGAGCAGCGTCGCTTCGCTGAGCTGGCCGGTCGCCCTGAGACCTGCGACGGCGCGCTTGGCGCCTTCGAAATCGCGGACACCCGACATCTCGCGCTCGACACCGACGGTGACTGCGGCGATCGCGCTCTGGATCTCCTCGAACAGATGCGGCGGCGCGCGCGACAACAGGCGGGTCCGCACGGCCTCGCTCGCCGAGCGCAGCAATTGACGGCGCAGGTCTGACGGCAAATCGACGCGGACGCCGACGCTGACAGCGAGCTCGGGATCGGCCTCCGCCTGTCCGACGATGACGGCAAATCCGCTTCCGGAGACGCGCGCGCCGGGATTGGCGGCGAGCCGCCGGCTGACGCTGGGATAACGTCGCGCCAGCAATGCATCGGTGACGATCTCCTTCAGCCACCAGCGTCCGGCGACCGCGAGCAGATGCGGCTCGCCCTTGGATGATGCGATCTGCACCAGCGCGCCGTCGTCGAGGCGCGCGGATTCCTGCAGCACGGGACCAGCGATGCGGATTTCGTCATTGTTGGCGAGGCGGCGAATGACCGATGGCGGCGCCTGCGCGATCGGCGCGAGCTGCGCGCTGATCTCGGCGAGCGCTACGCGCGCGCCCATGTCGGCGATGGCGCGGAGCTCGATGGTGCCGATCAGGCGATCGAGCACGTCGTCAAACAGTGCGATCTGCTCGTCGTCGAAACTGCCGGCGGAGGACAGGAACAGGTCGGTGACGCGGCGGGCTGTTGCCAGGCCCTTTTCCGCCGAGCCAGTCCGAAGCGCGGACTCGACCTCGTCGATGATCGATAACTCGGCCGTGGACATGACGCGCAGCTCGTCCTGAGCAGATTGACGGAAGCTTGTTCTAAGCAACCGCTATCATTAGAGACGAGCACTGAACGTTTCGTAAACTATAGGGGGCGCTGCGCGGCCTCCTCACCATGAGGGGCGAGCAGTCGGGCTACTCCCCGTTCCACCCGCAGGCGCGGAGCCGCTCGTGCATGTGGGGCGGGGCAGGCGCCACCACGCGGACCGGCTCCTTGTTGCGGGAGATCGGTACCACGATCTCGCGGGAATGCAGGTGCAGCTTCGGCTCGCCGAAGCGCGGGCCGTTGCCGTAAATGTTGTCGCCGAAGATCGGCCAGCCGGTCGCCGACGAATGCACCCGCAATTGATGGGTCCGCCCGGTCACCGGTTCCATGGCGAGCCAGGTCAGGCCATCGCCCCGGCCCATCACCTTCCAGTTGGTGATGGCCTTCTGGCCCTCGGGATCGGGCTTCTGCCACCAGCCTCGCTCGGCGTTCAGCCGTCCGAGCGGCATGTCGATGGTGCCTTCGTCCTCGGTGGGGCCGCTCTCGACGATGGTCCAGTAGGTCTTGCCGATCTTGCCATGCTTGAACAGCAGGCCGAGCGACGCCGTCGCCTTGCGATGGCGGCCGAGCACGAGGCAACCCGAGGTGTCCTTGTCCAGCCGGTGGGCCAGCACCGGCGGCCGCGGCAGGCCGAAACGAAGCGCCTCGAAGGAGGTTTCCAGATTGGCACCGCCCTTGGGTCCGCGATGCACCGGCAGGCCGGCCGGCTTGTCGATGACCAGCATCAATCCGTCGCGATGGAGCACGCGCGCCAGGATTTCGTCGGCCGTCAATTCGGGAACATCGAGCAATTGCAGGACTTTCGGTCAAGACTTTCGTTTGCGAGCCGGAACGGCTAACACACCGCCACCATGAACGATACCACCCCCGAGACCCCCAAGCTGAGCTGGTGGCGCCGCCTGTCCGACGGGCTGAAGCGCACCTCGTCCTCGCTCGGGACCGCGGTCGCCGACCTCGTCACCAAGCGCAAGCTCGACCGCGCCATGCTCGACGATATCGAGGACGTGCTGCTGCGCGCCGACCTCGGCACCTCGGTCGCGGTGCGGATCGCGGATGCGGTTGGCACGGGACGCTACGACAAGGCGATCTCGGCGGACGAGGTCAAGGACGTCGTCGCGACCGAGGTCGAGAAGGTGCTGGCGGCGGTGGCGAAGCCGCTCGAGATCGACGCCGGCAAGAAGCCGTTCGTCATCCTCGTGGTCGGCGTCAACGGCTCCGGCAAGACCACCACCATCGGAAAACTCTCGCAAAAATTCGCGTCCGAAGGCCGCAAGGTGATGCTGGCCGCCGGCGACACCTTTCGCGCGGCGGCGATCGAACAGCTCAAGGTCTGGGGCGAGCGCACCAGGACGCCCGTCATATCAGGCGCGCAAGGCTCGGATTCGGCGAGCCTCGCCTTCAACGCGCTGACGGCGGCGAAGGAGCAGGCCGTCGACCTGCTCCTGATCGACACCGCCGGGCGGCTTCAGAACAAGGCCGAGCTGATGAACGAGCTCGAAAAGGTCGTGCGCGTCATCCGCAAGGTGGACGCGACTGCACCGCATGCGGTGCTGCTTGTGCTGGACGCCACTGTCGGCCAGAACGCGCTGTCGCAGGTCGAGGCCTTCCATCGCACCGCAGGGGTCACCGGTCTCGTGATGACGAAGCTCGACGGCACCGCCCGCGGCGGCATTCTGGTGGCGCTCGCGGAGAAATTCAAACTGCCGGTGCATTTCATCGGCGTCGGCGAAGGCGTCGACGATCTCGCGCCGTTCACCGCGCGTGATTTCGCCCGCGCCATTGCCGGAATCGAAAGCTGAAGAATGGACAAGACCCAGCCGCATCCGCTGTTCAAGCTTGCGACCGAGCTCGGCCCGCTGCTCGTGTTCTTCTTCGTCAATGCGAAGTTCAATCTGTTCGCAGCGACCGGCGCCTTCATGGTCGCGATCGTCGCGGCGATGATCGCCTCCTATGTGGTGACGCGCCACATTCCGATCATGGCGATCGTGACGGGCGTCATCGTGCTGGTGTTCGGCACGCTGACCTTGGTGCTCCACGACGAGACCTTCATCAAGCTCAAGCCGACCATCATCTACGCTTTGTTCGCCGCGATCCTCGGCGGCGGCCTGTTGTTCGGCCGCTCCTTCATCGCCGTCATGTTCGACCAGATGTTCAATTTGACGCCGCAGGGCTGGCGCATCCTGACGCTGCGCTGGGCGCTGTTCTTCGCCGGCATGGCGGTGTTGAACGAGATCGTCTGGCGCACCCAGAGCACCGACTTCTGGGTCAACTTCAAGGTGTTCGGCGTCACGCCGATCACCATGATCTTCGCCATCGCCCAGATGCCGCTGACCAAGCGCTATCACCTCGAGCCGGCGTCGCTGGAAGCGAGCGAGGCCGAGGCGGGCGATGTGAGGAAGGGTTGAGCTCTCAACTCATCATTGCCGGTTGCGGCCACACACTCAACTGTCATCGCCGGGGCGATCCAGTATTCCAGAGACGGTTGTGAGATACGGAGAGGCCGCGGCGTACTGGATGCCCCGGTCAAGCCGGGGCATGACAGCGGTGTTTGGGGTTGGGTCCTTCGCTCACACTGACGACAGAGCTAGCTCCCCGCCGCCTTCAACGCGTTCTCCATCTGCGGCAACAGCACCGTCCGCAAATTCTCCGGCGTGATCGGTCCCACCAGCTTGTAGACGATGGTGCCTTCGCGACCGACGACAAAGGTCTCCGGCACGCCATAGACACCCCATTCGATCGAGGCGCGGCCGTTGGCATCGACGCCGACGTGGCCGAACGGGTTGCCGTAGCGCCCCAGGAAGCGCCGCGCATTGTCGGCGGCATCCTTGTAGTTGATACCGACGAGCTGGAAGCGCTTGTCTTTTGCCAATTCGGTCAGCAGCGGCGCCTCGTCGTGGCACGGCACGCACCAGGACGCCCAGACATTGACGAGGCTGACCTTGCCCTTGAACGCGGCGGGATCGAGGCCGGGGATCTGCACATTGTCAGCCTGCAATCCCTCGAGCGGCGGCAGCGTGGTTTGCGGCGCGGGGCGTCCGATCAGCGCAGACGGAATTCGCGAGGGATCGCCGCTGCCGAGCCGGAACCAGAACAGCAGCGCCAAGCCGATGAAGGCGATCAGCGGCAGCGCCATCAGGAAGGTGCGGCGCTGCGGCGGAGCGGACGTCGATTGCTCGCTCATGATTGATCTCTCATGCTCGATCTCTCATGGCCGATCCGTCGCGCTACGGCCGGAGCGGCGGGTCACGCCGCTGCGCTCGAGCTCGCGCAGGCGCTGTGTCTGGCTACGATGATCGAGCACGATCCAGCCGATCAGGATCACGACCACAAGGGCGGCCGCGGCATAGGATGTCACGATGAAAGACGCATAGGGACCGAGCGACATGATCATGCAGCCCCAGCTTCTTTTGACGTGCTGCCTTCACGCGAGCCGGTGCCGACTTCTGCAAACGCCACACGGCTCGCCTGCATCATCTGCAGGGACCGCACGCGCCGTCGCAAAATCTCGTTGCGCATCGCAGCCAGATGCAGCGTGACGAACAGCAGGGTAAACGCGACCGCCATCACCAGCAACGGAATCAGGAATGATCTGTCGAGCGACGAGCCGCCCATCCGCATCACCGAGGCCGGCTGGTGCAGCGTGTTCCACCAGTCGACCGAGAACTTGATGATGGGCAGGTTGATGGCGCCGACTAGGGTCAGCACGGCGGCGGCGCGCGCCGCGCGGGAGGGCTCGTCGACCGCGCGCCACAGCGCCATCAGGCCGAGATACATCAGGAACAGGATCAGCACCGAGGTCAGCCGCGCGTCCCATTCCCAATAGGTGCCCCACATCGGCCGGCCCCACAGCGAGCCCGTGAGCAGCGCAAGGAAGGTGAAGCTGGCGCCGATCGGGGCGGCCGCTTTGGCGGCGACGTCGGCAAGCGGATGCCGCCACACCAGCGTGCCGAGCGAGGCAATGCTCATCACGCCCCATACGAACATCGACAGCCAGGCATTAGGCACGTGGATGAACATGATCTTTACCGTCGCGCCCTGCTGATAGTCGTCGGGTGCGGTGGCAGACTGATAGAGCCCGATCGCGAGCAGGATGATGGTCGCGGCCGCAAGCCATGGCAGCAGCCGCGCCGTCAGCGCGAGGAACCGTGTGGGGTTGGCGAGGTCGATCAGCGTCATGGTATCCTGATAATCACCGGTAAGCGCTCACGCAATCAGCACGAAAGTCCGCAGCGAAAGTTGATCGGGGTCAAGGTCAGTCCAGCCCATCTCAATCCAGCCCATGCTTCAGGCTCGCCGCAGCCGCGAAGGGGCCGATCACGAGACTGACCAGCGACAGCGCGCACAGGATCGAGAACGGCGCGCCGAACGTCATGGGTCCGACGATCGCCGCCTGCGAGGCTGCGACGCCGAAGATCAGCACCGGTATCGACAGCGGCAGCACCAGGACAGCTATCAGCAAGCCGCCACGATGCAGCGTCACCGCCAGCGCCGCACCGACCATCCCGGTAAATGTCAGCGCCGGGGTGCCGGCGAGCAGTGTCAGCGCCACAGCACCGGTTGCGACCATGTCGAGGTTGAGCAGCAGGCCGAGCACGGGGGTTGCGACGATCAGCGGCAGGCCGGCGGCCAGCCAATGCGCCAGCGCTTTCGACGCGCAGGCGAGTTCCAGCGGGGTCCGGCTCATCGTGATCAGGTCGAGCGAGCCGTCCTCGTGGTCGGCCATGAACAGCCGGTCCAGGGTCAGCAGGCTCGCCAGCAGCGCCCCCAGCCACAGGATGGCGGGTCCGAGCCGCGACAGCAGTGCCAGGTCCGGCCCCACAGCAAACGGCATCAGCACCACCACCGTCAGAAAGAACAGCACGCCAATCAACGCCCCGCCCCCGACGCGGAGCGCGATCCGGATATCCCGGCGGATGAGGGCAGACAGGGCGGTCATGCCACTGCTCCCAGAGGTGAGGAGGCAGCGTCGGCCGGTTGCGCCGGGCGAGCTGCGCTCCCTCCCCCCTTGTGGGGGAGGGCGGGGGAGGGGGGTAGCCCCGAGGAAGATGGTTCTTGGGTGCGGGCTGCTAGCAACGGAGCGCCCGCCTGCCGAACGCGAGAACCGAGAGAGTGCGCCGTGTGGCACCCCCCTCCCTGACCCTCCCCCACAAGGGGGGAGGGAACGGAGAGGGCGGAGTTCGGCCGCTTGGAAACCTGAGGGTCGACCCGAATCACGCCGCACCCCCGATCCGCAGCTCCCGCGAATCGATCCCGAGCGGGGCATGGGTGGCGGCGACGATCAGGCCGCCGCGCGCCAAGTGCCCGCGCATCAATCCGGAAAACATGTCCTGTCCCGCGACATCGAGCGCCGTGGTCGGCTCGTCCAACAGCCAGACGGGGCGGCGGACGGTGAGCAGGCGGGCCAGCGACAGCCGGCGGCGCTGGCCGGCGGACAGGAAGGCGGCGGGCAGATCGGCGGCATGGTCGAGCCCGACGGTGGCGAGTCCCTTGCCGGTGTCGAAACGCTCGCCGCCGAGAAAATCGGCCCAGAACGTCAGATTCTCCGCCACGCTCAGGGCTGGCTTCAGGGCGTCGCGATGACCCAGATAGTGGCATTGCTCCGGCAACGTCAGCTCGGCGTCACCCCCGTCCAGCGCGATCGTGCCGCTCGCCGGAATGAGCAGGCCCGCGATCAGCCTCAGCAGCGAGGTCTTGCCCGATCCGTTGCGGCCGACGACCGCCACGGCTTCGCCGGAGCCGGCCTCGAAATCGAGCGCGGAAAACACCTCGCGCCCGCCCCGCACGCAACTGACCCCGCGTCCGGAAAGCTGCATCTTGCCTCGTATCGATCCGCTCAAAGCCAGGCCTCAGGAAAACTTGGGGTAGCGTATGGGAATTTTTGGCTCGCGGATTGCCGCGGCACGATTGTGGCTGTGGCGGCGCGGTTAGAAAGCTTCTATAAGCCCGGAACTACTTGATGCGGCAACTCAACCTGCCCCTGCAAGTGACTCAGCCTGCCTACGCTGACGGTGTTAAAATACCCTGCCGGGTATAACTGACAATTGGGATTTCCTACATGACCTCGCTCGACAGCTTCAAATGCAAAAAGACCCTCAAGGTCGGCGCCAAGACCTATGTCTATTACAGCCTGCCCACGGCCGGGAAGAATGGTCTGAAGGGAATTTCGAAACTCCCCTACTCGATGAAGGTTTTGCTCGAGAACCTGCTCCGCAACGAGGACGGCCGCTCGGTCAAGAAGGAAGACATCGTCGCGGTGTCGAAGTGGCTGCGCAAGAAGTCGCTGGAGCATGAGATCGCCTTCCGCCCGGCGCGCGTGCTGATGCAGGACTTCACCGGCGTGCCCGCCGTGGTCGATCTCGCCGCGATGCGCAACGCGATGCAGAAGCTCGGGGGCGACGCCGAGAAGATCAATCCGCTGGTGCCGGTCGATCTCGTCATCGACCACTCCGTGATCGTGAACTTCTTCGGGGACAACAAGGCCTTCGGCAAGAACGTCACCGAGGAATACAAGCAGAACCAGGAGCGCTACGAGTTCCTGAAATGGGGCCAGAAGGCGTTCTCGAACTTCTCCGTCGTGCCGCCCGGCACCGGCATCTGCCACCAGGTCAATCTCGAATATCTCTCCCAGACGGTGTGGACCAAGAAGGAGAAGATGACGGTCGGCAAGAAGACCGGCACCTTCGAGGTCGCGTATCCCGACTCGCTGGTTGGCACCGATTCCCACACCACCATGGTCAACGGCCTTGCCGTGCTCGGCTGGGGTGTCGGCGGCATCGAGGCGGAAGCCTGCATGCTCGGCCAGCCGCTGTCGATGCTGCTGCCCAACGTCGTCGGCTTCAAGCTGAAGGGCGCGATGAAGGAAGGCGTCACCGCGACCGACCTGGTGCTGACGGTGACGCAGATGCTGCGCAAGCTCGGCGTCGTCGGCAAGTTCGTGGAGTTCTTCGGCCCCGGCCTCGACCATCTCTCGGTCGCAGACAAGGCAACCATCGCCAACATGGCGCCCGAATATGGCGCGACCTGCGGCTTCTTCCCGGTCGATGCCGCCGCACTGGATTATCTCAAGACCTCCGGCCGCGCCTCGGCGCGCGTCGCGCTGGTGCAGGCCTATGCGAAGGCGCAAGGGCTGTTCCGTACCGCCAAGTCGCCCGATCCGGTGTTCACGGAAACGCTGACGCTCGACCTCGGTGATGTCGTGCCCTCGATGGCCGGCCCGAAGCGCCCCGAAGGCCGCATTGCGCTGCCGTCCGTGGCCGAGGGCTTTTCGCTCGCGCTCGCCAGCGAATACAAGAAGGCCGAGGAGCCGGGGAAGCGCTTCGCCGTCGACGGCAAGAACTTCGACATCGGCCATGGCGACGTCGTGATCGCCGCGATCACCTCCTGCACCAACACCTCGAACCCGAGCGTGCTGATCGGCGCCGGTCTTCTGGCGCGCAACGCCGCCGCGAAGGGCCTCAAGGCAAAGCCGTGGGTGAAGACCTCGCTCGCCCCGGGCAGCCAGGTGGTGGCGGCCTATCTTGCCGATTCCGGTCTCCAGGCCGATCTCGACAAGGTCGGCTTCAACCTGGTCGGTTTCGGCTGCACCACCTGCATCGGTAATTCAGGTCCGCTGCCCGAGGAGATCTCGAAGTCGATCAACGACAACGGCATCGTCGCGGCTGCGGTGCTCTCCGGCAATCGCAACTTCGAAGGCCGCGTCTCACCGGACGTGCAGGCGAACTATCTGGCTTCGCCGCCGCTCGTGGTCGCCCACGCGCTCGCGGGCACCGTCACCAAGAACCTCGCCGTCGAGCCGCTCGGTGAAGGCAAGGACGGCAAGCCGGTCTACCTCAAGGACATCTGGCCGACGACCAAGGAGATCAACGCCTTCATGAAGAAGTTCGTGACCGCGTCGATCTTCAAGAAGAAGTATGCCGACGTGTTCAAGGGCGACACCAACTGGCGCAAGATCAAGACGGTCGAGAGCGAAACCTATCGCTGGAACATGAGTTCGACCTATGTGCAGAACCCGCCCTATTTCGAAGGCATGAAGAAGGAGCCGGAGCCGGTCACCGACATCGTCGAGGCCCGCATCCTCGCCATGTTCGGCGACAAGATCACCACCGACCACATCTCGCCGGCCGGTTCGATCAAGCTCACCTCGCCCGCCGGCAAATATCTCAGCGAGCACCAGGTGCGTCCGGCCGACTTCAACCAGTACGGCACGCGGCGCGGCAACCACGAAGTCATGATGCGCGGCACCTTCGCCAATATCCGCATCAAGAACTTCATGCTGAAGGGCGCCGACGGCAATATTCCGGAAGGCGGTCTCACCAAGCACTGGCCCGACGGCGAGCAGATGTCGATCTACGACGCCGCGATGAAGTACCAGCAGGAGCAGGTGCCGCTGGTGGTGTTCGCCGGCGCCGAATACGGCAACGGCTCCTCGCGCGACTGGGCCGCGAAGGGCACCCGTCTGCTCGGCGTGCGCGCCGTGATCTGCCAGAGCTTCGAGCGCATCCACCGCTCCAATTTGGTCGGTATGGGCGTGCTGCCGCTGACCTTCGAGGACGGCACCTCCTGGTCGTCGCTCGGTCTGAAGGGCGACGAGAAGGTCACGCTGCGCGGCCTCGTTGGCGACCTCAAGCCGCGCCAGAAGCTGACCGCGGAGATCGTCTCCGGCGACGGTTCGCTGCAGCGCGTTTCGCTGCTCTGCCGCATCGATACGCTGGACGAACTCGAATACTACCGCAACGGCGGCATCCTGCACTACGTGCTACGCAAGCTCGCGGCGTAAGCGCGGATTTGTGAACGGTGGCTCACTGCGAAGTGAGTAGTAGGTTACACGAAGGCGGCCTATCACAAGGCCGCCTTCACGCGTTTGCGGCAGGCTTCAGATGGGCCCGCCCGGCACAGAACCTCCCCTTGTACGGTTCTTGGACGGACAACAAATGTGTGAGGCCCGTAAGATTACGGTGACCATCCGGCGGTAAGATTTCCCTCTCACGAGCAATGGTGTGCGGCGTTCGACATGACAACAATGACGGCTTCTCATCTGGTTTCACGCTGGTCCGGTGCCCTCTGGTCGGGAGCTCTTGGTCTCTGTGCAATCGTCGCCGTCATCCGCCCTGCCGAGGCTGATCCCCGCGCCGTTGTCGAGTTGTTTACCTCGCAGGGCTGCTCCTCCTGCCCGCCGGCCGACAAGATCATCGGCGACCTCGCCCGCGATCCCTCGATCATCGCGCTGAGCATGCCGATCGACTATTGGGACTATCTCGGCTGGAAGGACACATTGGCCGATTCGCGCTTCTCTGCACGGCAGCGTGCGTATTCGCGCATGCGCGGCGACCGCGAAGTCTACACGCCGCAGGTCGTGGTCAACGGCTCCACGCATGTCGTCGGCAGCGACCGCACCGGCATCGAAAGCGCCATCGGCAAAACCGAGACGGGCACTGGTGTGATGAGCGTGCCGGTGACGATGTCGCTCGCGGGCAAGCAGATCAACGTCTCGGTGGCCGCGAGCAAGGAGCCGACGGCGTCCCACGGCGAGGTCTGGATCTGCTCGATTGCGAGGTCGGTGCCGATCGCGATCAGTCGCGGCGAAAATCGCGGACAGCAAGTGATCTATCACAACGTGGTGCGCAACCTGCTGAAGGTCGGCGACTGGACCGGCCGCCCGGAAAGCTGGACGGTGCCGATCGAGAACCTCACGCGTGACGGCGTCGACGGTGCCGTGGTCTATGTCCAGGACGGCAGCCGGGAGAGACCGGGCCCGATGCTGGGCGCGGCGTACACGTCGCTGCACTGACGCGCACTTCGAATCGTCCGACTCAAGCACACTCTCAATCCTCATGGTGAGGAGGCGCGTCAGCGCCGTCTCGAACCATGCAGGCCCTGCTGAGGCAGCTCGGCCTCGATCCTTCGAGACGCCGCTTCGCGGCTCCTCAGGATGAGGGGAAAGGGTTTTTGCTGAGATGCTGAGATATCCGTCGAGGCAGAAACATCCCGACCCAAACAATTCGACTCAAACAAAAAAGGACCAACTCGCGTTGGCCCTCCTTGTCGTGCGAACAGACCCGATCCTGACGGCCCCGGGGGGCTGGGGGCTGAGGAATCCGGAACCGAAAGGACCGGGTCAACGCACATAGGTCTTTTCGCAACGCAGGGCGGCAGTCGCTTGGCGGAAAAGCGGCGACACTATGATTCCTGCTAACGATCCCGTGACGGTTTGCCGCGACAGAGTTCCACCGCTGCGTGTGGGCGGATTGGCTCCGATTCCAAGGTCCTTCCAAGGGCCCTTGCGGTGGGGAACAGTTGGCGCAATCATGCAACCGTCATGATCCGCGGTCGAGGGACGGTCTTCGCGGACGCGGTCATGCTGATGCGACAGGAGGCGGCCTATGAGTCTGTCGGAGGATACCGATCCGAGCGAACAGCGTGCGGCGGCGCGCCCCGCCGCTTCGAATGCGCAACTGAGCCGCGTGACGTTCAACCGGCTCGAGCTGCACCGTATTCTCAATCTCTACGGCCGGATGGTTGCCGAAGGCGAGTGGCGCGACTATGCCATCGACTTCCTCAGGGATCGCGCTGTGTTCTCGGTCTTTCGCCGCGCCTCGGAAGTGCCGATCTATCGTATCGAGAAGGATCCGCGCCTCGCGCGCAAGCAGGGCATGTACAGCGTGATCTCGGCGACGGGCTTGATCCTGCGCCGCGGCCACGAACTGGAGCGCGTGCTCCTGGTGATCGATCGCAAATTGGCGGTGGTGTAGCAGGGATCCAGTAGCCCGGATGAGCGTAGCGACATCCGGGTCTTTGCTTGCAGCGTTCCCGGGTATCGCTTCGCTCACCCGGGCTACGGGCCTTACTTCCCCGGCACGCTCTTGGCGCCCTCGCCGAGGCTCCGCTGCATCATTACCGTGTCCAGCCAGCGGCCGAATTTCAGCCCGACGCTGGGATGCGTGCCGATCATTTTGAAGCCGGCCCTGGTGTGCACGCCGATCGAGCCGGCATTGGTGGAATCCCCAATTACCGCGATCATCTGACGGAAGCCGCGTGCCTCGCATTCGACGATCAGCCGCTCCAGCAGGAGCGCCCCGATGCCGCGGCGGTGGAAGGATGGATCGAGATAGATCGAGTTCTCGACCGTGAAGCGGTAGGCCGGGCGGGGCCGGTAGGCACCGGCATAGGCGTAGCCGGCGACGCGCCCGTCGAGGATGGCGACGAAATAGGGGTAGCCGCCGTCGATCAGCGTGCGGTAGCGGCGCGTCATCTCGGCAAGGTCGGGCGGCTCCAGCTCGAACGTCGCGGTGCCCTCGCGGACAGCCTGCCGATAGATGGCCGTGATGGCGGGGAGGTCGGCCTCGGTGGTGGGCCTGATATCGGGTGCGGACATGCCGCAAGATTAGAGCCTTCCCGGGGCGGCTGGAAGAGGCAACCGTGCTTCCTCATACTCCGTCCTTGCGAGGAGCCCTTGCGACGAAGCAATCCAGAAATGCACCAGCGGAGGGACTCTGGATTGCTTCGCTGCGCTCGCAATGACGGTGGGTGTTGAGAGGCTCGCCCCAAACAAAAACCCCGGCCTCTCGGCCGGGGGTTGCTGGCGTCCACTCTGGGCTGGCGCTTAGTCGCGCTGGCCGAGGAGCTGCAGGAGCAGCGTGAACAAGTTGATGAAGTTCAGGTACAGCGACAGCGCGCCGGTGATGGCCGCACGCTCTGCGATGTCACCGCCGGCCGAAGCGTAACCGTAGATGTAGTCGTTCTTCAGCCGCTGGGTATCCCAGGCGGTGAGGCCCGCGAACACCAGCACGCCGACCACCGACACGACGAACTGCAGCACCGAGCTCGCCAGGAACAGGTTCACCAGGCTCGCGATGACGATGCCGATCAGGCCCATGAACAGGAACGAACCCATTCCGCTCATGTCACGCTTGGTGGTGTAACCGTAGAGGCTGAGCGCGCCGAAAGTCGCCGCGGTGATGAAGAACACCCGGACGATCGAGGTGTGCGTGAACACCAGGAAGATCGAGGACAGCGAGACGCCCATCAGTGCCGCGAACACCCAGAACAGGATCTGGGCGGTCGAAGGAGCGAGCCGGTTGATGCCTGCCGAGATCACGAACACCATGGCGAGCGGCGCGAGCATGAACAGCCACTTCAGGGGGCTGACGAACATCGCGTAGCCGAACGGCGTCAGGAACAGCTTGCCGACCCGCACGGCTTCCGGGGTCGGAACGTCCGTCACGGCGGCCATGTAGACGCCGAGGGCGGCAAGGCCGGTGATGGCCAGGCCGATGCTCATGTAGTTGTAGATGCGCAGCATGTAGGCGCGCAGGCCGGCATCGACCGTCGCGGCGTCAACACGCCCGGCGGCCCTGCCGAAAGGAGAAGCGTAATTGCGGTCTAGGTCCGACATGGTCGAATTCCCGTTGGTTGGTCCGGTCCGGCATGAGGGTCGCCATGCCGCCGGTTCGTCAAATTCTATCTCGGATACCGATGTCTGCCGACTAAATTTTGGCTAACAATCGGGGCTCCGAACCCATTCGATATGTGGGAAACTAACACATTCGCTGCAACCGTCCACGCGCGGCTGAATGTCGCCCTTACCTGCAATCCAGACGAGCGGACGTGGTTAATCGCTGGAATCGTGCGATTTCGCTCCCGTGCCGCCGCCCGCTACCATTTGTCACAAATTCCGCAACACCGTGGCGGGCTTTTTGTTCAACGCCAGCAGGGTGCCGGCGAGCCCGAGGCCGACCGTGACGACGAAGGCAGCCGCGACCACGCCGGCTGCGCTGCCGCCCTGCCAGACGAAAGTGAGGGTCATCAGCCGGGTCACGATCATCCAGGCCGCGACGCTGCCGGCGAAAACGCCGAAGACCGCGGTGGCAAGCCCGATCAGGAGGTATTCGAGCGCATAGGCGCCGAGCAGCCGCAGCCGGGTCGCGCCCAGGGTCTTGAGGATCACCGCATCGTAGACCCGGTGGCGATGGCCGGCGGCGAGCGCGCCGCCGAGCACCAGGATCGCCGAGATCAGGGTCACCGCGCTGGCGCCGCGGATCGCCAGCGCCAGGTTGGTCACGACCGAGCCGACCGTCTCCATCACCTCGCGCACGCGCACGCTCGTCACCATCGGATAGGCGTCAGCGACCTCCTTGATGATCTTGCCGTCGCCGGCCGCATCGCCGCCGGCTTCCGTCAGCGTCGCGATGTGGGTGTGCGGCGCGCCCTTGAATGCGTTCGGCGAGAACACGAGGACGAAATTGATGCCGAGGCCCTGCCAGTCGATGCTGCGCAGATTGCTGATCTTCGCGGGGATGTCGCGGCCGAGGATATTGACCACGACCTCGTCGCCGACCTTGAGGCCGAGTCCGTCCGCGATCTTCTTCTCCATCGAAACCAGCGGCGGGCCGGAATAATCGGCGCTCCACCACTCGCCCTCGACCACCTTGGAGCCCTTCGGCAGCTCGGCGGTATAGGTCAGGCCGCGGTCGCTCTGCAGCACCCACTCGGAATCGGTGCTGGGCTTGAGCTCCTCGGCGCGGACACCACGGGCTCCGACGATCCGTCCGCGCAGCATCGGCACGTCGTCGACTTTCGCGCCAGGGGCGATCTGGCGCAGGTATGTGTCGAACTGCTCGGCCTGCGTGCTCGGAATGTCGATGAAGAAGAACGATGGCGCGTGCTCGGGCAGCGCCGCCAGGAACTGCCGGCGCAGATTGCCGTCGATCTGGGTGATGGTGACGAGCACGGCGAGCCCGAGCCCGAGCGACAGCACGACCGAGGGCGTCAGCGCGCCCGGCCGGTGGATGTTGGCAATCGCAAGTCGCAGCATCGGCCATCGCGTGCGCGGCAGCCGCCGTGCGATCGTCATCAGCAGGGCGGCAATGCCGCGGAGCAGCGCGAACACGACCACGGAGGAGGCCACGAACACCGCGGCGATGCGCTTGTCGAAGGACAGCCCGATCACGACCGCGATGAGCAGCGCGATCACGACGGCCATGAAGACGAGATAGCTCCAGCGTGGCCGATGCCATTCGGAGCTGATGGTGTCGCGGAACAGCGCCGCCACCGGCACGTCGTGCACTCGCCCGAGCGGCCACAGGCCGAAGGCAAGCGCCGTGAGCAGCCCGTAGACGAACGACAGCGCGAGCTCGTCGGCATGCACCGCCGGCACCACCGGCAGGGGCAGCAGCTTGCCGAATAGGCCGACGATCGCGAACGGCATGGCGGCGCCTAGTGCGAGGCCGATCACTGAGCCGATCGCGGCGAGCAGGAGAACCTGGGCGAGATAGATGCCGAACACGTCGCGCCCGGTGGCGCCGACGGCCTTGAAGGCCGCGATCACCTCGAGCTTGTGGTCGATATGGGCCTTGACGGCATTGGCAACGCCGACGCCGCCGACCAGCAGCGCGGCGAGGCCGACCAGCGTCAGGAACTGCGTGAAGCGGTTGATGTTGCGCTCGAGCTGCGGCGAGGCATTGGAGCGGCTGCGGACCTCCCAGCCGGCCTGCGGCGCGGCGTTGCGGGCGTCCGCGATGAAGGCGTCGGTGGCGCGCTCGTTGTTGGCGATCTCCGGCAGCTTCACACGATAGACCCAGCGCACCAGGCTGCCGGGTTGGACGAGCCCTGTCGCGCGCAGGCCCGCTTCGCTGATCAGGAAGCGCGGGCCGAAGCCGATGCCGCCTGCGAGCTTGTCGGGCTCGGCTTCGACGGCGCTGCGGATCTGGAACGTCGCAGCCCCGACGGTGACGCGATCGCCGGTCTTGAGCGACAGCCGCGCCAGCAGTGTCGGATCGGCGGCCGCGCCGAACGCGCCGTCGCGCTCCGCGAGCAACTCGGACATCGGCAGCGGCGGCGCCAGCGTCAGCTGGCCCAGCATCGGATAGGTGTCGTCGACCGCCTTCATCTCGACCAGGGCCAGCTTGCCCTCGGCCGAGCGCGCCATGCCGCGCAGTGTGGCGGCGCTCGAGACGGTGCCGCGCGAACGCAGGAAGGCGACTTCCTCCGGCTTCGCCTCGCGCTGAAACAGGACGAACGACACGTCGCCGCCGAGCAGCGTACGGCCTTCGCGGGCGAGGCCGTCGCTCAGGCTCGCCGAGACCGAGCCGACGCCAGCGATGGCCATCACGCCGAGCGCGATGCAGGCAATGAAGACGTAGAAGCCGCGCAGGCCGCCGCGCAATTCGCGCAGCGCGTAACGCAGCGACAGCGCGACGCCGTTGGGCTTCGCAAACGGTGCGGCAGCAGCACTCATGCCGGCGCCGACTGCGTGTCGATGCGCCCCGAACGGAGGCGGATCACGCGATCGCAGCGCTGCGCGAGCGAAGAATCGTGCGTGACCAGCACCAGCGTCATGCCGCGCTCGGCATGCTTGCTGAACAGGAGGTCGACGATCTGTTGTCCCGTGGCTTCGTCGAGATTGCCGGTCGGCTCGTCGGCGACGAGGATCGCTGGATCGGGTGCCAGTGCGCGGGCCAGCGCCACGCGCTGCTGCTCGCCGCCGGAGAGTTGGGTCGGATAATGATGCAGACGGTCGCCGAGCCCGACCGATTGCAGCTCCTGCGCCGCGCGCTTTGCGGCGTCGGGATTGCCCGCAAGCTCGAGCGGCACCGCGACATTCTCCAGCGCGGTCATGGTCGGGATCAAATGGAAGGACTGGAAGACGATGCCGACCTGGCGGCCGCGGAAGCGGGCCAGTGCGTCCTCGTCGAGGGCATTGAAAGGCGTGCCGTTGACCACCACCTCTCCGCTATCAGGACGCTCCAGCCCCGCCATCACCATCAGCAGCGTGGATTTGCCCGAACCTGACGGGCCGATCAGGCCGATCGTCTCGCTCCGGCCCACGCGCAAGCTGATATCCTTGAGGATGTGAACGCGTGCCGCGCCCGTACCCAATGACAGATTGACGTTGGAGATGGCGATGGTGTCGGCCGAACTGTCGGCGAGCGAAGAGGAAGAGATGCGAGTGTCCATGGTCCGGTCATATGGCAACTCCGCCCGCGCGGTCGAGAGGCGTTACGGATTGTTCATGCACATAGCCGTGTTGATGTTCGCTTTGATGACCGTCGCAAATCCGGCATGGGCTGAGGCGGCGAAACCGATCAAGCTGGTGGTTCTCGGCGATTCCCTGAGCGCGGGTCTTGGCCTCCCGGCCCAGGAAGCGTTCCCCACAAAGCTTCAAAAAGCTTTACAAGACAAAGGCATAGAGGTCGGCATGACCAATGCCGGGGTATCCGGCGACACCTCCTCGGGGGGCCGTGACCGGCTCGACTGGTCGGTCCCTGACGGAACCGACGGTGTGATCATCGAGCTCGGCGCCAATGATGCGTTGCGCGGCATCGATCCCGATTTGACCCGCACCGCGCTGACCGAGATCGTCCAGCGCCTCAAGGCGCGCAAGATCGCGGTGATGCTGTGCGGCATGCTGGCGCCGCCGAATTACGGCGCGGATTATGCTGCGCGCTTCAATTCGATTTATCCGGATCTGGCGAAAAAATTCGGCGTGCCGCTCTATCCGTTTTTTCTCGATGGTGTCGCGGCCGATGCCAAGCTCAACCAGGCCGACGGCATTCATCCGACCGCGGCCGGCGTCGATATCATCGTCAAGAATATCTTGCCTACGGTTGAGGCATTCCTTGGCACCATCGCTGAGCAACGGCGTTGAAAACCAGGCAGCGCTAACCGTAATTCCCAGGGTTTTACCGGAGTAAGGCGCGCGATGCTTCGCAGGGTCACACAACTGCGATAGGAATTAGGGTACCGGTGATTCGTCGCCGGCTCTAAAATTTGGATATGATCTTGCCCTGGGATCATGCCCAAGCATCGGGAGTGCGAAACGATGCCGCGTTTGTTCACTGGTCTGGAAATTCCGGCCGAGATTGGCCAGTCGCTTTCCAATTTGCGGGGCGGCCTTCCCGGCGCCCGCTGGATCGATCCCGAAAATTACCATGTCACCCTGCGCTTCATCGGCAATATCGATGGCATGTCCGCCAACGAAATCGCCTCGATGCTGTTTCGCGTCGACCGTAAGCCGTTCGAGGTGAAGGTGCAGGGTTTGCAGAGTTTCGGCGGACGCAAGCCGCGCGCGGTGGTCGCCACCATCGTGCCGAGCAAGCCGCTGATGGAATTGCAGGCCGAGCTCGAGCGCCTGATGCAGCGGATCGGCCTCGACCCGGAAGGCCGCAAGTTCATCCCGCATGTCACGCTGGCCCGGCTGCACGACGCCACCGACCGTGACGTCGCCGATTATCTCTCGCTGCGTGGCTATTTTCCCAGCAAGGCATTCACGGCCGAACGTTTTGTTTTGTTCTCGTCCCGCGCCTCAACCGGCGGCGGCCCGTATGTGGTCGAGGACGCCTACGAGCTGTGTGAGTAGCGAAGCTCTCGTGCCCCGGACGCTGCGCAGCGCGAAGCGGTGCGCTGCAGAGCCGGGGCCCATTACGCGGCGATAGACGAACGGTCCTGTACGAAACAGTCGGTCCCGGCTCTGCGCAGCGTCACTGCGTGCCGCAGCGCGTCCGGGACACGGAATGCATGGCGCCCCGCCCCAATTCACGGCTTGCAATTTCCGCTCATCTCTGGCGGTAAAGAGCATGCTCTCGACCCCCAGTTCCTCATTCCGCGAGGCCTATCAGGCCCAGATCGCGTCCGGCGCGATCGAGCCCGACGCTGCGCAGGCTGAAATCGCCGACGCCTATGCCGCGCTCGACCAGCGGCTCGCCGATTACAAGCCGCCGCGCAAGCAGGGCCTGCTCAGCCGCCTGTTCAGCAGCGACAAGGACGAGGCGCCGCACGGGCTCTACGTCCATGGCGAGGTCGGCCGCGGCAAGACCATGCTGATGGATCTGTTCTTCCAGCACTCGACAGTCGAGCACAAGAGGCGCGCCCATTTCCACGAATTCATGGCCGAGGTGCACGAGCGCATCTACGATT
The DNA here is from genome assembly GCF_023101005.1 of Bradyrhizobium sp. 187. NCBI lineage: Bacteria > Pseudomonadati > Pseudomonadota > Alphaproteobacteria > Hyphomicrobiales > Nitrobacteraceae > Bradyrhizobium > Bradyrhizobium sp. 187. Next base: position 172,516 of record NZ_CP064693.1, read on the forward strand.
ATCGCCAGGGCATCGCGCGCGGCGAGATTGGCGACGGCGACGTCATCGCGCTGACCGCGCATGCGATTTTCGAGGAGAGCTGGCTGCTCTGTTTCGACGAATTCCACGTCACCGACATCGCGGACGCGATGATCTTGGGCCGCCTGTTCGCAAAGCTGCTGGAGCTCGGCACCGTGGTGGTCGCGACCTCCAACGTCGCGCCTGACGACCTCTACAAGGGCGGCCTGAACCGTTCGCTGTTTCTGCCCTTCATCAGGCAGATCACCGACCACATGGACGTGCTGCGGCTCGACGCGCGCACCGACTTCCGGCTGGAAAAACTTCAGGGCGTACCGATGTGGCTGACGCCGGCAGACACCGAGGCGGACGCCGCGCTCGACCGCGCCTGGTCGAAGATGTCAGGCGGCGCCAAATGCAAGTCGCGCGATATTTCGATCAAGGGCCGCATCCTGCACGTGCCGTGCTCGGCCCACGGCGTGGCGCGCTTCACGTTCGCCGATCTCTGCGACAAGCCGCTCGGGGCATCCGACTATCTCAGGCTGGCGCACGACTATCACACCATCCTGGTCGACCATATTCCAGTGATGGATTTCTCCCAGCGCAACGCCGCCAAGCGTTTCATTACGTTGATCGACACGCTGTATGACAATGCCGTGAAGCTGATGGCCTCCGCCGATGCCAACCCGATCTCGCTCTATCTTGCCAATGAGGGCAACGAGGCCAACGAGTTCAAGCGCACCGCGTCGCGCCTGATCGAAATGAGCTCGGAATCCTATCTGGCGCTGCCTCACGGCCGCAAGGATTCCACCGCCAGCGGCTCGACCAAGGGCTTGGTCGAGACTTAAGTCCTATTTGCCAGCGCTGTCATTCCGGACTCGGCGCTTCCCCAAGCCCCGGAATGACAAGGTTGCGCTTGAATACGCGGCAAGCCCGACAATTGGGCAACCCGTGACTTGAACGGGGGAGGCGAAAGGGATAACCACCCGTCTCAGTTTTCCCCTCCTTACGTGTCTAAAGGACAGGCTCACATGGCGCGCGACAAGATTGCTTTGATTGGCTCCGGTCAGATCGGCGGAACGCTGGCTCATCTCATCGGCCTGAAAGAGCTGGGCGACGTGGTGATGTTCGACATCGCCGAGGGCGTGCCGCAGGGCAAGGCGCTCGACATCGCGCAGTCCTCGCCGGTCGACGGCTTTGACGCGCACTACACCGGCGCGAACTCCTACGAGGCGCTCGACAACGCAAAGGTCTGCATCGTCACCGCCGGCGTGCCGCGCAAGCCCGGCATGAGCCGCGACGACCTCCTCTCCATCAACCTCAAGGTCATGGAACAGGTCGGCGCCGGCATCAAGAAGTACGCTCCCGACGCCTTCGTCATCTGCATCACCAACCCGCTCGACGCGATGGTCTGGGCCCTGCAGAAGGCCAGCGGCCTGCCGCACAAGAAGGTCGTCGGCATGGCCGGCGTGCTGGATTCGTCGCGCTTCCGCTACTTCCTGGCCGACGAGTTCAACGTTTCGGTCGAAGACGTCACCGCCTTCGTGCTGGGCGGCCATGGCGACACCATGGTGCCGCTGGTAAAATACTCCACCGTCGCCGGCATCCCGTTGCCCGATCTCGTCAAGATGGGCTGGACCTCGCAGGCGCGCCTCGACGAGATCGTCGACCGCACCCGCAACGGCGGCGCCGAGATCGTCAATCTGCTCAAGACCGGCTCGGCCTTCTATGCTCCGGCGGCTTCCGCGATCGCGATGGCCGAGAGCTATCTGCGTGACAAGAAGCGCGTGCTGGCCTCGGCCGCCTACCTGAACGGCGAATACGGCGTGAAGGACATGTATGTCGGCGTGCCCGTCGTGATCGGCTCCAAGGGCGTCGAGCGCGTCGTCGAGATCGAGCTCGTCGGCAAGGACCGCGAAGCCTTCGACAAGTCGGTCGGCGCAGTGCAGGGTCTGGTTGACGCCTGCAAGAAGATCGCGCCCGATCTTCTGGGCCGCTAAACCCAACATTCCCCGCCGAAGATCGAAAAACCGGTCTTCGGCGGTTTCACTTCCGGGCCCCCGCTGCAACTCTTGTAGAGGACGGGGCGGGCTCCGGATCGGCAGTCCAGAGATCGATGTCAGAGAATCCGGGTTGCAGTTCCTGTGGTATATGGTATGCCAGCCACAAGACTGAGGTGGGCCTACGAGGTCACCGCCCGCGGGTTCAGGGAGCGACTAAATGAATATCCATGAATATCAGGCCAAAGCGCTGCTGAACGAGTTCGGTGTCGCGATCTCGAAGGGCGTTCCGGTCCTGAAGGCAACCGATGCGGACGCGGCGGCAAAGGCACTCCCGGGCCCGGTCTGGGTCGTGAAGAGCCAGATCCACGCCGGCGGCCGCGGCAAGGGCAAGTTCAAGGAAGCGTCGGCCGGCGACAAGGGCGGCGTCCGCATCGCCAAGTCGGCCGCGGAAGTTTCCGAATTCGCCAAGCAGATGCTCGGCGCAACGCTCGTCACCATCCAGACCGGACCCGCCGGCAAGCAGGTCAACCGCCTCTACATCGAGGACGGCTCAGACATCGACAAGGAATTCTACCTCTCGATCCTGGTCGACCGCGAGACCTCCCGCGTCTCCTTCGTGGTGTCGACTGAGGGCGGCGTCAACATCGAGGACGTCGCGCACAACACGCCTGAGAAGATCGTGACCTTCTCGATCGATCCCGCGACCGGCATCATGGGCCATCACGGCCGCACCGTCGCGAACGCGCTGAAACTCTCCGGCGATCTCGCCAAGCAGGCCGAGAAGCTCACCGCGCAGCTCTACGCGGCCTTCGTCGCGAAGGACATGTCGATGCTGGAGATCAACCCGCTCGTCGTGACCAAGCAGGGCCAGCTCCGCGTGCTCGACGCCAAGGTGTCGTTCGACGACAACGCCCTGTTTCGTCACCCCGAGGTGCTCGCGCTGCGCGACGAGACCGAGGAAGACGCCAAGGAAATCGAGGCGTCCAAATACGACCTCAACTACGTCACCCTCGACGGCAATATCGGCTGCATGGTCAACGGCGCCGGTCTCGCGATGGCGACGATGGACATCATCAAGCTCTACGGCATGGCGCCGGCGAACTTCCTCGACGTCGGCGGCAGCGCCAGCAAGGAAAAGGTCGCGGCCGCCTTCAAGATCATCACCGCGGATCCCAACGTGAAGGGCATCCTGGTCAACATCTTCGGTGGCATCATGAAGTGCGACGTGATCGCCGAGGGCGTCACGGCCGCCGTGCGTGAAGTCGGCCTCAGCGTGCCGCTGGTGGTTCGCCTCGAAGGCACCAATGTCGAGCTGGGCAAAAAGATCATTCGTGAATCCGGCCTGAACGTGGTGCCGGCCGACAATCTCGACGACGCCGCGCAGAAGATCGTGAAGGCCGTCAAGGGAGGCTGAGGCCATGACTCAGGACCATCTCGCTGCATCATCCCCGCTGCCGGAGCACGCGCGTCTTGCCGCGTTCGCCGGTGAATGGAATGGCGAAGAGGTGGTCTTTCCGTCGCGCTGGACGGAGGGTGGAACGGCGACTTCTCGCGTCGTGGCCCACATGGATCTCAATGGCTTCTATCTGATCCAGGACTCGGTCCAGACCCGCGACGGCAAGCAGAGCTTCGCCACCCACGGCATCTTCACCTTCGACCGCGAAGACCGGACCTACAAATTGTTCTGGTACGACTCGCTCGGCTACACGCCGCCTTCGCCCGCCTCCGGCGGGTGGGTCGGCAAGACCCTGACGCTGGTGCGCGGCTCGCTCCGCGGCAATGCGCGCCACGTCTATGAAATCATCGACGACGATTCCTATTCGTTGAAGATCCAGTTCTCGCCGGACGCAGAAGGCTGGGCCGACGTGCTCACCGGCGTCTACCGCCGCATCCACTGACCTCTCACTCGTTAGTTTCGCGAAAGCAGACCTCATGTCCATCCTGATCGACAAGAACACCAAGGTCATCTGCCAGGGCTTTACCGGCAAGAACGGCACCTTCCATTCGGAGGCCGCGATTGCCTATGGCACCAAGATGGTCGGCGGCACCTCGCCCGGCAAAGGCGGCGCGACGCATCTGGGGCTGCCGGTGTTCGACACCGTGCGCGAGGCGCGTGAGAAGACCGGTGCCGATGCATCGGTGATCTATGTGCCGCCGCCGGGCGCGGCCGATGCGATCTGCGAAGCCATCGACGCCGAGATCCCGCTGATCGTCTGCATCACGGAAGGTATCCCGGTCATCGACATGGTCAGGGTGAAGCGTTCGCTGGCCGGCTCCAAGTCGCGCCTGATCGGGCCGAACTGCCCGGGCGTCATGACCGCCGGCGAGTGCAAGATCGGCATCATGCCAGCCAACATCTTCAAGACCGGCAGCGTCGGCATCGTCTCCCGCTCCGGCACGCTGACCTACGAAGCCGTGTTCCAGACCACCCAGGAAGGCCTCGGCCAGACCACCGCGGTCGGCATCGGCGGCGACCCGGTCAAGGGAACCGAGTTTATCGACGTGCTGGAAATGCTGCTCGGCGACCCCAAGACCGAGTCGATCATCATGATCGGCGAGATCGGCGGTTCCGCCGAGGAGGACGCCGCCCAGTTCCTCAAGGACGAGGCCAAGCGCGGCCGCAAGAAGCCGATGGTCGGTTTCATCGCCGGTGTCACGGCCCCTCCCGGCCGTCGCATGGGCCACGCCGGTGCGATCATTTCGGGCGGCAAGGGCGACGCCGGTTCCAAGACCGACGCGATGAAATCGGCTGGAATTACAGTGTCGCCATCTCCCGCGCGCCTCGGCCACACGCTTGCCGAAAAATTGAAATCTTGATTCACACCTTCGTAATTTTCCGGGCGAAGTTTCGCAGCAAATAGGGTAAATGGTGCCTGTCGCGCTGGTCCTCTGCCGGGGAGCCCAGCGCCAGCGCCGTTTGTTATGCGCGAACCGAAATCGCCAGGAACTCAAGTATGTCTCGCCAAGACGCGAACGCAGCCTTTGCCCTCTCCTCCTTTTTGCAGGGCACCAACGCCACCTACATCGACGAAATCTACGCCCGCTACGAGAAGGACCCGTCCTCGGTGGATGCCGAGTGGCAGGACTTCTTCAAGAGCCTCAACGACCAGCCGGGTGACATCAGCAAGAACGCCCAAGGCCCGTCCTGGGAGCGCGCCAACTGGCCGCTGACCCCGCAGGATGATCTGACCTCCGCGCTCGACGGCAATTGGGCGGAAGTCGAGAAGACGGTCGGAGCCAAGATCGCTGCCAAGGCGCAGGCCAAGGGTGGCGATAAGAGCGGCGGCCTCTCCTCCGCCGACCTTCTCCAGGCCACCCGCGACTCGGTCCGGGCCCTGATGCTGATCCGGTCCTACCGCATGCGCGGTCACTTCCACGCCAAGCTCGATCCGCTCGGCATCGAAGCCCAGCGCAATCGCGAAGAGCTCGACCCGCGGACCTACGGCTTCAGCGAAGCCGATTTCGACCGCAAGATCTTCCTCGACCATGTGCTCGGTCTCGAATACGCCAGCTTGCGCGAAATCACCGCGATCTGCGAGCGCACCTACTGCCAGACGCTCGGCGTCGAGTTCATGCACATCACCAACGCGGCGCAGAAGGCGTGGATCCAGGAGCGGATCGAGGGGCCGGACAAGGAAATCTCGTTCACCCGCGAAGGTCGCCGTGCCATCCTGATGAAGTTGGTCGAAGCCGAAGGTTTCGAGAAATTCTGCGACACCAAGTTCACCGGCACCAAGCGCTTCGGCCTGGACGGTGCTGAATCGCTGATCCCCGCGCTCGAGCAGATCATCAAGCGCGGCGGCAATCTCGGCGTGAAGGAGGTCGTGCTGGGCATGCCGCACCGCGGCCGCCTCAACGTCCTGACCCAGGTGATGGGCAAGCCGCATCGCGCGCTGTTCCACGAGTTCAAGGGCGGTTCGGCCAATCCTGATGCGGTCGAAGGCTCGGGCGACGTCAAATATCACCTCGGCGCGTCTTCGGATCGCGAGTTCGACGGCAACCGCATCCATCTGTCGCTGACCGCCAACCCCTCGCATCTGGAGATCGTCGATCCCGTGGTGCTCGGAAAAGTCCGCGCCAAGCAGGATCAGCACGGCGATCCGCCGGATATGCGCATCTCGGTGATGCCGCTGCTGATGCACGGTGACGCCGCGTTCGCCGGCCAGGGCGTGGTCGCGGAATGTTTCGGCCTGTCGGACCTGAAGGGCTACCGCACCGGCGGCTCCGTGCACTTCATCGTCAACAACCAGATCGGCTTCACCACCTATCCGCGTTATTCCCGTTCGTCGCCTTACCCGTCCGACGTGGCGAAGATGATCGACGCGCCGATCTTCCACGTCAACGGCGACGATCCGGAAGCCGTCGTGTTCGCGGCCAAGGTTGCGACCGAGTTCCGGCAGAAATTCCACAAGCCCGTCGTCATCGACATGTTCTGCTACCGCAGGCATGGCCATAACGAGGGCGACGAGCCGGCTTTCACCCAGCCGGTGATGTACAAGAAGATCGCGGCCCATCCGTCGACGCTCGAACTCTACGCCCGCCGCCTCATCAGCGAAGGCGTGTTGACCGAGGGCGAGGTCGAGAAGGCCAAGGCCGACTGGCGCGCGCGGCTCGATGCCGAACTCGAAGCCGGCTCCGGCTACAAGCCCAACAAGGCCGATTGGCTCGACGGCAAATGGGCCGGCTTCAAGATCGCCGATCAGGAAGAAGATGCGCGGCGTGGCGTCACCGGCGTCGACATCGCCGCCCTGAAGGACATCGGTCGCAAGATCACCAAGGTGCCGGACGGTTTCCGCGTCCACCGCACGATCCAGCGCTTCCTAGAAAACCGCGCCAAGGCGATCGACGGCGGCACGGGCATCGACTGGGCGACCGGCGAAGCGCTGGCGTTCTGCACGCTGCTCAACGAGAACCACCATGTCCGCCTGTCCGGACAGGATTCGGAGCGCGGCACTTTCTCGCAGCGCCACTCGGTCCTGATCGACCAGGAAGACGAGAGCCGCTACACGCCGTTCAACCATCTCGGTCACGAGCAGGGCCATTACGAGGTCATCAACTCGCTGCTGTCGGAAGAAGCCGTGCTCGGCTTCGAATACGGCTATTCGCTCGCCGAGCCGAACACGCTCACCCTGTGGGAAGCGCAGTTCGGCGACTTCGCCAACGGCGCGCAGGTCGTGTTCGACCAGTTCATCTCCTCGGGTGAGCGCAAATGGCTGCGCATGTCCGGCCTCGTCTGCCTCCTGCCGCACGGCTATGAAGGCCAGGGACCGGAGCACTCCTCGGCGCGTCTGGAGCGCTATCTGCAGATGTGCGCGGAAGACAACATGCAGGTGGTCTATCCGACCACGCCGGCGAACTACTTCCACGTGCTGCGCCGGCAGCTTCATCGCGAGATCCGCAAGCCGCTGATCGTGATGACGCCGAAGTCCCTGCTGCGTCACAAGCGGGCGGTGTCGCGTCTCGAGGAGCTCGCGAAGGGAACGACCTTCCACCGCATCCTCTATGACGACGCCCAGATGCTGCCGAGCGAAGCGATCAAGCTCGTTCCCGACGAGAAGATCCGCCGCATCGTGCTCTGCTCGGGCAAGGTCTATTACGACCTCTACGAGGAGCGCGAGAAGCGCGGCATGGACGACATCTATCTGATGCGCGTCGAGCAGCTCTATCCGGTGCCGCTCAAGGCGCTGGTGGCCGAACTGTCGCGCTTCAAGAAGGCCGAAGTGGTGTGGTGCCAGGAAGAGCCGCGCAACATGGGTGCCTGGCACTTCATCGAGCCCTATCTGGAGTGGGTGCTGAACCAGGTGAACGGTGCGAGCCGGCGTCCGCGTTATGTCGGCCGCGCCGCCTCCGCTGCGACCGCCACGGGTCTGATGTCGAAGCATCAGGCGCAGCTGAAGGCGTTCCTGGACGAAGCATTGAGCTGAGAAGTTTTTACACCTCGTCATGCCCCGCCTTGTGCGCAATTGCGCACCGGGGCGGGGGATCCAGTATTCCGCGCCGCCCGTCTCTATCACGACTGTCACGGCGTACTGGATCGCCCGCATCCGCGGGCGCTGACATCTGCACCTATGTCCGCATTGGCGATCTCCTTAAGGAAAAGACCATGACTGAAATTCGTGTGCCGACCCTCGGCGAATCCGTCACCGAGGCCACCATCGGCCGCTGGTTCAAGAAGGCCGGCGATCCCGTCGCCGTCGACGAGCCCTTGGTGGAGCTCGAGACCGACAAGGTCACCATCGAAGTCCCGGCGCCCTCAGCCGGCACGCTGAGCGAGATCATCGCCGCCGATGGTGCCACCGTCGCCGTCGGCGCGCTGCTCGGCCAGATTACCGAAGGCGCCGCCGGCGCTGCCAAGCCGGCAGCTGCGCCCGCGAAGCCCGCGGCTGCCGCTCCTGCGGCCGCTGCTGCTCCCGCCGCGGCGAAGGCGCCACCGGCCGATGCGCCGCTCGCTCCCTCCGTGCGAAAGCTCTCGGCCGAGACCGGCGTCGATGCCTCGACCGTTCCCGGCTCCGGCAAGGACGGGCGCGTCACCAAGGGCGACATGCTCGCCGCGATCGAGCGTGCGGCCTCGGCGCCGACCCCCGTCAACCAGCCGGCCGCAGCGGTTCAGGTCCGCGCACCGTCGCCGGCCGATGACGCCGCCCGCGAAGAGCGCGTCAAGATGACCCGGCTGCGCCAGACCATCGCGCGCCGCCTCAAGGACGTGCAGAACACCGCCGCGATGCTCACGACCTTCAACGAGGTCGACATGACCAACGTCATGGCGCTGCGTGCCCACTACAAGGATGCGTTCGAGAAGAAGCATGGCTCGAAGCTCGGCTTCATGGGCTTCTTCACCAAGGCCGTCGTCCAGGGGCTGAAGGACATCCCGGCCGTCAACGCCGAGATCGACGGCACCGATCTGATCTACAAGAACTACTATCACATCGGCGTCGCCGTCGGCACCGACAAGGGCCTCGTCGTGCCCGTGGTGCGCGACTGCGACAACAAGTCGATCGCCGACATCGAGAAGGGCATCGCCGATTTCGGCCGCCGCGCCCGCGACGGCCAGCTCAAGATCGACGAGATGCAGGGCGGCACCTTCACCATCACCAATGGCGGCATCTACGGCTCGCTGATGTCGACCCCGATCCTGAACGCGCCGCAGTCCGGCATCCTCGGCATGCACAAGATCCAGGAGCGGCCGATGGTCGTCGGCGGCAAGATCGAGGTCCGCCCGATGATGTATCTGGCGCTGTCCTACGATCACCGCGTCATCGACGGCAAGGAAGCCGTGACCTTCCTTGTCCGCGTCAAGGAGAGCCTGGAAGATCCGGCGCGCCTGGTGCTCGATCTCTGATCGCTGATGCTCTGCGAGCGCCGTCGCCTTTCGCGACGGCGCGTGTCGAACTATGGAGGCGCGCGTGACGGATAAAGTCGTTGTCATCACCGGCGGCAGCCGCGGCATCGGCCGTGCGACCGCAATTGCCGCCGCGGCACGCGGCTTCCGGATCGTTGTCGGCTATGCCAGCAACAAGACGGCCGCCGATGAGGTGGTCGCCGAGATCGCGGCCAGCAACGGCAAGGCCATCGCGGTGAAATGCGACGTCGCCGAGGAAAGCGACATCCTGGCGCTGTTCAAGGCCGCGGACGCGTTCGGCACGCTCGGCGCGCTCGTCAACAATGGCGGTATTGTCGGGACCAGCGGCGTGCGCGTCGACGAGATGTCGGCCGAGCGCATCCAGCGTGTGATGGCGGTCAACGTCACCGGCTCCATCCTCTGCGCGCGCGAAGCCGTGAAGCGGATGTCGACCAGGCATGGCGGCCAGGGCGGCGTCATCGTCAATCTGTCGTCGGTTGCGGCCAAGCTCGGCGCGCCGAACACCTATGTCGACTATGCCGCGTCCAAGGGCGCGATCGATTCCTTCACCATCGGCCTCGGCTATGAGGTTGCCGGCGAGGGCATTCGCGTCGCGGGCATCCGCCCCGGCCTGATCGACACCGAAATCCACGCTGCCGGCGGTGAGCCCGACCGCGCCCATCGCTTGGCCCATATGGTGCCGATGAAGCGCGTCGGTACGGCCGATGAAGTCGCCAATGCCATCGTCTGGCTGATGTCGGACGATGCCTCCTACGTTACCTCAGCCATTCTCGATGTGTCCGGCGGACGCTGACGCGCCGCGCGGACGCTGACACATCCTTCAACGCTAAACTTACGGGACTTTCTCTCATGGCTACCTACGATCTCGTCGTCATCGGCACCGGACCGGGCGGTTATGTCTGCGCGGTGCGTGCAGCGCAGCTCGGCATGAAAGTCGCCGTGGTGGAAAAGAACGCGACGCTCGGCGGCACCTGCCTCAATGTCGGCTGCATGCCGTCGAAGGCGCTGCTGCATGCCTCCGAAATGTTCGAGGAGGCCGGGCATTCCTTCGCCAAGATGGGCGTCAGCGTCTCCGCGCCGAAGCTCGATTTGCCTGCGATGATGAACTTCAAGCAGCAGGGCATCGACGGCAACGTCAAGGGCGTCGAGTTCCTGATGAAGAAGAACAAGATCGACGTGCTCAAGGGCGCCGGCAAGATTCTCGGCACCGGCAAGGTCGAGATCTCCGCCGACGGCAAGTCGCAGGTCGTCGAAACCAAGAGCATCGTGATCGCCACCGGCTCGGACATCGCGCGGCTCAAGGGCATCGAGATCGACGAGACCCGCATCGTGTCGTCGACCGGTGCGCTGTCGCTGGACAAGGTCCCCGGCAAGTTGCTGATCGTCGGCGCCGGCGTGATCGGCCTCGAGCTCGGCTCGGTCTGGCACCGTCTCGGCGCCGAAGTGGTCGTCGTCGAATTCCTCGACCGCATCCTGCCCGGCATGGACGGCGAGATCGCCAAGCAATTCCAGCGCATCCTGGAGAAGCAGGGCTTTGCCTTCAAGCTCAGTGCCAAGGTCACGGGCGTGGACACCTCCGGCAAGACGCTGAAGGCGACGATCGAGCCCGCCGCGGGGGGCGCTGCCGAGACGCTGGAGGCCGACGTCGTTCTCGTCTGTATCGGCCGTGTGCCGTACACGGAGGGGCTCGGCCTGAAGGAAGCCGGTGTTGCACTCGACAATCGCGGCCGCGTGCAGATCGACCCGCATTTCGCCACCAGCGTGAAGGGCGTCTATGCCATCGGCGACGTCGTCGCGGGCCCGATGCTCGCGCACAAGGCCGAGGATGAAGGCGTCGCGGTTGCCGAGATCATCGCCGGGCAGGCCGGCCACGTGAACTACGATGTTATCCCAGGCGTCGTGTATACCACGCCGGAAGTATCCTCCGTCGGCAAGACCGAGGAGGAGCTGAAGCAGGCGGGCGTGGCTTATACGGTCGGAAAGTTTCCCTTTACCGCCAACGGGCGCTCCAAGGTCAACCAGACCACCGACGGCTTTGTGAAGATTCTCGCAGATGCGAAGACCGATCGCGTCCTCGGCGTGCACATTATCGGCCGCGAAGCCGGCGAAATGATCCATGAGGCAGCCGTTCTCATGGAGTTTGGCGGCAGCGCGGAGGATCTCGCGCGCACGTGCCACGCGCACCCGACGCGCTCCGAGGCCATCAAGGAAGCCGCGCTTGCAGTCGGCAAGCGGGCCATCCATATGTAGGTCGCGCCCAGCGCCGAATCGGGCGGGAAACACATGCTACGCCGCCTGCTTCAACCGGTCTGGGTCCTGCTTGCGATCATCTTCCTGATCGAAGCCTGGCTGTGGGACCATCTCGAACCGATCGTCGCGCGGGTTGTCGCAATCGTCCCGCTTGCGCGGTTCAAGCAATGGCTGTCGGACCGCGTCGATGCGCTGTCGCCAGCGATGACGCTGATCGTGTTCGCTGTACCGATCGTCCCGCTGTTTCCGCTCAAGCTGGTTGGCCTGTGGCTGCTCACGCACGAATACTGGACCAGCGCGGTCTTCACCATCGTGTTCGCAAAGCTGCTCGGGGTCGGCGTCACCGCCTTCGTGTTCGACGTGACGCGCGACAAGCTGATGGAGATGGCGTGGTTCGAGCGGCTCTATGATCTGGTGCTGAAGCTGCGTGCCAAGGCCGCCGAGCTGGTCGATCCGGTCAAGCGACGCATCAAGGAGCTGATCGCCGGCAACGGCGAAGGCTGGTCCTCCCGCACGCTCCGCCTGATCCAGCGCTTTCGCAAGAGCGTGCACGAAGCGCGGTGAAGCCTCACCGCAGACTCGCTGTCATCGCCCGGCTTGACCGGGCGATCCAGTATTCCAGAGACGGCAATGGCTACGGAGAAGCCGCGGCGTACTGGATGCCCCGGTCAAGCCGGGGCATGACAGCGCGCATGTCGCTGCGCTCATGCGGGCTACGAGCCTCAATGCAGATGCAGCAGATGCGGCGACCATGCGCCGAGCATGGTCATCCCAAGTCCGGCAAGCGACAGCAGGCCCGCGATCCAGGCGAGCGGCAGCATGCCGGTGATGATGGTGGCTGAGGCCAGCACGATGCCGATCTGGAAGGCGGCGGACGCCAGCTCGAAGTGATGATATTTCGCAGTCGCCTCGTCGCGCTCATGCTCGGCGTGCTTGGCCTTTTCGGCCAGCTGCTCGGTGCCTTCGCCGGTCTCCGGCTCGGAGCGGTAGCGCTGCGCGGTCTTCTGCCAGTCCTCGATCTGCTTCTGCACGGCCACCTTGTTGGCCTCGTCGCTCGCCGCGCCGAGGATGAGCTTGCCCTGGTCGGCCATGGTCTGCACCACGGTGCGGCGGATGCTCTTGGCCTGGAAGAACGCCCAGAGGTTGGAGGCCTCGACGTTCTTGCTGATCGATTCGGTCTGGGCGCCCTTGCCGAGCGTCTCGGAGATCGCCAGGAACAGCGCCAGAACCGCGATCAGGAGCGCGATCTTCTTGTTCGAGCCGGACGCGTGTTCGGCGTGCTCGGCATGCTCCATGCTTTCATGTGCGCTCATAAATCCCTCCTGCCTGTTTACCAACGATTGACCGAACTGCGCGACGGGCGCAAGTGGCAAGCCGCGATGGCCGTTGCAATTAAGGGTTTCGCGTCGGGGCTGATCTAGTCCTGTCCCATGACCACAGCGGAATTCATCGCAGCCTGCGTCTGGCCTTCCATCCTCGCATCCGCGCTTGCGCTGCTGAAGGCCCGCAACACCGCGGCCTTTCCGTTCGTCGGCAAGATTGTCCTCGCGCTTGGCCTGACCTACATCGGCCTGTTGCGGTTTTATGACAAGAGCTCGATCATCGCAGTCAACGACGTCCATGTCGGCCTCGTTGTTCTGGGCCTGATTATCGTCGGCTCGCAGCTGCGACAACCTCCGCTGTACGGCTCATGGCGTGACCAGGCGAAGGCGTTCGCCTCGATGATCCTGATCGTGCTGCTCGGCAGCGGTCTTGCATGGTATGCCGGACGAATGCTGTTTCTCGATCACCTGACGTCCCGCCTTGTGATCGAAGGCCGTGTCGATCGTGCGTGGAGGTCAGGTAGCCGCCGCAAAGCGGACTATCTCGTTCGCATCGCGGGCCAACCGGTGAAGGTCACGGCGCCGCTGTACGAGCGGCTGGAGACGTTCAGGCCGATGGTCCGCGTCGAGGTCGGGCGCGGCTCGAACTACGTCTACGATATCGAGTATCTCGCCAACTGAGCCGCTATCGGCGCGGATGCGCGCTGGCATAGACTTCCAGCAGCCGCTCGGCATCGATGCCGGTATAGATCTGCGTGGTCGAGAGCGAGGCATGGCCGAGCAATTCCTGGATCGCGCGCAAATCGCCGCCGCGTGACAACAGGTGCGTGGCGAAGGAATGCCGGAGCGCGTGCGGCGTGGCGCTGTCGGGCAGGCCGAGCGCGCCGCGCAGCCGCTCCATCGCGAGCTGGATGATGCGCGGGCTCAAGGGCCCGCCGCGTGCGCCGACGAAGATCGGCCCCTCCGCCGGCAGCGGATACGGGCACATGGAAACGTATTCTTGCACCAGTGCGAGCACGTTCTGGAGCACCGGCACCATGCGGGTCTTGTTGCCTTTGCCCGTCACGATCAGCACGTCGCCTTCACCGGGACGCGGGACCTCGCGGCGCGTCAGCCCCAGCGCTTCGGAGATGCGCAGGCCTGAGCCGTAGAGGAGAGCCATCACGGCGGCGTCGCGCGCAAGAATCCAGGTCTCGCGGTCCTCGCCGGCGCGCTCGTCGGCGTCCGCAAGACGTTTGGCCGACGCCATCGGCAGCGGCTTGGGCAGGCTCTTTGCGACTTTCGGCGCGCGGATCGCCGAGAGCGCCCCGACCTTGCCCTTGCCTTCGCGCTCGAGAAAGCGGCCGAACGAGCGCAGGCCCGCGAGCGCGCGCATCAGGCTGCGGCCGGCAATATCGTCGGCGCGGCGCATCGCCATGAAGGCTCTGATATCGGTGGCCTCCAGCGCGGCGAAACGCTTTAGCGTCACTCGCTCGCCCCAATGGCCGCAGAGGAAAATCAGGCACTGCCGCAAATCGCGGGCATAGGCTTCCAGCGTCTTCGGCGACAGCCGCCGCTCCGCGCCGAGATGCGACAGCCAGCGCGTCATCTCCCGCGCGATGTCAGGATCGGCGCTGGCGAGCTCGATTTGTGGGGCGGCCGCTTTGCTCATGCGCTCTGGACGTGGTGATTCCACTCAGTATATCGCATCACACTCGTTTATCGTTCGCTAAGGCCGCCTCAGGGCGCTAGCCTTGAAGCCCCCGGGTTCCGATTCCCCCTCCATGGATCACACGTCGCGCAGCAACGCCGTCTCCGCCAACGCGACCCGCATGGTCGACGTGCTGGTGCCGGTCGCGCTCGACCAGACCTATTCCTACAAGGTGCCGCGCGGAATGGAGCTGAAGGCGGGCGATATTATTGGCGTGCCGCTCGGCCCGCGCGAGGTGCTCGCCGTGGTCTGGGCCGAAAACGCCAATCCTGATCCGCGCCTGCACAACCGCCTCAAGGAGGTCAGCGAAAAGCTCGACATCCCGCCGTTGAAGCCCGAGCTGCGTGCGGTCGTGGACTGGATCGCCAATTACACGTTGAGCCCGCGCGGCATGGTGCTGCGCATGTGCCTGCGGATGGGCGAAAACCTCGGCCCCGAGCGGGTGCGCGCCGGCGTGCGCCTGGTCGGCGATCCGCCAAAACGTCTGACGCCGGCGCGGCAGCGCCTGATCGAGGTGCTGTCGGACCGGCTGCTGCACGGCAAGTCCGAGGCGGCCAGAGAGGCCGGGGTTTCGGCCGGCGTGATCGACGGCCTCGTCGACGAAGGAACGCTCTCGGTCGAGCCGATGCCCCCGCCTCCGCCGCCGCCGGCCCCAGATCCGGATTTCAGCCGGCCGGATTTTTCGCCGCTTCAGCGCGCCGGGGTCGATGCCATGCGCGCACTCGCCGCCAACGGCAGCTTTCACGTCGCGCTGCTCGACGGTGTCACCGGCTCGGGCAAGACCGAGGTTTACTTCGAAGCCGTCGCCGAGGCGATCCGCCGCGGAAAACAGTCGCTCATCCTGATGCCGGAGATCGCGCTCACCGGCCAGTTCCTCGATCGCTTCGCGCAGCGCTTTGGCGTGCGCCCTCTGGAATGGCATTCCGAGCTGACGCCGCGCACCCGCGCGCGCAATTGGGCGGCGATCTCCGAGGGCAGCGCGCCGGTTGTGGTCGGCGCGCGCTCGGCGCTCTTTCTGCCCTACGCCAATCTCGGCCTCATCGTGGTCGATGAAGAGCACGACCAAGCCTACAAGCAGGACGAGGGCGTGCATTATCACGCCCGTGACATGGCGGTGGTGCGCGCGCATATCGCAAAGGTTCCGATCGTGCTGGCGTCGGCGACGCCGTCGGTCGAATCCGAGGTCAATGCGCGCAAGAACCGCTATCAGCGCATCGCTCTGCCGTCGCGCTTCGGCGGCCAGCACATGCCACATATCGAGGCCATTGACATGCGCCGCGAGCCGCCGGCGCGCGGCCGCTTCATCTCGCCGCGGCTGGCGTCCGAGATCAGGACCGCGATCGAGCGGCGCGAGCAGGCGCTACTGTTCCTCAATCGCCGCGGTTATGCGCCGTTGACGCTGTGCCGCGCCTGCGGCCATCGCTTCGCCTGCACCATCTGCGATGCCTGGCTGGTCGATCACCGCTTCCGCCAGCGCCTCGTCTGTCACCATTGCGGCTTCTCGATGCCGCGCCCGCAAACCTGTCCGCATTGCGCGGCGGAGGAATCGCTGGTCGCGGTCGGGCCCGGCGTCGAGCGCTTGCAGGAGGAGGCGGCGGCGCTGTTCCCGGAGGCCCGCACCATGGTGCTGTCGAGCGATCTCATCACCTCGATCGAGACGATGCGCTCCGAGCTGAACGACATCGCGGAGGGCCGCGTCGACGTCATCATCGGCACCCAGCTCGTCGCCAAGGGCCACAATTTTCCGCGGCTCAATCTGGTGGGCGTGGTCGATGCGGATCTCGGCCTGTCCAATGGCGATCCGCGCGCCTCCGAGCGCACCTGGCAGTTGCTCAACCAGGTGATCGGCCGCGCCGGGCGCGAGCAGGGCCGTGGCATCGGTTATCTCCAGACCCACCAGCCCGATCATCCCGTGATGAAGGCGCTGATCGCCTGCGACCGCGAAGCGTTCTACGATAGCGAGATCGATTTGCGCGAACGCACGCTCTATCCGCCGTTCGGGCGGCTCGCGAGCCTGATCATTTCCGCCGGCGACCGGCCGAGCGCCGAAGGCTTTGGCCGCCACCTCGTTGCGCTCGCGCCGCGCGACGAACGCGTTGTGGTGCTGGGCCCGGCGGAAGCCCCGCTCGCGGTCATCAAGGGCCGCTACCGCTTCCGCATCCTGGTGAAATCGGCGCGCGGCTTCGACCTGTCGGATTATCTGCGCAACTGGCTTGCCGCATGCCCGAAGCCGAAGGGCAATCAAAAGCTCGAAGTCGACGTCGATCCGCAGAGCTTTTTGTAAGGAGCTGCAAAACTCCCCGTCATTGCGAGCGCAGCGACTTGTCCGCCGAAGCTTTAGCGAAGGCGGAAGCAATCCAGAATCCCTCCACGGAGGCAGTCTGGATTGCTTCGTCTCTCCGCTCCTCGCAATAACGGCGGAAGAACAAACAAAAAGCCCGCCGTCCCCCAAGACGGCGAGCTTGTTTCAGGCGTCGCGCTTTAGGAGACGACTTCGGCAGTGACGCGGCCGACGCCGGCGCCGGTGAGGCCGATGGCACGGGCAGCGCCCGTGGAGAGGTCGAGGACACGGCCGCGGATGAACGGGCCACGGTCGTTGATGGTGACGATGACGCTCGAGCCGCCATGGGTGACACGCAGCTTGGTGCCGAACGGCAGTGAACGGTGCGCCGCGGTCATGGCGTTCTGGTTGAAGCGCTGGCCGGAGGCGGTCCTGCTGCCGGACTCGTTCCCGTAAAAGGAAGCCATGCCGGAGAAGGAACGTCCGGTGCCCTGCGACGGCGTCATCGATGCATTGGCGTTACGCCAATCGGAGGTCGTGTTGGCATCGGTCTGGGCGTGGTGGCGGTGATGATGGTGGGAATAGCGATGGTGATGGCGGGATTTGGCGGAAGCTTCGGTGGCAGTTCCCCCGATGAGAAGAGTTGCGGCAACAAAGGCGATCGCCTTACGCGGCCGGGTCACTGAGCCCAGCGTCTTCAAACAAAGCATATATTGGTCCCTAAGCTAGTATTGCCACATATGTGGCAAGTGGAGCCCCCGTAAGTTTGCGAGCGGGATCGCGTTTCGATTCCTAATGAGGCGTGAATTGGGCAGTAAATCCGTTCTGTGTCGCTGTGTAATATCTTGTTACCGGCAGGGATATTCGGCCGACATTCCGTAATATTGGAATTTAGCAGTTTGTTAACCTCTATATTACTCGCGAATACTGTAAAACGAAGTCATCGCTTTCCGCATTTAGAATTCAGAAAGTATTCGGCGAGTGGAGCCGGGAGGGCTGGAATCACGCCTCAGCGATCCGTGTTCATGGCGGCTATGCGCTGAGGGCAGGAACCAATCGCCGGCCTCGGCTCAGGGTTGGGCTTAAGCGCTGTGGCAATTCCGCGGCATGGCAAGGTCGTCGTCGCGTCGTCGTGGAGTGCGACGAACTGGCGACAGAACGTCATGCCTTTAATTTGGCGTCATGTTGCACGTGCGCGCCTGCTATGTTAGCAAAGCCGCGATTTTAACGAGCCCGGCACTTCCGTGCGGGGTCGAAAATCGAAGTCCCGCTTGAATTCCAAGGGCTTGGATCGCTAGGCGCCGCTTCGTGGCGACGGTTTTTCCCTTGCGAGTTTGACAGCAAAAAGAGCACGTCTGTGGCTGCAGAAGATACGTCCGTTTCCGGTGTGTCGGGCCGTTATGCAACGGCCTTGTTTGAACTGGCCCGCGACCAGAAAGTGGTCGACGAGGTCAAAGCCGATCTCGAAAAATTCGAGGGCATGCTGAACGAAAGCGCCGATCTGAAGCGCCTCGTCCGCAGCCCCGTGTTCGCGGCCGATGCCCAGTCCAGAGCCCTCTCGGCCGTGCTGGACAAGGCCGGCATCGCCGGCATCTCCGCCAATTTCCTGAAAGTGCTGACCGCCAACCGCCGCCTGTTCGCGGTGGCTGACGTCATCCGCGCCTATCGCGCCCTGGTCGCCAAGTTCAAGGGCGAGGCGACGGCCGACGTCACCGTGGCGGAGGCGCTCTCGGACAAGAATCTCGACGCCCTCAAGGTTGCCCTGAAGTCGGTGACCGGCAAGGACGTCGCGCTCAACGTGAAGGTCGATCCCTCGATCATCGGTGGCCTCGTGGTCAAGCTTGGCAGCCGAATGATCGATAGCTCGCTTCGCACCAAACTCAATTCGATCAAGCACGCGATGAAAGAGGCAGGCTGATGGACATCCGCGCCGCGGAAATTTCCGCGATCCTCAAGGACCAGATCAAGAATTTCGGCCAGGAAGCTGAAGTCTCCGAAGTCGGACAGGTGCTGTCCGTCGGCGACGGTATCGCTCGCGTTTTCGGTCTGGATAACGTCCAGGCCGGTGAAATGGTCGAATTCGAGAACGGCACCCGCGGCATGGCGCTGAACCTCGAAACCGACAACGTCGGTATCGTTATTTTCGGCGCTGACCGCGAGATCAAGGAAGGTCAGACCGTCAAGCGCACCCGCGCCATCGTGGACGCGCCGGTCGGCAAGGGCCTGCTCGGCCGCGTCGTCGACGCGCTCGGCAACCCCATCGACGGCAAGGGCCCGATCCAGGCCGACAAGCGCATGCGCGTCGACGTCAAGGCGCCCGGCATCATTCCGCGCAAGTCGGTGAACGAGCCGATGGCGACCGGCCTCAAGGCGATCGATGCCCTGATCCCGATCGGCCGCGGCCAGCGCGAGCTGATCATCGGCGACCGTCAGACCGGCAAGACCGCGATCGCGCTCGACACCATCCTCAACCAGAAGCCGCTCAACGCGCAGCCGGACGAGAACATCAAGCTGTATTGCGTCTACGTCGCGATCGGCCAGAAGCGCTCGACGGTTGCCCAGTTCGTGAAGGTGCTGGAAGAGCAGGGCGCGCTCGAATATTCGATCATCGTCGCCGCCACCGCGTCGGATCCGGCACCGATGCAGTACATCGCGCCGTTCACCGGCTGCACCATGGGCGAGTACTTCCGCGACAACGGCATGCACGCCGTCATCATCTATGACGATTTGTCCAAGCAGGCCGTCGCCTACCGCCAGATGTCGCTCCTGCTGCGCCGCCCGCCGGGCCGCGAAGCCTATCCGGGCGACGTATTCTATCTGCATTCCCGCCTGCTCGAGCGCGCGGCGAAGCTGAACAAGGACCAGGGTTCGGGCTCGCTGACGGCGCTGCCGGTCATCGAAACCCAGGCCAACGACGTGTCGGCCTACATTCCGACCAACGTCATCTCGATCACCGACGGCCAGATCTTCCTGGAAACCGACCTGTTCTTCCAGGGCATTCGCCCCGCGGTGAACGTCGGTCTGTCGGTGTCGCGCGTCGGCTCCTCGGCACAGACGAAGGCCACCAAGAAGGTCGCCGGCAAGATCAAGGGCGAGCTCGCGCAGTACCGCGAAATGGCGGCGTTCGCGCAGTTCGGCTCCGACCTCGACGCCTCGACCCAGCGCCTGCTCAATCGCGGCTCGCGTCTGACCGAGCTCCTGAAGCAGCCGCAGTTCGCGCCGCTGAAGATGGAAGAGCAGGTCTGCGTGATCTGGGCCGGCACCAACGGCTATCTCGACCCGCTGCCGGTCAACAAGGTGCGCGCGTTCGAGGACGGTCTGTTGTCGCTGCTGCGCGGCAAGAACGTCGAGATCCTCAACGCGATCCGCGACAGCCGCGATCTCTCCGACGACACCGCCGCCAAGCTGAAGTCGGTGGTCGAAGGTTTCGCCAAGAGCTTCGCATAAGAGAACGGTCGCAAGGCCGGGCTTCTTGTCCCGGCCTTCCGTGCCTCACTGCATGGAAACGAAGACGTGGATGCCCGGGACACGCCCGGGCATGACGACTGGGATAGGCTAGCGGCTTGATCCAAGGGGTCGAACCGCCGGGGTGAACGAAGAATGGCGTCACTTAAAGACATGCGCGTCCGCATCGCCTCCACCAAGGCGACGCAGAAGATCACCAAGGCCATGCAGATGGTCGCGGCGTCCCGGTTGCGCCGCGCCCAGCAAGCGGCCGAGGCGGCGCGGCCCTATGCCGACAAGATGAGCGCGGTGATCTCCAACATCGCCAGCGCTGCCGCCGGTTCGCCCGGCGCCCCGGTGCTGCTGGCCGGCACCGGCAAGGATCAGGTTCACCTACTGCTGGTCTGCACCGGCGAGCGTGGTCTGTCCGGCGCGTTCAACTCCTCGATCGTGCGCCTCGCGCGCGAGCGCGCCCAGGCGCTGTTGGCGCAGGGCAAGGAAGTCAAATTCTTCTGCGTCGGCCGCAAGGGCTACGAGCAGCTCCGCCGCCTGTACGACAAGCAGATCGTCGAGCATCTCGACCTGCGCGGCGTTCGTCAGCTCGGCTTCGTCAACGCGGACGACATCGCCAAGAAGGTGCTGGCCCGCTTCGATAACGGCGAATTCGACGTCTGCACGCTGTTCTACGCGCAGTTCAAGTCGGTGATCGCCCAGGTCCCGACCGCGCAGCAGATCATTCCGCTGACCGTGGAAGAAAAGGCGGCGACCGCGCCGTCGACGTCCTACGACTATGAGCCGGAGGAAGACGAACTCCTCTCCGGCCTGTTGCCGCGGAACATCGCGGTGCAGATTTTCCGTGCGCTGCTGGAAAACAACGCCTCGTTCTATGGCGCGCAGATGAGCTCCATGGACAACGCCACCCGCAACGCCGGCGAAATGATCCGCAAGCAAACCCAGATCTACAACCGAACCCGTCAAGCCCAGATCACCAAGGAGCTGATCGAGATCATCTCCGGCGCCGAGGCGGTCTGACGCACGAACCAAACGACGGTCGTTCAAGTAAAGAATTTCGAAGGAGAGCTTCATGGCTACAGCAGCTACCCAGGTCGGTCGCGTCACCCAGGTCATGGGCGCCGTCGTCGACGTTCAGTTCGAAGGCCATCTGCCGGCCATTCTGAATTCGTTGGAAACCAGGAACGGCAACATCCGCCTCGTGCTGGAAGTTGCACAGCATCTCGGTGAGTCCACCGTGCGCACGATCGCGATGGACGTGACCGAAGGTCTGGTCCGCGGCCAGGAAGTGACCGACACCGGTCAGCCGATCTCGGTTCCGGTGGGTGCAGGCACGCTCGGGCGCATCATGAACGTGATCGGCGAGCCGATCGACGAAGCCGGTCCGATCCAGTCCGAAGGCATGCGCGCCATCCACCAGGAAGCGCCGAGCTACACCGACCAGTCGACCGAAGCTGAAATTCTCGTCACCGGCATCAAGGTCGTCGACTTGCTCGCGCCCTACGCCAAGGGCGGCAAGATCGGCCTGTTCGGCGGCGCCGGCGTCGGCAAGACCGTGCTGATTCAGGAGCTGATCAACAACGTCGCGAAGGCGCACGGTGGTTACTCCGTGTTCGCCGGCGTCGGCGAGCGTACCCGCGAGGGCAACGACCTCTATCACGAGTTCATCGAGTCCAAGGTCAACGCCGATCCGCATAATCCGGATCCGAGCGTCAAGTCGAAGTGCGCGCTGGTGTTCGGCCAGATGAACGAGCCGCCCGGCGCTCGCGCCCGCGTCGGCCTCACCGGTCTGACCGTCGCCGAGCACTTCCGCGACCAGGGCCAGGACGTGCTGTTCTTCGTCGACAACATCTTCCGCTTCACCCAAGCCGGCTCTGAAGTGTCGGCGCTGCTCGGTCGTATCCCGAGCGCCGTGGGTTACCAGCCGACGCTCGCCACCGACATGGGCGCGCTGCAGGAGCGCATCACCACCACGCAGAAGGGTTCGATCACCTCGGTGCAGGCCATTTACGTTCCGGCCGACGACTTGACCGACCCGGCGCCCGCGACCTCGTTCGCGCATTTGGACGCCACCACGGTGTTGAACCGCGCGATCTCGGAAAAGGGCATCTATCCGGCGGTGGACCCGCTCGACTCGACCTCGCGCATGCTCTCGCCGCTCGTCGTCGGCCAGGAGCACTACGACACCGCGCGTCAGGTCCAGCAGGTGCTGCAGCGCTACAAGTCGCTGCAGGACATCATCGCCATTCTCGGCATGGACGAGCTTTCGGAAGAGGACAAGCTGACGGTGGCCCGCGCCCGCAAGATTGAGCGCTTCCTGTCGCAGCCGTTCCACGTCGCCGAAATCTTCACCGGCTCGCCCGGCAAGTTCGTCGACCTCGCGGACACCATCAAGGGCTTCCGCGGCCTCTGCGAAGGCAAGTACGACCACCTGCCGGAAGCCGCCTTCTACATGGTCGGCACCATCGAAGAGGCGATCGAGAAGGGCAAGAAGCTGGCGGCCGAGGCGGCCTAAGCTGCGAAGGGCGAGCAGGGAGTAGCGAATAGTCGCGCCGCTCCCGCTCCATTCGCAATTCGCTACTCACCATTCGCAGGTTTCCAATGGCCACCTTCCACTTCGATCTCGTCTCGCCGGAAAAGCTCGCCTTCTCGGGCGAGGTCGACCAGGTCGATATCCCCGGCGTCGAAGGTGACTTCGGCGTGCTGGCGGGACACGCGCCGGTCGTGGCCGCGATCCGGCCCGGCATTCTCACCGTGACCACCGGCGGCAAGCACGAGAAGATCATCGTGCTCGGCGGTATCGCCGAAGTCTCCGAGAAGGGCCTGACCGTACTCGCCGACGTCGCGACCTCGCTGGCCGAGCTCGACCGCGCGCAGTTCGCCGCGACCATCTCGGAGATGGAAGAGGGCTTGAAGGAGCACGAAGGCAACGAGCTCGATCAAGCCATCGCCCGGCTCGACCACTTCAAGAGCATCCAGCAGCAGCTCAGCAGCACGGCGATGCACTAAGCCCCGGTGCACTGCGCCGGGGCCCGAACTGAAAATTCCTGAATAAGTTCAGCGCTCGTCACGGGAGTGGCGGGCGCTGAAACTTTGTTGCACGGCGCCGCCGATAGCGCCATTCTGCGCCCGCGAACTTTGTTCCGGGGGCCGACCGCAGATGAAACGCAAGATCGCAGCGATTTTCGCGGCCGATATTGCCGGTTACTCGCGACTGGTTGCGGAAGACGAAGAGGAGACGCTGCGGCGTCTCGCCGCCTATCGCGAGGTCGTCGATGATTTCATTGCCAGGGCGGGCGGACGCATCTTCAACACCGCGGGCGATGCCGTGCTTGCGGAATTTCCAAGCGCAGTCGATGCGGTGCGCTGCGCGATCGACATTCAGGAATCCCTGCGAACCCGCAACATGGCCTATCCGCCGAGCCGGCAGATGTCGTTCCGCATCGGTATCACCATCGGTGACGTGGTCGAGCGCGACGGCGATCTGCTCGGTGACGGCGTCAATATCGCCGCCCGGCTCGAGGGCCTCGCCGAGGTCGGGGGCATCTGCGTCTCCCGCGCCGTGCACGAGCAGGTCGCCAACAAGCTGTCGGTGCAGTTCGCCGATATCGGCGCGCAGGAGGTCAAGAACATCCCGACGCCGGTGCACGCCTACATGGTGGCGATGCGGCGCGGGGACGGTAGCTACGCGACGCCGCAGATCAAGAAGGTGACGAAGGCTGAGGCCGCGCCGAACTGGATGTGGCCGCTGGTGGTCGGTGTCGTCTCCGTCGTCGCCATCGGCGTCGGCGGCTTCCTCTATTTCACCAAGCTCGAGACGACCAGGGCGCCGGCGGTTGCAGTGACCGCGCCAAGCCCAGCATCAAGTCCGATGCCCAACGCGGCTGCGGCAGCAGCGCCAAGCCCGTCATCCACCATGGCGGCGAAAGCGCCGATGCCCATGCCGGCACCATCGGCTTCACCGATGGCCGGCAAGTTTCCTGCCGACAGCGTCCCCTTCATCAACGAGCGCATCCGCAACTACCTGGCCGGCGACTATTCCGCTGCCGGCGACTACAAGGCGTTCGCACTCAATGTCGGCGGGTTCACCGGCGCGTCGTTGAATCAGCCGAACGAGGAAGCCGCGCGCAACGCCGCACTCGATCAGTGCCAGAAGCGCGCCGATGCCGCGCAGTCGCCGCGGCGTTGCGAGCTCTATGCAGTCGGCAACAATGTGGTCTACACGCACGGCAAACCGCCGATGCCGCCGCAACCGTTCGTCCGGCATGATGCCATGACCGAGCGCGCCTTCGCCTCGAAAGACTTTCCGATGGTGCGCGATCCCGCCAAGGTCCGGCTCGAGAACATGTTCGTGCCCGCGGCAAAATCCCGCGCGGTCGCGCTCGGCCCCGGCGGCCAATATTTCATGGTGATGGGCGCATCGTCCACCGACGATGCCGCGCGGCGTTCACTGGAATCGTGCGGTGCGATCGCCGGCGTCGCCTGCCTGGTCGTTGCGGTCGACGAGAATTTCGTCGTGCCGATCCCGACCCTGCTCCGGATCACCGGCTTCTTCCATGCGGCGTCGAACGCCTCGATCATCGCAGATGCGCGCGACGAGGTCGTGCGCAAGCTCGCCGACGGCATGGGCTGGAACGCCGTCGCGGTCGGCACCGCGGGCCGGCCGGGCCTCGGCCTCAAGGCCGCGGACGAGCAGACCGCCGTCAATTCCGCGCTCGCCGACTGCGCCAAGCGCGACAGCGACTGCCACCTCATCGCAATCGGCCCGTTCACGGTGGGACCGATCAACTAGGCTCACGCAAATTTCCGGGCAAAGTTCTCTAATGATTTCAACCCCGTTCTACTGTGCATGGGGTTGTTTTTCGCGTTTTTAGTTCGCGAACGGCGCAAACTGCTGCGCCACTGCGCTGTAGACGTGGCGGCGGAACGGCACCACGACATCGGGGACGCGGTCGAGCCGCTCCCAGCGCCAGGCGTCGAACTCGGCGGGCTGCCCGTTGCGCGGCGTCAGCGGATCGATCTCGTCATCCTTGCCGGTGAAGCGTAACGCGAACCATTTCTGGCGCTGGCCGCGGAATTTCGCCAGTCGATGTGTCTGCGGCCCGTCATATGGCGGGAATTCGTAAGTCAACCAGTCGGTCTCGCCGAGATAGGATGCGCTCTTGACGCTGGTCTCTTCCCAGAGCTCGCGCAGCGCGGCATCGCGCAAATCCTCGCCCTCGTCGACGCCGCCCTGCGGCATCTGCCAGTCCAGACCCGGCAGGATGATCTCGGGTCCGTCGCCCTTGAAGCGGTGCCCGATCAGCACGCGGCCATCGGCATTGAACAGCGCGATTCCGACATTGGGACGGTAGGGTTTTTCAGTGCTCACGCGTGGATCTCTCGTCGTCATTTCAGGCTGTGCATTAGAGCGTTTTCGAGCGAAGTGGATACCGGTTCGCGTCAAGAAAACGCGTCAAAATAAAAAACTAGAGCCCCGTCCCGATTCTATCGGAACGGAACTGGCTCTAGCATCAACCTGGAATGGCGACTTGAACTAATCCTGCGCCAGCGCGGAAAATTCCTTCACCACGCGCTCGTAGACCGGGCGCTTGAACGGGACGATCAGCCCGGTCAGGTTCTTCATCGGCTCCCAGCGCCAGCTCACGAACTCGGCCTTGTGACCGCCGCCGGGCTTTTCGACGTTGATCTCGCTATCCTTGCCGGTGAAGCGGACCGCGAACCATTTCTGGCGCTGACCGCGGTAGCGGCCCTTCCAGGTGCGCCCGGCGACCGTGCGCGGAATGTCGTAAGTGAGCCAGTCCGGAACTTCGCCGAGCCGCTCAACCGAACGCACGCTGGTCTCCTCATAGAGCTCGCGCTTGGCGGCCTCCCAATTGTCCTCGCCGGGATCGACGCCGCCCTGCGGCATCTGCCAGACATGGGTGTCGTCGACATGCTCGATGCCGCCAGCGCGGCGGCCGATGAACACCAGTCCGTCCTTGTTGAGCAACATCACGCCGACGCAGGTCCGGTAGGGCAGATCCTCGTAACGCGCCATTCCGCCAGACCTCTCGCATGCTGTCGGTAAGGCTTAAGCAGGCCCCGCGGGCCTGTACCATACCAATCCGTTGATTTAGCTGGATTTTGATTTCAGCATCGCGGTTGTCAATGGCACCAAAAGGATACCTCGGTCGCCCAATGTCTTGGTCCAGGCGCCGATGCGCTCGATCGAGACCGGGAGGGCGGAGGCGGTGCCCACGGCCACGCCGCGCTCGCGCGCCGCCGCTTCGAGCTTGGTCAGGGCGCGGTCGATCTCGGCCGGGGTCGGCACCGCGTCAATCGCGATATCGCCCTTGCCGAACGGCATCGCCTGGCTGCCGGCCGCTTGCGGCGCGATGCTGCGCGGCGAGGAGCCGTCGTCGAAGAAGCCGAGCCCGCGCTTGGCCGCCTCGCGGATGATCGGCTGCATCGCCGGCTCCGTCGCGATGAAGCGGGCGCCCATGAAATTGGTGAGGCCGGCATAGCCCTGCATCCGGCTCAAATGCCAGTACAGGCGGTCCATGTTCTGGTCGGCACTCAGCGAGGTCAGCAGCGTCTGCGGTCCCGGATCGTTGTCGGGGAAGTCATAGGGCTCCATCGGGATCTGGAGGAAGATCTCGTGGCGCTGGGCGCGGGCGCGCTCGGCGAGTTTTCCTGGATCGGACCCATAGGGCGTGAAGGCCAGCGTCACCGCCGCTGGCAACCGCATGATGGCATCGGTGGTCTTGGCGGCGCCGACGCCGAGGCCGCCGATCAGGATCGCGACCACCGGCATCTTGGCGGCCTTGGCGCGGTCGGCATCCGCCGCATAGACGTTGAACGGCTTCAGATCCCCGGAAACCGCGGGGATCATGCCATAGCGCGATTTCTCAAGAAGTTTTGGGTCGATCCCGGCCATGACGGGCGGCGGTGCGGAGGCCGCCGCCGTCTCGCTTTTGCCGGCGGCATCGCCGCCGATCACCACGTCGTGGCGCATGCCGGTGGAACCGTCGATCATGGTGACGGTCTTCTGCTCGCCCGCCTGCTTCGGTGCGTCCTTGGTCTCTTGCTTGCTTTCCTGCTTGCTGTCCTGGCCATGGCCGGCCGCGGCCGGCTTGTCGTCGCCAGCCTTGTCTGCGGCATTGGGTTCGCGGATCGCGAGCCGTGTCATTGGCTCGCCGCCGAGCGGATCCTTGTTGAAGATGGCGAAGCCGGCAAAGGTGACCAGGAACAGTCCGAGCAGGACCGCGAGCAGCTGCATGGCCGTGAACGGCAGCCGCAGCCGACGTTTCCGGCGCGGCTTGTCCCGTCCGAGCGGGGCGCTCAGATCATCGGCCGTTTCAGTCATGCGCGATCCCGAATCACTCAGCAATGACGATACCACGCCGGGGTCAAGCGGCGGCAGGCCGGGATAGGCCGGGGGATATCAGGAGTTCCAAGCAAAAAGGGCGGCTCCGGGAGCCGCCCTTTTCGTCAGATCGCGATGCGCCGACCTAGTTCGCCGCTTTGGGCTTGTCGGTCGTGGCCTTGTCGCCGCCCGGCGTGGGCGCCGCGGACGCGCTGTTCTTGATGCCGTGGAGCAGATCGTCGGCGAGCTTGAGCGCCTTGTCGTCCTTGGCGTCCGGCGGAACGTAGGACTGCGAGCCGGTCTTCTCGTCGCCGTCGTTCTTGAGATGGCCGCGCAGCGAAGCTTCGCCCTTGGTGTCGGTACGCGACTTCAGCTCGTCCGGCACGTCCTGCAGCACTTCGATGTCGGGCACGATGCCCTTGGCCTGGATCGACTTGCCCGACGGCGTGTAATAGCGCGCCGTGGTCAGACGCAGCGCGCCGTTGCCGGAGCCGAGCGGAATGATGGTCTGCACCGAGCCCTTGCCGAACGAGCGTGTGCCGACGATGGTCGCACGCTTGTGGTCCTGCAGCGCGCCGGCGACGATCTCCGACGCCGAAGCCGAGCCGCCGTTGACCAGCACGATGACCGGCTTGCCCTTGGTGAGGTCGCCCGTATGCGCGGTACGGCGCTGGGTCTCCTCGGCATTGCGGCCGCGGGTCGAGACGATCTCGCCCTTCTCCAGGAAGGAGTCGGAGACGGTGACCGCTTCCTCGAGCAGGCCGCCCGGGTTGTTGCGGAGGTCGATGACGTAGCCCTTCAGCTTGTCGCCGATCTGATTCGAGAGGTTGGCGACCTCGCGCTTCAGGCCTTCGGTGGTTTGCTCGTTGAAGGTGGTGATGCGGATATAGGCGATGTCGTCGGCCTCGACGCGGGCGCGCACCGAACGGACGCGGATGTTGTCGCGCACCAGCGTGACGTCGATCGGATTGTCCTGGCCCTTGCGGATGATCTTCAGCTTGATCTTGGTGTTGACCGGGCCGCGCATCTTCTCGACCGCCTGGTTCAGGGTCAGGCCCTGCACCGCCTCGTCGTCGAGATTGGTGATGATGTCGTTGGCCATGACACCGGCGCGCGAGGCCGGGGTGTCGTCGATCGGCGAGACCACCTTGATCAGGCCGTCTTCCATCGTGACTTCGATGCCGAGGCCGCCGAACTCACCGCGGGTCTGCACCTGCATGTCGCGGAAGCTCTTGGCGTCCATGTAGCTCGAATGCGGATCGAGACCGGTAAGCATGCCGCTGATCGCGGATTCGATCAGCTTGGTGTCGTCGGGCTTCTCGACATAGTCCGAGCGCACGCGCTCGAACACGTCGCCGAACAAATTGAGCTGGCGATAGGTGTCCGCAGTGGCGGCTCGCGCGCTGGAGCCCATGAAGACCGCGCGCGGTTGCGTCACGAACAGCGTCAGCGCCGCACCGGTGGCCGCGCTGAGGAGGATAACTGAAGTCTTGCGCATCATCCGCGAACCTTCTCGCCTTCATTTGCGGCCCACCATGGGCCTGGATCGATTGGAGTGCCGTCTTTGCGGAACTCGACATAGAGCACAGGTTGACTCGCGTTCGTGGCGAGAATGGAGGCGACTTGAGAGGTCGACCCCATGGTCGCGACAGGCTCCCCCGTGAGCACGAATTGTCCGATGTTGACCGAAATGCGCTCCATCCCGGCGATCAGCACATGATACCCGCCCCCGGCATTGAGGATCAAGAGTTGTCCATAGCTGCGGAACGGGCCGGCATAGACCACCCAGCCATCACACGGCGTCGTGACCTGGGAGCCGGGCCGCGTCGCCAGCGAAATGCCCTTCTGGACCCCGCCGAGCCCGTCCGAACCGCCGAAATCCCTGATCTTGTTACCGTTAACCGGCAGAGGCAGGAGGCCCTTGGCCGCGGCGAAGGCCATCGCAGGGGTGGTGCGGGAACGATCCTTGAATGTGCCGGGGCCGGTCTTGGCGCTGGCGGCCGCGTTTGCAGCCGCCTTGGCCTCGGCCTGCTTGGCGGCCTCAGCTGCTTTCTCGGCCGCCTTGGCGGCGCTTTGCAGATCCTGCTCCATCTTGGCGATCAGCCCCTGGAGATCGCCGACCTGTCTTGAGAGCGCAACGGCGCGCGCGTTCTCGGCGTCGAGGTCCTTTTCGCGCGACGCCTGCTGACGCTGCCGTTCGTCGACCAGAGCCGCGAGCCGGGTCTGGTCGTTGCGCACCTTGTCGCGGTCGGAGGCAAGCTGGTCGCGCTCGGTCGCGATGGTCTTGCGCAAGGCCACGAGCTCGCCGAGCTCGCCCGCGATCTTCTCGGCACGGCCGCGCAACTCCGGCACCACGGCACCGAGCAGCATCGCCGTGCGCAGCGATTGCAGGGCATCCTCGGGCCGTACCAGAAGTGCCGGCGGCGTCCGCCTTCCGGCGCGCTGCAAGGCCGCCAGCACCTCGACGATGTCGGCGCGGCGTGAATCGAGCGAGCTGCGCATCGCCTGTTCGCGGCCGTTCAGCGATCGCAGCCGCGCTTCGGCCTCGTCGATCTTGGTCTCGACGGTGCGCACATTGGCGGCGGTGTCGATCAACTGTTGATTGAGCTGGGTGCGGTCCTGGCCGAGCGAGGTGATCTCGGCCTTGAGCTTGGCCTGCGCTTCCTCAGCGCTCTTCTTGCTGGCGCGCGCGGCTTCGAGCTCCTGCTCGCGCTGCTTGATCGCATCGGGCGCTACGGCCGCAGTCTGCGGTGCAGGCGTCTGAGCTTGCGCGAGGCTTGCGCCGGCAACGCCGGCGATCAGCAGCAGGTTGAAAATCGGCGCTCGCATCGCTTTAAGCAAAGGTGCTCGTTGTGGCGCGGATCACGCGCGGTGATAGGGGTGGCCCGCCAGAATGGTGGCGGCCCGATAAAGCTGTTCCAGAAGCATGACGCGGACCATTTGATGCGGCCAGGTCGCAGAGCCGAACGCGATCACGAGCTTGGCCTTACGGCGCAATTCGGGCGAAAGTCCGTCCGCCCCTCCGATCATGAAGATAGTATGACCGGCACCCTCGTCGCGCCAGCGCCCGAGATGCCGTGCGAATACGGTCGAATCCAGATTCTGGCCGCGCTCGTCCAGCGCCACCAGCACCGACTTTTCGGGAATATGGGCGGAGATCGCCGCGGCCTCTTCGGCCATCCGCGTCGCCGTATCGCGCGCGCGGCTTTCGGGCAATTCGTGGATGGCGAGCTCGCGGAATCCGAGCTTGCGGCCGGCCTCGTCGAACCGCTCGAAATAGCGCTCGGCAAGCTCCCGTTCGGGGCCCTGCTTCAGCCGGCCCACCGCAATGACGGCTATGCGCATGATATGTTCAGGGTCGCGTTTTCTGGACCGCGCGCGATCTGCGCGCGCACGACGCTAGCATGCGCGTCAGCCGATTCGAAATCGGCCAGCAGCCTCTCAGATCGCCTTCGCCGCCCCTGGGCCCTGCGTGTACAATCTCTCGAGACTGTAGAACTCGCGGACCTCGGGTCTGAACACGTGCACGATCACATCGCCGGAATCGATCAGCACCCAGTCGCAATTGGGCAAGCCCTCGACGTGGATGTTCTTGATGCCGTTTTCCTTGAGGCCTTTGGCGACGTTCTCCGCGATCGCGCCGACGTGCCGGTTCACCCGGCCGGTGGTGACGATCATGTAGTCGGAGTAGGCCGATTTGCCGCGAAGGTCGATGGTCACAGTCTCTTCCGCCTTCATGTCGTCGAGGCGGGAGAGGATCAGGCTCAGCGTCTTGTCGGCGTCGGGTTGCGCCTTCAAGGCCGCAGCTTTGGTCGATGTTTTACGCGTCGGCTTGGCAACCTTGGGTAAAACAGACTTCGGTGAAGCCGTCTTGGGTGAGGCTGTCTTGGACAATACAGATGTGGTCAGGGACCATTCCTTTCACTGTATCGCGAACGCCGAATCCGGCGCCCACTGGTTACACTACATCATGTGGGGTTAAGGGTTTCAATATGCCAGAGAGCCCGAAGACCGCATGGCGTTCGCACAATCTGACTCACTTCGTACCTTTCCAGCTTCCGTCCGGGTTCCGTAAGCCGGTCGACGAGAGATTCAGCTTCATTCCGGTCAGGAACACCCAGGCTGGCGCGGGCCGGTCCGCGAGCAAGGCGGCCTCATTCTCCGGCATCCGATAGCGCCTGAGCGCCTGGGCGGCGGGAGAGGCGAGGGCGCGAAAACTCTGCGGCGGACGGTCGATGACCGCGATCGGCACCTGGTCGGCGATGCGCCGCCAGTGCTGCCAACGATGGAATTGAGCGAGGTTGTCGGCGCCCATGATCCAGACAAAGCGCAAGCCCGAGAGGCGGCGGCGCAAGGTGTTGATCGTATCGATGGTATAGCGCGTGCGAATGACGGATTCGAGACAGCTCACCTCGATCCTGGGATCGTCGGCCATTTCGCGCGCCGCCTGCATGCGCGCGCCGAGCTCATGCAGCGCGCCGTTCTCCTTCAGCGGATTGCCTGGCGTCACCAGCCACCACACGCGATCGAGCTGGAGTCGTTTCAGCGCGAACTGGCTGATCGCGCGATGGGCCTGGTGCGGCGGGTTGAACGAGCCGCCGAGCAGGCCGATGCGCATGCCCGAGGTATGGGTCGGTATGGCCTGCGCGAAGAAACGTGGCGCGACGAAATTGTTGCTCAATGCCCCGCGCCCTGCGTCGTCTACGGCCGCGTCTGCCCGGTGCCGTGAACGCGATATTTGAAGCTCGTCAGCTGCTCGGCGCCAACCGGGCCGCGGGCGTGGAATCTGCCGGTGGCAATGCCGATCTCGGCACCGAAGCCGAACTCGCCGCCGTCGGCGAACTGCGTCGAGGCGTTGTGCAGCACGATCGCGGAATCGACCTCGCTCAGGAATTTTTTCGCAGCGGTCTCGTCGGCGCTCACGATCGCATCGGTATGGTGCGAACCGTGATTTTGGATATGCGCGATCGCGCCGTCGACGCCGTTCACCACCTTCGCTGCGATGATCGCATCGAGATATTCGGTGTCCCAATCGTCCGCGCTCGCGGGTTTGACGCGCGCATCGATCTTTTGCACGGCGTCGTCGCCACGCACTTCGCAGCCGGCCTCGATTAGCATCTCAACCAGCGGCTTGAGGTTTTTACCGGCTGCGGCGCGATCGACCAGCAGCGTCTCGGCGGCGCCGCAGACGCCGGTGCGGCGCATCTTGGCGTTGAGCACGATCGATTTCGCCATGGCGAGGTCGGCGCTGCCGTCGACGTAAATGTGGTTGACGCCTTCGAGATGCGCGAACACCGGCACGCGCGCTTCCTGCTCGACGCGCGCGACGAGGCTCTTGCCTCCGCGCGGCACGATCACGTCGATGGCGCCATTCAATCCCGACAGCATCTGGCCTACCGCCGCGCGGTCGCGCGTCGGCACCAGCGTGATGGCAGCCTCGGGAAGGCCCGCTTCGCGCAGGCCCTGCACCAGGCAGTCATGGATCGCGCGGCAGGAGCGGAAACTGTCGGAGCCGCCGCGGAGGATCACGGCATTGCCCGACTTCAGGCACAGCACACCGGCGTCCGCCGCAACGTTCGGCCGGCTCTCGAAGATCACGCCGACGACGCCGAGCGGCACGCGCACGCGCTCGATGGTCATGCCGTTCGGCCGTTGCCAGCTCTCGGTGACGATGCCGACGGGATCGGCAATGCCGCGCACGATGCCGATGCCCTCGGCCATGCCCTCCACCCGCGCCGGCGTCAGCGTCAGGCGGTCGATGAAGGACGAGGTGGCGTTGCCGGAGGCGCGGGCCTCGGTGACGTCCTCGGCATTGGCGGCGAGGATCGCGGCGGCATTGTTGCGGATCGCCCGCGCCATGGCCTCGAGCGCCCGGTTCTTCTGCTCCGGCGGCGCCAGCGCCAGCACGCGCGCGGCAGCGCGGGCACGGGTACCGAGATCGGTCATCAGCGCCTGAAGATCGGCATTGCCGTCGACGGCTTTGAGGGGGGCGGCCATGGGAGTTTCAACCTTCTGCTAAGGCAGTGTCCTAGCACGGAAATCCCGCTTTTGCGAAGGGTCGGCAGGGTATGGCAGGGCTTCACGTGCCGGACGGCAGCTCGATCAATGGCCCAGCTCCGGCGTCATGGCCGGGCTTGACCGGCCATCCACGCCTCGGCCGGCGCCTACTCGGATGCCCTAGCGGCTACCCGCCCACCACCAGATCATCCCGGTGGATCATCTCGGACCGCCCGCTGATGCCGAGGATGGCCATGACATCCGGGGAGGAGCGGCCCTTGATCCGCTCGGCATCGTCGGCGTCGTAGGCGATCAGGCCGCGGCCGACCTCGCTGGTGTCGGGGCCGCGCACGATCACGGCGTCGCCGCGGGCGAACTGGCCCTCGACCTTGATCACGCCGGCCGGCAGCAGGCTGGCGCCGGCGCGCAGGGCCGCGACCGCGCCGGCGTCGATCGTCAGCGTACCCTTCGGCTCAAGCGAGCCCGCGATCCAGCGTTTTCGCGAGGTGATGGGATTGGCCGGCGTCAGGAACCAGGTGCAGCGGCCGCCATCGGCGATCGCCTGCAACGGATGCTCGATCTTGCCCGAGGCGATCAGCATATGCGTGCCGCCGGTGGTCGCGATCTTGGCAGCTTCGACCTTGGTGCGCATGCCGCCGCGCGACAGCTCGGACTCGGCGTCGCCTGCCACAGCCTCGATCTCGGAGGAGATGCTGTCGACGACGGGAATGAGCCTGGCGTTCGGGTTGTTCTTCGGCGGGGCGTCGTAGAGCCCGTCGATGTCGGACAGCAGCACCAGCAGGTCGGCGCTGGCCATGGTGGCGACGCGCGCGGCGAGGCGGTCGTTGTCGCCGTAGCGGATCTCGTTGGTGGCGACCGTGTCGTTCTCGTTGATCACGGGGATCGCGCGCCACTCCAGCAGCTTGCCGATAGTGGAGCGCGCGTTGAGATAGCGGCGGCGCTCCTCGGTGTCCTGCAGCGTCACCAGGATCTGGCCGGCGCCGATGCCGTGGGCGCCAAGCACCTCCGACCAGATGCGGGCGAGCGCGATCTGACCGACGGCGGCGGCTGCCTGACTCTCCTCCAGCTTCAGCGGGCCGCGCGGCAATTTCAGGCGGCTGCGGCCGAGCGCGATCGAGCCGGAGGAGACGACGAGCACGTCACGCCCCTCGCGATGCAGCTTGGCCATGTCGTCGGCGAGCGCGGCAAGCCAGGACGCGCGCACCTCGCCCTTGTCGGAATCGACCAGCAGCGCGGAGCCGACCTTGACGACGATGCGGCGGAATTGACTGAGTTCGGGGCTGGCCATGTGTGCAAGTGCTGGCGCGTGTGACGGATTGCTCTGCATCGGACACGGCGGAGCGAGAGCGGCGCCGATGAGGCCCTGCTTTTGCAGCAGGACGATGGCCCGCGCAAGGCGCCGGCATGCTAAAGGATGAACGCCGGGTTGCCCCGGGCGGCCGTCCGGCTCTCATGCTGCCAACCATAACGGTGGAGGAAACCCATGGATCGCCGCAAATTCATGGTCCGGTGTCTGAGCCTGCCGCTGCTGGCGCAGGTGGGAGCGACGCGCGCACAGGCTGGGCTCACCAAGATCATCTTCCCGTTCGCGGCCGGCGCGGGCGGCGACACGCTGTGCCGGCTGATCGCGCAGGAGATGGCGCCGGCACTGCAGCGGACCATCGTGGTCGAGAACCGCACCGGCGGTGACGGCCTGATCGGCATCAAGGCGGTGAAGGGGGGAAGCCCCGACGGCAGCATGGTGCTGGTGACGACCGGACCCACGATGTACCTGCTGCCGATGGTCGAGACGATTCCGAGCTTCGATGCTGCAAAGGATTTCGTCCCGGTCTCGCTGCTGGCGCGCTTTGAATTTGCGCTGGTGATCAGCCCGGCGGTCGACGCTGTGGATTTCAAGTCGTTCGCGGCCTGGCTGAAGGCACATCCGGACAGGACCTCGTTCGGCGTACCCAGCAGCGGCACCATTCCGCATTTCATGGGCTCGAAGCTGGAGAAGGACCTCGGCATTCCCTTGAGCCGCGTGCCCTATCGCGGCAGCGCAGCTATCCTCAACGACCTCGTCGGCGGCCATGTTCCGTTCGGGATCACCACGCTGGCCGACGCGCTTGCGCAGCATCGCGCCAAGGGCGTGAAGATCATCGCGGTGAGCAGCGCGGAACGTTCGCCCTTTGCCTCAGAGGTGCCGACCTTGAAAGAGAGCGGCATCGATCTCGTCGCCGACGCCTGGTACGGCATGTGGCTTCCCGCCGGCAGCTCGCCGGAATTCGCAAGCAAGCTCGGCGCGGCCGCAAGCGCCGCGCTCGCCAAGCCCGAGGTGAAGGAGAAGCTCACCGCGATCGGTCTGATCCCGGTGGGCAGCAGCGCGGAAGGTCTGACCAAGGAGCTCGCCGCCAACACCGCGTTCTGGCAGCCGGTCGTGAAGGCGACGGGGTACAAGATCGAGAATTAGTTTCTGTTTGCGCTCCGCTCTCCGCCGTCATGGCCGGGCTTGTCCCGGCCATCCACGTGCACCGCCACCTAACGCAAGACGTGGATGCCCGGGTCAAGCCCGGGCATGACGAGCTGAGAGAGGCTCTTTCCGCTCACTCACAGCTTCGCGCGCTGCGCGATCCCGTCCTTGATCGACGCCAGCTCCGCTTCGTCCCAAACACCGATCAAAATCCCGCCCTTCACCTGGAGCTGGTTGTCGGCATAGGCGGCGATTTTCTCGCGCGGCGTCGTGATGTGGTCGTTGGGATGCAGCGCCCAGTCGAACAGCTCGGCCTGCAGTCGAGCGATGACGCCGGCGCACTCGGGATCGTCGCCGCGATCCAGAAACTCTTCCGGATCGGTTTCGAGGTCGTACAGCATCGGGAGGAAGCCTGAGGCGTGGATGTATTTCCAGCGGCCGTCGAACACCATGAACAGGCGACAGCGTTCGATCGGCTGATTCAGCTTCAGCCGCACGTCCTGCATGACATAGTCGTATTCGGAGAACGCCACCTTGCGCCAATCCGGCGGACTCTCGCCGCGCAGCAGCGGCAGCAGCGAGCGTCCCTCGAGGATATGGCCCGGCACCTTGCCGCCGAAATAGTCGACGAAGGTCGGCGCGAGATCGATGGCTTCGACCAGCGCATCGTTGCGCGTGCCACGCGTCGCATCCGCCTCCTTCGAGGGATCGATGATGATGAGCGGGATCTTCGCCGACTGCTCGTGGAACAGATCCTTCTCGCCCATCCAGTGATCGCCGAGATAGTCGCCGTGATCGGAGGTGAACACGATCATGGTGGTGTCCAGCAGGTCGCGCTCCTCCAGGAACTTCATCAGCACGCCCATCTGGGCGTCGATCTGGGTGATCAGGCCCATATAGGTCGGGATCACCTTCTCGCGGGCATCGTCGCGCGCCATGTTGCGGGAGTAGCGCATGTCCATATAGGCGCCGAACACCGGATGCGGGTTCTGCCGCTCGCGCTCGGAGCGGATCACCGGGATCATGTCCGATGTCGAATACATGCTGGCGTAGGGTTCGGGCGCGATGTAGGGCCAGTGCGGCTTGATGTAGGACAGATGCAGGCACCACGGCCTGCCGTCGGTCTCGGCCTCGCCGATGAAATCCATGGCGCGTCGCGTCATGTAGGGCGTCTCGGAATGCTCGTCCGGCACGCGCGCGGCCTTGTCGGCATGCACGAGCAGCCAGCCGTTCTGGAGCGAGCCGTCCTCGGCCGCGCCTGAATTGGCCCAATGCTCCCAGGGATTGGGCGCATCAAAGCCCTGCTGGCGCAGATATTCGTCGTATTTCGGACGCGGCCGCCCCGTGGGATGCAGGCCGTCGTCACGCTCATAGGGCTCAAACCCGCATTCGGCGACGTGCACGCCGATCATCGATTCCGGCGGGATGCCGAGCGCCTTCATGCCTTCGAGATCGGGCGCCATGTGGGTCTTGCCGACCAGCACGTAGCGCACGCCGAGCTTCTTGAGGTGATCGCCGAGGGTGGGCTCGCCGACCCGCAACGGCCAGCCGTTCCAGTGCGAGCCGTGCGAGCGCATGTAGCGCCCGGTGTAGAACGACATCCGCGAGGGGCCGCAGATCGGCGACTGCACATAGGCCTTGCTGAAGAGCACGCCGCGCTTCGCCATGGCGTCGATGTTCGGTGTCTTCAGCGTGGGATGGCCGGTGCAGCCGAGATAGTCATAGCGAAGCTGGTCGCACATGATCCAGAGAACGTTCTTCGCGCGCGCCATGCGTGATCCCTGCCGTTTCTTGATTGTGGGATGCTGCGCTATCGAGGGCGCGAAGACAAGCTATCAGCGATGCACGCGTCTGCGGCCGTACACTCCAGCGTCGTCCCGGCCTTCGCCGGGACGACGAAAAATCAAACCGACCACGGCTCCGCTTCGGCCGCGCTCTTCGCTTTCGCAGACACCGGGCTCTCGCCGATCACATCCGCAAGAGAGCGCAACGCTTCCTGCACGCCGTCACCGGTGACGGCGGAGAGCAGCAGCGGCGTCTTCTTGGCGGCGCGCTTCAGCCG
This sequence comes from Bradyrhizobium sp. 187, assembly GCF_023101005.1. Taxonomy (NCBI): domain Bacteria; kingdom Pseudomonadati; phylum Pseudomonadota; class Alphaproteobacteria; order Hyphomicrobiales; family Nitrobacteraceae; genus Bradyrhizobium; species Bradyrhizobium sp. 187. Next base: position 210,752 of record NZ_CP064693.1, read on the forward strand.
CTCCTTCTGCTTCTTCAACTCGTCCGGCTCGATCGCGTCGATCTTGTTCAGCGCGACGATCTCGATCTTGTCGGTGAGCTGCCCGGCATAGGCGTCCAGCTCCGTTCGCACCGTCTTGTAGGCCTTGCCGGCGTGCTCGCAGGTCGCATCGATGAGATGCAGCAGCACGCGGCAGCGCTCGACATGGGCGAGGAAGCGGTCGCCGAGACCGACGCCTTCATGCGCGCCTTCGATCAGGCCGGGGATGTCCGCCAACACGAATTCGCGGCCGTCGGCATTCACGACGCCGAGCTGCGGATGCAGCGTGGTGAAGGGATAGTCGGCGATCTTCGGCTTGGCCGCGCTGACCTTGGCAAGGAAGGTCGATTTGCCGGCATTGGGCAGGCCGACGAGGCCGGCATCCGCGATCAGCTTCAACCGCAGCCAGATCCAGCGCTCCTCCCCGGGCTGGCCGGGATTGGCATTGCGCGGCGCGCGATTGGTCGAGGTCTTGAAATGCGCGTTGCCGAAGCCGCCATTGCCGCCCTCGGCCAGCACGAACTTTTCGCCGACAGTGGTGAAATCGTGGATCATGGTCTCGCGATCTTCATCGAAGATCTGCGTGCCGATGGGGACCTTCAGCACGATCGACTTGCCATTGGCGCCGTGGCGGTCCGAGCCCGAGCCGTTCTCGCCCTTCTGGGCCTTGAAGTGCTGCTGGTAGCGATAGTCGATCAGCGTGTTCAGCCCGTCGGCGACCTCGATGATGACATTGCCGCCGCGGCCACCATTGCCGCCGGAGGGGCCGCCGAATTCAATGAATTTTTCGCGGCGGAACGCCACGCAGCCGTTTCCGCCGTCGCCGGAGCGGATATAGACCTTTGCTTCGTCTAGGAATTTCATGGGCCATAGGTAGGCCAGCCGGTCCCGCGCGGCAACCCGGATGGACCCGCAAATCGGCCGAAACCCGGCGATTTGTGGCCTTGCTTAACCAGCTGGCCGGCGCCGGATCAGGAATTTCTGCGTGCCCTCCAGCACCAGCTCCTTGCGCTGGTTGAACACGGTGCTTTTGAGCGTCACCACGCCGGTCGAGCGTCCCGGCACCAGCTCGGTGACCTCGAGCGCGGGATAGATTGTGTCGTCGGCGAAGACAGGTTTGAGGAACCGGCTGGATTGCTCGAGGAAGCCGACCAGGGAGTCCTCGACCATGAACGGAAACAGGCCGGCGCCGGGCGCGGTGTGGATCAGCGTCTGGAAACCGTGGGCGAGCAGATGCGGCATGCCGCGGCTGCGGCAATACTCCACGTCGTAATGCACCGGATGCGTGTCGCCGCTCGCGGTCTGGAACGCCGCGAACACCGCCGTCGTCTGCGTGCGGCTCGGCAGCACGAAGCGCTCGCCGACCACGAAATCCTCAAACCAGCGTTGCGCGGGGATCATGCGATGCCGGGCCGGGTCGAAGTCGGTCATGGCTAAGCTCTTTCCTGGCTCTCTTGTGAGACACCTGTCGCTACCGCGACGCGGAGAGTGCGACAATCCGTTCAATTCGTCCAACGCGGGCTTGTCGTGACGGCCTGCGTCATTACAACGGCGCTCGATGCCCCTGTTCAAGAATCTATCGGCCTATGACGAACGCTCGGCGCGCCTTGCCGGGATTGCGCTCATGGTGCTGTCGATCTTCATGTTCTCGTTTGGCGATGCCATGGGCAAGTTCCTGGTCGGGACTTATTCGGTGGGGCAGCTGCTGTTCCTGCGCGCCTGCGCGGCGCTGCTGCTGCTGTCGCCGTTGGTCTGGCGGCAGCGTCACCAGTTCCTGCATCTGGAGCGGCCGGGTCTCCAGCTCTTTCGCGTCGTGCTGTCGACGCTGGAAGTGGCGGCCTTCTTCCTTGCGACGGTCTACCTGCCGCTCGCCGACGTCATCACCTATTATCTCGCCGGGCCCATTTTCGTCACCGCGATGTCGGCGATCTTTCTCGGCGAGAAGGTCGGCTGGCGGCGCTGGACGGCGATCCTGATCGGCTTCTGCGGCGTCCTGATCGCGCTGCGGCCCTCGGCACAGACGGTGAGCCTGCCGGCGCTGATCGCGCTTGGCGGCAGTCTTTCTTTCGCAACGCTGATGTTGATCACGCGCAGCCTGCGCAAGACGCCCGATATCGTGATGGCGTCGTCGCAATTCGTCGGCACGTTCTTGCTGGGCGCTGTGCTGTCGGCGTTCCACTGGGTGCCGCCGACATCGGGCAGCCTCGTGATCTTCGCGCTGGCGGGATGCGTCTCGGTCACGGCGCTGTTCTGCGTCAACCGCTCGCTCAAGCTCGCGCCGGCCAGCGTCGTCGTGCCCTATCAATATTCGATGATCGTCTGGGCGGTGATCTTCGGCTTCGTCGTGTTCGGCGACGTGCCCGAAATCGCCACCATCGTCGGCGCCGCCATCATCATCGCCGCCGGGTTCTATATTTATCTGCGTGAGCGCGATCTCGGACGCAGGGACGCGGATGTGAATCCGCCAGCGTGATTACAGCGGAATAAATTCGAGCGTCGTCCTGGCTTTCACCAGGACGACAGTTTGAGCCGCCTCCGCCCTACCTCACCCTTCGCGCGCTGCTCCAGCTCTTCAGCGACGCCCACACGCCGCGCGAGAGACGGAAGCAGTCGACGGGCGTGGACGAGCCCAGCGCCAGGAAGCGATGCAGCTGGACGCCGCTCCACTGGAAGCCGCACTTCTCCAGCACGTTGCGCGAGGCCGGGTTGGTGACGCGCGCGCCTGCATAGAGATGATCGTCCTCGAACTCCTCGAAGAAGAAGTCGATCGCGCCGCGTGCGGCCTCGGTGGCAAAGCCCCGGCCCCAATGCTCGACGCCGAGCCAATAGCCGAGCTCGGCGTTGTCGGGCGTCGAGCGGTCGATGCCGACCATGCCGATGGGGCCGCTGTCATGCTCGATCAGGAACACCGCCTCGCTGCCGGGCAGGGCGCTGGCGCGGATGAAGGCGATGGCGTCGTCCTGCGAATAGGGATGCGGGAGGCGCCTTGTGTTTTCGGCGACGCGACGGTCGTTGGCGAGGAGGGCGATGGTCCTGACATCGGCGAGGGTCGGCCGCCGCAAGGTCAGCCGCTCGGTGGCGACGACGCTGGGTCTCGCCTCCCGCAAGGTCACGCTCGAAAAATCCTGCAACATGTCCGGCTCCGTCGAAGTCACTAAAGTGAAAAGTGAGCACGCAAACGAAAGGGGAGGCCGGTTTCCCGCCTCCCCTGGAGCCTTCGATCTGTGATCTCAAGGACTCCGCCGGTTCGGTCTGGGACCCGGCGGACTCCAAATTTGATCCACCGTCTATTCAGCCGCCTCTGCGAGCGGGAGCACCGAGATGAAGGTGCGGCCGTTGGCTTTGGCCTGGAACGTTACGCGGCCCTCGATCTTGGCGAACAAGGTGTGGTCCGTGCCCATGCCGACATTAAGGCCGGGATGCCAGGTGGTGCCGCGCTGACGCGCAATGATGTTGCCGGGAATCACAACTTCCCCGCCGAACGCCTTGATACCGAGGCGCTTGCCCTTGGAATCGCGACCGTTGCGCGATGAACCGCCTGCTTTTTTGTGAGCCATGGCTCGTCTCCGAAATTCTACGTATTTCTAGATCAATTCCTTGACGGAATCATTTCACAATTTCTCACGCATCACTTCGTGACGGCGCGTGATCAAATTATGCGGCGGCCTCTTCGGTCGTGGTCTCTGGCTTGGCGACCTTCTCCCGCTTCGGACGCGGCCCCTTGGTGGGCTTGGCGCCGTCCGTCAGGATCTCCGAGATGCGCAGCACGGTGATCTCGTCGCGATAGCCGCGCTTGCGGCGCGAATTCTTGCGGCGGCGCTTCTTGAAAGCGATGACCTTGGGACCGCGCTTGTGGTCGAGCACCTCGACCGCAACGGACGCGCCGGCGACCGTGGGCAGACCCAGGATCGGCGTGTCGCCGCCGACCAGGAGAACTTCATTGAGCTGCACGATCGAGCCGACTTCGCCTTCGATCTTGCCTACTTCCAGGACATCATCCGGAACGACGCGGTACTGCCGGCCGCCGGTTTTGATGACTGCGAACATCGTTGTTTTCCTTCGTGTTCATTCCCGGCCTCGCGACATATTGTCGGGGCCGGCTTTTTGTCAGTCGTTATGGGTTTATGCGAGTTTTGTGCGGGCGGGAGTTATCCCTTTGAAAACCCACGTAAAAACAAGCGGCGCGAGAAACGCCCCGCGCCGGTTGCGGGATTTATAGCCGCTGATCCCCCGGAGTCAAGGAAAAGCCGGCGAAAACGGCCGGATTTGAAGCATTTGGGCCCGATCCGGCCCGCAGGCGAATTTCGGACCGCGCCGCAACCAACAGGTTCCCCCGCCGTTGTCCCGGCGAATTCAGTCACACGGGCAAGGGGCTTACCATGGCAACAGACGAGCTGGTCAAGACGACGACGGGCATCGCTCATCACGGCGCGGAGCGGCTGCCGTCGGTGGATATCGACAGCTTCAACATCGAGATGAAGGACGAGGATGGCTTCATCGGCGACCGCGCCAGCAAGGGCGCGTTCCGCGAGATCCTCGAGCGCTGGCGCAAGCCGCTGCGCAAGTCCGGCGAGGACCCGTTCGGCAAGGAGCCGTCGGACGAGATCAGCAAGAAGACGCTGGACGCCATCCTGGTCGGCGACGACACCGAGGCCTGGGCGGTGGTGCATAGCGCCATCGAGGACTTCGCCCAGGAGCTCGCTTACGTCACCCGCCGCTTCCTCAAGTCCAAGGCCTGGGCCAAGACCGAGCGCATCGTGGTCGGCGGCGGTTTTCGCGATTCCCGGCTCGGCGAGCTCGCGATCGCGCGCACCGAGATTATCCTCATCGCCGAGGGCTTCAAGATCGACATGCTGCCGATCCGCCATCATCCCGACGAGGCCGGCCTGATCGGCGCGCTGCATTTGGCGCCGTCGTGGATCTTCGAGGCCCATGACAGCATCCTCGCCGTCGATATCGGCGGCACCAACATCCGCTGCGGCCTGGTTGAGACCAGCTGGAAAAAGGCAAAAGACCTGTCGAAAGCCAAGGTCGTGAAGTCCGAGCTGTGGCGTCATGCCGACGACGAGCCGACGCGCGAAGGCGCGGTGAAGCGGCTGACGAAGATGCTGAAGGGGCTGATCACCGAGGCCGAGAAGGAAGGCTACAAGCTGGCGCCGTTCATCGGCATCGCCTGTCCCGGCGTGATCAACGCGGACGGCTCCATCGAGAAAGGCGCACAGAACCTGCCGGGCAATTGGGAGAGCAGCAAGTTCAACCTGCCGGCGAGCCTGCTCGAGGGCATTCCGCAGATCGGCGAGCACGACACCGCGATCCTGATGCACAATGACGGCGTGGTTCAGGGCCTCTCCGAGGTGCCGTTCATGCAGGACGTCGATCGCTGGGGCGTGCTCACCATCGGCACCGGCCTCGGCAATGCCCGCTTCACCAACCGCCGCAAGGACAACGGCAAGGACAAAGACAAAGACCGCGATTCTACGGAGAACGGGAAGAAAAAGGCCAAGTCCGACAAGGAGTAACCTTGACTGGTTAGGTTAAGGACCGGATTGCGTTGCGGTGCACCGCCCGCACGCTACGGTCGAAACCGTCGCCTCACCTGGCCGGCGAAGCCGCCCTTCCCAGCCAGTATTTCAATGAGCGGCACCGGGACCGCCAGTGTTTACCGCGTCTGGCGGTCCCACCCCGCCTTTTGCGGGTACCAGTGATTCGGCACCGACGTGCCGCATCGGGCTCGCGCCGGGTCAGTGGCGAACGGCTCAGGCCCATTCCCGCGCAAACCGCCGCCGAAATCCGCGATCGCCCCCGATCATCACCGTGACATCGTGGGTCCAGCCGGAAAACCGGCCCGATTTTCGCCCTCGCAAGCCTTGTCTGGCCCGCCATCCTCGCCTATTAACGCCCGAACCACAGGGGCCATGCTCCTTACTTGGCGCCTTCAGGAGAGGTGGCAGAGTGGTCGAATGCACCGCACTCGAAATGCGGCATAGGTGCAAGCCTATCGGGGGTTCGAATCCCTCCCTCTCCGCCAACATCATCCGCCACAATAAAACGGCTTTCCAGAAAGCTCGGCAGATCAGTCTGATCTTGCCGGCTCTCGCTCCGCCAGCACCGTCCGCGCCGTCGCCACGAACGCCTGCGCGGCCGGCGACAGCGTCCGACCCTGGCGCTGCAGCAGCGACACCGGGCGGGTGATGGCAGGGCGTATCAGCGGCTTTGCGATCAGAGTTGGAAATTGATCGGCCGGCAGCATCGTCGCAGGAAGGATAGCAAGGCCGAGGCCCTGCGCCGTCATGGCGAGCGCGGTGTTGATCAGCGTCACTTCATAGGTCGGGTTGAGGTGCTTGCCCTGGCTCCCCAGCGCCTGATCGATCTGCATGCGTATCCGCGTCTCGCGCCGCATCGCGATCGTCGGCATCTGATCCAATTCGTCCCATGTCAGTGAGCGCCGTGCCGCGAAGTCGGGGGTGCGCCGGCCGATGGCGCTCAGGCGGCCGCGGGTCAGCGTCTCGATCGTCAGCTCCGCGAATTCTCCCTCGACGCTGCCGATCGCGAACTCCGCATCCGTCGCGATCAGACGTGGAACGAGATCGTCGGCGGCGACGTCGCGCATGTCGATTTCGATGTCGGGATAGCCTGCCCGGAATTTTGCCAGCACCGAGGGCAGCAGTGCCGATGCGGTACCGGCTGAGGCGAGAAACGCGACTCGGCCGGCGCGCGCCTGCGCGAGGTCACGCATGCGCCGCGACAGGCCCAGCGCATCGCCCAGCATCCGTTCGGCGGCATGAACTGCCTCGTCAGCGGCCCGCGTCGGCTGCACCGAACGAGTGGAGCGATCGAACAGTTTGACGCCGAGCTGCGCTTCGAGCTGTTGGATCAACAGGCTCGCCGCCGATTGCGTGATCCCCAGCTCGCGCGCAGCCCGCGTGATGCTGCGCGTACGGTACACGCCGGTGAAGGCCTGCAATTGCCGTAAGGTGACGTTCATAGGCAAAGCTCATGAATTGATGAGTTCTTTCCGGCTTATCACATAAGCGAGCATGCAATAAAATGCATGCCGTGGTCGGTGAAGCGGCGATCGCCAAGGGATTGGAAACGAACATGAGGACACAGGTGCTGGTGGTGGGCGCCGGGCCCGTCGGATTGACCGCGGCGATGGATCTGGCTTCCCGTGGGATCGACGTCGTGGTCGCGGAGATCCGCCATGCCGGCGATCCGCCCAGCGTCAAATGCAATCACGTCTCGGCGCGTTCGATGGAGATCTTCCGCCGGCTCGGCGTCGCCGCAAAGCTGCGCGACGCAGGCCTGCCCGCAGATTTCCCGAACGACTGCTCCTACCGGACCACGGCGACCGGCATCGAGCTGTGCCGCATCGACATTCCCTCGCGCGCACGCCGCTACAGCGCCACCGGCGGCCCCGACACCTGGTGGCCGACGCCGGAGCCGCCGCACCGGATCAACCAAGTCTATCTCGAGCCGATCCTGTTCAGCCATGCCGCCGCTCAGTCGCGCATCACCATTCTGGCGCGCACGGAAATCACGGACATCGAGCAGAATGACGACCATGTGGTCGCATTGGCGCGCGACCTCGACAGCGGAAGCTCGCTCCGCATCGAGGCTTCCTTTGTGATCGGTTGCGATGGCAGCCGTTCCCTGGTTCGCAGATCGATCGGCGCCAACCTGTCCGGCACGCCGGTGATCCAGCGCGTGCAATCGACCTTCATCGAAGCGCCGCAGCTCAAGGAGCTGATGGGCGCGCACAAGCCGGCCTGGATGGTGCTCTCGCTCAACCCGCGACGCTCAGGCACGACGGTGGCGATCGACGGTCAGGACCGCTGGCTGATCCATAATCACCTGAAGCCAGACGAGCCCGAATTTGATTCGGTCGATCGGGACTGGGCGATCCGCGCCATTCTCGGCGTCGACGAGCGCTTCGAATACCGCGTCCTCAGCAAGGAGGACTGGGTCGGCCGCCGGCTTGTCGCCGATCGCTTCCGCGACCGCAGAGCCTTCATCTGCGGCGACGCCGCGCATCTGTGGATGCCGTATGCGGGCTACGGCATGAATGCGGGGATTGCGGACGCCGTCGACCTGTGCTGGCAGGTGGCGGCGCATCTGAACGGGTGGGCGCCGGCTTCGATCCTGGATGCCTACGAGGCGGAGCGTCAGCCCATCACCGAACAGGTGTCGCGCTTTGCCATGGACCATGCGATGAAGATGATGGCGCAGCGTGGTGGAGTCTCCGCGGAGATCGAGGACGACACGCCGCGCGGCCACGCCGCGCGCGCAGCGCTGGCCAGGGCGGCCTACGATCTCAACGTGCAGCAATATTGCTGTGCCGGATTGAACTTCGGCTACTATTACGATGCCTCGCCGATCATCGCCTATGACGGCGAGACGCCGCCCGCTTACGCGATGGGCAGCTTCACCCCCTCCACCGTGCCGGGCGCTCGCGCGCCGCACCTGTTTCTGCGGGACGGGCGATCGCTCTACGATGCCTTCGGCGTCGGCTACACTTTGCTGCGGTTCGATCCGGCGATCGATGTAGCGCCATTGAAGTCTGCCGCAGAGCAGCGCGGCATTCCGCTCGCGCTGCTCGACATTGCGCCGGACGAAGCGAACGGCGCGTATGCCGAGAAGCTGGTGCTGGCGCGGCCCGATCAGCACATCGCCTGGCGCGGGCAGGCCGCGCCAGCGGACCCACAAGGCTTGCTGACGCGCATCACCGGCGCTTCGGCGTAAGGCGATTTGAAGCGGACGGTCTCGCGGCGAAGTCCGCCGGCAGGTGATTTACAAAGTCGTGGTTCACAAAACAAAAAAAGACTCGCACCAGGAGGGAAACGTGTTTCACGTTGCAAGCCGCCGCATTTTGGCCGTGCTGACGGCCGCGAGTTTCGCCGTGCTGCCGCTGGAGGCGGTCCGAGCGGTCTATCCCGAGCAATTGATCAAGATCATCGTGACCTTTCCGCCCGGCGGCAGCGCCGATACCGTCATCCGCGCGCTCGAACCGCTGGTCACTGCCGAGCTCAAACAGGGTCTCGTGATCGAGAACCGCGCGGGTGCTGGAGGCAACATCGGCATGGCCGCGGTCGCGCAGGGCAAGCCTGACGGCTATACGCTCGGCATTGCGCCGGCAGGCAGCCTGACGGTCAATCCGCATCTCAATTCGTCGATGCCGTTCGATCCGAAGGATCTTGCGCCGATCACCCTGCTCGCGAAAATTCCCTTCGTGCTGGTTGCGTCAGCGAACGTGCCGGCGCATACGGTCGCGGAATCGATCGCGCTCGCCAAGGCCAAGCCGGGCGCGTTGTCGATCGGGCATGGCGGCAATTCGACCGCCATGCACTTGACCGCGGCACTGTTCACGCAGAAGACCGGGATCGCCATGGAGCTGGTCCCCTATCGCGGGACCGCGCCGGCGACGGTCGATGTTCTCGCAGGCCATGTCCCCTTCGCGGTACTGGATATCCCCGCATCGAGGCAACTGATCCTCGAAGGTAAGCTCAACGCCATCGGTGTGTCGTCTGCGCAGCGTCTGTCGTCCTTGCCTGATGTGCCGACACTCGCCGAGGGCGGTATTGCGGGTTTCGAATCCGTTGGCTGGTTCGGGCTGGTTGCTCCGGCCGGCACGCCAGCCGATATCGTCGGCCGGTTGAACGAAGCCTTCGGAAAGGCCCTGAAGGATCCATCGGTGGTCGAGAAGATCCGGACGCTTGGCGCAGAGCCTGCACCGACCTCGCCGGAGGAGTTCAGCCGCTTCATCCAAAGCGAAAGCTCGAAATGGGGCAAGCTGATCAGTGAAGCGGGCATCAAGGCGAATTAAGTGTCCCACGCAGCCCTGCTGCTCGTCGGCAATCATCCCCGGCTCGCCTTCAGCGCCCGCCGCATCACGATCGCGGTCTAGAAACACGATTCCGCCCCGGCGTAAGTCATTGATCTTGCAGCTCCGGCTACTGTGCATGGGGTTGTTTTCGCGCTTTTTGTTGTTGGGCCTTGGGAGGCTTACAGGTAATCGTCGCGACACCGGCTGGCCTCGCCAGTTCGGATCACCACCGACAAGGCGAGATGGGCATGCACTCTTCCGGCAGCGGCTTGGGCAACGGGCTTCTTGGCGTCATCATCTTCAGCGCATCGCTGCCGGCGACCCGCGTGGCGGTCGGCGGGTTTTCCGCGCTGTTCCTGACCTCGGCGCGCGCGGTCATCGCGGCGCTGATCGGTGTGGCCGTGCTCGGCCTGCTCCGTCAGGCGCGGCCGCAGCGCAAGGATCTCGTCTCGCTCGCGATCGTCGCCATCGGCGTCGTGGTCGGCTTTCCCTTGCTGACGGCGCTTGCGCTCCAGCACATCACCTCGGCGCATTCGATCGTCTTCATCGGGCTCTTGCCGCTGTCGACCGCGATCTTCGGCGTGCTGCGCGGCGGCGAGCGGCCGCAGCCGATGTTCTGGCTCTTTGCAATTCTGGGCAGCGCCACTGTCGCCGGCTTTGCGCTGTCCAACGACGGCACCGCATCGCTCACCGGCGATCTCCTGATGGTCGCGGCGATCGTGCTGTGCGGGCTCGGCTATGCCGAAGGCGCCGCGCTGTCGCGCCGGCTCGGCGGCTGGCAGGTGATCTCCTGGGCGCTGCTGCTGTCGCTGCCGCTGATGGTGCCGGTCGCGATTCTAACCTGGCCGTCGACATGGAGCGGCGTCGGTGTGGCCGCCTGGATCGGGCTCGCCTACGTCTCGGTCTTCAGCATGTTCGTCGGTTTCATCTTCTGGTACCGCGGGCTTGCGATCGGCGGCATCGCCCGCGTCGGCCAGTTGCAGCAGCTCCAGCCGTTCTTCGGCCTTGCGCTTGCAGGCCTGCTCCTGCACGAACCTGTGGCCTGGAGCATGATCGTCGCGACCGCGCTGGTGGTCGCCTGCGTCTTCTTCGCACGGCGGTTTGCCTGAGGCCGAATTGATGCGGCCTTACCTCTTGCCCGGTTGCGGCTTTTCAATCCCCGGCAGCTGTGCGATTCCCTCGGCAAGAAAATCGACCAGCAGCCGTACCCGCGCGATGCCGGACCGCTCCGGCACGATCAGCATGTTGAGCGGAACGGACGGCGGCGCGTAGTCTTCAAGCACGCGCTCGAGTTGGCCGGAGGCAAGCAGGTCGTCGACGAGCCAAAGATGCGCCGGCGCAATGCCACGACCGGCCGCGAGCGCCTCGCGTGCGGCAAGCCCGTGATCCACCCGCAGCCGCCCTGCGAAGGGGACCACATGACGGCCGCCGCGGCGCCCGTGCAGCACGAGCACGTCGCTGCCGGCGATGTTCGACATCCTGACACCCTCGTGGCTGGCGAGGTCTTGCGGGCGCGCGGGCCTGCCGCGCGACGCCAGATAGTCCGGTGCGGCCACAAGCACCCGCCGCGACTGACCAAGCAGCCTGAGCTTCATCGAGCTGTCGGGGAGCGGCCCCAGACGCAAAGCGATATCGACACCTTCCCGCACGAGGTCGATCCGCTCGTCGGTCAGGCTGAGATCCACCGCCACGTCCGGATAGCGGTCCTGGAACGCGAAAACCAGACGGCTGACGTGGAGCACGCCGAAGGCGGCGGTGCAGGAGACGCGCACCGTTCCGGCAGGCGCGCCGCGCGTGCTGCGCGCCTCGTCGCCGGCGAGTTCGACCAGGCGCAGGATCTGCACGCAGTCGGCGTAATAGCGGCGCCCCTCCTCGGTCATCGTCACGCTGCGCGTGGTCCGCGTGAGCAGCGGCACGCCGACGGCCTGCTCCAGTTCCCGAAGGTGCCGCGTCACTGTCGATTGGCCGAGACCAAGCTCGCGCGCGACCGCGGACAGGCTTCCGCGCTCGGCGACCCGCACGAAGCTGCGCATGCGTTCGAGCGTCACGTCCGATTTATCCATATTTCGGCATGATCCTATCCATCGGCGACAACTACCGGATTGCAGTCGGAGGCGCTACCTGCTGCTCGCAATCGTCAACCAAGGTGCTGATCATGAAAGTGTTGATCCTCTTCGCTCACCCCGAGCCGCGCTCCCTCAATGGCTCGCTCCGCGACGTTGCCGTCAGAGAACTCGAGGCTGAGGGACACGAGGTGCGGGTGTCAGACCTTTACGCGCAGGGATGGACATCCGAGGTCGGCCGCGCCGATTTTCCGCTGCTGCCGCCGGACGGGCGGCTGGCGCCGGCCGCCGCCTCCAAGCAGGCGTTCGAGTCGGGTACACTCACCGCGGACGTCAAGGCCGAGATCGAGAAGCTGCTGTGGGCGGACGTCCTGATCCTGCAATTCCCGCTATGGTGGTTCAGCATGCCGGCCATCCTCAAGGGCTGGGTCGACCGCGTGTTCGCCTACGGTTTCGCCTATGGCGTCGGCGAGCACAGCGACAAGCGGTGGGGCGACCGTTACGGCGAAGGCAGGCTGGCGGGCAAACGCGCGATGCTGATCGTGACCGCCGGCGGCTGGCAGGAGCATTATTCGGCGCGCGGGATCAACGGGCCGATCGACGACCTGCTGTTCCCGATCAATCACGGCATCCTCTATTATCCCGGCTATGACGTGCTTCCGCCGTTCGTCGTCTACAAGGCCGACAAACTGGACGAAGCGGGTTTCCAAGCGACTGCCGAACGTTTGCGCGAGAGGATGCGAACGCTTGCGACGACATCCCCGATTCCCTACCGGCGCCAGAATGGCGGCGATTACCTGATTCCGAGCATGCGGCTCCGCGCAGGACTCGAGCATTCCGGCGCGACCAGCTTCGCGCTTCACGTCGAACAGGTCGAGGCACGCAGCCCAATGGGTGAAACGAGCTCCGTGCACTCGACGGCTGAGGGGTGCGCGGCAACAGCGTAATCCGCCGCTCGCGCAAGGACTCACCCCATCACCGTCCGCGTCAGCGTGCTCCGCGCAAACTTCTTCAGCGGCATCGGCTTGCCGAACAGAAAACCCTGCACGAGGTCGAAGCCGAGCTCGTTGGCGGCGACGAGGTCGGCGCGGCTCTCGACGCCCTCGGCGATGGCGCGCACGCCATAGCCATGCGAAAGCTCGACGATGTGGCGGCACACCGTGCGCTTGAGGCGATCAGTGCCGCTGCCGGTGACGAAGTGCCGGTCGGCCTTCAGCTTGATGAAGGGAATTTTTCCAAGGTCCATCAGCGACGGCCAGTTGGCGCCGAGATTGTCGACCGACAGGCCGATATTGTGCAGACGCAGTTCGCGGGCGACCTCGGCCAGGAGATCGAGATCGCGGATCGCCTCCTCGCTGTCGATTTCGATCGTCAGCCCGCCGAACGCCGGATGCGTCGGCATGCGCCGGCAGAGATCACGCACGGCTTGCGGCTCCTTCAGATAGGACGCCGGCAAATTGATCGCGAGATCGACCGGGCTCTGCTGCTCCAGTAGATAGTGCCAGTCCTGCATGGCGCGCTCGATCACGAATTCGGAGAGGTCGCGCATATTCGGGTCGTGCTCTTCGGGGATGAAATAGGCGGGCGGCACCACGCCCCAGGTCGGATGCCGCATCCGCACCAGCGCCTCGGCGCTATTGCGAATCAGCGTGCGCGCGTCGATCTTGGGTTGGTACCAGAGCTCGAGCCAGCCGGCGTGCAGGGCCTCGCCGACGTGCACGGCGGGGCTCGGCGCCGGCTCCTCGGGCAACAGCATCGCGACACGGTCGCGCAGCGTCTCCGCGGCAAACGGCGTCGTCAGCGGCGGCAGCATCTTGAGGCCGTATTCCTCGCCGACCTGCTGCACGGCCCTGACGATGATCGACTCGCGGGCGCCCACAGTCAGAACCCTGCCGTCGAAGGCCTCGCGCACCAGCGTCTCCAAAAATTTGCCGGGCTCGATGCCGTCGGCGGCGATGCCGAGCAGGATCAGGTCGGGCAATTCGCTTGTCAGCACGCTCTGCAGCTCCTCGGCACTGGCGCATTCGGTGGTGACGAAGCCGAGATCCTCCAGCACTTCCGCGAGAAACGCGCGAAGATGGCGCTTGCCGTCGGCCACGCAGGCGCGCGGCTTCACCTTTCGCCGTCCGAAGGTTTTCGGCCTTCGTTCGGCGAGTTCTACAATTTCGTCGTTCATCGCAAGCACTCCCGTTCCGTGCCGGTGTGTTAGCGACGTGAGCAGTTTCAAATATGGAAGGCTTCAGTCGATTGTCGAATTATCTGAGTAACGTTAAAGCGCCCATCACGTCTAAAATTATCTGGATCTCGGTCGGGAAGTTTTTACGTCTACCCGCGCGCCGGGCGCAGGGTTGCGACAATCACTGGAGATCTCGCGACGTGCAGTGCGGCTGCATGTACGCGCGCTGTCCTGCAATTGGACCAAGCCACGCGCGCCTCGCCCAATTGAATAATGGAGCGCCTCAATTGCGCGCGACGCGCGCATTTTTCCCGGTTCGCTCGTGACGGTTCTGCGACAATGCGTCGGTGCGCGCTGGCGCCAATGTGAAGCACATCACAAGCGGATTGCTGCACGTGCGCTATTGCTCTGGGCAGCCGGTGGTGGGCTGTCGAGGATCGCAGCAATGACGTCGCGGCGAATAATGTATTGGTGGTTCAGGTTCGTGCTGTCAGGGCGATTTCTCGATCGTTTCCTGTGCCTGCCGCGCGCGCATTAGCGCGGGATCAGGTTTGGCCGATCAGCTTGCGCAACGCGGCCGCGCCGTCCTCAATCGCATCGCGTCCCTTCCAGGCCAGATAGGACAGCTTGCCACCGAGCGTGTCGTGGCTGCGCAGCCGGCGCGAACCGAGAATGTGGCCGACATTGGAGGGGAAGCGGCTCACCTCGGCGGACACCAGCGCCGCGATCGCGTCCATCAATTGCTGGAGCCGAATGCCCCATTCGCAATGCTCGATGCCGTCGATCCGCACCTTGAGCGCATATTCGGTCTCGTAGATCTCGGCGAGCAGGTCGCGCGCAATCAGCACCCGGTTGTGCCGGAGCGCGATGCGCAAGGCGAGGCGCCTGTCGTCGAGCTGGTCGAGCACCATGTGAACGACGCAGGCATAGGGCGCGGCGGCGACATCGGCGGCGCCCTTGCTCGCTGCGGCCTTGGTGGCAAGACGCACCAATTGCCAGAACGTCTTCAGCCGCCTCGCCACCAGCGTCAGCGCGAACGGCAGCGCCTCGGGATGGGCCTTCTTGAAGGCGTCCAATCGGGCGGTGATCTGATCAACCGTGCCGTCGTCGAACTTCGCGATCTTCTCGGGCAGCCTGTCGTTGAACTTCGGCAGCGCGGCGCCGGCGCGCAGCACATGTTGGATCTTCTTCACGTCCTCGAAGGCGGTGTGCGATGCCGTGTATTGCGCGAGCTTGCCGCGCGCGAACTCGGTGCTCTCCGCTGATGCGAGGGTGCTTTCGAGAACCTTGACGACCTTGGTCTGGAAGGTCGATGCGATCTTCAGCACTTCCTTCTGGTTGTTGGCGGCGACCTGGTCGTTGATCGCCTTGATGTAGTCGCGTGCCATGGTCGGCAGCAGGTCGCGGCAGATCCACTCCCAGATCGGGGTGAGGGTGTTGCGCGAGATCCGCCCCATGTTGGCATGCTCGGGCGCGCCGTCGATCAGAAGCAGCTCGAGCGGCGCAAAGAAATGGCGCGAGGGACTGGTGGCGCGCGCCTGGTTCGATCCGTCCTTGCGAAATTCGGCGCGCAACCGGGACTGCAGGTCGGACGAGCCCGGCATGTCGATGCCGCACAGCTCAAGCCGTTCGAGCTCGCTGAGCAGGCAGCTGCGCGACAGCGGCGTCAGCTTCTGCAGGAAGTTCGATAGCTTGTCGATCTCGTTCATGGCACGCAATCTTCCGCAACGTTTCCAGCAGGCCTACCGACCCCATGCATGGAGGCATTTGCGCGCTCTCAATTGCGACATAGAGAAGCAAGCCGCCGTTAATATATCCGTAAAATCCAAGGCCGCAGGTAATCGGCGCGGATCTGATCGTTAAGAAGGCGTCGAGCGACCCGTCTATCAATTGGGCAGGTTCAGCAACCTAAGAATGTTGAGGGACGTTGCCACTCAAGCATAAAGTGTGCCTGTGCCGGGGTTTCAGCACAAAACTGCCAAATTCACCGTAGTCTTACGGAGCAAAAAGTTAACTACAGACCGCGTTGGGTTCCGCTAAACGAGTGACATGGGGTCACAGAATGATACGGCCACTGATTCGCGGCCGTCGGAATGGTACGAAAGCAACGCCGCTCCAACTGAAGAGCTCGATGCCGTCCGTCTGAACGCCGCCCGTGCCAAGGCGGCCGACGAAATGGCAGCCGCCATCGCCCGCGAGCTCAACGGTCCCCTCACGGCGCTCCTGCTCTACATGGGCGAGATCAAGCATCACAGCGATCAGCTCGCGCCGGTGACGGGCGACCGTGCCTATTTGCAGCGGGTCGTGGAGAATGCGCTAGTGCAGACCGAGCGGGTTTGTGGCCTCGTCAAACAGCTTGCCGGTTCTCACACGGGTGGCCTGCCGATCGCGTCCAGGGCCGAGGGCGCCGAATCGAAGTTCGCGCGCGCGCCACAGCTGCAGCGCGTGCCGAGCGCCGAAATCCTCGGCCTGTCAGGCCAGAAGCGGCTGACCAAGCGCGAGCGCGAGGTGCTGAGGCTGATCAGCGAGGGTTATTCGAACAAGCAGGGTGCGCTTCGGATGCAGATCAGCCCGCGCACCTTCGAGAGCCATCGCGCCGAGGCGATGCGGAAGCTCGGTGCGCGCAACACGGCGGACCTCGTCCGTGCGGCGCTGCTGCATTCGATCGACTGAAGGGCCTTGCGTCGGGCCGCCCGGCAGCGGGCGAGGGCCAAGCGTGAGGCATTTCTCGAAAAAGACCCGCGGCTCCGACCGTGCTCAGAAATAATCTTCGGCGAAGGGACGCGCGCGCGACGAGGGCCGCAGCGGCTTGAGCTCGTCCTTCGGCACGTTGGGAATGATCGTGATGGTCCAGCGGGGCGGCATGCTCGATTCCTGCTCCAGCACCGAACGTACGAAGCCGGTCACCGTCGCCTCGCCAGCGGCCACCGTCGCCATCCGGCCGTTGAACTGTGCGATGCGGAAGCGGCGAACTTCTTTCTGGTCCGCGGTCTCGTAGGTGAACATGGAAACCCTCCTGGTTTCCGGCGACTATCGCTGCCTATGATTAGCCATCTGTGAAAATCCCAAGCCGTAGAAGTACGGCGGGCATGCACGCGTGAGTGGTTGGAGCGTTTCGAGCGAGCGCGTCAGCCCTCCGGCTCCTGCGCGCGCGCGGCAGCGTAGGCGGCGTCCATCAGGTCCAGGAGGTCGCAAAATCCGGCGTCGCCGAGCCTCTCCGCGGTCTTCTCCAGCCGCAGCGCCAGCACCGCGAGCCTGACATAGCCGAACGTTCCGGCCGCGCCCTTCAGCGAATGCGCTTCGCGGGCGATCCTGCCGTGGTGCTGCGCGAGCGAGAGCGTGCGGAACGATTGCAGACGCGCGCAGGTTTCGCTCCAGAACACGTCGCGCACTTCGCAAGCACCATCCTCGCCGATCTCGCGCACCAGCGCCTGGTACGCGCCCGGCTCGCGCGCGGGTTCGGCATCAAGCACTGTTTGCGCAGGCGCGACGGTGACTTCGAACATGGTTTGGCCTGCCTTGATCACGGTTTGCCGCCGGCCCGTACAGGCGCGCGCGGCACATCCGTGTCTACGGCATCTGGATTTCAGTTCCGGTAGCAGGACATTCCGTGTTTGCGGGCCGGAATTAGCGGCCGGTTTACCACGCCGCAGCGCCAGTCAGCGCGGGCCGAGCAGCCGGTCATACTGCGCCTTC
Source organism: Bradyrhizobium sp. 187 (assembly GCF_023101005.1). Classification (NCBI taxonomy): domain Bacteria; kingdom Pseudomonadati; phylum Pseudomonadota; class Alphaproteobacteria; order Hyphomicrobiales; family Nitrobacteraceae; genus Bradyrhizobium; species Bradyrhizobium sp. 187. Next base: position 228,525 of record NZ_CP064693.1, read on the forward strand.
ACGGTGGCGTAGCATTCGCACGCCGTCTGGCGCAGGCCGTCCAGGTTGAGGATCTGGATGTGTCCGCGGCTGTAGTTAATGAAATTCGCCTGCTGCAAGGTGTTGGCGACCAGCGACACGCTGTTGCGCCGAGCGCCGATCATCTGCGCCATCGCCTCCTGGGTCAGCAGCAGCCGGTAGTCGCCGGAGAGGTCATGGGTGTGGAGCAGGCAGCGCGACAGCCGTGACTCCACCGGATGAGCGGCGTTGCAGCCCGCGGTCTGCTGCACCTGCGCGTAGACCGCCAGTCCGTGACGCGTGAGCAGCGTCCGCAGGGTGCAGCTCTGGTCGGCCGCGACGCGCAGCCGGTCGAGGTCCATCATCGAGGCGGAGCCTGGAACCAGCACGATGGCCGTGTTCAGCGCGCAGGCATCGCCCATGATCGAGAGCGTTCCGAGCAGGCTGTCGCGGCCGATCATGGCGACTTGCACGTGCTCGCCCCTGGCGAGCTCCACCACCAGCGAGATGACGCCGCGATGGGGAAAGTAGGCGCGCTTGAGCGTTTCGCCGGTCGCGACCAGCACCGCGTCGTGCGGCAGATCGCCCGTCCGCAGGTGGGGGCGGATCAATTCATAATCGTCCGCCGACAGCGCGGACAGGAAACCGTTGGAGGAACGTACCATTGTTTCCAAAGTAGCCTCCCGTCTCCCGGACCAGCACGGGAAACTGCTTGTCGTTCGGCCACGTTCCATCATGTTCCCGTCGGGATATATTGGCAATTGGGACAAGACGTCCGATCGCAGTCAGTGCCGCTGCACGTCGGCCTCGCCAAGACAGATTCCCTGACCCAATTCCTACCGAGCTGGGAACCAGCAGATCCAGATGGTGCGGCTGGAGAATCGGTTTGGAGCTTGTTCGCGGTCATGGTTGATCCGGCGCGTTTCAAGGTCATCCGCGCCGCGTCGTCGTCATGGAGTTGCCTTGGCGCCGCGTGGCCGCAGATTCCGCGTCAATCGTCTTTCCGGCTCCGCCAAGGACGCTCTCAACAGTCCATTTCTCGAGCAAAGGAGCATGGCGTGCGCCACGGTTCAATTATTGAATCGCCAAATCGGGAAGCTCAAACGGGGACAGAAGATCTGCGCGATATTCTCGTCGTCGATGACGACCCGATGGTCTGCATGGCCATCGAGGTCTATCTCCAGCGCAACAATTTTCGGGTGACGATCGCCGAAGGAGGGGAAGCCGGACTTCGTGCGCTCGAACACGAACAGTTCGATCTGATGATCATCGATATCTTCATGCCGCACATGCGCGGGTTCGAATCGGTCAGAATCTTTCACGAGCGCGCGCCGGCCGTTCCGCTGATAGCGATGTCCGGCTACGCGTTCGCAATCTGAATTCGCCGGCCCCGGATTTCCTCCGGATGGCGCTGGAGCTCGGTGCGGCGCGCTGTCTGCGCAAGCCGTTCACGCCGCACGCGCTGCTCGCCGCCATCAACGATTGCCTGGCGGAGCACCGTCCCCAGGGCGAGCTTGCCCCGGCCGCGCGCCTGGGTTAGCGCGGCACCGGCCGCAGCGGACGCGGGTAACGGTTCGTTTACCGCAAATGCGGGTGATGCATATCCCGGCAAAGAACCAGGCGACGTGGCGAGACCGGCCCGGGCTGCAGGCAGCTCGATACAATTTGCGCGAAGACCGCGCATATCTCCTTCACAAGCAGGGCTTTCCCGCGCGCCGGGTCTCGCTGTTATCGGCACGTTCACCTAACGCGTCTCGCCGCTGCGGCGTGGGGCCGGTCTTGCCGAAAAACGCTGTCCCATGCAGTCGAACGGCAAACTTGTCTTCAATATCCGTATTAGCACGGAGGATGAAATTAACGGGACCGTGAAAGGGGATGTCTAACGATCCAAGGTGGGGGCTTCCGTTCATGCCAGCGCGGCTCGGGCGTCGAGGTCCAGATCCAGGTGTGTAAGGCGTAGCTCATGGATGATCTGTTGCGGGAGTTTTTGACGGAAACCAGCGAGAGCCTGGACACCGTGGACAATCAGCTGGTGAAGTTCGAGCAGGAGCCGAACAACGCCAAGATCCTGGATAACATTTTCCGGCTGGTCCACACCATCAAGGGCACGTGCGGCTTCCTCGGATTGCCGCGACTGGAAGCGCTGGCGCATGCCGGCGAGACGCTGATGGGCAAATTCCGTGACGGCATGCCGGTGACGGGGCAGGCGGTGACGGTGATCCTGTCCTCGATCGACCGCATCAAGGAAATTCTGGCCGGGCTGGAGGCGACCGAAGCCGAGCCCGAGGGCACCGACCGCGATCTCATCGACAAGCTGGAAGCGATGGTCGAGCAGGGCATGGCCGCCATGGCGGCCGGCGCTGCTGCTGCTGCCGTTGCCGAAGCGCCGCCGCTGGTGCCGGACGCGCCTGTCGCCGTCGAAGCCGCGCCGACCTCCGGCGTGCTGGCCGACCAGAGCCTGGAGCGTCCGCTGCGTCCGGGCGAAGTCTCGCTCGACGAGCTCGAGCGTGCCTTCCGCGAGACCGCGATCGAAGTGCCGGTCCCGGTTGCCAGGGCCGAAGTCAAGGCGGAGCCTCCGCCTGCCGCTGAAGCCCCGGTGCCTGTTGCCAAGGAAGCCGCGAAGGAGACCAAGGCGAAGGACAAGGCCGCGCCGAAGAAGTCGATCGCCGACGAGGGCGCCGCCGAGGGAGCCAGCATCGCCAACCAGTCGATCCGCGTCAACGTGGATACGCTGGAGCATCTGATGACCATGGTCTCGGAGCTGGTGCTGACCCGCAACCAGCTGTTGGAGATATCCCGCCGCAACGAGGACACCGAGTTCAAGGTGCCGTTGCAGCGGCTGTCCAACGTCACCGCCGAGCTGCAGGAAGGCGTCATGAAGACGCGCATGCAGCCGATCGGCAATGCCTGGCAGAAGCTGCCCCGCATCGTTCGCGACCTCTCGAGCGAACTCGGCAAGCAGATCGAGCTGGAGATGCACGGCGCCGACACCGAGCTCGACCGCCAGGTGCTCGACCTGATCAAGGACCCGCTCACCCACATGGTGCGCAACTCCGCCGACCATGGCCTGGAGACCCCGGCCGAGCGTCTCGCCGGCGGCAAGGGCGAGCAGGGCACCATTCGCCTGTCCGCCTATCACGAGGGCGGCCACATCATCATCTGCATCGCCGACAACGGCCGTGGCCTGAACACCGACAGGATCAAGGCCAAGGCGATCTCCTCAGGTCTGGTCACCGAGGCCGAGCTCGAGAAGATGAGCGAAGCCCAGATCCACAAGTTCATCTTCGCCCCGGGCTTCTCCACTGCTGCCGCCATCACCTCGGTGTCGGGGCGCGGCGTCGGCATGGACGTGGTGCGCACCAATATCGACCAGATCGGCGGCACCATCGACATCAAGTCGGTCGCCGGTGAAGGCTCCTCCGTCACCATCAAGATCCCGCTGACGCTCGCCATCGTCTCCGCGCTGATCGTGGAAGCCGCCGGCGACCGCTTTGCGATCCCGCAGCTCTCCGTGGTCGAGCTGGTGCGGGCCCGCGCCAACTCGGAGCACCGCATCGAGCGCATCAAGGACACCGCGGTTCTCAGGCTGCGCAACAAGCTGCTGCCGCTGATCCATCTCAAGAAGCTGCTCAAGATCGACGACGGCGCCGTCTCCGATCCCGAGAACGGCTTCATCGTGGTGACGCAGGTCGGCAGCCAGACCTTCGGCATCGTCGTCGACGGCGTGTTCCACACCGAAGAAATCGTGGTCAAGCCGATGTCGACGAAGCTGCGCCACATCGACATGTTCTCGGGCAATACCATCCTGGGCGACGGCGCGGTCATCATGATCATCGACCCCAACGGCATTGCCAAGGCGCTCGGCGCCGCCGGCTCCTCGGCCCATGACATGAACAGCGAGAACGGGACGCACAGCATCGGATCGGGCGAGCAGACCACCTCGCTGCTGGTGTTCCGCGCCGGCTCGTCCCAGCCCAAGGCGGTCCCGCTCGGGCTCGTCACGCGCCTGGAAGAGCTGCCGGCCGACAAGATCGAGTTCTCGAACGGCCGCTACATGGTGCAGTACCGCGAGCAGCTGATGCCGCTCGTTGCCATGGAGAGCGTCACCATCGCGAGCCAGGGCGCCCAGCCGATCCTGGTGTTCTCCGACGACGGCCGCTCCATGGGCCTCGTCGTCGACGAGATCATCGACATCGTCGAGGAACGGCTCAACATCGAGGTCGGCGGATCCTCCTCCGGCATTCTCGGCTCGGCCGTGATCAAGGGCCAGGCCACCGAAGTGATCGACGTCGGCCACTTCCTGCCGATGGCGTTCTCCGACTGGTTCACCCGCAAGGAGATGAAGCCGTCGCTGCACTCGCAATCGGTGCTGCTGGTCGACGATTCGGCGTTCTTCCGCAACATGCTGGCCCCGGTGCTCAAGGCCGCCGGCTACCGCGTCCGCACCGCGCCGACCGCGCAGGAGGGCCTGGCGGCGCTGCGCGCGCAGAGCTTCGACGTGGTCCTGACCGACATCGAGATGCCCGACATGAACGGGTTCGAGTTTGCCGAGACCATCCGCTCCGACAGCAATCTGGGCGCGATGCCGATCATCGGGCTCTCCGCGCTGGTGTCGCCGGCGGCGATCGAGCGCGGCCGTCAGGCCGGCTTCCACGACTATGTCGCCAAGTTCGACCGTCCCGGTCTGATCGCGGCGCTGAAGGAACAGACCGCGGGCGCCGCCGGTGCCTCCGAGCTGAGCCGCGCAGCCGCCTAAACCCCAGCGGGATGGATCAGGAGATACGCACATGACCAAGAAGACCCAGTCCGGCGAAGGCGCCATGGTCGAATACGTCACCGCGATGATCGGCGGCCAGCTGTTCGGCCTGCCGATCTCCCGCGTCCAGGACGTGTTCATGCCCGAGCGCGTCACCCGCGTGCCGCTGTCCTCGCGCGAGATTGCGGGCGTGCTGAACCTGCGCGGCCGCATCGTCACCGTGGTCGACATGCGCGCCCGGCTCGGCCTGCCCAAGCCCGAGGACGGCAAGATCCCGATGGCGGTCGGCGTCGATCTGCGCGGTGAATCCTACGGCCTCCTGATCGACCAGATCGGCGAAGTGCTGCGGCTCGCCGAGGACGGCATGGAAGAAAACCCCGTCAATCTCGACCCCCGCATGGCCAAGCTCGCCGGCGGTGTCCACCGTCTCGACGGCCAGCTCATGGTCGTCCTCGACGTCGATCGCGTCCTCGAACTCAAAACCGAAGTGCAAATGGCTGCGTGAGCCCCAAAAACATCGAAGCCGGAGAACCCAAATGAAGACGTGCTTGGTGGTCGATGATTCCAGCGTCGTGCGCAAGATCGCACGCCGGATCCTGGAAGGCCTGCAATTCGAAGTCACGGAGGCCGAGGACGGCTCCAAGGCGCTCGAGGTCTGTCAGCGCAAGCTGCCCGACGCGGTGCTGCTGGACTGGAACATGCCGGTGATGGACGGCTTCGAGTTCATGGGCCACATGCGCCGCCTGCCGGGCGGCGACCAGCCCAAGGTTGTATTCTGCACCACCGAAAATAACGTGGCTCATATCGCTCAGGCGCTCAGCGGCGGCGCCAACGAGTACATCATGAAGCCCTTCGATAAAGACATCATCGCCGACAAATTCGCAGAAGTCGGCTTGATTCCGGTCGGACAAGCCATGGTCTGAGTGTCTGGCGGAGTGTTCCAGCCAGAGTGTTCCCAGTACAGCTTCCGAGAGGCCTATCCGTGACCCCGACCGAGTATGATTATCTGCGTAAGTTCCTGAGGGATCATTCCGGGCTCGATCTGTCCGCAGACAAGCAATATCTGATTGAAAGCCGGCTGTTGCCGCTGGCGCGCAAGGCCGGGATCTCCGGCATCGGCGAGCTCGTGCAGAAGCTGCAAGGCGCTGGCTCGGGCGCGCTCGTCACCAGCGTGGTCGAGGCGATGACCACCAACGAGACCTTCTTCTTTCGCGACAAGGTCCCGTTCGATCATTTCCGCGACACCATCATGCCGGAGATCATCAAGGCCCGCGCCGGCCGCCGCAGCGTCCGCATCTGGTGCGCCGCCGGCTCCACGGGGCAGGAGCCCTATTCGCTCGCGATGAGCCTAAAGGAGATGGGTGCGGCCCTAACTGGCTGGCGCGTCGAGATCATCGCGACCGACCTGTCGCAGGAGGTGCTCGAGAAGGCCAAGGCCGGCATCTACAGCCAGTTCGAAGTGCAGCGCGGACTGCCGATCCAGATGCTGATGAAATATTTCAAGCAGATCGGCGAGACCTGGCAGATCAATCCCGAGCTGCGGGCGATGATCCAGCACCGGCAGCTCAATCTGCTGCACGATTTCGCTCAGCTCGGCACCTTCGACGTCATCTTCTGCCGCAACGTGCTGATCTATTTCGATCAGGACACCAAGATCAACATCTTCAACCGGCTGGCTCGCCAGATCGAGGGAGACGGCTTCCTGGTGCTGGGCGCGGCCGAAACGGTGGTCGGACTGACCGACACGTTCAGGCCGATTCCGGAGAAGCGCGGTCTCTACAAGCCGAACGACCCGCGCGCGGCGGCCGCCAAGCCGGTTCTTGCCGGCGCAGCGCCGCGCCTAGCGGTCATGGCGGGACGATAGGCATGGCCGAGGATGGCAAAGGCGCGGAACGCGTGACGTTCAGTCGCGGCTATGATGTCTGCATCATGGCCATCGACGGCACTTGGCGCCGCGACTGCAAGCTCAACGCGATCTCCGACACCGACGCCATCCTGACGGTGGAAGGCTCGATTCAGGGCCTGAACCTCAAAGAGTTCTTCCTGCTGCTGTCGTCCACCGGCCTTGCCTACCGCCGCTGCGAATTGGTGCGCGTCAACGGCGTCGAAATGGACATTCAATTCCTGCGGGGCAAGAACCGGAAGAAGCGGGCCGTCGGTGGCCGTGACGAGGCGGCGTGATCTTCACGTGCGTCGCGTCGCCGTTTTCCGCGACGTTGGTTCGCATTTGCTGAAACATCCGACTGAATTTGCCGTCGCGGCTTTACGTCGCCTAAGCGCGAACGGTGTATCCATTGCCGGTCTCAATCTCAGGATACGGCAATGCCCAGAAGCTCTTTCTCCTCTCTCCCGTCAAACCTGCCCGACGCCGCCGAGCGGCGCGCGCTTCAGCTTCTGGTGGTCGATGACGACGGCACACAGCGCAGCCTGATCACGATCGCGGCCAAGCAGGCCGGCCACGAGGTCACCGTGGCGCCGTCCGTGGCCGAAGCGATCGAGAAACTCCGCACCGCGCGCTTCGACTGCGTGACACTCGATCTCGTGCTAGAGGATGGCGACGGCATGGACGTGCTGGGCGAGATGGCCAAGGCGAAATTTGGCGGCGCCGTGATCGTCGTCAGCGGCATGGACGGCAAGCGCCGCAGCGCCGCCCGCAGCTTCGCCCGTTCCGTCGGGATCGAGCTCCAGAGCCTGCCCAAGCCGCTGGATCTGGCCGCGTTGCGCATCAGCCTCGCCAATCTCGGCAAGACCGCGATGGGCCTGCCGGCGATCCACACCTGGGGCGGTGTCGCCACCGACGCGATCGTGGAGCGGCACCGCGCCTGATCCGCGGCCGGCCATGCGATGAAAGAATGCGGTCGCCGCGTCGCAGCGATCGCGATCTACAGCGTACCGCTGGCCTCCGACAGGCATTCCAGGGCGTGGCCAAGGCCCGCCCGGCAGGCGTCGAGCGCGGCGATCGCCCTGGCATACCGGGGTGTGACATCGTCGAGCACGAAGACGTCGGCGGAACTTTCCGGATCGCTCCCGTGTTCTTGAGCCATGGCTGTGGCGGTCCGGCGCATGCTGCTCTCGATCTGCGAGATCAGCACGCGAAGGTCGGCCGCAATCAGCTCACGGCTCTCGACTTCGGGCATTGCCACGAAAGGCGGTAGCGGCCAAAATTAGCATGGATATTCTCCGTCCTCTGCAATTAGGCGCCTCGCCGCTACTTGTGCGTCAAGTTCATGTCCCGTACAAATACGGTGGGCCGAATCCGCGCCGAACGCCATAACGGTTGGGGCGGACGCGAGTCCTTCATGCCAACCGGATGTGTGGCACATGGCCGAACAAAGCTCTCGCGGTGAAATCTTCGTGGTCGACGACGACGCTGCCGTTCGCGACACCTTGTCGATGGTGTTGAAGGCGGCGGGCTATGAGGTGATCTGTTTTGCGGACGGCGCAGCATTGCTCTCCGTCGCGCGAAGCCGCACACCTGCAGCGGTCCTGCTCGACGTGCACATTCCCGGCAAGTCCGGGCTCGATATTCTCAATGAGCTGCACGGCGAGGACTATCCGGCACCGATCTTCATGATCTCCGGACAGGGCGATATCGCGATGGCGGTCGGGGCCATCAAGAGCGGCGCGCTCGACTTCATCGAGAAGCCGTTCCGCGGCAGCGAGATCGTCGGCCGGCTCGACGAGGCGATCGACGCCTATGCCCGCAGGCAGTCGGAGAACGCAGCGCCGAAGTTCGGCTCGCTGCATTTCCCCGGGCGCGAGCCGTTGACGCGCAGGGAGCGCGAGGTGCTTGAGCAGTTCGCCGCCGGCGCTTCCAACAAGGAGGCCGGCCGCACGCTCGGCATCAGCCCGCGCACCATCGAGGACCATCGCGCCAACATCATGAAGAAGCTCGGTGCGCGCAATGCCGCCGATCTGATCCGGATCGTGATGACCGCGGCGCAGCGCGCGTCGTAAATTCCGTGGGCGACATTTCGTAGCCCGGATGAGCGAAGCGACTTCCGGGACCTGGCTCGTGGTGTTCCCGGGTATCGCTTCGCTCACCCGGGCTGCGGGCTCTCACCCGACGCGCCATCAACTGTTCAACGCCTTGCGGATGGCCCGCGCCAGATCCGATTTGCGATAGGGCTTCGCTAGCAGCAGAACGCCCGAATCCAGCCGGCCGTGATGGATGATCGCGTTCTCGGTATAGCCGGACGTGTAGAGCACCCGGAGATCGGGACGCGTTCTCTGCAGTTCGTCGGCGAGCTGCCTTCCGTTCATCTTGCCGGGCATGATGACGTCGGTGAACAGGAGGTCGAACGGTTTTCCGGCGGCGACGATTGCGAGCGCCTCCGCGGCGTTCGCAGCCTGCAAGGTGACGTAGCCGAGCGAATGCAGCTGTGCCAGCACGTAGTCGCGCACCAGCCGGTCGTCCTCGACCACAAGGATCGTCTCGTGTCCGCCCTCGATGGTCGCCGGCGTCACGCCCTCGCCGACCGCCGTCGGCGTCTTGCCGGGCGGCAGGTACATCTTGATCGTGGTGCCGTGGCCTTCCTCGCTGTAGATCTTGATATGGCCCGCCGACTGCTTGATGAAGCCGTAGACCATCGAAAGCCCGAGTCCGGTGCCCTTGCCCGGTCCCTTCGAGGTGAAGAAGGGGTCGAACACCCTGGCCAGCATGTTGGCGGGAATTCCGCTGCCGGTGTCGCTCACGGCGATCAGCACGTAGTGTCCCGGCGGGACGTCGTTGACGCTGGCATAGACCTCGTCGAGATAGGCCGCGCCCGTCTCCACGATCAGCTTGCCGCCGCCCGGCATGGCATCGCGGGCATTGAGCGCGAGGTTGAGGATCGCGGTGGTGAGCTGGCTGGGATCGACGATCGCGACGCAGTTCTCGTCCTCGAACACCGATTCGATATGGATCTGCTCGCCCAGCGTCGGCCGCAATAATTTCGCCGTGTCGATGATCAGCGCGTTGACGTCGATCTCGCGCGGCTGGAGCGGCTGCTTGCGCGCAAACGCCAGCAGGTGCTGCGTCAGCTCGGCGCCACGCCCGGCGGCCTCGTCGATCATCTTCGTGATCGCCGCGAGCTCCGGCTCGTTGGCCACCGCGTCGGCCAGGATCTCGATCGTTCCGGTGATGACGGTGAGAATGTTGTTGAAGTCGTGCGCCACGCCGCCGGTGAGCTGGCCGACCGCCTCCATTTTCTCGGCCTGGCGGATGCGCTCGTCGGCCGCGATCTTGTCGGTCAGGTCGCGGTAGAACGAATTGAAGAGAACGCCTTCGCGTCGCTGGAGCGCCGTGACGCTGAGCTCGGCCCTGAACTCCTTACCGTCGCGTCGCCGCACCAAAAGTTCGCGCCGTGGATTAGCCAGCGATTGTTGCTCGGATTCGAGAAAGAGCTTCAGTCTGGCCCTGACGCTTTCGCGCTCACTGGGGGCGACGAAAAGCTCAATCGCATTCTTGCCGATCGCCTCCTCACGGGTCCATCCGAAGAGCTTCTCGGCCTGCGAGTTCCAACTCAGGATGGCCCCGGTGTGGTCCGTCTGGGTGAAAGCATCGAGCGAGGTCTCGACGATGTTGCGCGCAAGCTGTTCGCTCTCCCGCAAGGACTCCTGTGCAAGCCTCGCTTCTGTCATGTCGCGCCCGACAAAGAAGTAGCGCTGGGCGTGGTCGGACCAGCTGCCGAGCCAGGACAGCCAGACCTCACGACCGTCCTTGTGGAAGCAGCGGGTGTCCGCGAGCTTCAGCCGCTCGCCGCGCCTGAGCGCGCGCATCTCGTCGCGCGACTGGTCGAGATGGCCGGAATGAATGAAATCGGCGCCGCTGCGGCCGATCATCTCCTCCGGCCGGTAGCCGAGAATGGCCTCGCTGCTCGGACTGATCTGCGCGATGTGGCCGCGCGCGTCCATCACCATGATCAGATCCTGGGAGGTCTCGAAGATCTGTCGCCGTTCCTCGAGCTGCTGCTGCAGCGCCCGCTCGGCCCGTCGCGCCTCGGTCAGGCTGCGCGCGGTGCCGGAGGCGCCCACGATCTCGCCCGATGGGCCCCTGATCGGCGACAGGCTGAGTGAGATTTCGACCGGCGTGCCATCCTTGCGCAGGCGCACCGTCTCGAACCGTTCCATCGGTTCACCTCCGGCGATCCGCCGCAAATAGTCCTTGCCTTGCTCGCGTCGGTCGGGTGGGACGATGATCGAGGTGGATTTCCCGATCGCCTCATTCGCCGAATAGCCGTAGAGGCGCTCGGCGGCGGCATTCCAGCCGGTGATGATGGCGTCGAGCGATTGCATCACGATCGCTTCGTCGGAGGATTCGACGGCGGCGCTGAACAAGCGCTCGCGCGCTTCATGATGGCTTCGCGCGGCCTCGGTGCGGCGATGCTCCTCGATCTCGCGTTCAAGCGCGGTCGTCTTCGCTCTCGTTTCTTCGACCATTTGCGCGAATGCCCGCGCCAGCACGCCTGTCTCTCCGCTCGCATCGACGGGAATCTCGGCGCGCCGTCCGCTGCCGATCGCTTCCACCGCCGCGGTCAGACGCCCGATCGGCCGCGTCAATGAGCGCGCCAGCAGTACCGCAAGCAAAGCTGCGGCAAGGACAGCAAGCAGGCCGACCAGTGAGGAGGCTTTTTGAATGGCCGCCGGAACGCTACTGAACACGGATGGTGGGGCCGTCTCGATGACTGCCAACCACTCCTTGCCGGCCAGCAGTGCCGGTGCGAGCGCCGCTCCACTCGGCCGGCCCGCTTGGTCGCTCGTAAGCTGCGTGGATCCTTGCGGCAGGCCGGCCCGGGCTGCAAAGAAAGGAAAGTCCCGGCGCCAATCGTTGGCGTTGCCAAGCAATGCACCGAATTCCCGCGCACGATCAGGGTGGACAAGATAGTCGCCACGCGAATTCACGACATAGATTTCTCCTCCTGCGCTCGTGGTCGAGCGGACGCGGTCGAGCGCAGGACGCATGTCGATATTGGCGATGACGATGCCGAACGGCTTGCTATCAGGCGTGAACAGCGGAGTCGCGACGCGCAACGTCGGAATGTGAGGGTCCGTGGTTCCTCCCTGCCGCGTGGCGAGATCGACGGGCGAAACATAGATGTCGCCCGGCGCCAATCGAATCGTCTCCTGGAAGTAGGTTCGGTCGCTCTTGCGTTCCAGTTCGCCGTCGGGGACGATCCGTGCTGTTCCGTTCGGGCCGGCGCGATCGACGCGGACCAACTCGCGCTGGTCGTCGTCAAGGCCGATGATTCGAAATTGCCCGTAGCTCGGTTTCGCGTCGATCTCGGCTGCGAGCCGGGCTGCGATGCGCTCGCGCCAGGTTTGCTCGGAAACGCCGTCGACATCGTCGAGGCCTCCACCGATGTGGGCACGGATCAGGCCGTTGATGGCCGCGGCGGAGCGATAACCGAGCAGATCGCCGCGCGCGCCGGCAACGTAGGATTCAAGATGGGTGGCCAGCAGGCTCGACTGGGCTTCAATCCGTTCCAGGACCCGCGGAATGACGGCCTGGGTGATATTGCGATAGCCGAGCCAGCCGACTGCGGCCACGGTGACCGCCACCAGCAGGATCATCGCGATGGCGAGCCGCGTAGCGAGTGTCATGGGGAAATCTGCACCGCTTCCTGAATGGCCGTGCCCGCGCTCGGTTGGAACAGAATGAAGGTTCTTGTCATCGGCGGCCGGTGCTGACATCCGGATTCCTCACCGATGCCGTCCGCGCCGCGTCCAGGCAGCCAGCGACCGCGGCGAGCAGCGCGTCGGCCCGGAACGGCTTCTGCAAGCTCGCCACCGCGCCGAGCTTGGTCGCCATCTTGAGGAAGTCCGGCTCCGCATGGGCGTCCGGCGTGAACGAACGGCCGGAAATGACGACGATCGGAATCGCCGGCTGCAGCGCCCGGATGTGGCGCATCGTCTCCAGGCCGTCCATGCCGGGCATGAAGATGTCGAGAAAGAGAAGGTCGAACTGGCCGGCCTCGAACAGCGCAAGTCCCTTGCGGCCGTCTCCGGCGACGGTGATTTGATGACCGGCCCTCTCCAGGAGCAGCCGAATCGTCATCTGCACGGCCGGATCGTCATCCACGATCAGGATGTTGGCCACGTCTGGTATCCTCCCGGGCCGGATGGGGTGTCCCAGCGACCGCAAATCAAACCATCAACTCTGAAATTGTTGCGCGGATTGCATCTGGCCTGCAAGCACTTCGCCATCGATCCCAAGATTGCTCGCAAAAGGCGAACTCGGTTGCGTCAATTTATGCACGGTGACGTGCACAAGCGCTCGCGACAACCGCGCGCCATATGCCTAGTCGGTCAAATATTCCGGATAGTGGCTTCGGATCGTGTCGAGCTCGCTCAACGTGCCCGACAGGTGCTTGCGCAGATGCTGTTGCGCAGCATCGGCGTCGCCGGCCTCGATCGCGCGCGTGATCAGCTTGTGGTGGCGGACGATGTTCTGGGCCTTGCCGGGTGAGGGCAGATGCATCCGGCGCAGCCGGTCGATATGTCCGCTACGGCTGCGCACCAGCGTCCAGAGTTCCTGCTTGCCGGCCGCGGCATAAAGCTGCGCGTGAAAATCATTGTCGCCAGCGATGAAGCTCTCGAAGTCTCCGGCCTTGGCGAATTGCTGCTGGAGCGCGATCGTGTGGTCGAGGCGTATGACCAGGGCTTCGCCGTGCTGCTGCGCGAGCAGCCGGACGATTTCGAGCTCCAGCGCCTGGCGCAGGAAATGGGCCTGCTCGGCCCGACCGACGTCGACGCGGCTGACGACGGTGGCGTGCTGCGGAAACACGTCGACCAGCCCTTCTTCCTCGAGCCGCATCAAGGCGTCGCGGATCGGCGTCGAGCTGACGCCGAATTGTGCGGCGAGATCCGTGCGCGACAGCGGCGAGCCCGGCGGCAATTCGAGCGCGAGAATGGCATTGCGCAGCCGCTCGAATACTTGCGGTGCGGCCTGCCGGGCCCGGTCGAGCCGCGCGCCGGGGCGGGGGGCTACGCGGGGCGCGGGTTCGGCTGGTTCCATGCGAAGCGCTCCGGCCAGCTTGCCTTTGATACACTAATGCATTAGTGCATTAGCAAGATCGCTCGTCAATGGCGGCCGGAGGAAACGAACAACAATGATCAAGCAATTTCAGTGTGGCCTCACGGCCGTCGCCCTGATCGCCGCAGCGGCGCTGACGGCTTCGCCAGCAAAGGCGCAGCAGAAGTCCGAGATCTCGCTGTCTCGCCAGCCCGGCATTTTCTACATGCCGAGCCACATCATGGAAAAGCAGAAGCTGATCGAGAAGCACGCCGCTCAGCTCGGGGTGGCCGGCGTCACCACCAAATGGGTCACCTTCTCCGGCGGCGGTGCGCAGACCGATGCGCTGCTCGCGGGCGGGGTCGACATCCTCAACACCGGCACCGGCAATCTGCTGCTGCTGTGGGACCGCACCCGCGGCGGCGTCAAGGGCATCGTCGCGACCTCGGCGCAGCCGATGACGCTGATCAGCCGCGACGCCAACATCAAGTCGATCAAGGATTTCGGCCCCAACGACAAGATCGCCGTGCCGACCGTAAAAGTCTCGACCCAGGCCATCGTGCTCCAGATCGCCGCCGCCGAAGCCTTTGGTCCCGACCAATGGTCGAAGCTGGACGTCAACACGGTGCAGCTCGGTCATCCCGACGCCTATGCGGCGCTGTCCAACGCCAAGCACGAGGTGCACACCCATTTTTCGATTCCGCCGTTCACCTTCCTCGAGCTGAAGAACGTGCCGGGCGCGCATGTCGTGCTGTCGTCGCCTGACGTGATGGGCGGCCCGCTCAGCCAGGCGCAGTTCTTCACCACCACGAAGTTCGCTGATGCCAACCCGAAAATCATCCAGGCCGTGCGCGATGCGACCAAGGAAGCTCAGGATCTGATCCGCAGCGACACCAGACAGGCGGTCGAGATCTACAAGGAGATCACCGGCGACAAGACCTCGGTGGAAGAGCTGCTCGATCTCCTCCAGGAGCCCGGCATGATGGAGTGGAATCTCGAACCGCAGGGCACGATGAAATTCGCCGCCCATCTGTTCAAGACCGGCACGCTGAAGACTCAGCCCAAGGCCTGGACTGATTATTATCTGCCCGTCGCCCACGATCTGAAGGGCAACTGATGGCGCTGCTCGACGTCAGCTCCGTGACGCTGCGCTACAAGACCTCCAGCGCCGTCGTCACGGCGACCGAACGGGTCAGCTTCACAGTCGACAGGTCCGACCGCTTCGTGCTGCTCGGGCCGTCCGGCTGCGGCAAGTCGACCCTGCTCAAGGCCGTCGGCGGCTACATGGCGCCGAGCGAAGGCCGCATGACCATCAACGACCGCGAGATTCGCGGTCCCGGCGCCGATCGCATGATGATCTTCCAAGAGTTCGACCAGCTGCTGCCTTGGAAAAGCGTGCTGGCCAACGTGATGTTTCCGCTGCTGACCGCGCGAAAATTGTCGCGCAAGGATGCCGATGCGCGGGCGCGGGCCTATATCGAGAAAGTGGGCCTCACCCGCGTGGTCGACGCTTATCCGCACACGCTCTCCGGCGGCATGAAGCAGCGCGTCGCGATCGCGCGCGGCATGGCAATGGAGCCCGACATCCTACTGATGGACGAGCCGTTCGCCGCGCTCGACGCGCTGACGCGGCGAACCTGCCAGGACGAGCTGCTCCAGCTCTGGAGCGAGACCAAATTCACCGTGCTGTTCGTGACCCACTCGATCGCGGAAGCGATCCGCATCGGCAACCGCATCCTGCTGTTGTCGCCGCATCCCGGCCGCGTCAAGGCCGAGGTGGTCGACGTCGACAAGGTCTCCAATGACGATGGCAGTGCCGGCCGGCTGGAGAAGGAGATTCACGATCTCCTGTTCGCCTCCGAAGCAACGGCGCATTGAGGGAGCCTCTCATGGGCGAAGCGAGAATAATGCTGCGTGACGCGCCGGTCGTCGGCAGCGCAGCCGAGGTCGAGCGCAAGCTGAGCGTGCCCGAGCTGTTGTGGAACGACGGCTTTGTCCGCAAGACCGTCATCATCCTGTTCCTCGCGGCGGTCTGGGAGGCCTACGGCCTCGCCCTCGACAATCCCCTGCTGTTTCCGACGCTGCACGACACGATCCTCACGCTCTACGATCGCGTCAAGGACGGCACGATTCCCATGCGGGCCTGGGCTTCGCTAAAAGTGCTGTTCATGGGCTATTCAGCCGGCATCGCGCTCGCCGCGATCTTCACCGTGCTCGCGATCTCCACCCGCATCGGCACCGATTTCCTTGAGACGGTCACGGCGATGTTCAATCCGCTGCCGGCGATCGCGCTGTTGCCGCTCGCTTTGATCTGGTTCGGTCTCGGCAACGGCAGTCTGGTGTTTGTGCTGATCCATTCGGTGCTGTGGCCGGTCGCGCTCAACACCCATTCGGGCTTCAAGAGCGTGTCCAACACGCTGCGCATGGTCGGCCGCAATTACGGCCTTCGGGGATTGCCGTACGTGGCGAAAATCCTCATCCCCGCCGCGTTCGGCTCGATCCTGACCGGCCTCAAGATCGGCTGGGCCTTTGCCTGGCGCACGCTGATCGCGGCCGAGCTGGTGTTCGGCGTGTCGTCGGGGCAGGGCGGGCTCGGCTGGTTCATCTTCGAAAACCGCAACCTGCTCGACATACCTGCGGTCTTCGCCGGCCTCTTGACGGTGATCATCATCGGGCTTTTTGTCGAAAACCTGATCTTCCGCGCCATCGAGCGGAACACCGTGCAGAAATGGGGCACCCAATCATGACCAAGAAGAAACTAACGCCCGACCAGCTCCGCAGCGCGCGCTGGTTCGCACCCGACGATCTCCGCTCGTTCGGCCATCGCTCCCGCACCATGCAGATGGGCTACGCGCCGGAGGAGTGGAAGGACCGCCCGATCATCGCGATCCTCAACACCTGGTCGGACGCGCAGCCCTGCCACATGCACTTCAAGTCGCGCGTTGACGACGTCAAGCGCGGCATCCTGATGGCCGGCGGCCTGCCGCTGGAGCTGCCGGCACTGTCGCTGTCGGAATCGCTGCTCAAGCCGACCACCATGCTCTATCGCAATCTGCTGGCGATGGACGCCGAGGAGCTGTTGCGCAGCCATCCCGTCGACGGCGTGGTGCTGATGGGCGGCTGCGACAAGACCACGCCGGCGCTGCTGCTGGGTGCGACCTCGATGAACATCCCGGCGATCTATCTGCCGGCAGGTCCGATGCTGCGCGGCAATTGGAAGGGCAAGACGCTCGGCTCGGGCTCGGACGGCTGGAAATACTGGGACGAGCGGCGCGCCGGAAAAATCTCCGACAAGGACTGGCTCGACATCGAGGCCGGCATTGCGCGCAGCTACGGCACCTGCATGACCATGGGCACGGCTTCCACCATGACCGCGATTGCAGAGGCGATCGGCATGACGCTGCCGGGCGCGTCCTCGATTCCCGCCGCTGATGCCAACCATATCCGCATGGCCTCGGAATGCGGGCGCCGTATCGTCGAGATGGTCTGGGAAGATCTGACGCCGAAGACAATCCAGACCCGCAAGGCGTTCGAGAACGCGATTGCAGTGGCGATGGCGATGGGCTGTTCGACCAACGCCATCATCCATCTGATCGCGCAGGCCCGCCGCGCCGGTCTCGACATCGGCCTCGACGATTTCGAGATTGCGAGCCGCAAGGTGCCCGTCATCGCCAATGTGCGGCCGAGCGGCGATGCCTATCTGATGGAGGACTTCTTCTATGCCGGCGGCCTGCCGGCGCTGATGGGGCAGATCAAGCCGCATCTGCATCTCGACTGCATCACCGTCACCGGCCTGACGCTGGGCGAGAATATCGCGCATGCCGAGGTCCACAATGACGATGTGATCCGCTCGATCGACAATCCCATCTACAAGGAAGGCGCGCTCGCGGTGCTCAAGGGCAATCTCGCACCCGACGGCTGCGTCATCAAGCCGTCGGCCTGCGCGCCGCGCTTCCTCAAGCACACCGGGCCGGCGCTGGTGTTCGACGACTACCCTTCGATGAAGAAGGCGGTCGACGATCCCGATCTCGACGTCACCGAAGACCACATCCTCATCCTTCGCAACGCCGGGCCGCAGGGCGGGCCGGGCATGCCGGAATGGGGCATGCTGCCGATCCCGACAAAACTCGTGAAGCAGGGCGTGCGCGACATGGTGCGAATCTCGGATGCGCGCATGAGCGGCACCAGCTACGGCGCCTGCATTCTGCACGTCGCCCCCGAATCCTATGTCGGCGGACCGCTCGCGCTGGTGCGGAACGGCGACCGCATCACGCTCGACGTCGCCACCCGCACCATCAATCTCGACGTGTCGGAAGCCGAGCTCGACAAGCGTCGCGCCGCCTGGAAGCAGCCCGAGCGCCGCTTCGAGCGCGGCTATGGCTGGATGTTCACCAAGCACATCAAGCAGGCCAATGACGGCTGCGACTTCGACTTCCTCGAGACCGATTTCGGCGCGCCGATCGGCGAGCCCTCGATTTACTAGAGAGCGTGACATGACCAAACTTGCCGAGGCCACCCGCAACAAGCTCAAATCCGTCTCCACCGCCACCGTCGCAACCGCGTTGTTCAAGCGGGGCCTGCGCATCCAGATGATCCAGGATGTGCACCCGCTCAGTGCCGACCAGCCGACCATGGTCGGTGAAGCCTTCACGCTGCGTTATATGCCGGCGCGCGAGGATCTCAACACCATCGAGGTTTTCAAGGACCGCTCCCATCCGCAGCGCAAGGCAGTCGAGGATTGCCCGGCGGGCCACGTGCTGGTGATGGACAGCCGCAAGGACGCGCGCGCCGCGTCCGCCGGTGCAATCCTGGTCACGCGCTTGATGAAGCGCGGCGTCGCCGGGGTCGTCACCGATGGCGGTTTTCGCGACTCGGCCGAGATCGCCAAGCTCGGTATCCCCGCCTACCACCACCGCCCAAGCGCGCCGACCAATCTGACGCTGCATCACGCCATCGAGATCAACGTGCCGATCGGCTGCGGGGATGCGCCGGTGTTTCCCGGCGACGTCATTCTCGGCGACAGGGACGGCGTGATCGTGATCCCTGCGCATCTCGCTGAGGAGATCGCCAACGAGACCTTCGAGATGACCGCGTTCGAGGACTTCGTCACCGAGGAAGTCAACAAGGGCCGCGGCATTTTCGGTCTCTATCCGGCAACGGACCCACAGACGCTGACCGACTTCGCCGCATGGCGGAAGGCGAACGGAAGGTAAAGGCCGCGCGCCGACACCAAGCATATCAAGAAACAGGCCGGCCGCAGCAAGCGCCGGCCTTAAATCACCCAGGGAGGACTCCATGAATTTCACGCGACGCAACCTCTTGGCCGGCGCCGGCGCTGCGGCCACCTCCGCGCTCCTCGCCCACGCCGCCGGTGCCCAGTCGTTTCCGTTCGCGCCGAACCAGCGCTACCCCGATCCCGCCGTTCAAATCCTCGATCCCAGTTTTGGAAAGTACCGGCTCTATTCCTCGACGCTCGAGCAGGTCGCAACCGGCATGCGCTGGGCGGAAGGCCCCGCCTATTTTCCCGAAGGCGGCTATCTGCTGTTCTCGGACATTCCCAACAACCGGATCATGAAGTTCGACGAGAAGACCGGGCAGACCAGCGTGTTCCGCGCCAACGCGAACTACGCCAACGGCAACGCGCGCGACCGCCAGGGTCGCCTCGTCAGCTGCGAGCACTCGGTGACCCGCCGCATCACCCGCACCGAGAAGGACGGCAAGATCACCGTGCTGGCCGAGAAGTTCGAGGGCAAGCGGCTGAACGCGCCGAACGACATCGTGGTGAAGTCCGACGACAGCATCTGGTTCACCGACCCGCTGTTCGGCATCAACGGCGAGTGGGAGGGCAAGAAGGAAAAGGCCGAGCAAGCCACCACCAACGTCTACCGCATCGCTAAGGACGGCAAGCTCAGCGCTATGCTGACCGACCTCGTCAATCCGAACGGCCTCGCCTTTTCGCCTGACGAGAAGAAGCTCTACGTGGTCGAGTGGAAAGGTACGCCCAACCGCAGCATCTGGAGCTATAGTGTCGGTGACGACGGTTCGCTCAGCGGCAAGACCAAGCTGATCGACGCGGCTGACCAGGCCTCGCTCGACGGTTTTCGCGTCGACCGCGACGGCAATCTCTGGTGCGGCTGGGGCTCCAACGGTGCGCTGCAATCCGAGCCGACCGACATCGCCGGCCGCAAGGTTTATCAGCTCAAGGCCAAGTCGGAGGATCTCGACGGCGTGATGGTGTTCAACGCAGAGGGCAAGCCGCTCGCCTTCATCAAGCTGCCCGAACGCTGCGCCAATCTCTGCTTCGGCGGGCCGAAGAACAATCGCCTGTATATGGCAAGCAGCCACTCGGTGTATGCGCTGTATGTGGAGGCGCATGGGGCCGTGTGAGGCTTCGCCTCTCTCGAGGCCGTAGCCCGGATGGAGCGCAGCGCAATCCGGGGCTGTGATGTCGTCTGCACTAATCCCGGATTTCGCTGCGCTCCATCCGGGCTACGAAGTCACGCCTCCGCCATCCCCGCCGCCCACAGCGCGAACGCATAGACGATCGCGACTTCATCGAGCCGGTTGAAGCGTCCCGATGCGCCGCCGTGGCCGGCGCCCATGTTGGTGCGGAGCAGGACCGGGCCGCCGCCGCTCATGGTCGCGCGCAGGCGCGCGATCCATTTGGCGGGCTCCCAATAGGTGACGCGCGGATCGGTCAACCCGCCCATCGCCAGGATCGCGGGATAGTCTTTCGCCGCGACATTGTCGTAGGGCGAATAGGACAGGATGGTGCGGAAATCCTTCTCGCTCTCGATCGGGTTGCCCCATTCCGGCCATTCCGGCGGCGTCAGCGGCAGCGTGTCGTCGAGCATCGTGTTGAGCACGTCGACGAACGGCACTTCGGCGACGACGCCGGCGAACAATTCGCCGGCGCGGTTCGCCACCGCGCCCATCAGCATGCCGCCGGCCGAACCGCCGTGGCCGACAATGCGCTTTGCACTGGTGTACTTCGCATCGATCAGCGCGCGTGCGCTGGCGGCAAAATCGTCGAACGAATTGGTCTTCTTCTCGCGCTTGCCGTCGAGGTACCAGCCCCAGCCCTTGTCGGCGCCGCCGCGGATATGGGCGATGGCATAGACGAAGCCACGGTCGACCAGCGACAGGCGGTTGGCGCTGAACGAAGCCGGCATCGCCATGCCGTAGGAGCCGTAGCCGTAGAGCAGCAGCGGCGCCGCGCCGTCGAGCGTGAGTCCGCGGCGATGGAGGATCGAGACCGGCACCTCGGCGCCGTCATGCGCTTTCGCCATGATGCGGGTGGTGACGTAGTCGCTCGCATTGTGGCCGGACGGGATCTCCTGCCGCTTGCGAAGGGTGCGCGTGCGCTTGACCATGTCGTAATCGTAGACTTCCGACGGCGTCGTCATCGACGAATAGGCGAAGCGCAAATTGGTCGTCTCGAATTCGTAGGAGCCCATCGTATCCAGCGAATAGGCCGCTTCGTCGAACGCGATCGCGTGCTCCTCGTTCGAGGCGAGGTCGCGGATCACGATGGACGGCAGCGCGTTGGCGCGCTCCAGCCGCACCATGTGGCCGGCATAGAGATCGAGGTCGATGATGTAGATGCCCGGGCGATACGGGATCAGATCGCGCCAGTTCTTGCGCTCGGGTGAGGCGAGCGGCGCGGTGACGATCTTGAAGTCGATGGCATGGTCGGCGTTGGTTAGGATGAAGAGTTCGTCGCCACGGTCGGCCAGCGAATATTGCACGCCTTCCTTGCGTGCCGCGACCAGGCGCGGCGGTGCGTCGGGGTGGGCGAGGTCGATCAGCCGCTGCTCGGAGGTCTCGTGGTCGCCGCCCGCGATCACGCAGAAGCGGCCACTGGTGCTCTCTTGCAGATGGGTGAACCAGCCGGAATCCTGCTCCTCGTAGACCAGCGTGTCGTCGGCTTGCCCAGTGCCGAGCTTATGCCGCCACACCTGCATCGGGCGGTGGTTGTCGTCGAGCTTCACGTAGAAGAACGACGTCGCATCCTTGCTCCAGACCACGCCGCCGTCGGTCTCCTCGACGACGTCGTCGAGGTCCTTGCCGGTCGCCCAGTCGCGCACGCGGATGGAGAAATACTCCGAGCCCTTGGTGTCGGCGCTCCAGGCCTGCAGCCTGTGGTCGTTCGAGTGCCGGCTGCCGCCGAACTTGAAGTATTCATGGTCCTTGGCGAGCGCATCGCCGTCGAGCACGATGTGGCCCTCGCCGCCGTCGCGCGGCATACGGCCGAACAGCTCGTGCTGACCGCCCTCGCGGAATTTGCGGAAATAGGCGAAAGGACCATCCGGCGACGGCACGCTGGAATCGTCCTCCTTGATCCGCCCCCGCATCTCGCGCACCAGCGTTTTCTGGAGCGCCGCGGTATGGCCGAGCAGGCTCTCGGTGTAGCCATTTTCTGCGTCGAGATATTTGCGGATGTCGGGATCGAGCACCGCGGGGTCGCGCAGCACCTCCTGCCATTTCTCGTCCTTCAACCAGGCATATTCATCCGTCACGGTGATCCCGTGTCGCGTGAAGGAATGCGGCCGGCGCGGCGCGAGGGGGGGCAGGGAAGGTGTTTTGGCTTGTGTCACTCGATCCTCATTCAGATGCGTGTTTCACCTTATATCGTCCCGCTTCCGTGAATTGCCAGCGTCGCTGCGGGCGTCGTCGCCGGGTTGTTGACGGGCCGCTTGTATGCTTTAGGGGCCGGGTCTTTAGTCCTGCCGCCGGTCCAGCCTGATGTTGTTCAATTCCTACCCGTTCATCCTGCTGTTCCTGCCGGCCGCGCTGGCTGGCTATTTCTGGCTCGGGCGGCGCAGCAATCTGGCCCCGGTGATCTGGCTGGCGGCGGCCTCGCTCACCTTCTATGCCATTGGCAACTGGCAGTTCGTGGCCCTGTTGCTGCTATCGATCGCCTTCAACTACGGCATAGGCCACCTCCTCATCGTGGCCAAGCTTACTTCGTCGCAACGAAAGGTGGCACTGGCCCTCGGCGTCGCCGGCGATCTTCTCGTACTTGGCATCTTCAAATATGCCGGCTTCGTCACCGAGAACGTCAACGCGCTGGCCGGCACGCACTTTGCGGTCCACATCCTGCTGCCGGTCGGCATCTCCTTCTACACGTTCACCCAGATCGCGTTCCTGGTTGACGCCTGGCGCGGGCAGGTCGCGGCCTACGCGCTGCCACACTATGCGCTGTTCGTGACCTACTTTCCGCATCTGATCGCGGGGCCAATCCTTCACCACAAGGACATGATCCCGCAATTCGAGCGGGAGGAAACCAAGCATCCGCATGCGCATCTGATCCTGTGCGGCCTCATCATCTTCGCAATCGGCCTGTTCAAGAAGACCTGCCTTGCCGACGGCATCCAGCCGCTGGTCGCGCTCGCCTTCGATGCGCGCGCGCCGAGTTTTGATCAGGCCTGGCTCGGTGCACTCGCCTACACGTTCCAGCTCTATTTCGACTTTTCCGGCTATTCCGACATGGCGATCGGGATATCGCTGATGTTCGGCATCTTCCTGCCGGTCAATTTCAACTCGCCCTACAAGGCCACCAGCATCGTCGAGTTCTGGCGCCGCTGGCACATGACGCTGTCGCACTTCCTGCGCGACTATCTCTACATCCCGCTCGGGGGCAACAGGCGCGGGCGCGTGCTGCGCTACATCAACTTGCTGCTCACGATGCTGCTCGGCGGGCTCTGGCATGGCGCGGCCTGGACTTTTGTCATTTGGGGCGCCCTGCATGGCGCCTATCTCTGTATCAATCACGCTTTCAACGCGCTGGTGCCGAATGTTCCGAAGTGGCTCGCGCACCCGACGCGTGTCGCCGGAGCCGTGCTGACATTCCTCGCCGTCGTTGTCGCCTGGGTCTTCTTCCGTGCCGAACGGGTCGATTGGGCAATGCGGATTGTGAATGCGATGGCCGATCCCTCCAACATCGTGTTCGGCCGCGAGGAGATTGCGGCGTCGGTGATGGTCACGATCTATGCCGCGCTGGTGTGGCTGGCGCCGAACACGCAAGGACTCATGGGGTACGACCACGCCAATCGCAGGGTCGGCGACGGCCTGATGTCCGGACGGATGCGGCCGCTGGTCCTCTATGGTGCGTCGCTGGTGCTTGCGTTCGGGATTTTGGGTATCCAGAGCCACAGCGAATTCATCTATTTCCGGTTCTGATGCGCGGCGCGTTCACAAATCCAGGGCGTCTTCTCCTCGCGAGCATCGCGTGCGTGCTGGGCGCGGCTGCGCTCACCTATGTCATCGATCCCCTGCAACTGTTTCGGCCTTCGCGTCTCGTCGCGCCGTTCTATTCCGATGACACGCGCGTGCAGAATGCCGGGCTGATCCGCAGCCAGTCGTTCGATACCGCGTTCATGGGCACCTCGCTCGCGATCCATTTCCGCCAGAGCGACATCGACCATGCCCTCGGCGTGCACTCGCTCAAGCTGGCGATGACCGGCTCCAATTCGTGTCAGCAGGGCTTTGTGCTCGAGCAGGCCATCGACCGCGGCGCGAAGCGCGTGATCTGGGCGATGGACGACTTTATCTTTGTCGATGCTGCCGACATCGAGACCGATCCTTATCTCGCTGCCGATCTCTATCGCGGGACGGCAAAGGGGATCGCGTCCTATCTGTTCAGTGCGGCGATGGCGAAGGAATCCCTGTTCGCATTGCTGCGGTCGGTTCCGCCGCTGCGGGAGCCGCTGACCCGGGCGGCGCCTTTTCTGCCCGTCAAGTTTGCGCTTGAAGACGTCGACGACATTTATGCGTTGCCGCGCGATATCGACGTCGCGCGCGCCTATAATGCGAAAAGGACGCTCGCGGCTTTCGCCTATATCACCGATCCCGTGCGCAGCCGTTTTCTCGGCGAAGGCTATCGTTACGACGCGATGGTCCGGCATTTCGAGCGTGACGCCGTCGGCCTGATCGCGCGCCATCCGGACGTGACCTTCGACATCTACTTCCCGCCCTATTCGATCCTGCAATTCGTCGCGATGCGCGACGCTTCGCCTGCGACGCTGAAAATCGTCACGGACCTCACGGCCGTCATTGCGCAGCGCCTGACGCAGCTTCCCAATGTGCATCTGTACGATTTCCGGGCGATCAAGGACGTGACGCACGACCTCGACAATTACGGCGACGTCATCCACCATTCGCCGGTGATCGATGCGAAGGTGCTGTCGTGGCTGGCGCGTGGGGAGTATCGGGTCGATCCGACGGCGCCACTTGCCTCGCTGGACGCGTTGAAGGCGCAGGTCGCGGCGTATCGGTTCCCGCGCTGACTTCCCCTCTCCCCTTGTGGGAGAGGGTGGCTCGCCGCGTTAGCGGCGAGACGGGTGAGGGGTATCTATCCGCGAGTCCGGCAGTTGCGATTGCGGAGACAACCCCTCATCCGGCGCTTCGCGCCACCTTCTCCCACAAGGGGAGAAGGAAAAAAGAGGCTTACACCGCCACCTCTTCGCCGAGATAGGCAACCGCCGCTTCGAGCCCGCCTTTGCCGTGCGGGATCTTCAGCGCGTTCAGCCCGATCTCGATCACGCCCAACGTGCCGAGCAGCATCGGGGCGTTGACGTGGCCCATATGGGCGATGCGGAAGGCTTGTCCCGAGAGATCGCCGATGCCGGTGCCGAGCACGACGCCGCACTTCTCCTTGCAATAGCGTTGCAGGATTGCCGGATCGTGGCCGTTGCTCATGGTCACCGTGGTCACGGTGTTGGAGCGTTCGCTGGCTTCGGCGACGTTGAAGCCGAGCACCTGGCCTTCCGACCACGCGCCGACCGCGCGGCGTGCGGCCTCGCCGAGCAGGCTGTGACGTCGGAAGGCGTTCTCCAGTCCTTCCTCGTGCAGCAGGTCAATGGCCTGGCGCAGCGCGAACAGCAGATGCACCGGCGCGGTGCCGGCATATTTGCGATAGTGCTCGCTGCCCTCGCGCTCGCTCCAGCTCCAATAGGGCGTGCTCATGTTGGCGGTCTTCTGCACCTCGCGCGCGCGCGCGTTGGCCGCGACGAAGCCGAGGCCGGGCGGCGTCATCAGGCCCTTTTGCGAGCCCGACATCGCGACGTCGATGCCCCATTTGTCCATCTCGAACGGCATGCAGCCGAGCGAGGCCACAGTGTCGACCATGTACAGCGCCGGATGGCCGCTGGCCTTGATCGCCTTGCCGATCGCCTCGATGTCGTTCTGCACGCCTGAGGCGGTGTCGACCTGGACGACGACGACGGCCTTGATGGTGTGCTCCTTGTCGCGGCGCAGGCGCTCCTCGACCTCGTGCGGCCGCACTGCGCGGCGCCAGTCGCCCTTGAGCACCTCGACCTCGGCACCCATCAGCGCCGCGGCATGGCCCCAGCCGATCGCGAACCGTCCGCTTTCGAGCACCAGCACCTTGTCGCCGCGCGACAGCACGTTGCTCAATGCTGCTTCCCAGGCGCCGTGACCGTTGGCGATGTAGATGTAGGACTTGCCCTTGGTGGCAAACAGTTTCGAGATGTCACTGAGCAGGCTCTCGGTCAGATCGGTCATCTGTTTGGAGTAGATGTCGATCGCCGGACGATGCATCGCCCGCAGCACCTCGTCGGGCATATTGGTGGGCCCGGGGATGGCCAGAAATTCCCGGCCCGCGCGAACGGTCATTGCTGTTGGTCCTTGTTGCCTGAGAATAGGATGGTGGGTCGCTGATTCACACTTTTACGCGGCGCCGCGGTGCAAGAAAAGGCCGGAAAACGCAGGTCTGACGTGGGTTATCTCTTAGTCTCGCGGCAGCCCGCATCCTCGGCTTCCTCCACCGAGCAGAACCAGCGCGTGCCCTTGCTGATCTTCATCTTGATCTGCGCATACCAGCGGCTGGTCGGCCGGTGATAGATGCACTCGCCGGCGCTGTTGACGTTGCCCTTGATGGTGCAGTCCGGCGAGGGCGCGACCGGGCCCGAAGCCGAAGCGAGCAGGATCGCATGTGCGCCATCGGGCGGCTTGGTGGCGCCGAGGATGGTGGTCTTCTTGTTGCGCTCGCGCCAGTCCCAGGGCGCGATGAAGGCGCCTTGCCACATGCCGGCTTTTGCCTCCCGCGCGGCGGCATCATCGGCTTCGTAGTCGCGCGAGACGCGGGTGTAGGCCAGCGCCCAGCCTGCGCGCACCAGCCATTTCTGGATATCCTCGCCGCCGACGTCGCAGCGCGCCACGGTGCGGCCGCGCCGGTCGATCGACCGCGCATGGCAGACCCAGGTCTTGCCGTCGGCGTATTTGGCGAGCTCGTCGCGGGCCGCGATGCCGCAGGTCCAGCGCTCGCCCTTGTTGTTGAGGCAGAGCTGGTCGACCGCGGGGGCGTCGATGCCGCCGAGCCTGATCCGCGTGTTGCCGATCACCACCGCGTCGCCGGCGCGGACCTTCGCTGTGCCGGTGATGTCGGCGGCCCGCGCCGGCGATGGCAAGCCGGACAAGGAGAAGCCAAGCAATGACAGCGCAATCAGGGGTTTTCGCAACATGCCGGCCCGCGTGTGATGAAAACTGCGATAGACCTCGCAATTGTGGTCGGCTTTTGTCCGCTCGGCCAGCATATGCCTGGCAATTGGGCTTTCAACTTCCTGTCATCGGGCGAAGTTTAGTAGGGGTGGGTTAGCCGAAGGCGTAACCCACCTCTTTCGTCTCCACGGCGGCAGAAGTGGTGGGTTACGCTTCGCTAACCCACCCTGCGCGACCTCATCCCCGCGCCATCGCCCGCTCGGCCACCGCCAGCGCCATCAGCACGAACGCCGACGTGACCTCCGGACCGCCCACCAGGATCCGCGTCGGCGTCTTCATCTTGTTCCACTCATAGGCGCGGAACGGGCCGCGGCGGCCGCCTTCGCCGACGCTCGCGACGATCACGTTCAGCGCCGGCGCAAAGGCGCGCGGGTCGGCGCCGAGATGGCCGAGCGCGATCAGGGCGAGCGCTGCGTCGAACACGTTCATTTCGGCGGCCATCAACTCGCCCTTGACGTAGGAGAGCACGCGGTGGCGGATGAAATCGAAATCGCCGTCGGGATCGATGATCGCCTGCGCCGCCAGCGGCAGCGCCAGGAAGGCAGCATAGCAGCGACCGAAATAGGCGCTGTAAAGCTCAGGCAAATAGTAGATATGCGAGCGCGGATTGGCGAAGGCGCCGCTCGCCGCCAGCCGCTTCTGGAAGCCGAGGATGCGATGCACGGTGGCGAGCCGCGCCGGCGTCTCCAATACTTTCCAGCGCGCGAGGTTGCGAAAGCTGACCTCGAGAATGTCGAGATTGAGCGTCGGATCGAGATCATTGCCATAGGGCCGCTCGCCCTTGAGATTGTCGATCCAGGTCGCAACCCCGCCCTCGTAATCGATATTGTCGTTGATCGGCACGGTCACGCGCGGCTCGTTGACGCCGGCGCGCACCTGATAGCCGGCATAGAAATCCAGCAGCGGCTGGTCGAGGATCGGATCGGTGCAGCCGGCCTGCGTCGCCGCGGAGATCGAGCACGCCGTGGTGTCGCAATCCGGCACGTAGACGCCGAAGCCGAGGTCCTGCTTGATCTGGGCGAAGTAGCGTGAGAAGCGCGGATGCGGTGCCGGCGCGAGCGCGGTGATGACGTTGAACCGCGCCCCGTCGATGCCCTCGACCTCTTCGCGGCTGATGTTGACGCAGAAATCGACCATATCGGCAACCGCGCGCTCCGCCGCCATCTTGTCGGAGAGCGAGGCGAGACCGGTCTCAACGTAGCTCAACAGCGCCTCGATGAAGAACGCGTCGTAATAGGCCGAGCGGTGGCGGATCTGCACCGGCTCCCACATCGGTTCGGCAACCCCTCGCCAGGGCGGATTGACGACTGCGCGCGCCGGAGATCGCGCGATGAAGACACGGGCGAGGTTGAACAGCAGCGAGGAGTTCTTGTAGCCGCGCGCGTTGAGACCCGTGAGCGCCATGGTCAGCTCTCGGCCGCGGAAATCGGGATCGCCGATCAGGTTGAACGCGGCGTAGGTCGGCAGAAAGCCATTTTTGCGGTACGAGCCCAGCAGATGCTGCGCGCAGTCGCGGATCACGCCGTCGATCTGCGATTGTTGCGGCATGGCGCCGGTGAACATGGCCGGCGGCGGCTTGGGATGATCCAGCGCGATGCTGTCGACGAGATCGGCGACGGGCTGGCCGACCGCCGCCCAATTGGGCTCGGCCTCGTCGCGGGCGCGCACTAGGGCCTGGCGCAGCCGGGCCAGTTTGCCTTCGTCGCGCAGCTCGGGCAGCCCGGCCCGGCGGAGCAGCACCCGCAATGCGGGATTGCCGAGCGCGGTCTTGTAGAACTTAGGCAGATGCGGATCGCCGCTGGCCGCAACAGACAGTACGGGATCGCAGACGTCGTAAAGCGAGGGGCCGTCCTTCCGCGCCGTCAGCGCCCGGCAGGCGGCGCCGGCAAAATATTGAAAGCTCATGAAATAACCTGGTCGCGGGAATTGGCCGGGGGGCCGGCCGGCGCGCTCCCAGCCGCGCGCCACCCCCTGCAAGTCGTTGAAAAGCTACCCGGATTCGCAGGAAATACAAATGTGATGAGGGTCACAGAAAAAGCCGGCACGAAGCCTGCATAATCAGGCTCCGGAAGGCTACGGGGACGCAAAAAAATCACACATTGGGCAGTAAAAATTAGCTCATGTTTCCAGAGACTTAGCTCAAATTTTCAGCGATCTATTGCGGGGGAGGCGATATCCGGTTAAGGCTTTGTTTGGTGCGGCGCCGCAAATTGCGCGCAATTCGGGGGCACACCCCCGGCCAATCCCTCAAACCCAAAGACGCTATCGCGCTACTCAAACAGTGTGCGCGTGTTTGGCTGGTCTTTGGCACTGACAGGAATGACGCGAGATGAATGTAACGCAGCTCGACATTTCCCGACGCACGATCGCGGTGGCCGCAGCCCTCATCGGCACGGTCTCGCTCGTGATCGGCGCCCATGCTGCCCTCAACATGCGGGCGCTCGATGCCGCCAAGGCCGTCTCGACCGACCAGGTCACCGGCTCGATCGGCCAAGCCTCGCGTCTCGCCCTCGTCATCGGCAATGGACATTACCCCGACGCCAGCGCGCCGCTGACGCAGTCGATCAACGACGCCCGCGCGCTGTCCTCGTCGCTGCGCAAGAACGGTTTTGACGTCGACATGGTGGAAGACGCGACCAAGGACGACATGGTCCGCGCCGTCAATCGCCTGAAGTCCCGGATCAAGCCCGACACCGTCGTCATGCTGTTCTTCGGCGGCTACGGCGTGCAGGCCGGCCGCGAGAGCTACATGCTGCCGGTCGATGCCGTGATCTGGAAGGAAAGCGACGTCCGCCGTCACGGCGTCTCCATCGAGGGCGTGCTCGACATGATGAAGGAGCAGGGCGCCAAGGCCAAGCTCGTCGTGGTCGACGCCTCCCGCCGCAATCCCTATGAGCGCCGCTTCCGCTCCTACAGCCACGGCCTCGCGCCGATCAGCGCGACGGACAATGCGCTGATCCTCTCCTCGGCTTCGCCGGGCAAGGTCGTCGACGACGGCAAGGGCGAGCACAGCGTGCTGGTCAGCGAGTTCCTCAACAACCTCAATACGCAGGGCAGCGCCGAGAGCGTCTTCAACAAGACCCGCCTTGCCATCTCCCGCGCCAGCGAAGGCGACCAGGTCCCGACCGTCTCCTCCTCGCTGCTCGAGGACGTCCATTTCGGCGAAGCCGGCGGCTAGTTTTTCTTAGGTTCGGCGAAGTCTCGTGCCCCGGACGCGGCGCATCATGCAATGATGCGACGCAGAGCCGGGGCCTAGTTTTTAAGCTTATCGCTTGGACGAGAGATGGGTCCGGCTCTGCGCGGCAGCGTCACACGCTGCAGCGCGTCCGGGACACGAGCAATCCTACTTCGCCGCTTCCGTGGCCATCACCGTGCGCACCGGATCTCCTTCGCGCAGCAGCGCGCCGGCGCGGGCGACGACGATATCGCCCTCGTTGAGGCCGTCGCGAATCTCGATATTGCCGCCCGACATCAGTCCGACCTCGACGCGCTTGGTCTCGACGCGGTTGCGGCGGATCACCTGCACGACGGTGCCGGCGGAGGAATACTGCACCGAGGTCAGCGGCACCGCGACGTTGCAGCTCTGGCCCGACTTGATCAGTGCGCGCCCGCTCGCATTCAGCAACAGCCGCTTCTGCGAGGAGATGCCGATATAGACCATGCCCTGCTGGATGTTCGGCTCGACCGTCGGGCCGATGCGGCGCACCTTGCCGTCGATATCGCCGGCGCCGGCGATGCGCACGGTCGCCACCTGGTTGACCGCGAGCTTGCGCATATCGCTGGTCGCGACGAGGGCGACGAGATCGTACTCGCTGCGCGCCACGATCGTGAACAGCGCCTCGCCCTTGGCGGAGGCGAGGTTGCCGATCTGCGCGGTCGACGTCGCGATCACGCCTGCCACGGGGGCGGTGACCTGAAGCGTGCCGCCCTCGGGCAGTGCCAGCCGCGCCAGCACCTGGCCTGCGGTGGTGGTGTCGCCGGCTTCCGCCAGCACCTCTGTCACCTTCAGGCCGGGCCGCTCCGGCCGCACCGAGCTTGCCTCGCGCGCGATGATGGTGCCGGTGCCCTCGACGATGTCGGAGAAACAGGATTTTGCGACCTTCAGCACCGTGACCGCCGGCCCCTTGGGCGCGTCGTCATCGGCGGCGGCAGCGGGCTGGGCCGACAGCAACAGCAGTCCGGCGAGCGCAACGAGATGTCTGGAAACAGAACGCGCAGGCAATGATCGCATGGGTCATTCCGGTTGGGGCCTTGACGGCCTCATCGTTAGCAGAAGCGATCGCTGCGAGCCAAGGGCACGTCAGGGCCGGCCGGATGAGAATGCCGCAGCAGCACGGGCGGCGCGATGCCGCCCGTTGAATTAGTCGCCGCACAAGCAAAGAGGTTCGTCGGCCGCCCAACAAACGCGTCATGCCCGGGCTTGTCCGGGCATCCACGTTCTTTGTGCCGCGTAGCTAGGCGTGGATGGCCGGGACAAGCCCGGCCATGACGACGAGGAGGTACCAGCGCCCGCTCACGGCAGGCTCAAAAACTCCACCCAGTTCGGCTTCTTGCCGGTGGCGTAGGATTTCAGCTTGGTCAGCACCCCGCTGCTCTGGTCGATGGCATAGACCGTCATGCTGTCGGAGAGCTCGCCCACGGCGGCAAGGTAGCGCCCGCCGGGATCGATATGGAAGCCGCGTGGCTGCTTCTCGGTCGGCACGCTGCCGATGGTGGTCAGCTTGCCGGTGGTTGCATCGACCTTGTAGGCGGTGAGCGTGCTGGTGGTGCGCTCGGAGGCGTAGAGGAAACGGCCGTCGGGGGTGATTTGGATGTCGGCGGCCCAGGGCTTTCCGGTAAATCCTTCGGGCAGCGCGCTGGTGCGCTGGATCTCGTCCCATGCGCCGCCCTTCGCCTCATAGGCGAACGCCGCGACGTCGCCGTTTAGCTCGTGGATGAGATAGACGAACTTGCCGTTGGGGTGGAACACGAAATGCCGGGGTCCCGATTTCTCCGGCACCTTGTGGGCCGGCGGATCGCTCGGCGTGAGCGTGCCGGTTGTGGCATCGAACGTGAAGGCCAGGATCTGGTCGGAGCCGAGATTGGTCGCGAACGCGAAGCGGTTGTCGGGCGAGGGCAGGAAGGCGTGCGCGTTCAGCCCGGTCGGGATCACCTGCTTCGGTTCGCCTGCGACGCCGTTGGCGAGCAGCGGATTCAGCGCGACCTTGTTGCCGCCATAGGAGGCGCTGAACAGGAATTTGCCGCCGCGGTCGATGGCGATGTAGGCCATGCTGTCGGCGAGCGGGCCGTTGCCGATATGGCTGAGCTGGCCGGTCTTCGGATCGATCGCAAAGCTCACCGCGAGAAACGGCTGCGAGCGGACACCGGCGATCAGCACGCGATGGTCGGGCGTGATCGCGAGC
The DNA here is from genome assembly GCF_023101005.1 of Bradyrhizobium sp. 187. NCBI lineage: Bacteria > Pseudomonadati > Pseudomonadota > Alphaproteobacteria > Hyphomicrobiales > Nitrobacteraceae > Bradyrhizobium > Bradyrhizobium sp. 187. The sequence goes on from NZ_CP064693.1 coordinate 261,193, forward strand.
GGCGTCGAGGAGCCGGGCTTTTCGACGCCGGTGAAGCCGGCCGTCTGCACGGGCGTCATCTCGCCGCTCTCGGCCATCTTGAACACGCTGATGTCGTTACTGTCGGCATTGCCGACATAGGCGAACGTCTCGGCCATGCCGGCGCGGACTCCAGAAATGAGAGTGAGGAAAGCAAGCGTGGTGGCGATCGCGGCGCGGGGTACGCCGGATCTGATGCGTCGGGTCGATCTCAACATGGGGTCCTCCTGGATGCCGGTGCGGCATTTGTCGTTTTGCCGGCGAGGATAGCGGCAGCCGCCCCGCCGCGCCAAACTCCAATGGGGATCGATCGATGCCGAAATGGTATCGGTGGAGGTCTACCGTATCGCCGCTGTGCGCGAGGGCAGATGGAGCCCGGGCCGGGTGTGGGGCGGCCCGAGCACGGTCCACACGGTGACCGCGAGCAGCGCGCAGGTCAGGATGGTCCGGGCGACGAGTCGTTTCCGCATCAGGCCGAATCCGTCAGTCATATGAAGAGAATGCTCCCGGGTGAAGAGAATGCTCCCGGGGAGCGGGCCTGGCGATCGTGCACTGCAAATCGCGGCGATCCTATGAACTCGTTCACAGGCGAACCGAACCAATGCCGCGCGAGCGCATTGAACCGGCATGCCCCGTGAAAACGATCTCGAAGGTAAGCCCGACATGGGCGGCAAGCATGGCGGTCAGGCCGGCCAGCCCAAGTCGCCGCCGCGCCCGCGTCAGGGCGAGCGCGATGAGGACGTCGTGGCAAAGCGCCACACCGGCCAAACCGATCCCAACTCCGCGCCGACCAAACCAAAATAGCATCTCGCCCGCGCTGCACTCGCACCGGGAACGGCAGCCTCGTCTTGCCGTTACCCTGATCCCGCGGCGGAGCAGATCGAAACGGAGGCTGGCACGTGTTTTGGATTTATTGGGACACCGCCTGGTCGCTCATCATCAGCGGCATCATGTTCGCCACCATCGTCGCCCATCCCGACTCCGAGTTCGTCGAGATCCACGCGGCCAAGCAGGTCAAGTGAGCCCGCGCCGGCCGGTTTGACGGCGCATCATCGCATGCTGCGCCGAGACGGGACGAAGGTTGAGACCTCAAATCATGCTGCCGGGCATGAAGCAGCGGATCATGGCGCGGCCGTTGACGTAATACGGCCAGACCATGGTGCGGCCGACGCGGTTTGGCTCGGTGATCACGGCGTCGTCGGGCACCTCGATCCAGTCGCCCAGGAGTCTCACGCGATAATGTCCGTTGCTGGTGTCCCAGTCGACATCGTCCAGCGCCGTGCCATCGGCATCGGCACAGCAGGGACCGCCGCCCTTGCTGCGCAGGCTCTCGAACCAGCCCTTGAGGGGCGAGTTCGCGTAGCGACCGTCGTCGCGGGCCTGCACGGATGGGCCGATCATGGCGGCAACCGCCACGAGAGTGATCATCCTGAATGCCGCGATCGCCATGTCGCCTCGCTCGATCTCGCGCGCGCACGAACGCAGACGAGGAGCCGCCTGCGCTGCACGGACGCAATGCTGGCTGGCGCCGCCGACCGGTTCCAGCCGTCTCAGCGGGGCGATAACCGCGAGGGTCGATGTTTGATCCTATTTTCAAGGGCGCGGACTTATCGAGTCCGCGCCCTGCTTCAGCTCCAACCCGGCAAGCGGTCAGTAGTCCCAGAACACCGGCACCCAACGGAAGGCGTCGCCGTCGGCTGCCACCCGGCCCACGGACGGGAACGGCAGGTGCGTGGCCACCAGCATTTCCCCGGTCTCGGCAAGCTGTCGCAACAGACGGATGCGAACGCGCGCGGCCTCCTCGGGGTCGTGTTCGAACCCGTTAAACCAGTCGGGTTGCTCGAACCCGACGGCAAACACGGCGTCGCCGGCGAATGTCAGCGCGTCATCGCCGGACGCCATGCGAACCACGCTATGTCCGGGGGTGTGACCGCCGGTGCGACGGGCGATGACGCCAGGTGCAATCTCGTGCTCGTCATCGAACAGCCTCAGCTTATTGCCGTACTCCTTCAGGAACTGCTTGGCGGTCGATCGAAGCGCGTCCGGAAAGCCTTCCGGCATGGCAGTGCGGGAGAAATCCGGCTTTTCCCAGAACTTGACCTCGGCGGCCGCGACGTGGATCCGCAGGTCCTTGCGCAGCTGCTGCTTCACGCCGTCGACCAGCAGGCCGCCAATGTGGTCCATGTGCAGATGAGTCAGCACCAGATCGGTCACCGCCGAAAGATCGATGCCGGCGGCCGCCAGTCGCCTGATCAACTGCCCGGCGCGCGGCAAGTTCAGGTTCGGATCCGAACCCAGTCCGGCGTCGATGAGGATGGTCTTGCCGCCGCTGCGAACCATGACGGCGTTCAGCGCCCAGTCGAAAGCGTCCTGCGGCAGGAACATGTCGTGCAGCCAGGTCGCCCGCACCGCCGGGTCGGCGTTGTGTGCGAGCATCTTGGTCGGCAGCGGCAGCACGCCGTCGCTGACCACCAGCACGTCGATCTCGCCGATCTTCAGTGCGTAGCGCGACGGAACGAGCTCTTCAGGTCCCGATGACACGGGATATGAGGTGTTGTGCAGATTCATGTTGGTCTCCTGTTTCAAGGTTGAGGCACTTGGTTGGTGTTGACTCTGGCTGGTCCTGGTTGAGCAGGCCGCGCCGCCAGCGAGAGCGCGGCCGTCATCGCTTGGTGAGTTAGAGGTTCGTCACGCGCTCATTGCGCGGTCCAGCCGCCATCGACGGAGATCGTCGTCCCCGTGATCTGGTCGGCCGCGGCCGAGCACAAGAAGGCGACGGTGCCACCGATCTGCTTAGGGGAGGCGAAGTCCAGCGATGGCTGTTTTTCGGAGAGAAGCTCTTCGGCCGCTTGCTTCTGGCTGATGCCTTTCTCCGCCGCGATGTCGCTAATCTGTTTCTCCACGAGCGGCGTGCGCACCCAGCCGGGACAGACCGCGTTGCAAGTGACGCCGCTGCCGGCGGTTTCGAGGCCTACCACCTTGGTGAGGCCGACGAGGCCATGCTTGGCCGCGACATAGGCTGCCTTGTGGGTGGATGCGACGAGACCATGCGTGGAAGCGATGTTGACGATGCGACCCCATCGCTGCTTTTTCATCTGGGGCACGGCCGAAGCGATGCCGTGAAACGCGGCCGACAGATTGATGTCGAGAATGGCCTTCCACTTGGCGGGCGGAAACGCCTCGACCGGTGCGGTGAACTGGATTCCGGCATTGTTGACGAGGATGTCGAGCCGTCCGAAGTTCTCGATGGTTGCCGCGATCATTCCGCGCACGGCCCCACCATCAGACATGTCGGCGCCGTCATACGCGACGCGGACGCCGTCTTCGCGTTCGATGCCGCTGCGGATCTTCTCGATCTCCCCCGGATCTCCAAAACCGTTCAGGACGATATCGGCGCCGAGCCTGGCCAGTTCTCTTGCGATCCCGAGGCCAATGCCGCTGGTCGATCCGGTGACGATCGCTACTTTGCCTTTCAACATGAAAAACTCCTTTCGATGATGGTTGCCGGCGACGTCAATCGCGGCGGTGAATGTCGTGGGTGACGATGCCGAGTTCGGAAGGCGGCGGCTCGAGGCGCCGTCCGTCGGCCAACGTGCGGCGGATGTCGTCCCGCCCACTTTGCCAGTGCGCGCGCATCGCCTTCGGTCCGAACTCGTAATCCTTGGAGTGACCTTCGTGGAGCTTGGACTGGTAGATCAGGTGGATGATGTTGTGGGAGCGGTGACGGGCGAGCTCGGCAATGGCGCGCATCTCGGGATCGTTTCTTGCGGCGTCCGGCAATCTGTCGATCGTCCGCTGCAGCGCCTGCCGCATCTCCTGCATCCGCAGCGCCTGGTCGGTGACGGCGCGGGTACGACTGGAATACTGAATGTCCTTCTGCCGGCTCGATACCTCCATCATGTCGTGCGGCACGCGGCCCCGCGCCGACCAGAGATCGATCTGGAACGTCAGCGTGTCTTTCGCATCGCCCGACAGCACGCGAGAGAGAGGCGTGTTGGAGACCACGCCACCATCCCAGTAGTGCTCGGAGTCGATTTCGACGGCGGGAAATCCGGGCGGCAGCGCGCCCGAAGCCATGAAGTGTTTCGGACCGAGCCGCCGCTCGGCTGTGTCGAAATAGGTGAGATTGCCGGTGCGGACGTTGACCGCGCCGACGCTGACACGCACTTCGCCCGAGTTCAGCCGGTCGAAATCGACGAGCTGTTCCAGCGTCCGTTGCAACGGCGCCGTGTCATAGAAGCTGGTCGACGCGTCGCCCGAGAAGGGCGAGCACAGGGGCGAGGGGAAGCGCGGCCTGAAGAAGCCGGGCTGGCCCTGGAACAGCGCGCGCATCGCGGCAAGCGTGTTGTGCAGTGAGTTGAAGTCAAACGCGAACGGTAGCGCACCGGCCAGTCCCTCGCCGGCAGGCCATTCCACCGGGGTTGCGCAGATCGTCTCCCAGAACTCGCGCAGCCGTGCCACGCGCTCGTCTTCCGGGGAGCCCGCGATGATCGCGGCGTTGAGCGCGCCGATCGAGATGCCCGCCAGCCAGTTCGGCCGGATCCCGGCCTCGTGCAAGCCTTCGTAGACGCCGGCCTGGTAGGCCCCGAGCGCGCCGCCGCCCTGCAGCACCAGCGCAACGACATCGTAGGGCAGCGGATTGATCGGTCGTGCGGAATCGATTTGTTCGCGTGTCACGTTGAACATGGTGACTACTCCTTGCAATGCGACCTGTTCGGTCAGCCCGCGTGTGTTTCGGTCAGGATTTCAGCTCCGGCTCCAGGGGATCGCGCCGCCGCGGACCGCTCCAGATAGTCGTGCACCACGGTGCCCAATCCGAGCGTCAGATCGGCAACGATATGCTTGGCCGAGAGCACCTGAAGAACCGGCAGCTCGGCGACCGGTGCGAGCGCGTGGGAGAAGAGATCGAGCGCGGCGGGCCCCGTCCATGCGCCCTTCACCGTCACGTCCTCGAGATGGAAGCGCACCAGTTCGCAAATGCGCGCGGTGCCGTCGACATGCGGAATGATCTTCAACAGGAAATTGGGCGCGATGAGCTTTCGTGCTTCGGTGGAAAGATCGAGGGCGCGATGCTTGTAGCCCATGGTGCCGGTGGCGATGCGCACCGAGCCGTAATCCAGCGTGCCGACCAGGGTATCGGTCTCGACGGCCAGCTTCGGCTGGGCCAGCTTCTTGGGAAAGCCCCACAGCTCGCGGCCGCCGGCGATCGGCGGATGATCGTTGAGGAACATCTGGTGGACGAAGCTGCCGGTCTGGCCGCGGAAGGACACCGGGATGATCTGGCCGCTTTCCGTGTAGTCGCCGAAGCCGGTGGAATCAGGCATGCGAATGAATTCGTAATTCACCACAGGCTCGGTCAGCTCCAGCGGCTCCGGCACGATCCGGCGCAACGCCCTCCGGGTCGGTCCGGTACTGGATGATGAAATATTCGCGGTTGATGAAGCGATACGGGCCGGGCGGGAAAGCCGGATTCGTCAGCGGCATCGCGAAGGCGACGTTGCGGATCTGCTGGTTCATGCTGTGGGTTCCTGAATGGTCGGTGCTGTGGCGGGCCGCGCGCCCCGCGGGAGCGCGGCCATCATCACGTGAGGCGTCTAGACTTCGGTCACGCGTTCCGGATCGGCCGACGCGAGCGCCAGGGCGCGCTCCGCCTTCGGCGGATAGATCCAGACGGTGTTGATCTCACGCTTGGTCTTCTTGGCGACATCGCCGACCAGCTCGACCTTGCGCTCCCAGCCGCGTGTGAACAGCGCGCCGGCTTCGCCGAGGTCGAGGCAGGTGACGTAGGCCTTCTGGTGGTAGGGCCTGGTCGGAACGCCGAGCAATTCGGCCGCGGCATTGTTGCCGGCAAAGGCGCCCATCCGCGTGGCGTGCTGGCACGACATCAGTGCGTAATTGCCCTCGTCGTCGCAGGCGGCGCGTGCCGCGTCGCCGGCCGCGAAGACACCCTGCACGCTTGGCACCTGCAAGCAGCGATCGACCAGCAACCGTCCGAAATTGTCGCGCTCGGCGGGAATCTGCGCGGTCAGCGGCGCTGCACGAATGCCCGCCGCCCAAATCACCGTCTCGGTTTCAATGTGCTCACCGCTGGACAAGGTGACGCCGGTGTCGTCAAGCGCGGCGACGCCGGCGCCGAGCCGTGTCTCTACGCCAACCTTGCGCAAGGCTTCCTCGATGACGGGGCGGGCGCCTGCACCCATGTCGGGTGCGATCGCAGTGTTGCGATCGACGATGACGACGCGAGTCTTGGCATCGGGGCCCAGGATTTCGCGCAGCCGCGTCGGCATTTCGGTGGCCGCCTCGATCCCGGTGAAGCCGCCGCCAGCGACGACGACCGTGTCGCGTCCGTTCGCGGCGGGCCGCTCCGCGAGGCCATGCAGATGCTTGTCGAGCGCTACGGCATCGTCGAGCGAATCGACGCTGAAGCCGTGCTCGGCGAGGCCCGGAATGTTCGGACGGAATAGCCGGCTGCCGGTGGTCACGACGAGGCGGTCGTAGGACAGCGTCTTTCGCGGGCCCTTCGCGGGCGTGATCTGCACCGTTCTGGCCTCGGTGTTGATCGTCTCGGCGCTGCCCTGGATGTAGTCGACGTCGATCGCCTCGAGGACGTCGACCAGCGGGGCCGTCACGGTTTCCGGCTTCGACTCGTAGAGCCGCGGACGGACCACCAGCGTCGGCTCCGGTGAAACGAGCGCGATCTGCAGATCTTGCGGCGAGGCGCCCCGGATGTCGCGCAGCCGGGCTGCGGAAAGCGCGGCGTACATGCCGGCGAAGCCGGCCCCGATGATGACGAGTCGCATGGGTTTTCTCCTTGGTTGCTGTTCGAAAGACCGCGCGCGACCGCGCTGCTGCGTTGAGAACAGCGTCCGGCGTCGGCGCGTGGGGTGGGTTGGATCGCTGGCCTCAGGGCGCGATGCAGCGTGCCTGCAGATTCGGCGGCCGGCCGTAACCTAAGACGACGGGCTGAAGCTCACTTCGACTCCAGTCCTGATAGGGAAGGCCGGCGCCATTTCGGATCATGATGGAAACGGGCGGTTGTGCCGGGTGCATGGTGTAAGCCGGAATTTCCACTTCCTCGCCCGTCGCCGACGTGAAGCGAACGGCCAGCGAGAGTCCGTACAGGGTTGCGGTCGCGAGGCTTCGGCGGCGTGAGGCAATCAGCCGTCGGCTGACGAAGTTTTTCCAGGTCATCTTTGGTCTCCCTCGATTGGTCTGGACATGGAGATGATGTAGCTGACCCGATTTGCCGTTGCCCCAGCGCGATTGCCGTCGCTGTCGAGAGATTGCTGCTAACGCATACGCCTGCGCCAATCGCTCGGCGTCTCGCCCGTCAGCTTCTTGAATGCTGCGGCGAAGGCCGTTTGCGAGGAGTAACCAAGCGCCGCGGCGACCGAGACGATCGATTCGTCGCTCTCCCGCAAGATGTTCATGGCCTGCTCGAGCCGGTGCTGACGCAGCCAGGCATGCGGCGATAGCCCGGTGCTCTCCTTGAAGGACCGGCAGAAATGGAAGCGCGACAGTCCGGCATCGGACGCCAGCGCATCGAGCGAGACATCCGCTTCGCTATCGCAGCGCAATCGTTCGATCGCACGGAGCAGGACCTTCGGCGCCAGCCCGCCCATGGTCGGCTGGAACGTGGTTGGCGAGCCTGCATGCGCAGCCAAAAGGCGCGTGGCCAGAAGATCCGTGAGCTGATGCCGGAACAGCGCATCAAGGACGCCATGGCCCCCCAGCGAATCCGCGGCGCTCAGGAGCAGTCGGGACGTGATGGTGTCGGGATGCGCCGTTCGCTCAATCAATTCGGCGGTCCCGGCGGTCCCGGCCTCGCCAGCGACGCGCTGCAGCGTTGCGTCGGGAAGGTAAAGCTGCACGACGTCGACGGGCTTCGGAATGTCCCATCGGGAGCTCGACCCTTCCGGAACGATGTTCACGACCCCCGGACGAAACGTGCCGATCGCGATCGATTTTCCCGAGCGCCGCTCCATGCGCTGCATCACGCCTTTATGCGCCATGATCACGTGGTGGCGCATGGGCTCGACGACGTCGTGCAGCGCATCATGTTTCCAATGCGCGATCCCCGCGCCGGAGGAGTCCAAGGCCATGCGAAACGGCTCGGTTCTGAGCACGCGCGCCATCTCCGCGTCGGCGGCGCGCCGCTCGGACGTCGAGCGATCGTCAGGCTGTACGTCGGGTGCGGGCGGCAAGCCCTTGTGCGAGGGATTGCGCATGAGTGCAGTGTTCCCGGTCATGATGTGGCTCCTGCTGATCAGCTCGGGCTTTCGATCAGTCGTCCGTATTTGTACGGAACGGCGCGTGTTCTAGGCGCCGTGGCTGCCGGGCGTATTTCCTGAACCCGCCATGTTTTGTCCGATCCTGCTCCAAGCCGGCCGGCGCTTTCGCGAACGCACGGCGGGCGGGAGTGGACAGAGATGTTGATGACAAAGCGTGCGGCAGTGCGCCGCTAGGCCGCGGCCGCCTGCGCCGACAACAGCTGCTTCAGTTTCGCGGCCGGCACGGCCGGGCTGAACAGCCAGCCCTGCATCTGGCTGCATCCGAGCTGGAGCAGCACCGCGCGCTGCGCTTCGGTCTCGACGCCTTCCGCGGTCGTCGCCATGTGACGGGCGGCGGCCATGTGCACCACCGCCTGCACGATCGGCGAGGAATCTTCCGACTGACCGATGTCGCTGATGAAGCTGCGGTCGATCTTGATCTTGTCGAACGGGAAACGATGCAAATAGCTCAGCGACGAATAACCAGTGCCGAAATCGTCGAGCGCGATGCGCACGCCGAGCTCGCGCAGCTGCTGCAGGATCGTCAGCGCCTCCTGGTCGTCGCGGATCAGGACCGTCTCGGTGATCTCGAGCTCGAGCCGTCCGGGCGCGAGACCCGACTCGGCGAGTGCGGCTGCGACCTTCAGCGCCAGCGTCCGCGAGCGGAACTGCACCGGTGAGACGTTGACCGCGATGTGGATGTCGCCGGGCCAGGAGGCCGCCTCGAGGCAGGCCTGCCTCAGCACCCATTCGCCGATCTCGCCGATCAATCCGGTCTCTTCCGCAACCGGGATGAAGTCGGCGGGCGAGACCATGCCGCGTTCCGGATGGTGCCAGCGCAGCAGCGCTTCGCAGCCGGTGACGACATTGGCCGCGAGATCGACCAGCGGCTGGTAGTGCACCTCGAACTCGCCGCGGGCCAGCGCCTGCCGCAGATCGAACTCGAGCTGGCGGCGCAGCCGCGCCTTGGCGTCGTGTTCGGGCGCGAAGATACGGAACGTGCGGCGGCCCTCGGATTTCGCCGCATACATCGCGAGATCGGCGCGCTTGAGCAGATCGTCGAGATTGTCGCCGTGGTCGGGGGCGATCGCGATGCCGATGCTGGCATCGGTCGGGATTTCCTGGCCGTTGCAGTCCACGGGGGCGCGCAGCGCCTTCAGGATCTGCTCGGCGAGGGCGGTCAGTTCGGCCTCGTCGCGGCTGCCGGCCTTGACGATGGCGAATTCGTCGCCGCCCAGCCGTGCGACCATGTCGCTGCCGCTGACGCAGGCGCGCAGGCGGTTCGCGACCTGGCGCAGCAGCTCGTCGCCGACCTCGTGGCCCAGCGAATCGTTGACGCCCTTGAACTCGTCGACGTCGATATAGAGGATCGCGAACGGCTTGCCCTGGGCAAGCTCGGCGACGCGCCGCTCCAGATGGCCGCGCATCAGCACGCGGTTGGGCAGGTCGGTGAGGGCGTCGTAATGCGCCATATGCGCGATGCGCTCGTCGGCGCGGATGCGCTCGGTGACGTCGTCATGGGTCGCGAGCCAGCCGCCGCCGGCGCCGGGCTGGTTCTTGATCTCGATCAGGCGGCCATCGGAGGTCTCGACTATCGCGCTGTGGGTCTGGCCGACGCTGCCCAGAATGCCGTCGCAATAGGAATCGACGTCGCCGTCGAACGAGCCGGTGTCATGGCGATGCTGAATCACGTCGCGGAAATACGCGCCGGGCTTCACCAATTCGGCCGACAGCCCGTACATCTCGATGTAGCGGCGGTTGCAGACGATCAGCCGCTGGTCCTGGTCGAACATCAGCAAGCCCTGCGTCATCGTGTTCATCGCGGTGTCGAGCTGCTGCTTCTCCACGGCGAGCCGGCGCGTCATCTGGCGGAAGATGGAATAAAGCGTCAGCACGAGCAGGCCGATCGACAGCACGGCGACGGTCACGAAGAATTTGGTCTGCGTGTGCCATGTTGCCAGCGTCGCATCCAGCGACTTGGTCGCAACCACCACCAGCGGCTCGCCGGTCAGGAGGCGTGCGGCGACGATGCGATCCTTGCCGTCGATCGGGCTTGCGAGCTGGGTCGTGACGAAGGTGCGCTCGAACACCGCCATCTGCTCGCGCGTGCCGTTGCGGAAATTCTGCCCGATCATCGCCTCCACATGCGGAATGCGCGCCAGCAGCTGGCCGTTCTGGTGGTGCATCGCGATCGAGGAATCCTCGCCGAGCCCGCTCGAGGCGAAGAAGGATTCGAGCTGGTCGGGCGTGATCGCGCGCGAGACCAGCCCAAGGAATTCGCCGTGGGGACCGGAGACGCGGCGCGCGAACACGATCGCCGGTCCGCTGCCCAACCGTCCCGGCACGACCTCGATCTCTTCCTGCGACGCCGGATCGTTCTTGAGGCGATTGAAATAGCCGCGGTCGGCAACTGAAACATCGGCGACCGGCCAGCGCCGCGACGAGTTGATCAGCACGCCCTTGGCGTCGAACACGTTGGCGCCGGCGACGTCCGACCAGCCGCTGGCTTTGGCGCGCAGCGCCTCGTGCACAGCGAGCGTGCCCATCTCGCTGCGGAAGACGTCGGCGGAGTCGATACCATGGCTTTCGAGCTCGGCGATGATGCTCTTCTGCAGCACCGCGAAGTCCTCGAACTCGCGGTCGAAATGGCGCGCGAGCAACCGGACCGCGCTCTCCACGCTGTCGCGGCCGCTTTCGATCGCATTCTGCCGGAAGCGGTCGACGGTGAGCGCGGTGCCGATCGCCATTGCGGCCATCAGCACGAAGCCCCCTGCGATCAGCCATGTCAGCGGCGCGCCGCGCCAACGGCGCAGCAACGCGCGCATGCGCGCGCTCCATCGGATCGATGTGCCCATGCAGCCCTCCCGTGGGATGCAAGATGCGGCAAAACCGACAAGACCACGTTACCAGTGAGGGTTAGGAAAACATGAATCGGAATGGAATCAGAGGGTTGGTTCCATCGCTTGTCTGAAGGTGCGGGGCCATGGTTCCCTCAGCGTCGGATTTCCCATCGCAACGCTTCCGCATTGGTCTTGGCGAACATCGCCGGCACGTCGAAGGTCCCGGTCTTCAGATCATAGCGGCAGCGCCAGTCGGCCAATCCCTTCACGGCGACGTTCTTCGGGTGCTTGTCCATTTCGCCCGAGATCACAAGGTAACGGTTGTCCGGCCAGTGCACGCCAAGCCCGCGATAGGCCTCTTCGGTGCCTTTCACGAGATTGGCCGAGATGTGGTAGTCGAGCTTCATCTTCCCCGTGTCCGGCCGGCTGTGGAAATAGGCCCAGGCCAGATCGCTGAACGAGGTCTTCGTCACGCTGACGAAGGCGCCTTTGTCGACATGGTAGAGATAGAGGTCCTGCTCGCCGGAGCCGGTCTTCTGCATCCGCACCAGCCATTGCGAGTCGGGGGTGAAGCGGAAGCCGGCGCCGTAGCCCTGCTCGGGCTTCAGCTCCGTCATCTGGTCGCCACGCCTCGCCCAGGCCTGCCATTTGACGTCGAAATCTCCGCTGTCCTTCATGTACTGCTCGATCTTGGTGGCTTTGTCGGGCGAGGTGAAGGCTAGATCGGCATCGTCAGTGAGAGCGAAGCCAGACGGCGGGCCGGAAGCGGCGAGCGCCGGAGTTGCGGCCAGGATGAGGGCAACCACCAGCCATTGTGCGGGACGGCAAAATGCGGTCACGGAAAAAATTCCTCAAGAAAAATGCCGCGATGCGGCCTCGATCATTTGACGCCGGCGGGGGTGCGCCGGTTCATCCCGGCGTGCCGGCGCATCATCCCATCGACCGTCTTGCTGCCGTGGCCAAAACGGCGCACCTTGCCGGCTCGATTGATTTGCTAGGTTCTTCCTGATCAAGGTTCGTTTCCGATGGTGACCGCGACCAAGGCCTTCATTGCATTCTGTCTGCTCGCGGTGGGCGGCACCGTGCTGGTGATCGGCCCCACCGAGCTGCGTCGCATGCTGCCGATCGGGGCCAAGACCGATTCCGTGGTCGCCGCCAAGCCGGAGGCCAAGGTCGAACAGAAGGTCGAACCCAAGCCGGAACTCAAGCCGGAACTCAAGCCGGAAGAGCCCAAGCTGGCCGCAAGCGCGCCGCCGGTGCCGGCCGCGTCCCCCGCTGAAACGAAGGCGGGTGCGCTGGCCGAGACGCAAAAGCAGGTCACGGCCGCGCTTGCCGATCTTGCACCGGTCAAGCCGCCGCCGGCGATTGCGGATACCGGCCCCCGCTTCGACGTTGCACGCGTCGACGATCACGGCGAGGCGGCGGTGATCGCGGGCCGGGCGACGCCGGGTGCCAAGGTCGAGCTGCTGCGCGACGGCAAGCCGATCGACACAGTCGTGGCGGATGCGTCGGGCCAATTCGTGATGACGCCGCCGCAGCTTCCCGCCGGTTCCTACGAGCTGACCTTGCGGGCGAAATCGCCTGACGGCACCGTCACGCAATCCGGCCGCAGCATGCCGGTCGTCATCGCCGAAGCCGCACCGCCGCCCGCTCGCCCTGCACCGGTCGCGCGGCAAGAGGCGAAACAAGAGGCGAAGGCCGAGAAGCCCGACGACAAGTCGGATGTCGTGGCATCGGTGTCGGACAGGCCCGCAGCCCGGCCGAGATTGATGGGCGCACCGAAACCGAAGGGCGGATCGGGGGTCATGGCGCGGGCGCCCGCGGCCACGACCGTTGCATCGGCCTCGCCGGCGGACGCCGTCAGCGGAGCAGCGGCGGAAACAGGCGGCAGCCGGGTGATCTCTCGCGGCGACAGCCTGTGGGCGCTCAGCCGGCTCGCTTACGGCGACGGCGCCCGCTTTGCGGTGATCTACAACGCCAACCGCGCCAAGATCCACAATCCCAATTTGATCTATCCCGGCCAAACCTTCGTGCTGCCGCAAAAGGCGGAGTAACACCGCATCGGCTCTGCCGGGGCGCGTTGCGACGCTTTGCCCTGTACGCTTCCGGAACATTTGGTTCCCTCGCGCGTCATGGTGATGCGACGCGATGTGCGCTTGGCGCCGGAGGAGGGCCAAGGTGGACAGGTCAGTGGTCATGTCGAGATCACGCTTGGCACTCAGGCCAAGGCTGGGGCTGGCGCTATCAGGCGTAACCCTCGTGATTCTGGCCGTGCTGTTGCCAGGTCGCGCCGAGGCGCAGTTCGGCTTCCGCGGCGGCCCGCTCGGTGTTGCGCGCTTTGCCGTCGGCCACATGATCGGCATGTCTCGCTTGCGCCATGCCCGCATGGCGGTGCGGGGCAGCCGATACCGCTCCGCAGCGTTGAGGTCGCAAGATCCTCGCGGCGCAGAGCGCGGCCAGCCTGCGAATCCATACGTGCTCCGTGCGGCGATGACCGCGCAAGCTGCGCTGTCGGGCTGGCGTGGCGGCCGTCGTCCGCAGGGCTGGTGGCGCCATCCCGACGGCAGCTACGGCTGGGTCGGCCCGGTGTTCTGGCCATTCGCGCATGACGATCTCACCACCGCGATCATCCTCGGCGATACGACCAGCCTCTCGCTCTACGGCTATGGCGACATCTATGCCGCGATCTTCGCGCCCTATGCGGCCACCGAGCTTGCGGCCTACACCACGCCGCAGGGCCGGCGCGGACGGCGGGTCCCGACCGCAGAGACTGTCTGCGATGCCAGCGACACCGGCGGCCTGCCGGTCGATCGCATCGCCGCTGCCGTGCAGCCGAATGAATTGCAGCGCACAGCGCTCGACGAGCTCGCCACCGCGTGGGCATCCGCGCGCGACACCATCCGCGCCGCCTGTCCGACGCAGGTCCCCGCGATGGCCATCGAGCGCCTCGGCCTGATGCGCGAGCGCATCGAGGCCATGATCAAGGCAACGGACGCCGTCGCACCTTCGCTCGCAAAATTCCTCGACCTCCTCGACGACGACCAGAAGGCCAAGCTCGATGGCCTGGCCAAGGAGCGCCGCGCCGCGCTCGCGTCGATCCAGCAAAAGAATCCCGAGGCGGCGTCGGCCTGCCAGGCGGACAGCGATCCCCGCTACGACGAGAAGCTGCAGCGCCAATACGAGCAGCTCGTGCAGCAGCAATGGCCCGCGGCCGAGATCGCCTCCACGCTCAAGCTCGACGACACCGCCCGCGCCCGCCTCGACGTGCTCCAGGACACCACACTGCGCACCATGGAAACGCTCAGCGCCTGTCCGTCACAGGCCCCACCGACACCACAGGCACGCCTCACCGCCGTGAAGGCGCGGCTGCAGACGATGCTGCAAGCGGTGAACGGCGTCAGTGACGCGCTCGACGATTTCGAAGCTGACTTAAGCGACGAGCAGAAGGCCGGCTTCGAGGCGATCGGGCCGAAGCGCGGGGTGTGATCAACCGCACCGCCTCCAGCCAATTCCGTGCCCGCGTAAGTCATTGATCTTGCAGGCCCCTGCTACTGTGCATGGGGTTGTTTTCGCAGTTTTTTGTTGTGGCTACCCTCTTCGCCTTGCCGCGGCGGCATCCACCACGCTCTCCACCTCCTCGCGCCACGACAGGATCTCCATCGCGAGCACGGGGTGGTTGAAGCCCTTGAGCACGAGATCGTCGAGCGCGCGGGCTTCGACCCAGGGCTCGACCATGCCGTAGACGCGGCGGCTGACGACGACCTGGCCGGCCTTGGCTTCGTCGCAGAGGCGGGAGGAGAGATTGGTGACGCTGCCGATCGCGGCATATTCCAGCCGCTGCTCGAAGCCGATCTGGCCGAGCGTGGCGTAGCCCATGGCGACGCCGACGCCGAAGCCGAGCGAGTGGCCGCGGTTCTTCCATTTCTCGGTCAGCTTGCCGATCGTGTCGCGCATCTCGACCGCCATCTTCACGGCGCGCTTGGTATGGTCGGCGAACTGAATCGGCGCATTGAACAGGATCATCACGCCGTCGCCGGCAAAGCGGTCGAGCGTGCCTTCATAGCGGTGGATCAGCTCGCCGAGCGCGGCGTGATATTCGCGCAGCACGTTCATCGCCTCTTCCGGCTCGGTCGCCTCGGTGAACGAGGTGAAGCCGCGCAAATCGCAGAACACGACGGTGACCTCGCGGCGATGGCTGTCGAGCAGCGCATCGTGGCCGTCGGACGAGGCGATCAGTTGCGCGACTTGCGGCGCGAGGAAACGTTCGAGCCGCTTGATGCGGCCGATCTCCCCCAACTGCTTCTCGACCCGCTCTTCCAGCGAGCGATTCCAGTTGCGCAGCTGCTCGGTCTGCTCCTGGAGCTTTGCGGCCTGCTGCTGCACGGTTTCGTGCGCAGCCGCGAGTTCGCGGCCCTTGTGGTCGACCTCGGTGAACAGCCGCGCATTGCGCATCGCCAGCACGGCCTGGTTGGCGAACGTGCGCATCAGGCCGATGATGCTGGCGGCGAACTCGCCGCTGGCGCGGTGCAGCACCACCAGCGAGCCGAGCGTGCCCTGCTGGTCCACCAGCGGCACCACCAGCACCGAATGGAAGCCGGCCTCGACCGCGACGTCGCGCAGCGGCTGCTCGGAGGCCTGGTCGAGATCGGCGATCGCGATCGGTTCGCCGCTCCCGGCCGCATCGCTCAGGATATCCTGGCCTTCGTCGATGGTGACATGGGCGCCGTCGGCGGATTTGTCGATGCCGTTGGCCTCGACCAGATTGAAGCGGCGCATCTCAGCGTCATAGCCGTAGATCAGCACCGCATCGGCATGGGTGATCTCGATCGCGCGCGCCGCGATCGTCGGCAGCACGGCGTTGAGATCGAGCGAGGCGGCGACCGCGCGGCCGACCTCTTCCAGCACCTTGAGCTCGTTGATCGACTGCGCGAGATCGCGGGTGCGCTCCTCGACCTTGGTCTCCAGGTCCGAATAGGTCTCCTGGATCTGGTCGGCCATGCGGTTGAACTGGCCGGCGAGATCTTCCAGCTCGTCCGCGGTGTGCACCTCGATGCGATGGCTGAAATCGCCTTCGCCGAGCTTGTGCGCGCCGTCGCGCAGCGCCGTGATCGGAATGATCATGCGGCGCGCCAGAAGCGTGCCGGCAAGGATTGCGACCAGCAGGCCCATGCCGATCAAAAGCGCAATGCGCACCAGCTGGTCGCGGATCGGCATCAAGGCCTGCGTGGCCGGCTGCTCGAACATCACGCTCCAGCCGAGCTTCGGCACGGTGCTCGCGGCGCTCATCACCGCATGGCCGTTGAAGTCGGTGCCCGAATTGTCGGGCTCGTGGCCCGGTGCGACCGCGGCCGCAACCTGCGGCAGCTTCGACAAATCCTTACCGATCTCGGGGCCTTTCGAGGACGTCGCCAGCACGCGGCCGCGCGGATCAACCACATAGGCGAAGGCGGCTTTGCCGACCTGGGCGTCGATGAGGTACTCGGAGAGAAAGCTGAGGTCGAGCTCGGCCACGGTGACGCCGGCGTTGAAACCGGAATGCGCCACCGAGATCGACATGAACGGCGTCCGGTCGGAGAACCAGGCCGGCGCGTAGCTGACGCCGCGGGCGACGGTGTCGGTGAAGCGCATGTCGCGGGAGAGGTCGGCATTGCTGCCGGTCGTGGTCGACTGGCGCGAGACGCGCAGCACCTCGCGGCCGTCGCCGTTGAGCTGGAACAGCTGAGTGACGACCGAGACCTGGTGCAGCAGTTGGGCGTAGTCGGCGCGGCGCTTCTCGAGTGTGTCCTGGCTCGCCCGCGTCACCCAGCTGATCTGGCGCTCGAGTTCCGAGATCGACTGCTCGATCCGCCGCGCGGCAGCCTGCGCCTTGTCCTCGAGACCGTCGGTCAGCTGTGTCTTGGTGGCGCGGTAGGAGATCCAGCTCTCCATCGCGCCGTTGACGGCAAGCACGAACACGACGAGGCCGACGAGAGAGACGACGTATTTGGCGAACAGGCCCTCGCGCAGAAACCGTGTCTTGTCGTTCGCTCCTGCCATCCCGATCCTCTCGCGCCGCCATCGGCGCCGGCGCTACGGGCCGCACGGACCCTGCGAGCCTTCTAGCACAATTTGGTCCCAGGGGACTGTGAAGGGACTGGTCAAGGGACGGCCGAGCACCCGGCGTGGTTACCGGCCTCGGTTACTCCCTTGGATGCTGGCAGGCGGAAGCATGGTGAATTGTCGCAGTCTCATCCGTTTGGAGGAAGCCGCGGCCGGGGACGCCGATGTAAGGGGATCGCCTCGGCAAGGGAGGGCTGGAGTCCAGCGCTTTGGTCCTGCAATCATCGATTAAAGAGCTGCCGCAGCACGTCGTTCATCGGCTGGCTGTCCTGCTGCGCCGCCGGCGGGTCCTCCAGGGCGGGGGACGCCGGCGAGGCTTGCGGCATCAGTGCGGATGGCGCTGCAGGCAGGCTGCGGCTGCGGCCGGTGGCAGTCCCGGTCCCGGTGCCGTTTCCCGCGCCACCGGAAAGTCCCTGCTGGATCAAATTGCCGAGCGCCTCCCCCAGGGGGCCGCCGAGCAAATTGTTCTGTCCGGCGGGCTGCTGGCTTTGCGGATTGGCAGTGCCGGCGGCATTACCGCCACCCGGCGCGGTGGCTCCCCCGAGACCAAGGCTGCCCAAAATATTGCCGAGCCCGGCCCCATCAGCGCCGAACAGCCCCCTGCCCATCTCGCGCAGCTTGGCATAGGCGGCGTCCGGATTGTCCAGCATGCCGGCCATGTCGGGATAGATTCGCGGCTGCGACCAGGTGCCCTGGATCATCACGGGAATGCCGAAGCCGACCGGCTCGGCGGCGCGGCCCTGGCCTTCGGTCGTCATCACCAGTTTCGGCTCGACGCGAAAGCCCATCATCTTGGTGTCGAGTGCGATCGTGCCGGCACCGGTCACGCGGACGAGCGGTCCGGTCAAGTTGAGATCGGTGGTCACCGCCTGGCCCTTGTCGATCCGGAACGACGCCGAGAGCTGCGACAAATCCGTGCTCTGCTCCCGACTGCTGTCTCCGTTTTCCTGCCAGCCGGACAGCGTGCCCGATGTCAGCGAGCGGATCATCTGTGCGACGTTGATGCCGCGAATGGCGCCGTCCTGGAAATTGACGAAGGCCGTGCCCTGCATGTTCGCCATCAGCGCGCGCTGGCTGCTGCCGGCGCTGCGCAGCGCGAGCTTGGCCTGCAGCTTGCCGTCGATCCGGTCGAATTCGGCGAGGCCCTGCAGCAGCGGCAGCGCGCGCACGCCGGCGAGGTCGGAATGCATGGCAAAGCTCGGCGCGCCGCTGGTCGCATCCAGGATCAATTCGCCCGTAACCTGGCCGCCATAGGCGCCGAGATTGGCGGTGCCGGCCTTCAGCACGCCGCCGGCGAGTTTTGCATCGACCGCCAGCGGCGCGAGGCGTGCCTCGCCGATCACCGCCTCATGCGCGGAGATCCTGATCTGCGCATCGACATAGTTGAGCCCGGAGACGTCGATCGGCGCATCGCTCCAGGGCTGCCCGGACGCGCCTTCCGGCGATTTCGCCAGCGGGATCGCGAGCCGCTGGAAGTCGAGATCGAGCTTGACGAGAGGCTTGCTCGCGATATCGACCGAGGCCCAGCCATTGAACGCGCCATCGCCGAGCGTGCCATTCAGGCCGTTGATCATCACGACATCGCCGCTCAGCCGCATCTCGGCATGGCCCGCGAGCCGGGACTTCAGCACGTCCGGCATGTCGATGGCGAAATCCACCGGAATGGTCGGTCGGTCGGCCGGCGGCGCTGGCGTGGTCGCCTTGATGTCGAATTTGGTCGGATGCTCGCCGACCCGTGCGGTGCCGGTGATGTTGAACTTGCGGTCGCGGCCGACGATCGCATCGGCATTGACGGCGCTGATGCGGCTCTCGACGCGATCGCGCACGCGCGCGAATGCGATCTCGCCATCGGTGACCTTGATGCGATCGATGGCGGCGCCGTCGAGATCGAGCGCGACCGGCTTCGACGTGCCGCCGGCATTCGGCAGGCGCTCACGCAGCAGCGGCTGGTAGAGCACGGGATGGGTGACGACGAGCTCGCTGATCTTCGGGCGGCCCGACCAGACGCTTGAGAGCGACATGTCGGCCCGCACGCTGTCGATGGACAGGCGCGTGATGCCGCTGCGGTCCTTGGGGTCGGCAAGCGTGAGGTCGTTCAGCGTCACGTTCAGCGTCGGCCACAAACTGATTCTAGTGGTGCCGTCGACCGACAGGCGATAGCCGGTCGCGCTCTCGACACGCGAGGCAATCGTCGAACTCAGGAAGCCCGAGGGGATCCCGACCACCAGCAGGAGTGCGATCACGATGACGATTGCGGCCACCGCCGCGCCGGCGAATTTCACGGCTCTCATATCGACTTTCCAGCGGCGGACGATCGGCGTCGAATCCGGCACATGACCGTCATTTGCACCCGTCCTTGGCTCCTGAGTTTATCCCGGGACGGGAAGCGGCTCCAAGCACGTAAAAATAGTCTGGGGGTGCTGCAAAGTTATGTGACTTATGGCACACTTCCCGGGCGCGGTTTTACGCGATCTTGATGTTGATGGTTCCAAGCGATTTGCCAACGAAATTCACAAGGATATTGAAATGAGCAAGCAGGCCGAATTTGCGGTCATCCTCAAGATGAATGCGATGTTCGCCGATCTCGGCGCAGACGAACTCCAGCGGCTGGCGAATCTCTGCCACACCCAGCATCTGGGGAATGGCGAGGTGCTGTTCCAGAAGGGCGACCCAGGCGATGCGCTGTTCGGCGTGCGCCGAGGCCAGGTCCGTATCGAGACCGGCGCCTCCGACGGCAGCCGCCTGACGCTGAACTTCATGGGGCCCGGCGACCTGTTCGGCGAGGTTGCGGTGCTGGATGGCCAGAGCCGCACTGCGGACGCCACCGCGGGCGAAGCCAGCGAGCTGTTCGTGCTGCGGCGCGAAGACTTTCTCGCCTTCCTCGAACGCGAGCCGAAAGTCGGGATCAAGATCATCGCGCTGCTCTGCCAGCGCATCCGCTGGCAGAGCGAGCGCATGGAAGAGTCCATGCTCCAGCCGCTGCCGGTTCGCCTCGCGCGGCGCCTCTGCGCGCTCGCCGCCGATTTCGGCTCGGAGGTGCACATCTCGCAGGAGCAACTCGGCGTCTTCGTCGGCGCCGCCCGCGAGAGCGTCAACCGCCAGCTTCAGGCCTGGCGCAAGGAAGCGATCCTCGATCTCCAGCGCGGCCGCATCCTGCTGCGGAACATGACCAAGCTGACGGCGATCGCGCGCAACGAGTAGGGGGGCCGTTAGGCTGGGTCGCTATCGGGGCGAAGGAGTTCGTCAGAAGAGTCTCAACTCGCGACCCACGCTTTAACGACCTCGATCGGCACAGCACGACCGGTACGTCTGAATGCCTGGTAGCGAAGACGATCCTCCGCTATGTCGGGTTCTCGGATGGCGCTCGCTGAACTGCCTCGTGTGCTTGACGCTGGTGCACATCTACTCCGCCGCAGGGTGCACGATGTTCTTCGGCCGCGGCCTCGCTTCGGCCGGCGCAGCTCCGTGATGACTTGCGCCCTCCGCATCTTCGCTGTGCACGACCAGCCGCTTGGCGAAGCGCCAGATCAGGGCGCCGAGATCGTCCATCACCATGAACATCGCGGGCACGAACACCAGCGACAGGATGGTCGAGAAGATCAGGCCACCGATCACCGCGAGCGCCATCGGCGAGCGGAACTCGCCGCCCGCGCCGACCGCGAGCGCGCTGGGCATCATGCCCGCGGCCATCGCGATCGTGGTCATCACGATCGGGCGAGCGCGTTTCATGCCTGCGTCGATCATGGCTTCTTCGCGCGGTGTGCCGGCGTGAATGGATTCGATGGCGAATTCCACCAGCATGATCGCGTTCTTGGTGACGATACCCATCAGCATCAGGATGCCGATCCACACCGGTGTCGTGAGCTGCTTGCCGGTGATCAGCAGGGCCGCGATCGCGCCGCCGATCGAGAGCGGCAGCGAGAACAGAATGGTGATCGGCTGCAGGAAGGTGCCGAACAGCAGCACCAGAACGGCGTAGACCATCATCAGGCCCGCCGTGATCGCGGTGGCAAAGCCTTCGGACAGTTCGTTCAGGCTTTCGGCGTCGCCGGAGGGGGAGACCTTCACGCCCTTCGGTCGGCTCTTCATGACCGGCAGATCGTAGATCTTCTTGGTGGCGTCGCCGAGCGCGGCGGAGCCGACGAGATCGGCCGCGACGGTCGCCTGTCGCTCGCGATCGTAACGGTTGATGCTGGTCGGACCCTGGTCGAGCTTGACGTCGGCGATGACGGACAGCGGCACGCCGCCCTTCTCGCCGTGCTCGCCGAGCGGCACGCGCAACTGTTCGAGCGTCTTCAGATTGCCGCGCGCGGCATCCTCGAGCTGCACTCGGATCGGCACCAGACGGTCGCCAACGTCGAACTTGGCAAGCGCGGGGCCGACGTCGCCGATGGTGGCGACGCGGATGGTCTGCGATAGGCTTTCGGTCGAGACGCCGAGCCGTGCGGCGAGATCGGCGCGCGGTTCGACGCGCAGCTCGGGCCGCTCCAGCGTGGTTTCCGAGATCACGTTGGAGATGGTGGGAATCCGCTTCATCTGCGTCGCGAGTTCGCTGGCGACGTTGTTGACGATGTTGGCGTCTGCGCCGGTCACGACCAGCGAGATGGCGCGCAGGCCGTTCTCGTCGAGGAACCAGAAGCGGATGTCTGGAATGTTCTCCAGCTCCTGGCTGATCGAGAATTCGAGCTCGCGCTGGGTGATGTCGCGGCTGTCCTTGGGCGTGTAATTGATGATCAAGGCGGCGCGCCGGACTTCCTGGGTCCCCGGTGGAACGCGGCCGCCGTCGACGAAGATGCTCTTCACCTCGGGCCGCTTGCGCAGGCGCGCCACGATGTCTTCGGTGACTTTTTCGGTGTAGGCGAGCTGCGTGCCCGGCGGCAGCTCGAGCGCAACCAACGAGCGCGAGCTGTCCTGCGCCGGCAGGAAACCCTGCGGCAGCAGCGTAATGCTCCAGATCGAGGCGGCGAAGACGCCGAAGCCGACCAGCACCGTAATGAAATAGTGCTTCACCGACCAGGCCACGAGCCTGTGATAGGACCGCAGCACGCGGCCGGGCGGCGGCTCTTGGTGATTGCTATGTTTGAGGAAGTAGGCGGCGAGCACCGGCGTGACGAAGCGCGCCGCGAGCAGCGAGAAGAACACCTGTACCGAGACGGTGATGCCGAACTGCTTGAAGAACTGTCCGGCGATGCCCGACATGAAGCTCGCGGGCGCGAAGATTGCGATGATCGTCAGCGAGATCGCGATCACCGCGAGGCCGATCTCGTCGGCGGCTTCCAGGGCGGCACGATAGGGCGACTTGCCCATGTTCATGTGCCTGACGATGTTCTCGATCTCGACGATGGCGTCGTCGACCAGAATACCCGTCGACAGCGTGATGGCGAGGAAGCTGACGAGGTTGAGCGAGAAGCCGAGCAGGTCCATCGCCCAGAATGCCGGGAAGATCGACAACGGCAGCGAGATCGCGGCGATGATGGTGGCGCGCAGGTCGCGCAGGAACAACAGCACGATGACGACGGCGAGGATGGCGCCTTCGAACAGGGTCGAGATCGCCGCGTGGTAATTGCCATTGGTATATTCGACCGAGGTGTCGATCACCTTCAGGTCGACGTCGGGATAAGTGGCCTTGAGCGTGTCGATGCGCTTCTGCACGGCCTCGGCGACCTTCACGTCGCTGGCACCCTTGGAGCGCTTGATGCCGAGCGCGACGATCGGCTCGCCGTTGAAGCGGGCGAAGGTACGGCGGTCTGCGATGGTGTCGGTGACGGTGCCGAGATCGTCGAGCCGGACCTCGCCGCCGCCGAACAGCGGAATCATGGTGCCGGCGAGATCGCTCAGCGTCTTGGCGCCGGCGAGGGTGCGGATCGCCTGGTCGTTCTTGCCGATCTCGGCGCGGCCGCCGGCGACGTCGACATTGGTGCCGCGCAGGCTCTGGCTGACGTTGACGGCCGTCAGCCCCATCGACTGCAGGCGGTCGGGATCGAGCGAGACCAGGATCTCGCGCTCGACACCGCCGATGCGCTCGACCTGGGCGACGCCGCGCACGCCTTGCAGCGCGCGCTTGACCACGTCGTCGACGAAATAGGAGAGCTGCTCCGGCGTCTTGCCGGGCGAGATCGCGGCATAGGTGACGATCGGCAGGCCGATGACATCGACGCGCTGGATCAGCGGCTCGGTGACGTTCTGCGGCAGGTTCGAGCGCACGCGCGTCACCGCGTCCTTGACGTCGTTGAGCGCGCGGTCGGTGTTGGTTTCCAGCGCGAACTGGATTGTCGTCACCGACAGGCCGTCGGTGATCTGCGAGGTGATGTGCCTGACCCCTTCGACACCGGAGACGGCGTCTTCAACCGTCTTGGTGACCTGGGATTCGAGCTCGGCGGGTGCCGCGCCGAACTGCGATACCGCGACCGAGATCACGGGAATGTCGGCCGAGGGTAGCCGCGTCACCGCGAGCTTGGTGAAGGACACCCAGCCGAGGATCAGGAGGATGATGGAAAATACGACCGACGGCAGCGGATTGCGGATCGACCATGCCGAGATATTGAGAGCCATCAGCGTACCCGCGTGCGATCGAGTTCATCAGCGAACATGGTCTTGATCTGGTCGCCGTCATGCAGCGAAGAGCCGGCGTCGGCGACGACGATCTCGCCGACATTGAGGCCTTCCAGGATTTCCGTCGCGCTGTCCGAAGACAGCCCGACCCGTACCTTGCGCGTCTCGACAATGTTGCTCTTGACGACCTGCACGGTGAGATGGTCGATCGCGGTCTTGGGAACCGCGACGCCGCAGCTTCGCTTGGCGTCGATCGAGGCGCGGGCGAACACGCCGACTTTCAGCGAGGGATTGTTGGTGACGCTGATGCGCACGCGGCCGAGCTGGGTGGCGCGATCGATTTCGGGCGCGACTAGCCTGACCCGCCCGATCAAATCGGGCGCGTCGTCGCGGCTGATGCGCACGGTCGCGCCGGAGCTGAGCTTGGCCATGTGCACCGCGGGCACCTGCGCGTCCAGTTCGATCTCGTTGTTGACGGCGATACGGAACATCGGGCCGGCCTGCGGCGAGGCCGGCGCGCCGACGATGGTGCGGACCTCGGTGACGAGGCCCGGCGCAGAGGCCTTCAGCGAGACCGGACCTTGCGGGCCGGGCCGCGGCGGCTGGCCCGGAATCTGGGGCGGTGCGGTCAGGCGCGCCAGCTCCTGATTGTCGGTGACGAGGGTGCCTTCGGTGACGAAGAGGTCGGTGACCCTGGATCCCTCCTGGTCGGCGACGACCACGGCTTCGCGGCGCGGCACGAAGAAGCCGGTCACCCGGACCAGGTCGGAGAAGCAGGCATTGGTCGACTTGGTCACGATGACCAGCGCCTCGCTCGGCGTTTCCTTGGGCTCGGCGCGGTGCCGGTGCTCGAACAGATAATAGCCGACGCCGAGCGCGACGACGAAGATCACCGTTCCGGCTGGCTTGAGATATTGGGAGAGGTTCATTGCCGGATCGTCCTGGCCTGGCTCACGGCCATCCGCGCGCGGCCCATGGAGAGCGTTTCCCTGAAATAAAGCAGCGTCCCGCAAGGCTGCGGGACGCGCGCTGGGAGCGAGACTTTACACCACATCACGACTTGTCACTTCAAAGGATTACGTCGTGGTCACTTCGATGCGGTAGTCTTGTTTTCCATGTTGACGACCTGCACGCGACGATTGACTTCCGCCATCGGCTGGGCCGGGTCCTTCAGCTTGCTCTTGCCGTAGCCGACCGTGACGAGGTCGGTCGCGGAGATGCTGTATTTGTCGACCAAATAGCGCTTGATCGAATCCGCGCGGCGCTCCGACAGATCCTGATTATAGCTCTCGCTTCCGGCGGCGTCAGTATGGCCGGCGACCACGAAGGTCGAGCCTTTCAGGTCGGGGCTGGTCAGCGCGCGGCCGAGCGCCTGGACCGAGGCAAGCGATTTGGCGCTGATATTGGCCGAGTTGTAGTCGAACGTGATTTCCAGATCGATGTTCGGCTTGTCCTTGGCCGCCGACGCGATTTCTTCACGCTCGGTCGACGACAGCGACCGTGTCGAGCGGCCGCGCACGGACTGGATCAGCTTGGTCTCCGTGGCACTCGGTGCGGGATCGGCCTGCGGAGCGATCGAGAGGCCGCGGGTCAGCGGCTTCTTCGGCGGCGGCGCCAGCGCGCGGACGATCTCGTCCTCGGTGACGTTCTTGCTGTTGCCGTCGTCGGCTGCGAATGCCAGCGGGATCGTCAGCGACAGCGCGGCGCCGACGGTGATGATGGACAGGATTGCGGTAAGTCCCTTTGCAGCCAATCTCATAGCCAGTCCCTCCTGCGCAGCCAGCTGGTGCGGTTCGAAAATCCTGCAATAAGCCTCCCGAAAGGACGGCCTGCGGCATCCGTTCGATTAGTCTTCGCCGGGCCGTCGCGGGTTCGAGGCACATCGGCCCCGATTCAAAAAAATATCAACGCACTCCGTAGCTTGCGAATTCCTGAACAATGTTCGGGTCCATCGCCTTGGCATTGGCGATGTCGAGCGCGCCCTCTTGGGCCGAGCCGTTGCGCTGCTTGGCGATCCCGCGTCCGAACAGCGAGGAGGTCAAGCGCGGATTGATCCTCAGGGCGGCCTCGAAATCGGCGATGGCGTTCTTGACCGCCCCCGATTTCAGATTGACGAGCCCCCGGCTGTCCAGCGCGTCGACGAAGTTCGGTCGCAGCCGCAGGGCCTCGTTGCAATCCTTCAGCGCGCCCTGGAGGTCGCCGACCACGGTGCGGGTCCAGCAGCGATTGTTCAGCGCCTCGACGTCCTTCGGGTTGATCCGGAGCGTCTCGTCAAAATCCTTGATGGCCAGGCTGTAGGCGCCCTTGCTGGCATAGACCTGACCGCGCCGGTAAAGCGCGTTCACGTCATCCGGATTGGCCGCGATCTTGGCGGTCAGCCCCTTGATGGTGGGGTCCTCGGCCAGGGCGGCCGCACTCGGCCCGCTCTCCATGGTCGGAGCGGTGGCGGGATCGGCCGGAATCACAGGCGGAGGCGGCGGCGGTGCCGGCGGCAAGGCAGCCTCGACCTGCGGCTTCGGTGACGGAGCGGGCGCAGCCACCGTCTCGGCCGGTTTCGGCGGCGGAGGCGGTGAAGGTGCGGGTGGAGTCGGCGGCGGGTTGTTGGCGACGACCGGCGGCGGGGGAGGCGCAGGTGGCGGCGTGGTGGTCGGGCGCGACCCGCCGGCCCCTGGAATGAAGGAGAAATCCTCGGCCAGCGACGAGGATATCCACGGCACCTGCTCGCCCCGGGAGGCGCGGGTGACGCCCATCTTGGTGCGGTTCAGCGTCTCCTCGGCCATCAGGTCGGGGACGCGGATTTCCTTGAGGAGTTCCTGGACGAACAGGCTGTGCTCGCCGCCGGCGTCCGAGACCACCGAGGCCAGTGCCGCCGAATACATCACCAGCGTGCCGTTCGGCGCGATGACGGGCGTGAGGCCGGCCGAGAAGCTGCGGAACCGGCGCTCGAACGGGTTGCGCCTGGAGGCATCGACCAGCGCGATCTTGACGCCGGCGCCGCGGGTGTTGAGCTCGCCGAGCACGGTTTCGAGGCTGATGCCGTCGCGCCGCACGTCGGATTCGGTCCAGATCTGCGCATCGATCGGCAGCAAATAGCTCTGCCGCGCGGACTGGATGCCGAAGCCGCTGAAGAACACCAGTGCCACCGACCCCGGCTTGATCTTGCCGTAGAGCTTGTCGAAGGCGCGGCGCATGCCGTCGCCGGTCAGGTTCTCACCGATCTCGACGGAAAAGCCGTCGCGCTTGAGCTCGTCGGCGACGTCGCGCGCGTCGTTGAGCGGTTCCTTCAGGGGAGCGTCGGCGTCCGGATATTTGGCATTGCCGATGACCAGCGCAAAGCGATCGCCGGCCGCAAGTGACGGAGCGGTCGGGATGAGCGACACGAGCAAGGATAGAACGAAAAGCAGGCGAATTTTCATAATTAGCGCGATCCAGCCAAAAAGGCGCCGTTTCCAGCTTGCGCCGCGGCGACCTTAACTTACGCAATGTGCATTATCAAACCGGGGGAGGGGGGCGTCAACCGCTTGCGGATTCGGCGCTATCGCGACAATTGACCGCGACGCATGGGCATGTTGCGGGGGAATAAACGGGCGGTCATGATTGCACGCGATGCATTCTGGTTGTCATGCTGGTTGTCATTGCGGCTGCAAATTAGGGCAGCCATGGCGACAACAATGTGATTGGTCTCACATTGCGGACGGGCCTCCTTCAACCTGCGGTGTTTGACCTTTGCGGTGGACGATGGCTTGGTGCGGTCGATCGCCCCTGAAGGTGCATCCACAAAAAGAGCAAGATCAAACTATGGGAAACGCCTCCGAAATCTACGCACTGCGCTACGCGACGATGTCGCCGCGCACGCCCCACATGAACTTCCTCGCGCCCGACCCGCATGACAGCGCGGCGCAGGATCTCGACTATTTCGTCTGGCTGATCCGCGGCAACGGCCGCGACATCCTGGTCGATACCGGCTTCAATGCCGAGGAAGCGTCCGCGCGGGCGCGCAAGCTGACGCTCAATCCGGTCGACGCGCTGGAGCGCTTTGGTGTCGCGGCAGCGAGCATTCGCGACATCATCGTGACGCATCTGCATTACGACCATGCCGGCAATCTCGACCGCTTCCCGAACGCCCGCTTCCATCTCCAGGAGCGCGAGATGGCCTACGCGACGGGGCGCTGCATGTGCAACGGACTGCTGCGACATCCGTTCTCGGTCGAGCACGTCACCCAGATGGTCCGCCATGTCTATGGCGAGCGCGTCAATTTCTATTCCGGCGACGGCGAGGTCGCGCCCGGCGTCACCTTGCACCGCGTCGGCGGCCATTCCGACGGCTTGCAGGTGGTCAGAGTCGAGACCGCGCGCGGACCGGTGGTGCTGGCGTCCGATGCCGCGCATTATTACGCCAATCTCCAGCGCAGAAGCCCATTCCCGATCGTCTACAATGTCGGCGACATGGCGGTTGGCTGGGAGACCATCGAGCGCCTCGCCGGCCATCCTGACCGGTTCATTCCCGGCCATGATCCGATCGTGACGGAGATCTATCCGCGCGCCAGCGACAAGGTCGATGTCTGGGCGCTGCATTTGCCGCCGTCGCGATCATTTGCGAAGTGATCAATACGCCTGCTTGGCGTCGGCCTCTTCGCTGGTCTGGATCAAATCGAGGCTCTGTTCGATCTTGCCGAGCAGCGTCGATAGCTGTTTGCGCTCCTGCGCGGTGAGGCAGGCGAGGATCTCGTCTTCCCGCCGCAGCAATTGCGGAAACAGCTCCTCGTAGAGCGTGCGGCCTTTCCTGGTCAGTCGCAGACGGAATTCGCGGCGGTCGGCTTCGTTCTCGACGCGCTCGATCAAACCCTGATGCAGCAACATGGTCACCGCGCGGCTGATCGTGGATTTGTGCGTGCGGGTGCATTGCGCGACGTACTGCGCGCTGCAGGCATCGTTGCGGAAGCCGAGCGTCGCGATCACGCGCCAGGCGGGGATGTCGAGGCCGTGACGCTCCTGATATTCGACGGCGAGTGCGGAACTCACCTCCGCGGCGAGCCGGTTGAGGCGGAACGGCACGAACCTGAACAGGTCGAGCCGTGTTTTTGGCCGCGGTGAAGCCTCATCGGCCTCGCGTGTCTTCAGCGCGATGTCGCTGGATGTCCTCGCCAAGGAGAGCGCTCCGAATTCCAGTTGACGGCCGGCCGGCTCCGGTCCAAAATAGTTGCACGTGAGACTATTAGCAGATCAGGCCTCTCCTGACCAGAGCCGAGGTTAGCGCATGGCGAAGGCCAATACGCATCAGGCCAAAACCCAGTTCGGCTATCGCCGCCACCCCGATCAGGATCGTCCCGGCCAGAGCTCGGCCGAGCATCCCGTGGTGATCGTGGGCGCTGGCCCGGTCGGGCTGTCGCTTGCGATCGACCTTGCCCAACGCGGCCAGCGCGTCGTTCTTCTGGATGACGCCGACCGCATCGGAGAGGGCTCCCGCGCGATCTGCTTCTCGAAACGCTCGCTGGAATATTGGGACCGGCTCGGCGTCGGCGACCGCATGGTCGACAAGGGCGTGGTCTGGAGCGTCGGCCGCATCTTCCACGGCGAGCAGCAGCTCTACCAGTTCAATCTACTGCCGGAGGACGGTCACAAGCGGCCGGCCTTCATCAATCTCCAGCAATATTACGCCGAAGCCTATCTGGTCGACCGCATCAGCGAGCTGCCCGAGATCAATCTGCGCTGGCGCAACAAGGTGACGGCGCTGGAGAGCCGCAACGCTTCCGTCGCGCTGACGATCGAGACGCCGGAGGGCGCCTATCGCCTGCACGCGCAATATGTCGTCGCCTGCGACGGCGCGCGCTCGTCGCTGCGGCAGATGGTGGGCGCCGACTTCGCCGGACAGGTGTTCGAGGACCAGTTCCTGATCGCCGATGTCAAGATGACCGCGGAATTCCCGACCGAGCGCTGGTTCTGGTTCGATCCGCCGTTTCATGCGGGACGTTCGGCGCTGCTGCACCGACAGCCCGACGATGTCTGGCGCATCGACCTTCAGCTCAATCGCTATGCCGACCCCGTCGTCGAGAAGAAGCCCGAGAACGTGCGGCCGCGGATTGCGCGCATGCTCGGCCACGACAAGTTCGAGTTCGAGTGGATCTCGCTTTACAAATTCCAGTGCCGGCGGATGGATCGCTTCGTCCATGGCCGCGTGATCTTTGCAGGCGATTCCGCGCACCAGGTCTCGCCCTTCGGCGCGCGCGGCGCCAATTCGGGACTCGAGGACGCCGAGAATCTCTCCTGGAAGCTCGACCGCGTGCTGCGCGGCGCCTCACCCGCGAGCCTGCTCGAGAGCTATCACGTCGAGCGCAGTCTGGCGGCCGACGAGAACATCCGCGAATCCACCCGCTCGACCGATTTCATGGCGCCGAACTCGCATCAGGAAGCGCGGCTGCGCAAGGCGGTGCTGTCGCTGGCCAAGGAAACGGAATTCGGCAAGCGCATGGTCAATGGCGGGCGGCTCTCGGTGCCGTGCAGCTATGACTCGCCGCTCTCATCGCCGGATGCGGATGCGTGGCGCGGTGGCCCGCTCCCGGGTTGTTCGATGCTCGATGCTCCCGTTACGACGCGCGCGGGCGAGCAAGCCTATTTGACGGATGCATTCCGCAAGGGTGGAACAGACTTCACCTTGCTGTCGTTCGGCAACGGCGCGGCGATCGATGCGCCTGTTGGTGTGAAGGACATCTGCATCGGCGGTGAGGACGGGCTCGCAGATCCGGCAGGGCTCACTGCAAAGCGCTATGATGCGGAACCAGGCTCAGCCTACCTATTAAGGCCGGACGGTTACGTTGCGGCGCGCTTCCGCCACCCCACGCGCGCTGGCGTCGCGGCAGCGCTGTCACGGGCGCAGGGCTTGAATCAAGAATTTGCTTGAATTGAGGATTCGCATGCCGCTCTCCACCAGCTCCAACTTCGCGCGACCCGACGACGCCTTTCGCGCCATTGTGGAGGCGCATCGTGGCTTCACCGACGAGCAGAGCGCGGACTTCGACGCGGCGCTGGTGCTGATCCTCGCCAACCATATCGGCGATATCGTCGTGCTGCGGGAGGCGATTCTCCTCGCCAAGCGGCGCATGATCGACGGCCAGCAGCAGCAACAGCAACAACAATAGCCCCAAAGACTTGAAGGATGAATTGATGGCGAAGAACTTCGCATCCACCGGCGACCTCTCCGAGAAGAAGATCACCTTCTCCGAGATTGGCACCGATCTCTACGCCTTCACCGCGGAGGGCGATCCGAACACCGCGATCATCGTCGGCGACGACGGCTGCCTGGTGTTCGACGCGCAATCGACGCCGGCGATGGCCAACAAGGTGATCGAGCGCGTCCGTGCCGTCACCGACAAACCGATCAAATATGTCGTGCTGTCGCATTATCACGCCGTGCGCGTGCTCGGCGCCTCCGCCTACAAGGCGCAGGGCATCGTCGCCTCGCAGGAGACCTATCGCCTCATCGAGGAGCGTGGCCAGCAGGATTGGGATTCCGAGTACGGCCGCTTCCCGCGCCTGTTTCAGGACGCATCGAGCATACCCGGCCTGACCTGGCCGACGCTGACCTTCGAAGGCGAGATGTCGATCTATCTCGGCAAGCGCGAGGTACGCCTGATGCAGCTTGGCGCCGGCCATACCTCGGGCGACATCGTCGCCTGGGTGCCGGATGCCGAGGTGATGTTCTCCGGTGACCTGATCGAATACCACTCGGCCTGCTATTGTGGCGACGCACACCTGCGCGAATGGCCGCTGACGCTGAACGAGATCCGCAACTTCAATCCCAAGGCGATCGCGCCGGGCCGCGGCGATGCGTTGAAGGGTGTCGCCACGGTGCGCGAAGCCATCGCGATGACGCGCGACTTCGTCACCTCGCTCTACGGCGCCGCCGAAATCTCGGTCGCCAAGGGCCGCACGCTGAAGGAATCGATGGCCGCGACGCGCGAGGTCATGGATCCGAAATTTTCGAGCTTCGCCATCTACGAGCACTGTCTGCCGTTCAACGTATCTCGCGCCTATGACGAGGCGTCGGGGATCGACGACCCCGTGATCTGGACCGACAAGCGCGACCAGGAGATGTGGGCCGCCCTGCAAGGAGGAGGATCATCATGAACATCAACACCTCGCCCGATCAGATCATTCGCAGCACGGCCCAGGTCACGCCGGGCTACATGTCCGGCTTCGGCAACAGTTTCGAGACCGAAGCGCTGCCGGGCGCGCTGCCGATCGGACGCAACTCGCCGCAGCGCTGTGCCTACGGCCTCTATGCCGAGCAGCTCTCCGGCTCGCCCTTCACGGCGCCGCGCGGCAGCAACGAGCGCTCATGGCTCTATCGCATTCGCCCGTCGGTGAAACACTCGGGTCGTTTCGAGAAGGTCGACGGCGGCCTGTGGCGTTCGGCACCGTGCCACGAAAACGACCTGCCGATCGCGCAATTGCGCTGGGATCCGGCGCCGATCCCGAAGGAGGACATGACCTTCCTTCAGGGCGTGCAGACCATGACCACCGCCGGTGACGTCAACACCCAGGCCGGCATGGCCGCCCACGTCTATCTCATCACCAAATCGATGGTGGACCAGCACTTCTACAATGCCGACGGCGAGCTGATGTTCGTGCTGCAGCAGGGCAATCTTCGCATCGTCACGGAGTTCGGCCGCATCGACGCCGAGCCCGGCGAGATCGTGGTGATCCCGCGCGGCGTCAAGTTCCGGGTGGAGATTCCGAGCGGACCGGCGCGTGGCTATCTCTGCGAAAACTACGGCGGCGCCTTCACGCTGCCGGAGCGCGGACCGATCGGCGCCAACTGCCTCGCCAATGCCCGCGACTTCCTGACGCCGGTCGCGCACTACGAGGACAAGGACACACCGACCGAGCTTTACGTGAAATGGGGCGGATCGTTGTTCAGGACGCAGTTGCCCCACTCGCCGATCGACGTCGTCGCCTGGCACGGCAATTATGCGCCGTATAAATATGATCTGCGCACCTTCTCGCCGGTCGGCGCGATCGGCTTCGATCATCCCGATCCCTCGATCTTCACCGTGCTGACCTCGCCGTCGGAGACCGCGGGCACGGCGAATATCGACTTCGTGATCTTCCCCGAGCGCTGGATGGTCGCCGACAACACCTTCCGCCCGCCGTGGTATCACATGAACATCATGAGCGAGTTCATGGGCCTGATCTACGGCGTGTACGACGCCAAGCCGCAAGGTTTTGTGCCGGGCGGCATGAGTTTGCACAATTGCATGCTGCCGCACGGCCCCGATCGCGATGCCTTCGAGCACGCCAGCAACGGCGAGCTGAAGCCGGTCAAGCTGACCGGCACCATGGCCTTCATGTTCGAGACCCGCTACGCGCAGCGCGTCACCGCGCACGCCGCGAATTCCGCGACGTTGCAGCATGACTACGCGGATTGCTGGAAGGGCCTCGCGAAGCGGTTCGATCCGAGCAAGCCGTAAGCTTCTTACCCTCTCCCCTTGTGGGAGAGGGTGGCTCGCCGCATAGCGGCGAGACGGGTGAGGGGTTCTATCCGCGCGTGAACCTCTCCTTCGGACTCGCGGACAGATACCCCTCATCCGGCGCTTCGCGCCACCTTCTCCCACAAGGGGAGAAGGGAAAGACCGAGCCAAGTGATGCCCCATCCCAACGACCCCAGCCTCCGCTCCTTCATCGGCGTCGATCCCGCCTCCGATTTTCCGATCCAGAACCTGCCTTATGGTGTGTTCTCGACCGCGGCCAATCCGACGCCGCGCGTCGGCGTGGCGATCGGCGACTATGTGCTCGATCTCTGGGAGCTTGAGCAGGACTCGCGGCTCGACGTGGGGCCGCTCGGCGTGTTCTCGACGCCGTCGCTCAATGCTTTCATGGCCTTGGGGCCAAAGGTCTGGACGAAGACGCGGGCGCGGATCAGCGAACTCCTGCGCGCCGATCATCCCGAGCTGCGCGACAACGAGGAGTTGCGCAAGCAGGCCTTGGTGCCGATACGCGACGCAAGATTGCATCTGCCGTTTGCGGTCTCCGGCTACACCGATTTCTATTCGTCGAAAGAACACGCCACCAATGTCGGCGTCATGTTCCGTGGCAAGGACAATGCACTGCAGCCGAATTGGCTGCATATGCCGATCGCTTACAACGGCCGTGCCTCGACTGTCGTGGTCTCCGGCACGAAGGTGAAGCGCCCGCGCGG
The DNA here is from genome assembly GCF_023101005.1 of Bradyrhizobium sp. 187. Lineage (NCBI taxonomy): Bacteria > Pseudomonadati > Pseudomonadota > Alphaproteobacteria > Hyphomicrobiales > Nitrobacteraceae > Bradyrhizobium > Bradyrhizobium sp. 187. The sequence continues at coordinate 295,167 of NZ_CP064693.1, forward strand.
GCAGCTCAAGCCGCCGAATGTGGAGGCGCCGAGCTTCGGACCGTGCAAGCGGCTCGATTTCGAGCTGGAGATGGGCGTGGTGGTCGGCCAGCCGTCGCCAATGGGCGGCATGCTCACGGAGCCGCAAGCCGAGGAGATGATCTTCGGCTTCGTGCTGCTCAACGACTGGAGCGCGCGCGATATCCAGCAATGGGAATATGTGCCGCTCGGGCCGTTCCTCGCCAAGGCGTTCGCGACCTCGATCAGTCCGTGGGTGGTGACGCGCGAGGCGCTGGAGCCATTCCGCCTCAACGGGCCGCAGCAGGAGCCGGTGCCGCTCGACTACCTCAAGCAGGGCAAGCCGCAGAACTACGATCTCGAACTCGACGTCTCCTTGCGCGCCGCCGGAGCCAACGCGCCCGCCGGCATCAGCCGCACCAATTTCAAATACATGTACTGGTCGTCGGTGCAGCAGCTGATGCACCACGCCTCCTCCGGCTGCGCCATGAATGTCGGCGATCTCCTCGGCAGCGGCACCATTTCCGGTCCGGAGAAGAACCAGCGCGGCAGCCTGCTGGAGATCAGCTGGAACGGCACCGAGCCGATCGAATTGCCCGGCGGCGCCAAGCGGTCGTTCCTGGAAGACGGCGACAGCCTCGTCATGCGCGGCTGGTGCCAGGGCGAAGGCTATCGCGTTGGTTTTGGCGAGGTCGAGGGGACGATTTTGCCGGCGGAGTGATTGCTGGGAAGCGATGCGACCTCTATCCACATTCTCCGTCATTGCGAGCGTAGCGAAGCAATCCAGAGTCTTTCCGCAGTGGCAGTCTATTGCTTCGTCGCAAGGGCTCCTCGCAATGACATGGTGAGAGTCTACCGCTTCTCCGGCGGCACCTCACGTAACCGCGCGCAATGCGTCGCGACGTCCTCCAGACTGTACTTCAGATGCACCCGCTTGTCCGACGGCGCCTGGTTGGTCGTGCACACGCCCGGTCGCCATTCCTGCGTGGGCCTGATCGGGCGCGGCGCAAAACCGCCGCCGCAGTTCGGGCAGACGTTGGAGAGTTTCGTCTCCACGCAGTCCGCACAGAACGTGCATTCATAGGAACAGATCCGCGCATCGGTTGCGTTCGGGGGCAGATCGCGGTCGCAATATTCGCAGTTCGGTCGAAGCTGGAGGGCCATGGCTCAATCTCCGCAGATTGGCCGGGATCATCGCAGATCGCGCGCGCAGCGCGAATGCCGGATTTCCCTCGATTTCAGCCGGGCTTGATTTCCTTCAGCGGCAGACGCGTGCTTTCCTTCAGCCTGTCGAGCACGATCGAGGAGCGCACATGCGCGACGCTCTGGTGCGGCATCAGCACGTCGTTGACGAGGTTGGAGAGGCCCTTGAGGTCGTGCAGCACGGCCTTGAGCACGTAGTCGGCGTCGCCTGTCAGCGAGTAGGCCTCCTGGATCTCGTCGATGCGGTTGACCAGAGTCCGAAACCGCTTGGAATTGTCCGGCGAGTGGGTCGCCAGCGTCACCTGGATGAAGGCGACCACGCCGAAGCCGAGCGCCTCGCTGGAGAGATCGGCATGATAGCCCGCAATGACCTTCTCCTCTTCCAGCCGCATCCGTCGCCGCGAGCATTGCGAGGCCGAGAGCCCGGCGAGGTCGGCGAGCTCCTGGTTGGTGAGACGGCCGTCGTCCTGGAGCGCGCCCAGGATCTTGAGGTCGAAGGCATCCACCAAAGTCATGCGCGTTTCACCCACTTCATGCACAAACTGTGCATATGTTAATCAAAAGCCGTCTCATTTGCACGCCCCTTGCGCGTCCCATGAAGGATAGTTCCTCTCAGCAGCAATTTGGGAGAACACCATGGGTCCGTTTCCGCACGATGCACCGCCGGCCACGATCAGCGCCGAGAATCCGATGGGCACCGACGGGTTCGAGTTCGTCGAATATGCGCATCCCAATCCGCAAGAGCTGCACGCCTTGTTCAAGCTGATGGGCTATGTGCCCGTCGCGCGGCACAGAACGAAGAAGATCACGGTTTATCGCCAGGGCGACATCAATTACCTCGTCAACGAGGAGCCCGGCACCCAGGGTCACGATTTCGTCGCCGCGCACGGCCGCTGTGCGCCGTCGATGGCGTTTCGCGTCGTCGATGCGAAGAAGGCCTATGACCGCGCGATTTCGCTCGGTGCCGAACCTGCCGATGCGTCCTCCGCGCAGAAGACGCTCGACGTCCCCGCGATCAAGGGCATCGGCGGCAGCCTGCTCTATTTCGCTGATCGCTATGGCGCCAAGGGATCGGCCTATGACAGCGAGTTCGAATGGCTGGGTGCGCGCGATCCGCGTCCTGCCGGCGCCGGCCTGTTCTATCTCGATCACCTCACCCACAACGTCCACCGCGGCCGCATGGACGTGTGGACGGGCTTCTACGAGAAGCTCTTCAATTTCCGCCAGATCCGCTTCTTCGACATCGAGGGCCGCGCCTCGGGCCTGTTCTCGCGCGCGCTGACCAGCCCCGACGGCAAGATCCGGATTCCGATCAACGAGGACGCCGGCGATTCCGGGCAGATCGAGGAATATCTCAATATCTATCGCGGCGAGGGCATCCAGCACATCGCCTGCGGCTGCCGCGACATCTACCGCACCATCGAGGACTTGCGCGAGGCCGGTCTGCCCTTCATGCCAGCGCCGCCCGCGACCTATTTCGAGCGGATCGACGCGCGGTTGCCGAAGCATGGCGAGGACATCGCGCGGCTGCAGAAGAACGGCATCCTGATCGACGGCGAAGGCGTGGTCGACGGCGGCCAGACCAAGGTGCTGCTGCAGATCTTCTCGGCCAACGCGATCGGCCCGATCTTCTTCGAGTTCATCCAGCGCAAGGGCGACGACGGTTTCGGCGAAGGCAATTTCAAGGCGCTGTTCGAATCGATCGAGGAGGACCAGATCCGGCGCGGGGTGCTGAAGGTGGATGCGGCGTAGGCGGCCGTTGTCTGGAACGCGGTGGCATTAAGTGCCGCCGTCGTCCTGGCGAAAGCCAGGACCAATTACCCCAGGGAGCGGTCATTGGGCGAACTGGTAACTCCGAGTCTTCGTCAAACCGCGTTGGTGGCTATGGGTCTTGGCCCCCGTGCGCAATTGCGCACTAGGCCAGGACGACCCGGAGTGTGATGCGACAGCGGAGGACTTAACGCTCCGCCTTCCAGGCTTTGGTCACCGCGCCGATCTCCGCCACTTCCGGCTCGCGCACCGCCGATGGAGTCCGCGAAAAGCGCGGCGCCGGCGCCGGCTGCTTCACGCCGTGGCGCTCGACGAAGACGTTGCGGGCGACCATGTGCGGATGCTCGGTCGCTTCCGACATGGTCAGCACCGGCGCGAAGCAGATGTCGGTGCCTTCCATAATCTTGCACCAGTCCTCGCGCGTCTTGCTCTTGAACACCGTCTTCAGTTTTTCCTTCAGCGCGGGCCAAGCCTTGCGGTCCATCTGCGCATCGAAATCGGGGTCGGTCAGGCCGGCGTGCTCGCGCAGCAGCGCGTAGAATTGCGGCTCGATCGAGCCGATCGAGACGAAATGGCCGCAGGCGCATTCGTAGACGCCGTAGAAATGTGCGCCGCCGTCGAGAAAGTTCTCGTTGCGGCCTTCGGTCCAGCGGCCGAGCGTGGTCATGTCGAAGAAGAACGACATCAGCGATGCCGCGCCGTCGCACATCGCGGCATCGACGACCTGGCCCTTGCCTGACCGCGAGGCCTCCAGCAGCGCCGCGAGCACGCCGACCACGAGATAGAGCGCGCCGCCGCCGAAATCGCCGACCAGGTTGAGCGGCGGCACCGGCGCTTCCTTCGTGCCGATCGCGGCGAGCGCGCCGGTGATGGAGATGTAGTTGATGTCGTGGCCGGCGGCATTGGCGAGCGGGCCTTGCTGGCCCCAGCCGGTCATGCGGCCGTAGACCAGCTTTGGATTGCGCGCGAGCACCACGTCAGGCCCGAGACCGAGCCGCTCCATCACGCCGGGACGGAAACCCTCGACCAGCGCGTCGGCATTCGCAAGCAGATCGAGTACCTCCGCGATCGCCGCCTGGTCCTTGAGGTCGAGCTCGACCACCTTGCGGCCGCGGCCTGCGACCGACTTCATGTTCTTCCTGGCGCCGACCCGATCGAGCGTGACGATTTCGGCGCCCATGTCGGCCAGCATCATGCAGGCAAACGGGCCCGGTCCAATGCCGGCGAATTCAACGATGCGGAAGCCCGACAGCGGGCCGGAGGTGCGGACGGAGGAGTTTTGGGCTGATTGATCGAGCACGTGTTTGTTTCCTCGGATCCAAGGCGCATATTGCCGATGGTCGGCAAGCGCCAAGGCGTTCCTCTGCGGGGCGAGTTAATTGGCCGATTAACTTTTCTCGCCTTCACGCCAGTGAGGCAAGCGGTTTTCATGTCGCGTGGCTAAAATAAAACGGCGCGCACCGAAGTGCGCGCCGTGGAAAATTGCGTCGAGGCGCTAAGGCCCGATGGTCAGCGAGCGGCAGCCACCGCGCGCTGCGCCATCACCTTGATCAGGTTGGCGCGGTACTCCGCCGTGCCGTGGATGTCGGCCAGCAGATTGCTCGCCGAAATGCTCACGCCGTCGATCGCCGACGGTGACCAGTTCGCCTTCAGCGCCGTTTCGATGGCCGGGACCCGCATCACGCCGCTTTGCGAGGCGCCGGTGGCGGCCACCCGAACCTCGCCCGACTTCGTCTGCGCGACGAACACGCCGGTCAGCGCAAAGCGAGACGCAGGATGGCGCATCTTTTCGTAGCCAGCCTTCGCCGGAACCGGGAACGACACGGCGGTGATGAGCTCGCCCTCCTCCAGCGCGGTCGTGAACATGCCCTGGAAAAAGTCATCCGCCGTAATCGACCGCCTGTTGGTCTTCACGGTGGCGCCGAGCGCGAGCAGTGCGGCGGGAAAATCCGCGGCGGGATCGTTGTTGGCGATCGAGCCGCCGATCGTGCCGCGATAGCGCACGGCGGGGTCGCCGAGCACCGAAGTGAGATAGGCAATTGCGGGAATCGCCTTCTTCACGTCGGCATTCTGCATGATGTCGAAATAGGTCGTGCCGGCCTTGATGGTCAGCACGTCGCCCGAGAGCTCGACGCCCTGCAGCTCCTTGATCTTGCCGAGGTCGATGACGTCGGACGGACTGGCGAGGCGTTGCTTCATCACCGGCAGCAGCGTCTGGCCGCCGGCGAGGAACTTGGCTTCGCTGCTCTTGGAGAACAGGCTGACGGCTTCGTCAACCGAGGACGCGCGATGATAAACGGTCTGGTACATCTTCGTTCCTCCCTTAAGCCGCGTGGATCGTGCGCCACACCCTGTCCGGGGTTGCGGGCATTTCCAGATTGTTCTTGCCGATCGCATCCGTGATCGCATTGATCACGGCCGCTGACGCCCCGATCGCACCGGCCTCACCGCAACCCTTGATGCCGAGCGGATTGCCCGGGCACAGCGTCGTGGTGTGGGAGAGGTTGAACGAGGGAACGTCGTCGGCGCGCGGCATGGCGTAGTCCATGAACGAGGCCGTGACCGGCTGCCCGTTGGCGTCGTAGATCGCGTGCTCGAGCAACGCTTGTCCGATGCCTTGCACAAGACCGCCATGGACCTGGCCCTCGACGATCATCGGGTTGATCAAACGGCCGAAATCGTCGGCCGCGACGAAGTTGACGAAGGAGGTCTTGCCGGTGCCGGGATCGACCTCGAGCTCGCAGATATATGTGCCGGCCGGGAAGGTGAAGTTGGTCGGATCGTAGAAGGCGCTTTCCTTCAGGCCCGGCTCCATCCCGTCGGGCAGATTGTGCGCGGTATAGGCCGCGAGTGCGACCATCGGGAAGGCGATCGCCTTGTCGGTGCCGGCGACCTTGAACTCGCCGTTCTCGATGACGATGTCGCCTTCCGAGGCTTCCAGCGCATGCGCGGCGATCTTCTTGGCCTTGGATTCCATCTTCTCCATGGCCTTCAGGATCGCGGTGAGGCCGACGGCGGCCGAGCGCGAGCCATAGGTGCCCATGCCGAACTGCACCTTGTCGGTGTCGCCATGGACGATCGAGACCTGACTGATGGGAACGCCGAGGCGTTCGGCTACGAGCTGGCAGAACGTGGTCTCGTGACCCTGGCCGTGGCTGTGTGATCCCGTCAGGACCTCGATGGTGCCGACCGGGTTGACGCGGACTTCGGCGGACTCCCACAGACCGACGCCGGCGCCCAGGCTGCCGACGGCCTTCGACGGCGCGATGCCGCAGGCCTCGATGTAGCAGGACACGCCGATGCCGCGCAGCTTGCCGTCGGCCTTCGCCTTGGCCTTGCGCCCGGCAAAGCCGGCATAGTCGATCGCCTTCATCGCGGCGTCGAGCGAGGCGTTAAAGTCGCCGGTGTCATAAGCCATGATCACCGGCGTCTGGTGCGGGAACTGGGTGATGAAGTTGGTCCGGCGCAGCGCGGCCGGATCGACCTTCAACTGCCGCGCCGCCGTCTCCATCAGACGTTCGATCAGATAGCTCGCCTCGGGGCGGCCGGCGCCGCGATAGGCGTCGACCGGCGTGGTGTTGGTGTAGACCCCGACCACCTCGGCATGGATCGCCGGGATGTTGTACTGGCCCGACAGCAGCGTCGCGTACAGATAGGTCGGCACCGACGACGAGAACAGCGACATGTAGGCGCCGAAATTGGCGTAAGTCTTCACCTTCAACCCGGTGATCTTGTTGTTGGCGTCGAACGCCATCTCGGCATGGGTGACGTGGTCGCGGCCATGCGCATCGGTGAGGAAGGCTTCGGTGCGGTCGCCGGTCCATTTTACGGGGCGGCCGACCTTCTTCGAGGCCCACAGCGCCACCATCTCTTCGGGATAGATGAAGATCTTGGAGCCGAAGCCGCCGCCGACGTCGGGTGCGATCACGCGCAGCTTGTGCTCGGGTGCAATGTTGTAGAACGCCGACAGCACGAGGCGGGCGACGTGCGGATTCTGCGACGTCGTGTAGAGCGTGAAATGCTCTTCCGCCGAATCGTAATCGGCAATTGCCGCGCGCGGCTCCATCGCGTTCGGCGCGAGACGGTTGTTGGTGACGTCGAGCTTCACCACGTTGGCGGCCTTGGCGAAGGCCGCATCGGTGGCGCCTTCGTCGCCGATCACCCAGTCATAAACCTGGTTGCCTGGAGCTTCGGGATGTAGCTGCGGCGCGCCGGACTTGATCGCGGCGTGGACGTCGGCGACCGCGGGCAGCTCTTCGTAGTTCACGACCACGGCTTCGGCCGCGTCGCGTGCGAGATTCTTGGTCTCGGCGATCACGACTGCGACGGCCTGACCGACGAAGCGCACCGTCTCCGGCGCCATTGCCGGCCATGCGCCCATCTTCATCGGGCTGCCGTCCTTGGAGGTGATGGCCCAGCCGCAGATCAGGTTGCCGACCTTGTCGTCGACGATTTGCTGACCGGTCAGCACAGCGACCACGCCCGGCATCTTCAGCGCCTCGGCGGGATCGATCCCCTTCACCTTGGCATGCGCGTGCGGGCTGCGGATGAAATGGGCATGGGTCATGCCCTGCAATTTGATGTCGTCGACGTAGCGGCCCTTGCCGGTAATGAAACGCTTGTCTTCCTTGCGCACGACGCTCGCGCCAATGCCTTCAACGCCCATGTCTGGTCCTCCCGACCGGAATTTGTCTTGACCGCGCTTTCCCTCGAAAGCGGCGGCGATCGTTCTTGTTTCGAGGCGGGCCGCTTACTCGGCCGCCTGCGAGACCTTCATGCGGCCTGCCGCATCCAGCACGGCTTTGACGATGTTGTGGTACCCAGTGCAGCGACAGATATTGCCTTCGAGCTCGTGGCGGACGGTGGCCTCGTCGAGCTGGCCACCATAGCGGTGCACGATGTCGATCGCCGACATGATCATGCCCGGCGTGCAATAGCCGCACTGCAGGCCGTGATTGTCGCGGAAGGCCGCCTGCATCGGGTGCAGCTCGTCGCCCTTGGCGATGCCTTCGATCGTGGTGATGCTGGCGCCGTCGGCCTGTCCTGCCAGCATGGTGCAGGATTTGATCGCCTTGCCGTCCATATGGACGACGCAGGCGCCGCACTGGCTGGTGTCGCAGCCGACATGGGTTCCGGTGAGGTTGAGGTGGTCGCGCAGCAGCTGAACCAGCAGCGTGCGGTCCTCGACGTCGACAGCAACGGCCTTGCCGTTCACCGTCAGTTTGACTGTAGACACGGTTGAAGTCCTCCCGGGATCGATTTTGATTGTTTCTAATTAGAGACAGCGACCCGGAACTTTGCAACTACGATTTTGGCCGCCCGCGTCATGGAAAAGTCATTGATCCAGAATGCCCAACATTGGTTTGGGGGGCGAGTCGGCCGGATCGGGTTGCGGCTCCGGGGCGCCAGCTGGGATGCCAGCCTCTATATCCCTATCCGGCTCGCCTTTGCAGTCCGCCTTGGCCGATAGAGCCGGAAGCTCTGCGGACGCACCGAATTTACCGCCCCTTATCGATTCTGCCTTAGTTTTGCGCAGCCAGGTCAGGGGGCGGGGCGCCACCGGATCTCGGCTGAATGAAAATGGGGGTGGGAATGTCCGGGCGTATCGCGTCGTCGTCGAAGCGCACAATAATGCCGACCCTCAGGTTCCGCGCCAAGATCATTCTGGGCTTTGCCGCGGTGCTGGTGATCTCCGCCGGCAGCATGGCCTTCTCCTATTTTGGCTTCGAGCGGGTCTCGTCCGGGGTCGGGTCCTACCGCACCAGTGTCACCGAGGCCGATCTCGCCCGTAACATCGACCGGGAGCTGCTCGCCTATCGCTCGGCCGTCAGATATTTCGTCGTCACCGGCAAGGAGGACGACGCCAAGACGGCGCTGGACGCGGAGACCGGCCTGAAGAGCGCCATCGACCAGGCGGTCAAGAGCGCCAAGAAGCCGGCGCGGCAGGAAAGTCTGGACAAGCTCGCCAAGGAGTTTTCCAACTTCTCCGCGACCTTCGCGAAAGTCCTCCAGGCCAAGCGTGACAGCGCGCTGCTGGTGCAGAACCAGCTCATGCGCAACGCCAACCTCCTGAAATACAAGCTCGACGACATGGGCAACAATGCCTCCGATTCCGAGGCGCAGGCGATCGAGTTCGGGACCAAGCAGGTCAACGCCCAATTCCAGACCGCGAGCGGGGCGGCGACCAATTTCGTGCTGACGTCCGACCAGGCGATCGCGACCAGCGCGCTGGCGCGGTTGAAATTCGTCGAGAACTCGCTCAACGCGGTCTATTCCATGGACGACAAGATCGTCGCCGGCCTGAAGGACGCCAAGGGATTGCTCGGTGCCTATCGGGAATCGCTGGAGAAACTGATCGCCAACGCCAAGATGATCGACGAGCTCGTCACCGAGATGAGCGGCTCGGCCAGCGCGATCCTTCAGGGTGCCACCACCATGAAGGCGGACCTCGTTGCCGAGCAGCAGCGGTTGGAGTCCGAATCGGAAGCGACCATCGGGAAGACCGAGCAACTGGTGCTGATGCTGGCGGTCGGCGGTACGCTGCTCGGCGCGGTCCTCGCTTTCCTGCTCGGCACCGGCATTTCGCGTCCGATGATCGCGATGTGCAAGGCGATGCGCGAGCTTGCCGCGGGCAATTTCGACGTCGTGCTGCCGGGCCTCGGCCGCAGGGACGAGATCGGCGAGATGGCCGGCGCGGTCGAAGAATTCAAGGTGCAGGCCGTGGCCAAGGCCGAGCGCGATGCCGCCGCCAACGAACTTCAGAACAGGGAGCAGGCCGCAAGCCGTCGTTCCGAGCTGATTCGTTTCGCCGATGATTTCGAGAGCGCGGTTGGTGCCATCGTCTCCAACGTCTCGGCTTCCGCCGTGCAGCTGGAATCGGCGGCCTCGACGCTGACCCGCACCGCCGAGACCACGCAGAGCCTGTCGAGCCAGGTCGCCGACGTCTCCGAGCAGGCCTCCAGCAACATGCAGTCGGTCGCGACCGCGACCGAAGAGCTCTCGGCCTCGGTCGAGGAGATCGGCCGTCAGGTCCGCGATTCCAGCCGCATTGCCGAAGCTGCCGTGGTGCAGGCAAAGGAGACCGATAATCGCATCGGCAAGCTCTCGCATGCCGCCCAGCAGATCGGCGAAGTCGTCAAGCTCATCACGGCGATCGCCGAGCAGACCAATCTTCTGGCGCTGAACGCGACCATCGAGGCGGCACGCGCCGGCGAAGCCGGCCGCGGCTTTGCAGTGGTCGCCAGCGAAGTGAAGTCGCTCGCGAGCCAGACCGCGAAGGCCACCGACGAGATCTCCTCGCACATCACGGGCATGCAAGGCGCCACGGCCGAGTCGGTTGCGGCGATCAAGGAGATCGGCGCCACCATCGGCCAGATCTCGTCGATCTCGACCTCGATTGCGAGCGCGGTGGAGCAGCAAGGCGCCGCGACGCAGGAAATCGCGCGCAGCGTCCAGACCGTCGCACAGGGCACTCAGACCGCCGCCACCGACATCGGCCAGGTCAACCGCGGCGCCGCCGAAACCGGCTCGGCCTCGGAAGAGGTGCTGCATTCGGCCAAGACGCTGTCGTCCGAAAGCACCCGTCTGCGCGCCGAGCTCGACCGCTTCATGGGGAATATCCGGGCGGCGTAAGCGCTCAGCCGTCCCGGCCCCCCGTGCGCGATTGCGCACGAGGCCAGGACGACGAGACCCTGCGTCACGTAACCGCCGGTTGCGGCGCCACAAATTTACCGCAGCTTATCCTTTGCCATTTACCGTGCTCACGCGTCAGGAAGCGGGCTGCTTCCGGGCTGCGCCTGGTTTTCCGCGAATGGAATGGGGTGGGGAATGCCCGTCAAGTCGAAGCCGACCAGATCGAAGCTGCTCACCTTGCGTTTTCGCGCAAAAATCATCCTCGGCTTCGTGGCGGTGCTCGCCATCCTCGCCGTCAGCATGGCTTTCGCGTATTTCGGCTTCGAGCGGATTCAGGCCGCCGTGGCCTCCTACCGCTCCAGCGTCGCCGAAGCGGACCTTGCGCGGACGGTCGATCGCGAGCTGATCGCTTACCAGGGCTTGGCGCGGGCCTACACGCTGACCGGCGCGGCGGATGATGAGACCGCAGCCAAAGCAGCTGAAGAGAATTTGAGGGCCGCGATCGCCAAGTCGGCGGCGGCCACCACGGGCGCAGCCCGCCGCGAGCAGGTCGGCAGGCTCGAGGCCGACTTCAAGAGCTTCACCAAGGTGTTCGGCGAGATCATCACGTTGACGCGCGAGAACGGCAAGATCGCGACCGAGGAGCTCAACAGCGTCGGCAACAAGATCCGGTTCAAGTTCGACGATCTTGCCGATACCGCGGCATTGGCGGGCCTGAACTCGGTTCAGGGTACGGCCAAGGATATCACATCGCAATATCTGGCGGTCTCCACCTCGGTCAGCGCCTTCGTCGCCAAGCCGGAGCCGAAGACCGCCGACGGCGTGACCGCCCGCATCAAATTCCTGGAGACCCTGCTGGTCTCGATCTATGCCAACGACCAGAAGATCACCGACCGCGTCACCGAGATCAGCAATCTCCTCAAGCAGTACCGCGCCTCTTTTTCAAAGCTCACCGAGAACGTGAAGGTCATCGTCAAGCTGAACGGCGAGATGACCAAGACAGCCGCGTCCATTCTCAAGCTCTCGGGTGAGCTGCGATCGGAGCTGACGGCGGATCAGCAGCGCATCGAGGTCAACGCCAATGCCACCATCGGCGAGACCGAGCGGCTGATGCTGATGATGGCGCTGGGCGGCCTTGCCGTCGGCGCTGCGCTCGCCCTGATGCTGGGCAATGGCATTTCGCGTCCGATGATCGCGATGTGCAAGGCGATGCGCGAGCTTGCCGCGGGCAATTTCGACGTCGTGCTGCCGGGCCTCGGCCGCAGGGACGAGATCGGCGAGATGGCCGGCGCGGTCGAAGAATTCAAGGTGCAGGCCGTGGCCAAGGCCGAGCGCGATGCCGCCGCCAACGAACTTCAGAACAGGGAGCAGGCCGCAAGCCGTCGTTCCGAGCTGATTCGTTTCGCCGATGATTTCGAGAGCGCGGTTGGTGCCATCGTCTCCAACGTCTCGGCTTCCGCCGTGCAGCTGGAATCGGCGGCCTCGACGCTGACCCGCACCGCCGAGACCACGCAGAGCCTGTCGAGCCAGGTCGCCGACGTCTCCGAGCAGGCCTCCAGCAACATGCAGTCGGTCGCGACCGCGACCGAAGAGCTCTCGGCCTCGGTCGAGGAGATCGGCCGTCAGGTCCGCGATTCCAGCCGCATTGCCGAAGCTGCCGTGGTGCAGGCAAAGGAGACCGATAATCGCATCGGCAAGCTCTCGCATGCCGCCCAGCAGATCGGCGAAGTCGTCAAGCTCATCACGGCGATCGCCGAGCAGACCAATCTTCTGGCGCTGAACGCGACCATCGAGGCGGCACGCGCCGGCGAAGCCGGCCGCGGCTTTGCAGTGGTCGCCAGCGAAGTGAAGTCGCTCGCGAGCCAGACCGCGAAGGCCACCGACGAGATCTCCTCGCACATCACGGGCATGCAAGGCGCCACGGCCGAGTCGGTTGCGGCGATCAAGGAGATCGGCGCCACCATCGGCCAGATCTCGTCGATCTCGACCTCGATTGCGAGCGCGGTGGAGCAGCAAGGCGCCGCGACGCAGGAAATCGCGCGCAGCGTCCAGACCGTCGCGCAGGGCACCCAGACCGCGGCCACCGACATCGGCCAGGTCAACCGCGGCGCCGCCGAAACCGGCTCGGCCTCGGAAGAGGTGCTGCATTCGGCCAAGACGCTGTCGTCCGAAAGCACCCGCCTGCGCGCCGAGCTCGACCGCTTCATGGGGAATATCCGGGCGGCGTAGCGCTCGACCTTCGCGCCACGCCTCCGCCGTCGTCCTGGACAAGCGCAGCGCCGATCCAGGACCCATTACCCAAGGCGGAGTTGCCGGGCGAACTGCCAACTCCGAGTCATCGCCAAACCGCTCCCTGGGGTAATAGGTCCTGGATCGGCGCTGCGCTTGTCCAGGACGACCTGGCGCTCACTCCCTCCCGAACGCCCGCTTCAGCTCCACCTTTGCCCGCTCCAGCCGCGTGCGCTGCGTCTGCGGCAGCGTCTTGCCGGCGCGGTTGATGTAGAACGTCAGCATCGACAGCGCCGAGCGGTAGGCGCCGGTCTTGCGACGCGCGCTGTGCTCGGCCGAGCGCTTCAACGAAGCCGCGATCTCCTTCGCACTGGTCAGCTTGAACACGCCTTGTTTGAGGTCGAGCGCGTCGCTCTCTTTCGTCACGCGCTGTGACCAGCGCTTCGGTGCGGCGCGTCTGGTGCTCTTGCGCGCCGATGTTTTGCGAGAATGTGTCGTCTTTCTGGCATGAGCCATGCGTCAACTCCTTGCGGCTCCACCGAAAACCAGCGCCGTCAGCGGTCGTTCCTGCTGGAACCCGCCCCTGCCGCAGACGTTGTCGCAGGTGGCAGGCGGAATGCCGCACCCCCTTGATCGGATCGCCCCCATCCACGCCATGTGAACCGGGGCCATGTCCATTGGTCAGATGCAACAACGCGATGGAATTGCAGCGAAGCCCAGCGCCGAACGATGGACCTGTGGTCTCCACGGTGGCCGCGGCCGATCGCATCATCGAAACCAGCATTCCTGCACGGCTTGACGCGCTGCCGTGGAGCGGATTTCACACCCGCGTCGTGCTTGCGCTCGGCATCACCTGGATTCTGGATGGCCTCGAGGTGACCTTGGCCGGCGCGCTCTCCGGCGCGCTGAAGCAAAGCCCCTCCCTGCATTTCTCCAATCTCGATCTCGGCATTGCCAATTCCGCCTATCTCGCGGGCGCGGTGCTCGGCGCGCTCGGCTTCGGCTGGCTGACCGATCGCATCGGTCGCAAGAAGCTGTTCTTCATCACGCTCGCGCTCTATCTCTCGGCGACGGCCGCGACCGCTCTGTCATGGAATGTCGCGAGCTACGCGCTGTTTCGCTTCCTCACCGGCGCCGGCATCGGCGGCGAATATACTGCGATCAATTCGACCATCCAGGAACTGGTGCCGGCGCGCTATCGCGGCTGGACCGATCTCGTCATCAACGGCAGCTTCTGGATCGGTGCCGCCATGGGCGCCGTGGCGGCCATCGTGCTGCTCGATCCCGCGGTGATCGGCCCCGATCTCGGCTGGCGCCTCGCTTATCTCATCGGCGCGGCCATCGGCCTCGTCGTGCTCTTGATGCGGATGTGGATTCCGGAGAGTCCGCGCTGGCTGATGATCCACGGCCGTCCCGACCAGGCCCACGCGATCGTCGACGAGGTCGAGCGCTCGGTGCTCGGACACGGCCAGGAGACGAGCCACGCGCGTTTCGCCAGGATCCGCCTGAAAATGCGGACTCACACGCCGATCCGCGAGGTGGTGCACACGCTGTTCTCGGTCTATCGCCAGCGCGCGATGGTCGGCCTCGTGCTGATGATCGCGCAGGCCTTCTTCTACAACGCCATCTTCTTCACCTTTGCGCTGGTGTTGACCGATTTTTACGGGATCAGCGCCGATCATGTCGGCTGGTATCTGCTTCCCTTCGCCGCCGGCAATTTCCTTGGTCCGCTGCTGCTCGGCCGCCTGTTCGATACGCTCGGCCGCCGGACCATGATCATGTTCACCTACGGCGCGTCGGGCGTGTTGCTGGCGCTGTCGGGTTATCTGTTCTCGATCGGCGCCTTGAGCGCGCAAGGGCAGACCATCGCCTGGATGGTGATCTTCTTCTTTGCCTCGCCCGCCGCGAGCGCCGCCTATCTCACCGTCAGCGAGACTTTTCCCTTGGAAGTCCGCGCGCTCGCGATCGCGGTGTTCTATGCGGTGGGCACCGGCATCGGCGGCGTGATCGGCCCCGCATTGTTCGGGGCGCTGATCGACACGGGATCACGCACGAGCGTGTTCGCAGGCTATTTGCTGGGGGCGTTCCTGATGATCGCGGCCGCGATCGTGGCGTGGCGCTATGCCATCTCGGCGGAACGCAGATCGCTCGAAGAAATCGCGCGGCCGCTTGCGTCCATGGAGTAGACTATGAAATCGGAACTGGCTGAATTGGATCTAAAGCGCACCATGGTCGACGATGAAGCGCCCGATGCGGTGCCGGTGCCCCACGCACTCGTGCCGCATCTCAATGAAACAGCGATCCTGCTCGACATCGACGGGACACTGCTCGACCTGATGCCGACGCCGCGTGAGGTGTGGGTGCCGCCAGGCCTGTCGGAAACGCTGAACCGGCTGACGGAGCGCACGTCGGGCGCGCTGGCGATGGTCAGCGGGCGTTCGCTCAACGACATCGACCTGATCTTCGCGCCCGATGTCTTTCGCGCCGTCGCCGGCCACGGCGCCGAGATGCGGCTTTCCATTGACAACGAAGCCGATGCCGTCAGCGCGCCGCCGCTGGATAAGGAGCTGAAGCGGCGGCTCGCGGCGGTGGCCAAGCTCAGTCCCGGCATTCTGCTCGAAGACAAGGGCTATTCGCTGGCGCTGCACTACCGCCTTGCGCCGCATGCGGAGAAAGCGATCTACGAAGCCGTTTCGCTGATCCGCGCCGACCTGCCCAATGCGCCGATCGAGGTGCTGCCCGGAAAGTTCGTTTGCGAGATCAAGCATTCCGGTTTTACCAAGGCGACCGGCGTGCGCGAGTTGATGAAGCACGAGCCTTTCAAGGGGCGCCGTCCGATCTTCATCGGTGATGACGTCACCGACGAAACCGTGTTCGCGATCATGCCCGACATGAATGGGCTCGCCTTTTCGGTTGGTCGCCGCGCTATGGGGGTCAACGGGCACTTCGACGCCCCGAACGATGTGCGCACGTTCCTTGCGCGGCTGCTCGACGACTCAAGGTTGGAATAAGGCACCGACATCTCGGAGCCACATATCGCGTGCGTAATTCCTCCAGCGCGTCGCTTCATGCTGCGCGCGCCACGGTTCCAAATCCGGCTTTGTGTAGCGAAATCGTCAGGTTGCCTGGAGGTAAACCGGTTCCAACGCGCACGCCCGATTTTGGTTTCAATTGGTGCAAAGGATGATCAGGAACCATATTGATGAACGGCAGTTAAATGGGGTGGAATGAAACAGGAGGGGACGACCTGTGAACTTAGTCGTCGTTTCGAATCGCGTCGCGCGCGGCAAGCCCAATGAGCCCATGACGGGCGGTCTCGCGGCGGCCTTGCTACCCGTTGTGGAACATTCGGGCGCGATCTGGGTGGGTTCCTCGGGCCGTGTGCGTGACGGTCATCAGAAGGAGCCGTTTGCCGAGATCGAAGCACTGGGTTCGGGCGCGATTGCGACGCTGGACCTGCCGGCGGCGCACTATGGCGGCTATTACGAGGGCTTTGCCAATTCGGCGCTGTGGCCGGCGCTGCACTCGCGCAGCGATCTGATCCGCGTCTCGCGCGACGACTATGTCAGCTATCGCGAGGTCAACGCCTTCATGGCGCGCGCCTTGATGCGCTTCCGGAAAGCGCAAACCGCGTTCTGGGTGCAGGATTATCATTTCCTCGCGCTCGGTGCGGAGCTGCGGGATCTCGGCGTCGACGATCCGATCGGCTTCTTCCTCCATACGCCATGGCCTGTCGCCGCGGTGATGCAGGGCGTGCCCAATCATCGTGAGCTGATCACGGCGATGCTGGCCTACGACCTGATCGGCTTCCAGACCAATGACGATTGCCAGAATTTTCTCAGCTATGTCGCGGGCGAACTCGGCCTCGCCGTCGAAGACGGCGTTGCGATCTCGCAGCATGGCCGAACACGCTGCGAGGTGTTTCCGATCGGCATCGACGCCGAGAAGTTCGCGCAATACGCGGCGAAGTCGGCGTCGCATCCGGACGTGTCGCGGCTGCGCCGCAGTCTCAACGGCGAGCGGCTCGCGATCGGCGTCGACCGGCTTGACTATTCCAAGGGCCTCGTCAACCGCATCAGCGCGTTCGATCGGCTCTGGACCGAGCATCCGCACTTTGCGCGCAGCATTTCGCTGCTACAGATCGCAAATCCCTCGCGCGGTGCCATCGAAGCCTATGGCAATTTGCAGAACGAGGTCGCGCGGCTCGTGTCCGACGTCAACGGCCGCCACGGCGAGGCCGACTGGACACCGATCCGCTATCTCAACAAGGGCTTTAGCCAGGCCGTGCTCGCGGGCCTCTATCGCACCGCGCAGATCGGCGTGGTGACCCCGCTGCACGACGGCATGAACCTTGTCGCCAAGGAATACGTCGCTGCGCAAAATCCGGCTGATCCCGGCGTGCTGGTGCTGTCGAAATTCGCCGGCGCGGCCAACGAGCTCGACGCCGCGCTGCTGGTCAATCCGCATGACATCGACGGCATGGCGCGCGCGATCGCGGTCGCGGCGGCGATGCCGCTCACCGAGCGCAAGATGCGCTGGGATGCGATGATGAAGAAGCTGCGCGGCCACACCATCCAGCAATGGTCGGCGGATTTCGTCGCTGAACTGGAGAAGTGCCGGACGGAGAAGGCTGCAGTCGCGCCGCTCGCCAACCAGCCGCCGCAAGCGCTGCGCTGGCTCAAGTCGGCGATCTCAGGCGTGCGGTTGATCTAGTCTTCTTCTCCCCCGTTCTTTACAGCGAGGGCAGGGGCGAAGACGACAGCCTCAATAGCAGTACGACACGCCCTCCAGAATCGCACACTGCCGCTTGTTCGGCGCGTTCGGATCGTCGAGCGGCACCATGCCCTTGCCCTGGCCGACGAACACGCCGGGCCCGACATGCACTGAGCTCTTGTGGCCGATGATGACGCTTTGATGCGGCGTCGCGCTCGAGCGCGTGCCGTCCGGCCAGAGGATGGCATCGCCCGAAAGCATCCCGCGCCGTCCGTCGTCACAGCTGACATCAACCCCGTGCCGGGTGCAGACCTGGGCGGCGGCCGGTCCGGCGAAGGCAGCGGCAAGGGCCCAAATCAGGCTCAGCGCGGCAATGGTGTTGCGGATGGTCATGGTGCCCCCGGACGTGTTTGACGGTCTTGAGTGAATCGTCGCGCCAAACCCGCCGCCGGTTCAGCGGGCGGCCGGTTCCAAGCGTCGCCGTGGCGCCTGATATTGTCTATAAAGTACAATATCTTACGGAAAAATCATCCGATTTCCCCGCGATCCCTTGCAAAATCACCGGCGCCCCTTCAAGAGAGTGCGCTCCGGAGAGATGGCCGAGTGGCTTAAGGCGCACGCTTGGAAAGCGTGTGTGCGGGAAACCGTACCGTGGGTTCGAATCCCACTCTCTCCGCCATCAGCCCCGTGTCCGCTCCAATTGCCGCTGTCCAAATGGCGGCGTCAAAACCCGGTCGCGATGCGGCAACCTGGCCGCAGTTTATTCCATCATTCAACCAGTACATGCGTCGTGGGAAAAGCCCCAAAGGTGCATGAGCGTCTCTCGCGCGCCTTCGGCCGCCACAACGCGTCGTGAAGTCGCGCCATGCAGAAACGCGCCTGTACACGGTGGCGTGACCTCCATAACTTCCGCGGCGCAATGTGAGGAGATGCGACGTGGCGAAGAAGACGGCGACCAGGAAGAAATCTGCTGCGAAGAAAGCAGCGAAGACCTCCAGCAAGACAAGCGCCGTTCGCAAGGGCAAGGTCGCGAAGGCTGCAACCAAGCCGGTCAAGCAGGCAGCTCCGCGCAAATCATCGGCACCACGCCGCCCAAAAGGCCCGGCCTGGCAATGGTCGGCGGTCGAGACCGCAGCCGCCATCCGCTCCAGCGCCATCTCGGCGGTCGAGACCGTCGAGGCGCATCTCGAGCGGATGCGGGCCGTCAATCCGCGACTGAACGCGGTTGTCGTCGATCTCTCTGAGGAGGCGCTGGCCGCGGCGCATGCGGCCGACAAGCGGCGCGCGAAGGGCGGCGAGCTCGGCCTTCTGCAGGGCGTACCGATCACGATCAAGGAGAACGTCGACTACGAGGGCCGTCCGAACTTCAATGGCGTCCCCGCCAACAAGGACCTCATCGCGCCGTCGGATTCGCCGGTGGTGCGCAACCTGAAGAAGGCTGGCGCGATCATCATCGGCCTCACCAACACGCCGGAATTCTCCTTCCGCGGCTTCACCGACAATCCCCTGCACGGGCTGACGCTCAATCCCTGGGATCCCAATATCACCTGCGGCGGCTCCTCGGGCGGTGCGGGTTCGGCGGTCGCCGCCGGCATAGGCACCATCGCGCACGGCAACGACATCGGCGGCTCGCTGCGCTGGCCGGCGCATTGCAACGGCGTTGCGACCATCAAGCCGACGCAGGGACGTATTCCGGCCTTCAACGCAAGCGCAACCGCCGAGCGGCCGATGCTGGCGCATCTGATGTCGGCGCAGGGGCCGCTCGCCCGCCACGTCGCCGACGTCAGGCTCGCGCTGGAGGTGATGAGCCAGCGCGATCCGCGCGATCCCTGGTGGGTACCGGCGCCGCTGGTCGGGCCGAAGCCGAAGGGGCCGATCAAGGTCGCGCTCGCCAGGATTCCTGAAGACATGGACGTCGATCCGCACGTCGCGGCGGCGTTGCGTCAGGCCGCCGATCACCTGGAGCGTTCCGGCTATCGCGTCAGCGAGGTCGATGTGCCCGACATCGACGGCGTCTGGCAGACCTGGTGCGACATCATCACCAACGAGACGATGGTGATGCAGGAGGCCGGCATGCTGAAGGTGACGTCGGAAGACTTCCACAAGGCGTGGGGCGGCATGAAAGCCAAGGCCAACGTGCTCGACCTCAAGGCCTGGATGCAGGCGACCGCCGCGCGCAACGGCCACATTCGCGCCTGGCAATTGTTCTTCGAGGAGTATCCGGTGGTGCTGGCACCGACCACGGTGAAGCCGACGCCTAGCCCGCGCGAGGACACTGTCAGCCCCCAGCGCGTGCGCGAGATTTTCTGGGGCGAGATCCGCTTCATCTCCGCGATCAACGTGCTGGGCCTGCCGGGCGCCGTGGTGCCGGTGACGCTGCACGATGGCCAGCCGATCGGCGTGCAGCTCATTGCCGGGCGCTATCGCGAGGATCTCGCGCTCGATGCAGCGGCCGCGATCGAGAAGCGCGCCGGCGTGCTCGCCCATCGGCTGTGGGAACAGATGGACTGATAGGGCAGCGAAGTTGTTTCCCTCTCCCCTTGTGGGAGAGGGTGGCTCGCCGCGCAGCGGCGAGACGGGTGAGGGGTCTCTCTCCGCTAACGCAAGCTTGGCCGTATGGATAGAGACCCCTCATCCGGCGCTTCGCGCCACCTTCTCCCACAAGGGGAGAAGGGAGTGCAGCGTGTTCGCTGCCGCCAACCGCAAAACTTCATTAATCCAATTTGACTTGAATTTTAGCCAATTCCCCAACAACCGTTAGGGTTACTTCCTCGATCTCTAGACGAATTATTGTCCGCTTTACCACCCGCCTCTAACAGAGGGACGGCGGACAACGCACATGCCTCATACAGGCCAATAAGTGCGGCCCGCTCCACGCGGAGGTGGCACGATGCGCAACGAGACGATCGCTATTCACGCCGGCTACGAGCCCGAAGCCACCACGCACGCGGTTGCCGTGCCGATCTACCAGACCGCGGCCTACGCCTTCGACAGCGCCGATCACGGCGCGGCGCTCTTCAATCTCGAGACCGAAGGCTATCGCTACAGCCGCATCGCCAATCCGACCAGCGCGGTGCTGGAAAAGCGTATCGCGGAGCTCGAGGGCGGCGTCGGCGCGCTTGCGGTCGCGACCGGGCAGGCCGCGCTGCATTTCGCCTTCGTCAACGTCGCCGATCACGGCGGCAACATCGTTTCCGTGCCGCAGCTCTATGGCACCACGCATACGCTGCTCTCGCACATCCTGCCGCGGCAGGGCATCACCGGCCGCTTCGCCGAGAGCGACAAGCCCGAGGCAATCGAAAGGCTGATCGACGAGAACACCCGCGCCGTGTTCGCCGAAACCATCGGCAATCCCGCCGGCAATGTCTGCGACATCGAAGCACTGGCGAAGGTCGCCCACGCCCACGGCGTGCCGCTGATCGTCGACAATACCGTTGCAACGCCCATCCTGCTCAAGCCGTTCGATTACGGCGCCGACATCGCCGTGCATTCGCTGACCAAGTTTCTGGGCGGTCACGGCACCACGCTCGGCGGCGCCATCGTCGACTCCGGAAATTTCCCCTGGGCCAAGCACGCCGACCGCTTCCCCGGTTACAACAAGCCGGATGCCTCCTATCACGGCCTCGTCTATGCCGAGCGCTTCGGCCGCACAGCCTATATCGAGCGCGCGCGCAGCATCTATCAGCGCACCATGGGTTCGGTGCTGTCGCCGTTCAACGCCTTCCTGCTGCTCCAGGGCATCGAAACCGTCGCGCTGCGCATGGAGCGCCACTGCGAAAACGCCCGCAAGGTCGCCGAATTCCTGCGCAAGGATCCGCGCGTGGCCTGGGTCAACTACACCGGCTTCCCGGACAGTCCCTATTATCCGCTGGTGCAGAAATATCTCGACGGCAACGCCTCGTCGCTGTTCACCTTCGGCATCAAGGGCGGCATGGAAGCCGGCAAGTCCTTCTACGATGCGCTGAAGCTGATCACGCGCCTCGTCAATATCGGCGATGCCAAGTCGCTGGCCTGCCATCCGGCCTCGACCACGCACCGGCAGATGTCGGCGGAGCAGCAGCGGGTCGCCGGCGTTTTGCCGGAAACGATCCGCTTGTCGATCGGCATCGAGCATTGCCAGGACATCATCGAGGACCTCGATCAGGCACTGGAAAAGGCCTGCCCGTCCGCGCGCCTCCAGGCCGCGGAGTAGGCGGCTGCGCCGATGACGATCCTGATCGACAGGGATCAAGCTATATCGAGCCCGGCGCTGGTGCCGGGAGCGGGCGATCTGGCGCGCGAGCCCGGCGGCACCGAGCTCACGATCGGGTTGATCAACAACATGCCGGATCCGGCGCTGAAGGCGACCGAGCGGCAATTCATGAAGCTGCTGCAAGCCGCAGCAGGTCCGCGCCGCATCCGCTTTCACTGCTTCTCGCTGCCTTCGGTGAAGCGCTCGCCGGAAGCGAGATGGCATGTCGAGAGCGAATACTCGGAACTCACCGAGCTCAGACGCCACAGGTTCGACGGCCTGATCGTGACCGGCGCCGAGCCGATCGCGCCTGAGCTCGACCAGGAACCGTATTGGCGCGATCTCACCGAGCTGATCGACTGGGCCAAGGTCAACACGCGCTCGACGATCTGGTCGTGCCTCGCTGCGCATGGCGCGGTGCTGCATCTCGACCGCATCGAACGGCGGCCGCTGCCGGCCAAATGTCACGGCATTTTCGACTGCGAAGCCGTGACCAGGGATCCGCTGACGCGGGCCGCGCCCGCTCCCCTCAAGGTCTCGCATTCGCGTCTCAACGAGATCGCCGAGAGCGACCTCGTTGAGGCCGGCTACCAGGTGCTGACGCGTTCGGCAAAGGCCGGCGTCGATACCTTCGTCCGCCAATATGCCAGCCGATTCGTGTTCTTCCAGGGCCATCCGGAATATGACGCGCTGTCGCTTCAGCGTGAATATCTGCGCGACATCGGCCGTTATCTCGCGCGTGAGCGCGACAATTATCCGCATCTGCCCGTGAGCTATTTTGACGCTTCGACCGAAGAGAAGCTGGTCCGCTTCGAGAAACAGGCAAGGCACCAGCGCCACCCCGCGCTCAGCAACGAGCTGCCCGCGCTGAATTTGCGTGCCGATATTGCCGCGGGCAGCGCCGCGGCGGCATTGTTCCGGAACTGGCTGCAATATCTCGGCGCGGGGACCGACGCGTCGGTGCTTGCACGTTAGGTCGGGACGACGGCATCGACGTTAGGACTAACGAAGTGTGTAGCTTGCCTCGAGCGGCGCACGAATGCTTCAGTGACGGCGGGGCAGACAGGAAATGCGAGTCGTGTGGTCGGCACTCCAGGGACGCGTGAGCAATCGGCTGGCCCGGCACTTTCGTGCCGCGCCGCACCGTCTGCCCGCGCATGCGCCCATGGTGAGCTTCACCTTCGACGATGCCCCCGATAGCGCCGCAGGCGAGGGCGCCGAGCTTCTGGAGCAGCATGGCGGCCGCGGTACCTTCTATCTCGCGGGCAGCCTGGTCGATCGTCCCTCGGACCATTGGCACGGCCTGTCGAACGACGCGATCGTGCGGCTTCACCGGGCGGGGCACGAGATTGCGTGCCACACCTTCTCGCACCAGAGTGCGGTCAATCTCGACGAGACCGCCATGGCCCGCGAGATCGAGCGAAACCGCAGCCATTTTCGCGGCATCGATTCCTCGATCACGCTCGAAAATTTTGCTTACCCCTATGGCATCGCGTCGGTGTGGCGCAAGCCGCAGCTCGCCAAGACCTTCCGCTCGGCGCGCGGCATCCTTCCCGGCGTCAATCGCGACGTCATCGATCTCCAGTTCCTGCGGGCCTCGCCCCTGGTCGATCGCGAGATCAATACGACGGGTGTCGATGGCTATTTCGACGAGGCGGTCGAGAGCGGCGGATGGCTGATCTTCTACGGTCATGACGTCGCCAACGCGCCGAGCCCGTATGGCTGCACGCCGGACCTGATGCGCCATGCGCTGCAGGCCGCCGCGAGGCGCGACATGCCGATCGTGACGGTCGCGGAAGCGCTGCGGAGGATCGGGGCGTAAGAAAGTTTTCTTCCCACGAAGGGTGGAAGGCGGCGTCCTGCGGAGCAAACAGCCTTGCCACGCCTGCGCGGTCATGCGACTGGCCTTGTGACGAATCTCACGGCCTCACCCCGACATGCCCATGTCCTCTCCTTCCACCGCTCCGCTGCCTGCGCCGGCCCAGGGCCGCGATGCGCTGTCGGTGCTGCGTTCGGTGTTCGGCCTGCCCGGGTTCCGCGGCGCGCAGGGCGAGATCATCCGGCACGTCACCGGCGGCGGCAATTGCCTGGTGTTGATGCCGACCGGCGGCGGCAAGTCGCTGTGCTATCAATTGCCGGCGCTGCTGCGCGAAGGCTGCGGTGTCGTGGTGTCGCCCTTGATTGCGCTGATGCGCGACCAGGTCGCCGCCATGCTCGAAGCCGGGGTCAACGCGGCCGCGCTGAACTCGTCGCTGACCCCGCAGGAAGCCTCCGACATCGAGCGGCGCCTGATCGTGGGTGATCTCGACCTGCTCTATGTCGCGCCGGAACGGCTGCTGACGCCGCGCTGCCTGGCGCTGCTGGCGCGGGCGAAGGTGGCGCTGTTCGCGATCGACGAGGCGCATTGCGTCTCGCAATGGGGCCATGATTTCCGCCCCGAATATGTCGGCCTGTCGATCATCGCCGAGCGCTTTCCCGACGTGCCGCGCATCGCGCTGACCGCGACTGCCGACGAATTGACCCGCAAGGAGATCGTCGAGCGGCTTCAGCTTGCAGACAGTCCGCACTTCGTCTCCAGCTTCGATCGTCCCAACATCCGTTATGAGATCGTCGACAAGCGCAACGCGGTGTCGCAGCTCAAGGATTTCATCCGGGGGCGTCACGCAGGTGATGCGGGCGTCGTTTATTGTCTCTCCCGCAAACGGGTCGAGGAGGTCGCCGCGGCGCTCGACGACGCCGGCATTGCCGCATTGCCCTATCACGCCGGGCTCGACAGCAGCGTGCGCTCGCGCAACCAGGACCGCTTCCTCAACGAGGACGGCATCGTCATCGTCGCGACCATTGCCTTCGGCATGGGCATCGACAAGCCGGACGTGCGCTTCGTCGCGCATCTCGATCTACCCAAGAGCATCGAGGCCTATTACCAGGAGACAGGACGCGCCGGCCGCGACGGCAAGCCGTCGGCGGCCTGGATGGCCTACGGTCTCTCGGACATCGTGCAGCAGCGCCGCATGATCGACGAGTCGAGCGGCTCCGACGAATTCAAGCGGGTCTCGATTGGCAAGCTCGATGCGCTCGTTGGCCTCGCCGAAACGCCGCACTGCCGGCGCCGGCGGCTGCTCGCCTATTTCGGCGAGATCGTGATGGGCGAGGGCTGCGGCAATTGCGACAATTGCCTGACGCCGCCGAAAATGCGCGACGGCAGGGTGCTGGCGCAAAAACTGCTATCCTGTGCCTATCGCACCGGGCAGCGTTTCGGCGCGATGCACCTCATCGACGTGCTGATCGGACGCCTGACCGAGAAGGTGACGCAGTTCGGTCACGACAAGCTCACCGTTTTCGGCATCGGACGCGAGCTCAACGAGAAGCAGTGGCGTACGGTGCTGCGGCAGCTCGTGGCGATGGGACATTTGCTGAGTGACAGCGAATCGTTCGGCGCGCTGAAGCTGACGGATTCGTCGCGCGGCGTGCTGCGGGGCGAAACGGAAGTGTGGCTGCGCGAAGAGGCGCCCGGCGTCCGGATCCGTTCGAGCCGCGCCAAGTCCCGCCGCGGTGATCTGGCCCCGGCAGCCGACGCGCCGCAGGGCGATGTCGATCCTGAATTGCGCGCGCGGCTACGAGCGTGGCGCTCGGACATTGCCCGCGCACGTGGCGTGCCGGCCTACGTCGTGCTGCATGACGCCACCATCGACGGCATCGTTCGCGCATGGCCGACCACGCTGGACGAACTGCGCAATGTGCCCGGCATCGGAGACAAGAAGCTCGAGCATTACGGCGACGAGCTGCTGCAGATCGTCAGGACGCGGTAGGGCGCGGGCACACCTCCGCCGTCATCCCGGACAAGCGCAGCGAAGCGGAGCGCCGATCCGGGATCCATAGCCACGGGCCGTAGGAAAAGGCACGCTGACTGCCTCAGCGTGTTTCAACAATTGGCAGTCGGGGTAATCGGTCCTGGCTTTCGCCAGGACGACACTCGTCGGGAGGTGCGCGCCGCCTCACATCACCGACGCGCTAGCCGTTCCGGAACGCATATCCATAGCCGTTCAGCGCCGGCGCGCCGCCGAGATGGGCGTAGAGGATCTTTGCGCCCTTCTCGAAATAGCCCTTCTGCGTGAGATCGATCAGGCCCTGCATCGACTTGCCCTCGTAGACGGGGTCGGTGATCATGGCTTCGAGACGCGCGGTGAGGCGGATTGCCTCCTTGGTTTCTTCCGACGGCACGCCGTAGGCGGGATAAGCATAATCCTCGATCAGCACGACGTCGTCGGCGACGAGATCCTTGCCGAGCTCGACGAGCTTGGCCGTGTTCTGTGCGATCGAGAGCACCTGCGCCTTGGTCTGCGCCGGGGTGAAGGAGGCGTCGATGCCGATCACCTTTCGCGCGCGGCCATCGGCGGCGAAGCCGACCAGCATGCCGGCATGGGTCGAGCCGGTGACGGTGCAGACCACGATGTAGTCGAACTTGAAGCCGAGTTCGGCTTCCTGCTTGCGCACTTCCTCGGCGAAGCCGACATAGCCGAGGCCGCCGAATTTGTGCACGGAGGCGCCGGCGGGAATCGCATAGGGCTTGCCGCCCGCCGCCTTCACCTCCTCGATCGCGTCCTCCCAGCTCTTGCGGATGCCGATGTCGAAGCCGTCGTCGACCAGGCGCACGTCGGCGCCCATGATGCGCGACAGCATGATGTTGCCGACGCGGTCATAGACGGCGTCCTCGTGCGGCACCCAGGCCTCCTGCACCAGGCGGCACTTCATGCCGATCTTGGCCGCGACGGCCGCGATCATGCGGGTGTGGTTGGACTGCACGCCACCGATCGAGACCAGCGTGTCGGCGTTCGAGGCGATCGCGTCGGGGATGATGTATTCGAGCTTGCGCAGCTTGTTGCCGCCATAAGCGAGGCCGGAATTGCAGTCCTCGCGCTTGGCATAGACCTCGACATTGCCGCCGAGATGCTTTGACAGCCGCTCCAGCTTCTCGATGGGCGTCGGACCAAAGGTCAGCGGATAGCGCGCGAATTTTTCGAGCATCGTCAGGTCATCCCGATTGGCGTTAATGTCTCCAAAAATGCTAGCATCGCTCTGCAAAAAGGTGCTTTCAAATATTGCGCCTCTATTGCGGATGATCTTGCGATAATGGACGAGATGTGTGGTATTCCTTTCGGACTAGGTACTAAGAACGGAAGCTTCTTCCATGTCCGCTCGTCTTGATCGTGTCGACCTTAAGATGTTGCGATTGCTGCAAAATAACGGCCGGCTCAGCAACGCCGAGCTGGCCGAAACCGTCGCCATCAGTCCCGCCACCTGCCATCGCCGCACCCAGCGCCTGTTCGAGCACGGCTTCATCGCCGCCGTCCGCGCCATCGTCGCGCCGAAGAAGGTGGCAAAGGGTACGCTGGTGATGGTCGGGGTCGTGCTCGACCGTTCGACGCCGGAGAGCTTTGCGATCTTCGAGCAGGCGATCACCAGGCTGAAATTCGTGCTCGACTGTCACCTCGTCGCCGGCGACTTCGACTATTTCCTCAAGATCCGCGTCGGCGACATGGAGGACTTCAACCGTATCCACGGCGAGCAACTGATCGCGCTGCCCGGCGTGCGCCAGACCCGCACCTTCTTCGTGATGAAGGAAGTCGTCGACAACGCGCCGCTGGAGTTTTGAGCGGCCTCACAACGCTTGTTCGACGATGCCGTCCGCGACCTGCTCCCGGCCGGCGTCCTCCGGCCGCATCGCGATCACCGCGATCAGCCCGAGGCCGACGCCGATCATCACATAGAAGATCGGCGCCAACGGGGAGCCGGTGAGCGCGATCAGCCATGTCACGAAGAACTGGGCAAAGCCGCCGAATACCAGCACCGCGACATTGTTGACGATGGCAAGCGCGGTCGAGCGGACCCGGATCGGGAACAGCTCGACCAGCGTGGTGCAGTAGACGCCGAGGAAGAAGGCGCTGAAGCAGCCGATGACGACCTGGGCGACCAGGAGCTTTGCGATCGACGGCTCGGAGATCACCCAGCTATAGAGCGGATAGAGCGAGACGAAATAGCCGATGAGCGAGACCAGCAGCAGCGGCTTGCGCGGGTAGCGGTCGGAGATGGCGCCGGCAATGGGGACGACGATCACCATCACGATCGCCGCGATCATCTGAACCAGGAAGCTCTGCATCAGCGGCAGCTTCAGCACCTCCTTGGCGTACGTCACGGTGTAGCCGAAGGTGACGTAGAACGACACGGCGCTCGCCACCACCATGCCCATGCCGATCAGGAAATTGCGGCCGGGATTCTTCAGCGCGGCGATGAAATCCTCCTTGTGCACCGTCGCCATGCTGCGCCGGGACGCTTCGGGCTCGATGACGCTGGCGCGCATATAGAGCAGGATCGGAACGATCACGAGGCCGACGAAGAAGGGAATACGCCAGGCGCCGGCGGCAAGCTGCTCCTGCGTGAAGGTCAGCGTCAGGGCGGCGCCCAGCACTGCGCCGAGCACGTCGGCCATGAGCTGGCCGGCGATCTGCCACGAGCCATAGAAGCCGGTGCGGCCGGGAGGCGCCGCTTCGATCAGATAGGCGGTCGAGGTACCGAACTCGCCGCCGACCGAAAAGCCCTGTAACAGCCGCGCCAGCAGCACGATCAGGGGTGCCCCAATGCCGGCCGTGGCGTAGGTCGGCGTCAATGCCAACAGCGCGACCGACAGCGCCATGATGCCCATGCCGAGCGTCATCGCCGCTTTCCGCCCCTTGCGATCGCCGAAATAGCCGAGCACGAGGCCGCCGATCGGTCGCATGAAGAAGCCGGTGCCGAACAGCGCGGTCATCAGCAGTAGCGCGTTGATCTCACTGCCCGGAATTTTCGGGTCGACCGGAAAGAACAGGTTCTTGATGACCGGTGTCATCAGCGCGAACACGGTGAAGTCGTACCACTCCATTGCGTTGCCGGCGACCGCGGCCACGATGGCTTTCCTGTTCGTCTGCATCTCTCGCTTGCCTGTCCGGTTGCGCCTATTCGGCGAGTTGATGGGTGGCGTCGGCATCCTGCCATTCGTCGCCAACGAGTTCCGGCGTTGCGAAGGCCTTGAGGTTGGCGAAATGAATCTCGCGATCCTCGACGAAGAGGCGGCGGACGATGCCGCGCGCGAGCCGGTCGGCGCCCTCGCTGATCGCGGGAATATCGCCGGAAAGCTTTCCGTGGCTCAGCGTCGCCGGATAGTTGAAACAGTGCAGCCGTGCCAGCATCGGGCAGGCGCCTGACTGCTTCTCCAGGAACTGAAAGCTGTCGCCGAGGTCGGGCGAGTTTTCCAGCTCCGCATTGTCCATGCCGTCAGGCGTCGGGAAGCGGTCGCTCCAGAAGCGGATATGCGGCGCAAACGCGGCAAGCTCGTCGCGCAACGCGAGGTCGACCTTGAAGCCGGTTCCGAAGATGATGAAGTCGGTCGCATAGCGGCCCTTCGGCGTCGTCACCATGAGATGATCCTCTTTGACGACGAGATCATCGATCGGACTTGCGAGATGGAAATGCGCCTGCGGATAGGCGGAGACGCGCAGCACGCTCTGCCGCGGCGGCGGCGTCTGCGCTTTCAGCGTGTGATCGAGGAAGCGCCATTTCCAGTCGTCCGTCAGGCCGGCAAAGCCGTGCACGACCCCTTGGCTGCCGATACCGGTGAACTTGTTGACGCGCGGGATGTCCGCGCGCCGGATGAAGAGGTCGAGGCGCGCGGCGCCCGACTCCAGCGCCATCGCCGCGTTGTCCATCGCGGATGCGCCCGCGCCGACGACGGCGACGCGCTTGCCGCGGAGCTTTTCGAAGTCGATAGGATCGGCGGAATGCGCCCAGAAGCGCCGGTCGATGCCGTCGGCGAGCGGCGGCACGTAAGCGCCGCCGAGGCCGTCGCGCCCCGTCGCCAGCACGACATGCCGGGCGAGAATGTGTCGCGACGTGCCGCTCTCGCTGATGTCGAGAGCGAACAATTCATCGGGGCGCGCGTGGATACGCGCAACCGAGACCCCGTTGCGGACCGGCAGGCCCAGCACTTTGCGGTACCATATCAAGTAATCCATCCATACCGTGCGCGGCGCGCGGTCGAGCGCCTGCCACGCCTGCTCGCCATATTGCGCTTCGTAGAAGGCGCGGAAGGTCAGCGCCGGCATGCCCATCGCGGGGCCGGTCAATTCCTTGGGCGAGCGCAGCGTCCGCATCCGCGCGAACGTGACCCAGGGACCTTCCTCGCCTGCGCACGCGCGGTCGAGCACGAGCTGGTTGTCGACGCCGAGACGCTTGAGCATGGCGGAGGCGACAAGGCCGGCCATGCCGGCACCGACGATGACGACGTCGAAGACACCCTCGCCATCGACGACGCGGCGGGGCACCCATGACTTGGCGGGCAGTTCGAGCCAGGCCAGATCCTGCTTCAGGCGCGCTTCAAGTGCCCCGAGGCCCGCCGCACCAGGTGTCATCGTCATGAGGAAGCTTTCTCGAATTGACTGGTTTCGTCGCCGGCCTCGGCTAGCGCGGTGGCGCCGCTATGCAGCCTTGCGCCCGGCATCAGCGCGACCGCGGCGCGCAGTGCGCCGTTGAGTGCGGCAACCGTTGGCGTCGGCTCGCGCCCGGTCGGCGCAATCGCGGCGAACAGGAACGAAATGGACACGTCCAACGGCCGGGTGACGACGCCTTCAACCGGCAGGCTGGACGTCAGCACCGGCTCGACCACGGCGATGCCGAGCGACTGCTTGGCCATGGCAATCGCCGTCAGGGAAGCGTTGGTATCGATGACCCCAGCGGGCACGACACCTTCACGCTCCAGCGCCTCCTCCACGCGGCGGCGAAGCCGGTAGGGGTTGGCCATCGTCAGCAGCCGGACGCCACCAAGGTCCTTCAGGCGAATGACCTTCTTCTTCGCCAGCGGGTGATCCAACGCGAGGCACGCAACGCACGGCACCTCGCAGACCCACTGCACGTCGAGCCCGGGATGCTGGATCGGCAGGCTCGCAAGACCGAAATCGACCGACTGCGACAGCACCGATTGCACCACATTCTCGGCCGAGAGCGCCTGCACGTGGATCTGGCTTGGTAGCAACTCGCGTTCGAGCGCTGCGAGCGCAGCCGGGACGAAGCCGGCCGCCAGCGCCGGGATCGCCGCCAGGCTGAGCACGGGAAGCGCACCCGCGCCGATCGCGTTGGCGCGCTGGCGGATGTGCTTCAGGCCCATCAGAAGCCGCTCGACCTCGGCATGAAACAAGACGCCTTTCGGCGTCGGGCTGATGCGCGGGCCATTCCGGGTGAACAGGAGATAGCCGACGTCAGCCTCGAGATCCTGGATCTGACGCGTCGTGACCGGCTGCGAACGGCCGAGCAACCGTGCCGCACCCGTGATGCTGCCGGCCGACATCACGGCGGCAAAGGCCTCGAGAAGGCGAATGTCGATAACGTCCTGGTTCATGGTCTGGTGCCCGCATTATGCGAATATAGAATGAACAATATTTCTTGATGTGCAATAGGCATTATGAGAAGTTGAGGGTCATGTCGATGGAGCCGAACCCCTTTCGCCACCACAATCCGGCCGGACCGGCCTATCGGCGCGGCTGGGTCGATGAGGCCGTGGCGGCGATCGAGGCCGACCAGTGCCGCACCGCCGACACGCATCTGATCCGGCTGATCGTGCCGGCGCTATCAGGCATCGACATCTATCTGAAGGACGAGTCCACGCATCCGACCGGCAGCCTGAAGCACCGGCTCGCGCGCTCGCTCTTCCTCTACGCGCTCTGCAACGGCCACATCCGCGAAGGCACGCCCGTGGTGGAAGCCTCGTCGGGATCGACCGCGGTGTCGGAAGCCTATTTCGCACAGATGATCGGCGTGCCCTTCTATGCCGTGATGCCGCGCACGACATCGGCGGAGAAGATCGCCGCGATCGAGCATTATGGCGGCAACTGCCATCTGATCGATGACGGTCGTGCACTCTATGCGGAAGCGGCGGCGCTCGCCGCCCGCCTGAACGGCCACTATATGGACCAGTTCACTTTCGCCGAGCGCGCCACCGACTGGCGCGGCAACAACAACATCGCCGAATCGATCTTCACGCAATTGAAGGGCGAGACGCGTCCGTTGCCGGACTGGATCGTGATGGGGGCGGGCACCGGTGGCACCTCGGCCACGCTCGGACGCTATTTGCGCTATCGCCAGTACCCGACGCGGCTCTGCGTTGCCGATGTCGAGCATTCCGCCTTCTTCGACTGCTTCCGCTCGCAGGACCGCTCCCATGTTTGCGAGCGGCCTTCGCTGATCGAAGGCGTCGGTCGGCCCCGCTGCGAACCCTCCTTCGTGCCGGGCGTCGTCGATCGCATGATGAAGATCCCGGATGTCGCAACGATCGCAGCGATGAACGTGCTGTCGCGCCGGCTCCGCCGGCCAGTCGGCGGCTCGACCGGCACCAATTTCCTGGCGCTGTGCCGCATTGCCTCGGAGATGAGCAGCGCCGGTCAAACCGGATCGCTGGTCACGCTGATCTGCGATTCCGGCGAGCGCTACCGGCAGACCTATTATGATCCCACGTGGCTGAAAGCTCGCGGCCTTGATCCGATGCCGATCGAGGCTGCCCTGTCGGCGTTTCTCGATACGGCGCAGCCGCCGGCGCTCGCCGTCGAGGACGTCGCCAATCCACAGAGCTCGCGGAGCAATGCTTGACCACGCTGATCGAAACCATTGTCGGCGTGCCCGCGGCGTCGCGGCTCGGCCACGCTCTGAACGCCCGCACCGAGATTTTGCGCCTCAGCGAAGCGGCCCATGACGCGGTGCTGCTGCCGCGCGAGCCCGGCGGTCTGAGCCACGGCTTGCGGGCGGCACTCGCGGCGCGGATGTGCCGTCATGTCGGCGACGGGGCGCTGATCGCGCATTACGAATCCTACCTGGCGCATTCGAGCGATCTTGATTTGGCCGTGCTCACCCGGCCCGGCGGTGTGTGCGGCGATCCTCTTCACGATGCCATGGCCCGCCACGTCGATCTGCTGACGCTTTCGCCGCGCGAGGCGACGCGACAGGACATTGCGGCGCTGAAGGTGGCCGGCGTCAGCGAGGCCGATATCGTGCGGCTGTCCGAGCTTGGCGCCTTCGTGAACTACCAGCTGCGGGTCCTGGCCGGCCTCAGGCTCCTGAAAGAGGTCGAAGCCTGATGAGCGAGGTCGTCCATAGCTTCACCACCACGGTCCCGACCTGGTCGCCTTATGTCACGCCAGTCGAGCTCGCCTCGGCAACGCCCGAGCAGCTCGCGGCGATGAAGGTCACCCCCTCCAACAAGGGCGTCTCGCCTTACGTGCTGACGCTGGCGCATGACCCGGAGTCGCTCGCGGTGCGCTCGCCGCTGTTCAACCTCATTATGTATGGCAAGGACGGCCTGTCCCCGGCGGAGCGCGAGCTCGGCGCGCTGAGTGCCTCGGTCGTCAACCGCTGCATCTATTGCGCCGCCGTGCACGCCTCACGCTTCATCAATTACTCCG
This sequence comes from Bradyrhizobium sp. 187, assembly GCF_023101005.1. Classification (NCBI taxonomy): domain Bacteria; kingdom Pseudomonadati; phylum Pseudomonadota; class Alphaproteobacteria; order Hyphomicrobiales; family Nitrobacteraceae; genus Bradyrhizobium; species Bradyrhizobium sp. 187. Next base: position 328,419 of record NZ_CP064693.1, read on the forward strand.
GGCGCAAAGAGGTCGTCGAGGAGATCTTTGCCGACGAGCGCGATGCCACGCTGGAGACGCGCCAGCAGGCATTGTTCAATTTCGCTACAAAACTCTCGACGACTCCGATCGAAGCGAGCGCAGACGATGCGCACGCACTTGGCGAGGCCGGGCTGAGCGAGCTTGAGCAGCTCGACCTGGTGCTGTCGGCCGCGATCTTCGGCTGGGCCAACCGGCTGATGCATACGCTGGGCGAGCCGCTGGTGCGGCCGGAAGCATCGTAACCGACGCCATCGGCTCGCCCCAAACCGAATGTCACGGCAACTTCACTTGCCTTGCGAGCGCCTGCGGGCGAGTTTCGCGGCTTCTTAACGAGGAGACCTGCCGTGCGCCTTCCCATTCTCGATCCGAAAGACCTGAGTGCCGAACAGAAGCCGCTCTATGACGACATGCGAGCGGGCATCAAGGACCACTTCAAGGGCTTTGTGAACATGCGCGACGACGGCGCGCTGCTCGGGCCCTGGAATCCATGGATCCGCGAGCCGCGCTTCGGCAAGCCTGTGTGGGAGCTGGTCAAGGCGATCGCGGCGAACCCGCTGCTGCCGGCTCCGGTGCGTGAGGTCGCGATCCTCGTCACCGGTTCGCATTTCCGCTCCGGCTACGAGCTCTATGCGCATGTGCTGGTTGCCGAGCAGCGCGGCCTCTCCGACGAGAAGCTCGCGACCATCGTCGCCGGACAGCGGCCGGTCGATCTCACCAAGCAGGAAGCCGTCACCTACGACGTGGCGTCCGCATTGGTCAGCGGCGGCGTGCTGCCGGAACTGACTTATCGGGCCGCGGTCAAGGAATTCGGCGAGCACGGTGCGGCCGAACTGTCCTATCTCGTCGGCGTTTACTGCATGGTGTCGGTCACGCTGAACACGTTCGACGTGCCGGTGCCGGACTGACCACACTGCCCCAGCTGCTGGACTGGACGGAAGCGTCACGGTACCCTGCCGCCGCCATGGCGATGCATTCGCCGGTCACGATCGAAGTGCAATGAAGAGGGAACGACAGCCATGGACACGTCACGCCGCATCCTGCTCGCCGGACTGGCGGGACTCGCCGTTGCGCCGACCGCCGCTGGAGCCGCGCCCTCGACCGCGGCCGATGATGTGACGGTCGCCGAAGAGCGCTTTGCGCGCATGATCGCAGCTGCGCATGCGCCCGAAATCACCTGCGCGCGACAGGCCGAGCGTTATGCGGATGCGCATTGGCCAAACTACGTCGCGGCGGCGCGTTCCGTCATCGGGGCAAGAGCGTGAGGCATTCTCTTTCCTCTCCCGTTGCGGGAGGCGGCAACACCAGGTGCTTCACGTCCCCACCGCCCGCCTGACCTGCTCACCGATCTGCGACAGCACGAGCTGCGCCTGCGGCAGAATTGCGCCCATGGCGTGGAAATTGTGGACCATGCCCTCGTGGCAGACGTGCTCGACCGTGACGCCCGCAGCGAGCAGCTTGCGGGCATAGGCATTGCCCTCGTCGCGCATCGGGTCGAACTCCGCGGTGTGAATGATGGCGGTCGGCAAGCCCGCAAGCCGTGTCGCGCGCAAGGGCGAGATGCGGGGATCGGCAGCGTCCAAGGCTTCGGGCAGATAGTCGGCGAGATCGGCTTCGATCGTGACGCGGTCGATCAGGTGGCCCTCGACGAACGCCTCGCGCGAAGGCGAGGCCTCCTCGAAATCCAGCACCGGGCAGATCAGGCATTGCGCGACGATGGAAAGACCAGCTGTCTGCGCCGCCTCCTGACACACGATCGCAGCGAGCGTTGCACCGGCGGAATCGCCGCCGAGCACCAGACGCCCGGCGTCGATGCCGAGCGATGCGGCCTCGCGCGCCACCCATTCGGTGGCAGCAATCGCATCGTCCACGGCGGCGGGGAATTTGTGCTCTGGCGCCAGCCGGTAATCGACCGAGACGAGGCGGCAACCGGTCGCATGTGCCAACGCCGCCGCGATGCGGTCATGCGTGGCGATGCTGCCGGCAACGAGCCCGCCGCCGTGAAAGAACACGAAGCCGGGCGCGCGATCATCGGCGCCTGCGGGTGAATAGAGACGATAGGGCAGCGCGCCGCCGGGACCAGGCAGCACGCCGTCGGACGTCGGCACGTCAGGCGCATCGGCGCGCGCAAACTGCATCAGCTTTGCCAATGATTGCCGCCGTGCTTCCACGCTCGGCCGGCTCCGTGCCTGCGGCGCAGCCGCAGCCATCATGGTCAACAAGCGCTTTGCGAGCGGATCGAGCGGCATGGTGCTTCCTTTCCCCTCGCGGGAGGGTAACTCACCATTTTCCCGCAGGGAATCATTTAGAAATTGCGCCCAATAGTGGCGCTATAATGCGGCACCACGCCAAGGGAGAGGCCGGTCATGGCCGAGATCAAAAAGCCCATCGAATATTCGCCGAGCTGGACCTTCTTCGAGGGCAAATGGCACGACGGCAATGTGCCGATCATGGGCCCGCGCACGCATGCGGCCTGGCTCGGCTCGGTCGTGTTTGACGGCGCGCGGGCGTTCGAAGGCGTCGCGCCTGATCTCGACCGCCACGTCGCCCGCGCCAATCAATCCGCGATCAACTTTGGCCTGAAGCCGGTGGTCGATTCCGGAACCTGGATGACACTCGCAAACGAGGGCATCGCACGCTTCGCGCCGAATGCCGAGCTCTACGTTCGTCCGATGTACTGGGCGCGGAACGGCGCGGGCGGCGGCGTGCTGTTCGACCCCGAGACCACCGATTGGTGCCTGTGCATCTACGAGGCGCCGATGCCAAAGCCGGTCGGCAACGCGATCACGCTGTCGCCGTTCCGCAGGCCCACCGCCGAATGCGCCCCGGTTGAGGCCAAGGCCGCCTGTCTCTATCCGAACAATTCGCGCGCGCTTGCCGAGGCCGCCTCGCGCGGCTTCCAGAACGCGCTGATGCTCGACATGCTCGGCAACGTCGCGGAGTTCGGCAATTCCAACGTGTTCATGGCCAAGGACGGCGTGGTCTACACGCCGGTGCCGAACGGCACCTTCCTCAACGGCATCACCCGCCAGCGCGTCGTCAGCCTGCTTCGCGCCGACGGCGTCACCGTGGTCGAGAAGACGCTGCGTTACGCCGACTTCCTCGCCGCCGACGAGATCTTTTCGACCGGCAATTTCGCAAAAGTCGCGCCGGTGATCCGCATCGACGATCGCGAGCTGCAGCCGGGCCCGCTCTACACGCGCGCGCGCAAGCTCTATTGGGACTTTGCCCACGCAGTGAAGCTGGCGGCGTAGCTTCCCCACCTTCGCCGGTACGACGGCGGAGTTGTGGCAGCAAGGCGCGTTAGCGCGTGGCAGGAACCCCTACTCGTCCTTCTTCGACATCCGCTCGAGGCGTTCCTGCATGTCCTTCATCTGCTGGCGCAGATCGTCGATATTGCTGTCCTTTGGGGCTTCGGCGGCCGGCTCGGGCGCCGGCTCCGCGGAGCCCGCGGGGCGGGCTGCGCCGGGCGCGAAAGGCTTGAACATCGAGAAGGTCTGCTGGAACAGCTCCATGTTGCGGCGGACCTGTTCCTCCAGCGGCGCAAACGGGGTTCCCGACAGCGAGGTGGCGATCTGCTTGCGGAACTTCTCCTGCTCCTGAGTGAGCGAGGCGATGGCCTGCTCCAGATATTTCGGCACCACCATCTGCATGCTGTCGCCGTAGAAGCGGATCAGCTGGCGCAGGAAGGTGGTCGGGAGCAGGTTCTGGCCGGCCTTGTTCTCCTGCTCGAAGATGATCTGGGCAAGCACGGAGCGGGTGATGTCGTCGCCAGTCTTGGCGTCGTAAACCAGGAAATCTTCGCCATCCTTGACCATGGCGGCGAGGTCTTCCAGCGTCACGTAAGTGCTCGTCCCGGTGTTATAGAGCCGGCGGTTCGCGTATTTCTTGATCGTGGTGGGTTGGTCTGATTTCGCCATGGGCTCTCACTTGCAAGCGCGGAGAACGGGAACCTGACGGGCTATGCCGCAGGGCGGGAAGAGTACGCAACGCAACAAAATAAGCATTTTCAAAGGGGTCACGCTACCGTTTTGTGCGCCACGGTTAATCGGGCAGCAAAAACGTGCTTGCGAAAGCGCCAAGAACGCTATTTTGAATGCGCTGCGGGATGAATTCGGCCACCGGCCGATTGACATGCCTCAACGACGTTAACAGGATGCCGTCCGAGACTGGCGAGCCGTTTCCCCAGCCCCGTCTGCCCCCATTCAACCCAGGAGATGCCCATGTCAGACGATGTCGTCATCGTCAGCGCCGCCCGCACCCCGGTCGGAAGCTTCAACGGAGCGTTCGCAACCCTTCCCGCCCATGATCTCGGCGCCATTGCCATCAAGGCCGCGCTGGAGCGCGGCGGCATCGAGCCCGGCCGGGTCTCCGAAGTCATCATGGGCCAGATCCTGACCGCCGCCCAGGGCCAGAACCCGGCCCGTCAGGCTTCGATCAATGCCGGCATTCCGGTCGAGAGCCCGGCCTGGGGTGTCAACCAGCTCTGCGGCTCGGGCCTGCGCACCGTTGCGCTCGGCTATCAGGCGCTGCTCAACGGCGATTCCGAGATCGTGGTCGCCGGCGGCCAGGAATCCATGAGCATGGCTCCGCACGCCCAGTACCTGCGTGGCGGCGTCAAGATGGGTGCAGTCGAATTCATCGACACCATGATCAAGGACGGTCTGTGGGACGCCTTCAACGGCTATCACATGGGCAACACCGCCGAGAACGTCGCGCGGCAGTGGCAGATCACCCGCGCCCAGCAGGACGAGTTCGCGGTCGCCTCGCAGCAGAAGGCCGAGGCCGCGCAGAAGGCCGGTAAATTCAACGACGAAATCGTTCCCGTCACCATCAAGGGACGCAAGGGCGATGTCGTCGTCAGCGCCGACGAATATCCGCGCCATGGCGCAACGGTCGACGCGATGGCGAAGCTTCGTCCCGCCTTCGAGAAGGACGGCACGGTCACCGCGGGCTCGGCGTCCGGCATCAACGACGGCGCTGCTGCCGTGGTGCTGATGACCGCCAAGCAGGCCGCCAAGGAAGGCAAGAAGCCGCTCGCGCGCATCGTGTCCTGGGCGCAGGCGGGCGTCGATCCGAAGATCATGGGCTCGGGCCCGATCCCGGCCTCGCGTGCCGCGCTGAAGAAGGCCGGCTGGAACGTCGGCGATCTCGACCTGATCGAGGCCAACGAAGCCTTCGCTGCGCAAGCCTGTGCCGTCAACAAGGACCTCGGCTGGGATACCTCCAAGGTCAACGTCAACGGCGGCGCGATCGCGATCGGCCATCCGGTCGGTGCCTCCGGCGCCCGCGTGCTGGTGACGCTGCTCCACGAGATGCAGAAGCGCGATTCGAAGAAGGGCCTCGCCACGCTGTGCATCGGTGGCGGCATGGGTATCGCGATGTGTGTGGCGCGCGACTGAGATAGTTGACGCGTCATTTGCGCGTGCGCTGCACACGTGACTGAGTGCGTTGCACGCGATTAAAAAGGCAGCGGTTGCAAATCAAATATTCTTCGCAACCGTACAAGCCTCGACTAAAGAGAAACGCCCGGCTCGACGCCGGGCGTTTTGTTCTTGATGTCCGTCAAACGTCCCCCATAATCCGCACTTAAAAACGATCACTCAGAAACGTCCGAAGAGTCCAAGGGAAGGAAATACGATATGGCACGTGTTGCATTGGTGACGGGTGGTACGCGGGGCATCGGAGCTGCGATCAGCAAAGCGCTGAAGGCGGCCGGCTACAAGGTTGCGGCGAGTTATGCCGGCAACGACGCGGCGGCGGAGAAGTTCAAGGCCGAGACCGGCATCGCCGTCTACAAATGGGACGTCAGCAGTTTCGATGCCTGCGCCGAGGGCGTGAAGAAGGTCGAGGCGGACGTCGGGCCGATCGACGTGCTCGTCAACAATGCCGGCATCACCCGCGACACCGCCTTCCACAAGATGACGCTCGAGCAGTGGAACGCCGTCATCAATACCAATCTCGGTTCGCTGTTCAACATGACGCGTCCCATCATTGAAGGCATGCGTGCGCGCAAGTTCGGCCGCATCATTTCGATCTCGTCGATCAACGGCCAAAAGGGACAGTTTGGCCAGGTCAACTATTCCGCGGCGAAGGCCGGTGACATCGGCTTCACCAAGGCACTTGCGCTCGAGAACGCCAAGGGCGGCATCACCGTCAACGCGATCTGCCCCGGCTACATCAACACCGAAATGGTGCAGGCAGTGCCAAAGGACGTCCTGGAAAAGAACGTGATCCCGCAGATCCCGGTTAACCGGCTCGGCGAACCGGAAGAGATCGCACGTGCGGTCGTGTTCCTGGCGGCGGACGAGGCCGGCTTCATGACCGGCTCGACGCTGACCATCAATGGCGGCCAATATCAGGCCTGATGGCGCCCATTCTCTTGGCGCAACGTCGCTGAGGCAAAATATGTAGCTTCAGTCGCGACAAGGCGATAGTGAGGACGAAAATGCCCGGCCTTGTGCCGGGCATAAACGTCCTCAGAGCCTTTGATCGATGACTCCCCGCACCGCAACGCTGATCGGATTGACCGCGATCCTGATGTGGTCGCTGCTGTCAGTGATGACGGTGGCGACCGGAAAGATCCCGGCATTCCAGCTGGCCGCGATGACGTTCGCGATCGGCGGGCTCGTCGGCCTGCTCACCTGGATCGGCCGCGGCGCAGCGGCCAAAAGCCTGCGTCAGCCGCTGGTCGTGTGGATCGTCGGTGTCGGCGGACTGTTCGGCTATCACGCGCTGTATTTCCTCGCGCTGCGCTTTGCGCCACCGGCTGAAGCCGGCCTGCTGAATTATCTGTGGCCGCTCCTGATCGTGCTGTTCTCGTCGTTTCTGCCGGGCGAGCGGCTTGCCGTGCATCACGTCGTTGGCGCCCTGCTCGGCCTCGTCGGCACCGTGCTGCTGTTCGCCGGTAACACCTCGGGCTTCACGCAGGGACAATTGCCGGGTTTGGCCGCGGCCTTCATCGCAGCGTTCGTGTGGGCGATCTATTCGGTGTTGTCGCGGCGACTGAAGGCGGTGCCGACCGATGCGGTCGCGGGATTCTGCCTCGCCACCGCGGTGCTCGCCGCGCTGATGCATGGACTGCTTGAAACCACGGTGTGGCCGGACACGACGCCGCAATGGCTCTCCGTCATCGCGCTCGGCATCGGTCCCGTCGGTGCTGCGTTCTACGCCTGGGACATCGGCATGAAGCGTGGCGACATCCGCGTGCTCGGCGCCGCCTCCTATGCGACGCCGCTGCTCTCGACCGGCTTCCTCATCGCCGCTGGCTTTGCCAATGCCAGCGCCAACATCACCATCGCCGCGATCCTGATCGCCGGCGGCGGCCTGATTGCGGCGAAGGACATGTTGCTGCGGAAGCGGTAGCATCATTGCCGGCGCAAGCCGAAGCGACAGGGCCTTAGGGCTCCCAGCCCTTCGGCGCGAGCTCGAACTTCGCGAACTCGAAGGCGGGCGCCACGGTGCAGCCGACCAGGGTCCACTCGCCGGTGGTCTCTGCCGTCTGCCACGCATCGGCCGGCACGATCGCCTGTGGCCGCTCGCCGTTCAACAGGTCCGTACCGAGCCGTACCTCGTGCTGGGAGCAGCCTTCGTGCGCTATCCGCAGGGTCAGCGGGCTGCCGGCGTAATAGTGCCAGCTCTCGACAGCATCGATGCGATGCCAGTGCGAACGCTCGCCGCGCGCCAGCAGAAAATAGATCAGGGTCGAGCGCGCGCGGCCGTTGGCGTCGGTGGTCTGGTCGCGAAACGTCTCTCGGTAATGCCCGCCTTCGGGATGCGGGCGGAGTTCGAGGCGCGCGATGATCTCGGCTGCGGTCGGCATCGATTCCCGTCAGGATCTGTTCTTCAAGACTTGTTCTTGCGCTCGCGCAGCTCGCCGAACACCGCGGTGGCATCCGCGCCCTTCATGTGCAGCCTGGCTGCGATCGAGGGTTCGTCGGCGCGCAGGAACACGTTTGTCCGCTTCTCGTCACCAAGCAGCGCGGGAATGGTCGGCTTGTTCTCGGCCCGCAGCCTCGCCACCTCCGCCGCGCGCGACTGCAGCGCCGCATTGTCGGGGTCGACGGTCAGCGCGAACTTGACGTTGGAGGCCGTGTATTCATGGCCGCAATAGAGCTTGAAGTCGCCGGGCAGGGCACGCAGCTTCAGAAGCGAATCCCACATCATCGGATAGGTGCCCTCGAACACGCGGCCGCAGCCGATCGAGAACAGCGTGTCGGCGGCGAACAGCGCTTTGTCGGTGTCGAACACATAGGAGATGTGGTCGAGCGTGTGGCCGGGCGTCTCCAGTACGCGCCCCAGCAAGCTGCCGACCCTGACGATTTCGGCATTGGCGACGCGCAGGTCGACGTCTGCGATCTCCGTCGTCTTGTCATGCGGCGCGACGACGCGGCAATTGTATTTCTGCTTGAGTTCGGCGACCCCGCCGACATGATCGCCATGATGATGGGTGATCAGAATGTCGGTGAGCTGCCACCCCTCGCGCTCGAGCGCCCTCACGATGGGGCCGGCCTCCGGCGCGTCGATCGACGCCGTCGCCTTGGTTTCCACATCGTGGATGAGGTAACCGAAATTGTCGTTTAAACAGGTGAAAGTACGAATTTCGGCGGCCATGTCATCTCCGATCGCGCTCAGCTCCGTCAGACAAATATGGCGTTAACGTTGCGCAGGCAATGCAATATTCCGCGCGCGGGGGCCGCCTCGTGCATGTTACATTGCGATCATGACCATTGATGTCGTCGACCTCCGCGAGTTCTACTCCCGTCGCCTCGGGATTGTGGCGCGGCAAATGATCAATCGCGGCATTCGGGAGCGCTGGCCGCGCGTCGATGGCCAGCGGGTGCTCGGCTTCGGCTATCCCACGCCCTATCTCGGGTTGTTCCGCGAGGACGCGGAGCGCTGCATCGCCTTCATGCCCTCGGCCCAGGGCGTCCTGAAATGGCCCACCGGACGGCCGGCGCTTGCCTCGCTGGTGGACGAGTTCTCGCTGCCGCTTCCCGACGCCGCGGTCGATCGCATCCTGCTGGTCCACGCACTGGAAATGTCGGACGATCCGGCCGCGCTGCTGCGCGAGGCATGGCGCGTGCTGTCGCCGTCCGGTCGCGTGATTGCGGTCATCCCGAACCGGCGCGGGGTGTGGACCCGCACCGACAGCACGCCGTTCGGTCACGGCCGGCCCTATTCGCGTTCGCAGATCACGGACCTGTTGCGCCAGACCTGGTTCACCCCGACCGCCTGGGGCGAGGCGCTGTTCATGCCGCCCTATGCCGGGGGCTGGGTGCTGAAATCCGCACAGATGTGGGAGCGGGCCGGCGCGGCGCTGTCGCTGCCCTTCGCCGGCGTGCACATCGTCGAGGCGACCAAGCAGGTCTACCGCGCGATCCCCGCCAAGCGCGAGCGGGCGCGGCTCATTCCATCACTGGCGAAGCCGGTGCTGGTACCATCCTCGACGACGGCGACGCGCGGCTAAAAACAAATCGTCCCGGACATGCCGGGACGATTCGGGTCAGGACATCTGGCGCAAGATGTCCGGCGAAAGGCTTACTCGCCGGGAGCCACTTCGTCGCTTGAGGCGGCCGGAGCGGCTTCGCGCTCGGGGCGCGGGCCATTCGGGCGGCGGCGCCGCCGCGGAAAGCGCTCGCCACCACCACCTTCGAAGCCGGCCTGGCCGGGCGCGCCACCGCTCACCTGCGGCTGCGGGCCGGTGATGAAGGAAGGCAAACGATCGACGCTGACGGCGTCGGCGACGACGGGCTGAGGCTGGTTCAGCGGTAGCGGTTGCGGCTGGGGCTGATATTGCGGCTGCGGACGATGGTCGCGTTCGCGATGCTCGCGCGGCTGCTGGTTGTCGCGCTGATAAGCATGGTTGTCGCGGGGCTGATGATCACGCGGCTGATGATCGCGCGGGCCGTCGCGGTCGCGGGTGAAGGGCGGCGGTGGCGGCTGTGGGACAAAACCCGGTTCCTGGCCGAAATTCGAGAAATTCTCGCCGTCGTCCTCGCCGTCGTCACCGCTGTTGTTGCTGATGGGCTCGTCGCCGCGCGGTTGCTGGTTCTGCCGGAACTGTTCCTGAGCCGTCGCGATCAGACGAAAATAATGCTCGGCATGCTGGTAGTAGTTCTCGGCCGCAACGGGGTCTCCGGAGGAGCGCGCGTCGCGCGCGAGCTGGAGATACTTTTCAGCAATATGCGAAGCCGTGCCGCGGATCTTGATGTCAGGTCCGTTGGACTCGTAGACCCGGGTCATCGGGTTCTGGCCGCGCCGGTTATTATTGTTGTTATTGTTATTATTATTGTTGCGGTTGCGCATCCGCTGCTTGTTCTGACCGTTTCTCATGTTCTGCCTTTAATTCCAGCCCTAAAGGTTGCACGCATTACTGATTGCCGAGAGTGACTTGATGACAGCGGTTCACATCGCTTGCGCGCAACCGCACGCAAGAGCGGATTGATCCCTGCCGATGTTCGTCGACCGTCGCGTTCAACAAAAGACGCGTTCCCCACCGCCAGCATCCATCGCCAGCGAACCCATTCATATCGCCTGCCGAAACAAGCCCTGCTTTGTTGCGTAAGTCTTCAAGCGCAATATCAGGCTTTCGTTCACGTTGCGGTCGGTAAGCAGCGCAGCTCAAATGGCCATCGCGCTCAACAGGACCTGCGGCTTGGAACCATTATCAGTAAGCTCTCGCCCGAGAGCCCGGCTTTCGCCCGTAGGTCTACGGGGCCGGCACCGATGTGTTGATAGGAAGGTAGTCGTTCCCAAGGGATATTCCAAGAGGTTTTTTGCAGCCCAATCCGGCTTTTATGGGGGCATTTTCCGGGCCGAAACCGCCCGTGGGATGCCCGCCAGATCGGCCTTGGGCGGCCTGTCCACGACCAACGCGGCAGCCGTCATCAAGGTTTCAATATTTCGGGCCTGGCCCTGTCCGGCCTCGACGATCAGTGCTCCGCCGGCGGCGAGACGTTCAGTCGCCTGTGGGATCAGGGCGCGATAGGCGTCGTAACCGTCATTGCCGCCGTCGAGCGCCAGATGCGGATCGTGCTCGCGCACCTCGATGCTCAGTTTCGGAATTTCGGCCGACGGGATGTAGGGCGGATTCGACACGACGAGGTCGAACGGGCCGCGGAGCGCCGCTGCGTAGGAGCAGGCAACGAAGCTCGCGCGGTCGGCGAGGCCAAGAGCCGCGGCGTTGTCTCTGGCGGTCTTGAGCGCGGTCAGACTGAGATCGGTGCCGACGCCGACGGCGCCGGGAATTTCGTGCAGCAGCGCCAGCAGGATGGCGCCGGATCCGGTGCCGATATCGGCGATGCGCGGGCGCCGTCCCGAATTCGTGAGCCCATGAAAGATCTCGAGCGCCAGTTCGACCACGGTCTCGGTATCCGGCCGCGGCACCAGCGTCGCCTCGGATAGCTGGAACGGCAGGCCCCAGAATTCCCGAGCGCCGAGAATGCGGGCGACGGGCTCATGCGCGAGCCGGCGCTGCGCATACGCTTCCAGCCGCGCAGCCTCTTCAGGCGCGAGTTGTCGGCCCGCCTGCGTCACCATCCCGGTCAGATCAAGCCTCAGCGCAGCTCCGACGAGCAGGCGCGCATCGAGGGCGGGCTGCTCGATGCCGGCCGATTGCAGCCGTGCCGCAAGCACGCGCCGCGCACTCTCGATGCTGTGTCCGGGATCGAAATCTGTCGCCAATGGAACCATCCTGCCTAGCATCGTGGATAGATCGGCTGGCTTGCTTGCGTCAATGAAAAGGAGCGCGTCAGATCGCGCCTCGCAACCCAAGGAGGGTCCATGACGCCCTACGACGATCAGAACGTCTTCGCAAAGATCCTGCGTGGCGAGATCCCCTGTTTCGAGGTTTTCAGGGACGACCGTAGCCTCGCCTTCCTCGACATCATGCCGCGTTCGCCCGGGCACACGCTGGTCGTTCCCCGGGCGCCGGCACGCGGCATCCTCGACATCGCGGATGACGACCTCGCCGCGGTCGCCCGAACCGCCAAGCGGATCGCGATTGCCGCGATGAAGGCGTTCGACGCCGAGGGCATCATCCTTCAGCAGTTCAGCGAGCCGGCCAGCGGCCAGGTGGTCTTTCACCTGCACATGCACGTCATGCCGGTCAGGGCCGGAATCGAGCTGCTGCCGGCGCAGACGCGCAAGGAGGATACGGCGGTGCTCGCCGCTCACGCCAGGCGAATGATCGCCGCGCTCTAGACACCGAGATAGCGCTGGAGCAGCTCCGGCTGGGCCTTGAGCTCCCGCGCCGGCCCTTCGTGCACGATATGTCCGTTGTTGATGATGTAGATCCGTGTCGCCAGCGCCAGCGTCGCCGCCAGGTTCTGCTCGACCAGCACGATGGTCTGGCCGGCGGCGGCGAGCTCGCGGCAGGCCTTGACCAGATCGTGGACGATGACGGGCGCGAGTCCCTCGAACGGCTCGTCCAGCAGCACGATCTTGGGATCACGCACGAGCGCCCGTGCGATCGCGAGCATCTGCTGTTCGCCCCCGGATAGCTCGGTGCCGCGGTTGTTGCGCCGCTGCTTCAGCCGCGGAAACATCTCGTAGATGCGATCGAGCGGCCAGCGTTTCGGCGCGGTGATGCCGGCGAGGACGATGTTTTCCTCCACCGACAGGCTGCCGAAAATGCGGCGTTCCTCGTGCACGAGCTGCATGCCGGCCTGCGCGATTCTGTGGCTCTTGCGCCCGGCGATATCGATGCCGTCGAATTTCACGCTGCCGCTACGCGGCGTCACGACGCCCATAAGGCTCTTCAGCGTGGTGCTCTTGCCGGCGCCGTTGCGTCCGAGCAGCGCCACCACCTCGTGAGGCTCGACATGCATGGCGACGTCGAACAGGATGTGGGAGTCCCCGTAATAGCTGTTCAGGCCGTTGACCTCGATCAGGCTCATGCCGCGATCTCTCCGTGCACGCCACCGAGATAGGCTTCCTGGACGGCGGCGTTGGCCTTGATTTCCTCCGGCGTGCCGGAGACCAGCACCCGGCCTTCCTGGAGCACGGTGACGCGCTCGACCAACTCGAACAGCGAATCCATGTCGTGGTCGATGATGATCATGGTACGGCCGCGCGCGATCGACTTGAGCAGCTTGACGGTCTCGAGACGCTCTCGCGGGCTCATGCCGGCGAGCGGCTCGTCAAGCAGCAACAGGCGCGGCGACGTGGCGAGCGCAAGCCCGATTTCCAGCCTGCGCTTCTCGCCATAGGCGAGCTCGGACACGGGCGTGTCGGCACGACGGGTCAGGTTCACCAAAGCGAGCGTGTGCGCCACCTGCTCCGTCAGGCCCTTGACGCCGCCGAGCGTGCGGAACAGGTCGAGCCGGAATTTTCCGCGCAGTTCGGCAAGGGCTGCGATCGTCAGGTTCTCCCGCACCGTCAACCCGGTGAAGAGCTGGTTGACCTGGTAGCTTTTGGTCAGTCCGAGCTGGCAAACCTCGGTGACCTTCAATCCCGTGATGTCGCGGCCCTCGAACACGATCTGGCCGGAGCTCGGCGCGATCTCGCAGGTCAGCATCTTGAAAAAGGTTGATTTGCCGGCGCCGTTGGGGCCGATGATCCCGCGCAGCTCGCCCCGATTGACGCTGAAATCGATGTCGCTGTTGGCAACGAGGCCGCCATAGCGCTTGGTCAGGCCGGTGGCTTTCAGGATCGGCCCGGAATAGGCGGGGTGCTCGACCTCCTTGGCCTGCATCGGCGCCGGTGGAGGTTGCAGCCTGGCCTCGGTGTCAGCGGCGTCCTGCTCCATCTCCGCATCCGCCTGCTTTCGCTTTCCCGAGACGAGGCGGTAGAGATCGGCAAGGCCGCCGATGATGCCGCCGCGCAGGAAGCAGACCAGCAGCACGAACACGACACCCAGCACCAACTTCCAGGCTGCGCCGAGGCCCAGTGCGGACTGCAGGAAGTCCTGAAGGAACAGCCAAACGGTTGCGCCGACCAGCGGTCCGAACAGCGTGCCCCTGCCGCCGATGGCCGTCTGCATCACGAGCTGGCCCGAGGTGTCGAAGGTGAAGGCGTCGGGCGGCATGAAGGCCTGGAGCACGCCGAGCAGTCCGCCGGCGAAGCCCGCGTAAGCGGCTGCGATCACGAAGGCGGTCAGCTTGTAGCCATGGATGTTGTGGCCGACCGCCGTGGCGCGCAGCGGATTGTCGCGGATCGCACTCAGAACCGCGCCGACCGGCGAGCGCACGATCCTGAGGGCGATGACGACGCCGACGAAATAGCACAGCGCGATGAACTGATAGAGCGACCAGCCATTGGTGAAGTGGATGGAGGTGAAGCCGAGATTGAAGCTCGGCGTCGGCACGCCGGGCAGGCCGTTTTCGCCGCCGGTGAAATCGGAAAGTGGATTGAATTCGACGAAGAAGAACACTTCCGCGATTGCCACGGTGATCATCGCGAAATAGATGCCGGTGCGGCGCAATGCGATCAGGCCGATCAGGTAGCCGGTCGCTGCGGCCGCGATCATGCCGATGATCAGCGCGCCCAGCACGTTGCCGAAGCCCGCGCGGGTCAGCAGGTAGGCGGCGACGAAGCCGCCGGTGCCGTAGAAGGCGGACTGGCCGAACGAGAGCAGGCCGGTGAAGCCGAACAGGATGTCGAAGCCGAGCCCGAACAGGCCCCAGACCAGGATCCTGTTCACGGTGTTCGGCGCGAAGCCGAGATGAGGCAGCACGAAGGGGGCTGCGATCAAGCCGATCGCAGTCAGGGCTTCGATCAGGAAGGGGCGTTGCTTGAGCATCAGGTGATCGCTTACTCGCGGCCCTGGACGCCGAGCAGGCCATGCGGTCGTACCACGAGTACGAGCGTCATCGCCGCAAACAGCATCACATAGGCATAGCCGGGGTTGAACATGGAGGTGACGCTGATGATCTCGCCGGCGATCAGGCCGCCGAGAATTGCGCCGGGGAACGAACCGACGCCACCGATCACCACCACCACGAAAGTCTGGACCAGGATGTCGTCACCGATGCCCGGTGTCAGCGACACCACCGGCGCGTTGACGATGCCGGCAAAGCCGGCGGCCATTGCGCCGATGCCGAAGACCGCCATGAAGACGCGATAGACATTGATGCCAAGCGAATCCACCATCACCGAATCCTCGATGCCGGCGCGCACAATCATGCCCAGCCGGGTCCGGTAGAGCACGATGAACAATGCGCCGAGGGCGATCGCGACGATGCCGACGACGGCGAGGCGGTAGGTCGGATAGAACATGAAGCCGAGATTGGTGATGCCCTGGAATAGCGCCGGCGGCGGCACCAGCTGCGACTGGCTCGAGAAGATCAGGCGCACGAGCTCGACGAAACAGATGCCGAGCCCGAAGGTCACGAGCAGCTGATCCTCGTGCGGACGATGATAGAAATGACGGATGATGACGCGTTCCATGAGAACGCCGAGCAGCATCACGAACAGGGAGCCCGCGATCACGGCAAGGATGAACGACTCCGTGTACTGATAGGCGACGAAGCCGGCATAGCCGCCGATCATGAACATCGCGCCGTGTGCGAGGTTGAGCACGCCGAGCGTGCCGTAGATGATGGTCAGGCCGGAGCTGATCAGCGCGAGCAGGGCGCCGAGCGCGAGCCCGTTGAAAAGCTGTGAAACGAGGTTGGGCCAACTTATCATGCGACAATCGCTGTTGTGGCGCGCGATGTTGCGCGTCAGAAAAAGGCGACGCCGCGGGACCGGAGTGCAGTCCGCGGCGTCACAGGGGTTGGCGAGGTCTCAGCTGTAGTCGCCGAGATGGCAGCCGAAGGCGTCGGGCTTCTGCATCAGGCCTTCACCCGGGACGATCTCGACGACGTCGTACCAGTCTTCCTTGTTCTTCATGTCCTTCTGCTGCTTGCCCTTGACGATGATCACCGGGCGGACGCATTGGTGATCCTCCGGGCGGTAATGGACGTCGCCGACCAGGGAGGGGATCGTCTCGCCCTTCTCGTAGGTCTTGATCACGTCAGGCGGACTGAAGCTGCCGGCCTGCTCGCACATGTGCGCCCAATGCGCGAAGCTGACATAGGCGTTCTCGGCGCCCCATTCGGGCTTGTAGCCGTACTTCTTCTCGAACGCTTCGTTGAACATTTTCGCCAGCGGGAACTTGTCCTCGATGGTCCACCAATAGTCGGTGGCGGCGTAGACGCCCTGCATCAGGCCCCCGGTCTCGCGCGCGATGAAAGGCACCTGGTACGGCACGACCAGCTTCATCTTGTCGAGCACGCCAAACTGCTTGGCCTGTTGTGTCGACAGTACCGCGTCGTGGCCCCAATTGACGTTGATCAGCACGTCGGCGCCGGAGTTGGCGACGTTCAGCAGGTATGAGGAATAGTCGGGGGCGCCGAGCGGGGCGACCTGGTTGGTCACGGTGGTCCAGCCGGCGGTCGCCAGGAAGTCCTGCATCGATTTGGTAACGGTGTGGCCGTAGGTGTAGTCGGGCGTCAGATACGCCGCCTTCTTGCCCTTGCCGAACTCACGTACCATCACCGGGCCGATCGCTGCGGCCGCAGTCTGGCCGTAGAAGTTCTGGCGAAAGCCGTAGCGGACGCAATCCTTGCCGGTGGTGTCGTTCGAGCCGGAAATGCCGCATACGAAAATCACATGTTCGCGCTGGGCGAGCTTGTTCAGCGCCACCGCAACGGCGCTCGACGTGCCGCCGGTGATCATGATCGCCTTGTTCTCGCTGATGAAGCGCTGCTGCGCCTGCACTGCCTCGTTCGGCTTGGCCGCGGAATCGGCGACGCCGAACTTCAGCTCCTTGCCGAGCACGCCCTTGCTGGTCTTGGGCGAGATCTTCTTGATCAGCTCGTGGCCTTCATTGATGTGCTCGATCGCGAGCTGGTAGCCCTTGAGCTCGTCTTCACCCTGCACGGCATAGGTGCCGGTGCGCGGCACCGAGATGCCGATGAAGGCGGTGGAGCCCGAGACCCCTGCGGGGTAGGAGCCGATCGCCGGCTTGTCCTCGGCAAACGCCGGCATCCCCGGCAGAACCGCGCCACCGATGAGGCCCGCGGTGGTCTGAAGCAGGCCACGGCGCGAAAGGCCGCGGCGGATGAGATTGTCAGTCATGATCGTTTCCTCCGAACGTCGTTCTTGTTTGCAGGCAAAGCACGACCTGTCCGACGGCAGCCGGCCTCGAAGGCCTGTCCGCGCCGGGCACGTCACATCCGCGTGTAGCTCTTGGGCGCAAGCATTGCTTGTGAACGCCTTCTGTCAATTTCGTCTTTGGTCGAACGCCGAAAATTATCTCGTGAAAACATATCGCATCACGATATATATTAGCCTTTGTGAGTACGAGGCTGGTGAGTTCGGCGAGAGAAATGGCGCGGCAGACGACAGTGGCGGGTACCCGAAAGCGAGGGTCGTGGCCGCAAGGTGCGGAGCGGCAGGAGGCGGCGTGGCCGGAAGAGGTGAGCGGGCAGCGGGCGACACCGCAGTCCGGCGATGCCTCGCGCATGCCCGATCCGCGCAACTGGCCGGCCGGCCGGCGCGGGCCCGTCGTCGGCCCCGTTCAGGCGAAGCGCGCACCAGGTCCGATGCAGAAGTTGAGCGTGCGCGCCCAGAACGTCCTCAAGGAGCTCGCGGTCGAGCTCACTGCCGAGCAGCCGCCGAAGGGGAACTGGTCGCCCTCGCGCGAATTGCTGCTTGCGCTGACGGCTGAACGCCTCGCGACCGCGCGCAATTGCGGTCCTCACACGATGAGGGAAATCATCGACTGGGCGCAGGGCTGTGGCGTGACGATCAAGCCGGTGATTCCGCCCGGGGGGTCGCTGTCGCAGATGTGGGCGGAATTGATTAGCAATGCATCCGCGGGCGCCTTGACCAGCGCCGAGATTGCCGGCGCGCTGCAGCGCTCGATCCGGCGGAAAAGCGTCCGCATCCCGATCGCGTTCCAGGTCATCCTGGTGAAGATCCTGCTGTCCAGCTTCGAATAGCTGGCGATATTTGTGTATCCGGGGCGCCGGTCGGTTGGTTCGGCTTGGCCTTCCTTGCTAGTCTCGGTGAGGCCGCCCGTTGCGCCGGCTGGCTCGACGTCGCAGGCAGGGAATGGCCCCATCGAAGCGGAAGACGACACGCCCATCGCGTGCTGTGGCCACAAAAGGTGGCGCGATGCGCGAGGCCGACTACGGGGCGCTTGCGCAGTTTCGCTATCAGCTCCGAACCTTCCTGGCCTTCAGCGAAGCCGCGGCCCAGAGCGCCGGCTTGACGCCGCAGCAGCACCAGGCGCTGCTGGCGATCAAAGGATTGGCCGCCCCTGACGGCGCCAGCGTCGGCGACATCGCGCGCTTCCTGCTGATCCGGCACCACACCGCGGTGGAGCTGGTGGATCGCATGGCGAAACTGAAGCTGATTGGCCGGGAAGCCGACCCGGATGATGCGCGGCGCGTCCTGGTCAAGCTGACAGCGAAGGGCGAGCGGAAGCTGCGATCCCTCTCGCGCATCCATCTGGACGAGCTCAGCGCCGCCGCGCCCGGTTTGGGCAAGATCCTGCGAGCGTTTCGAGCCAAGAGATGCTGAGGACACGCTGAAGAAAGCGCGAAGCCGCGAGCTCTACGCCGCCGCGCCCTGAGCGGCGAGCTGCGCGGCCTGGTGCTCGGTGGTCAGCGCGTCGGTCAGTTCGCCCAGCGCTTCGCCCGCCATCACCTGCGGCAGCTTATAGAGCGTCAAATTGATGCGGTGATCGGTGACGCGTCCTTGCGGGAAATTATAAGTGCGGATGCGCTCGCTGCGGTCGCCGGAGCCGACCTTCTCCTTGCGCTCGGCCGAGCGCGCCGCGTCGAGGCGTTGCTGCTCGGCGTCGTAGATGCGCGAGCGCAGGATGTTCATGGCGGAAGCGCGATTCTTGTGCTGCGAGCGGCTATCCTGCATCATCACCACGATGCCGGTCGGGATGTGGGTGATGCGGATCGCCGATTCGGTCTTGTTGACGTGCTGGCCGCCGGCGCCTCCGGCGCGCATCGTCTCGATACGCAAATCATCGTTCCGGATCTCGACGTCGACCTCCTCCACCTCGGGCATCACGGCGACGGTGGCGGCAGATGTGTGGATGCGCCCCTGCGTCTCGGTGTCCGGCACGCGCTGCACCCGGTGCACGCCGGACTCGAACTTCAGCTTAGAGAACGCGCCGCGGCCCTGCACCTCGGCGATGATTTCCTTGTAGCCGCCGACGCTGCCTTCGCTGGCCGAGATCACCTCGACCTTCCAGCCCTGCAGGGCCGCGAAGCGCTCATACATCCGGAACAGGTCGCCGGCAAACAGCGAAGCCTCGTCGCCGCCGGTGCCGGCGCGGATTTCCAGCACCACGTTGCGATCGTCCATGGCGTCCTTCGGCAGCAGCGCGACGCGGATCTTCTGGACCAACTCCTCGATCTTCGGCGTCAGCTCGCCGCGCTCGGCTTCCGCCATGGCGCGCATCTCGGCATCGGTCGCGGGATCGGCGATCAGCGCCTCGGTGTCGGCGAGCTCCTTGAGGGCCGAACGATAGGTCTTGACCGCTTCGATCAATGGCGTGAGCTCGGCGAGCTCACGCGTGATCTGCACATAGCGTTCGGAGGCGAGCTGACCGAGCGATTCGGCCTCGAGTGAGGCGTGATGCGCGAGCAGGACGTCCAGTTTGGCTTCGGGGAGTGACGACATCGGTTCGGTCTCAAATGCGGAAAAGGGCGAGGCGGCAGGAGGGGGCGACAGGCCCGCTACAAGGCCAGGCCTTCGGCCTCGGCAAATTCCGTCAGCTTCTGCCGGATCGAGACGCTGCCGGCGGGCGCGTCCAGCAACGGCCCGAGCATCGCCTCGGCCTTCTTGGCGTCGAGATCGAGCACCATGGCCTTGACCGGGCCGAGCGCGGTGGCCGAGAGCGACAGCGAGCGATAGCCCATCCCGATCAGCGCCAGCGCGCCGATCGGTTTCGACGCCATCTCGCCGCAGAGCGACAGCGATTTGTTCGCGGCTTGCGTCTTGCGTGCGATGTCGCGAAGCGCGCGCAGGATCGGCGCCGACATGGTGTCGAAGCGCTCCGAGACTTTCGCGTTGCCGCGGTCGACCGCGAACAGGAACTGGAACAGATCGTTGGAGCCGACCGAGATGAAGTCGACCTTCTTCAGGAGCTCGTCGAGCTGATAAAGCAGCGCCGGCACCTCGACCATGGTGCCGATGTCGATCCGCTCCGGCAGCGTGTGGCCGTGCTGGCGCAGATAGGTCAGTTCGCGTTCGACCAGCGCCTTCGCAGAATCGAATTCACCCACCTCCGAGATCATCGGGAACATGATGCGCAGCGCGCGGCCGCCGCCGGCGCGCAGCAGTGCGCGGATCTGGCCGCGCAACAGGCCGGGACGGTCGAGCCCGAGCCGGATCGCGCGCCATCCGAGCGCGGGGTTCTCCTCGATTACCGCCTCCATATAAGGCAGCGCCTTGTCGCCGCCGATGTCGAGGGTGCGGAAGGTGACGGGCTTGGTGCCGGCGGCATCCAGCACGGTGCGATAGAGCGCGAGCTGGTCGCTGGTGCGCGGCAGGCTCTGGCCGACCATGAATTGCAGCTCGGTGCGGAACAGGCCGATGCCGGCGCTGCCGGTGTCTTCGATGTGCGGCAAGTCGATCGCTAGACCCGCATTGATCATCAGCTCGACCTTCTGGCCGTCCTTGGTGACGCAGGGCCGGTCGCGCAGCGCCAGATACTGCGCCTGGCGGCGGGCCCGGAAGCGCACGCGCTCGGCGAAGGCCGCTTCGACCTCCTGCGATGGGCGCACATAGATCATGCCGGAGGTGCCGTCGACGATGACGGCGTCGCCGGGATCGGCGATACCAGGCGCGTTCGGGACTTCGCCGACCGCGGGAATGCCGAGCGCGCGCGCCACGATCGAGACGTGGGAATTGGCGGTGCCTTCCTCCAATATGATGCCGCGCAGGCGCTTGCGGTCATAGTCGAGCAGCGCCGCCGGGCCCATCGCGCGCGCGATGACGATGGCGTTGTCGGGCAATTGTTCGCGTGACGGCGCGTGATCCTGGCCGACCAGCTGTCGCATCAGGCGATAGCCGAGATCCTCGAGATCATGCAGCCGGTCGCGCAAATAGGGATCTGTCGAGCGCAGCATGCGCGCGCGGGTGTCGGATTGCACACGCTCGACGGCGGCTTCCGCCGTGAGGCCGGTGGCGACCGCCTCGTGCAGCTTGTGCGACCAGCCCTGGTCGTTGGCGAACATGCGGTAGGCTTCCAGCACCTCGCGATGCTCGCCGCCCTCGGCGACGTCGCCGCGCTCCAGCATGCGGTCGAGATCGGCGCGCAGCTTGGCGAGCGCGGTGTCGAGCCGCTTGATCTCCTTTGGCAGGTCCTCGGCGATGTAGTCCTTGATAACCACGCGCGGCTCGTGCAGCACGACATGGCCGAGTGCGATGCCTTCCGACAGGATGGCGCCGACCTTCTGCGCCGAATGGCGCGCCGCGGGCTCATGGCCTGGCTGGGCCAGCGCAGACAGCTCGCCGGAGGCGATCAGCTCCGCCAGCACCATCGCGGTGGTCTGAAGCGCCTCGAGCTCCTCCTCGACATAGTTGCGCTTGGCGCGATTCTGCACCACCAGCACGCCGAGCGTGTTGCCGGCGCGCAGGATCGGCACGCCGAGGAAGGAGTGGTAAATCTCTTCGCCCGTCTCCGGGCGGAACGAGAAGGCCGGATGGCTTTGCGCATCGCTTAGGTTGAGAGGCGTTGCCTCGCTCGCGACCAGGCCGACCAGGCCCTCATGGGCGCTGAGCACGGTGTGGTGCACCGCCTCGCGGTTGAGGCCTTCGGTGGCATAGAGCTCAAGCGTGTTGTCCACGCGCAGCACATAGACCGAGCACACCTCGGCCACCATGTTGGCGGCGATCAGCACCACGATCTTGTCCAGCCGCTCCTGGGCCGAGACCTGCTCCGCCATGGTTTCGCGGAGCCGTCTCAACAAGACGCGGGGACCTCCCGACGCGCTCCGCATGAACCGTCAATCTCCTTCGTCTGCCGGGGCCGAAAGGGCCCGCGGCGGCTCGCCCAGAAATCCAGAAAAACAACAAATTTGCTCGTCCGGCGCCAGCCCCGGCGGTTGCCTGGGCCGAATCAGCACCGCCTCAACTGGGGCACAGTTTCTGGCAGCCCACCCAGTTCGCCGTATAGCGAATTGGGGCTTGTTTTGCCAAGCAAAACGCCTGCCAAACGCGAAAGTGTGGACACCTTCGCGTTTGCTGCGACCGCTAAGAGAAAATTAGCCTAAGCCTGATCGAGACCGTAGAGCGTGTGCAGCGTGCGCACCGCAAGCTCGGTATAGGCGGTGTCGATCAGAACCGAGAATTTGATCTCGGAGGTTGTAATGGCCCGGATGTTGATATTCCGTCCTGCGAGGGCCGAGAACGCCTGGGCGGCAACGCCGGCATGGCTGCGCATGCCGCTGCCGATCACCGAGATCTTGGCGACATCGGTCGCGGTGTCGAGCCGGGCATAATTGATCTGGCTCTTGGCCGCGGTAATCGTCTCCTTGGCCCTGGTGTAGTCGGCGGCCGGGACCGTGAAGGTGAGGTCGGTGGTCTTGCCGTCCTCGGAGACGTTCTGCACGATCATGTCGACGTTGATGTTGGCATCCGCGAGCGGGCCGAAGATCGACGCCGCCACGCCGGGCTTGTCCTCGATCTGGCGTACCGAGATCTGGGCCTCGTCCTTCGAAAAGGCGATGCCGGTGACGACGTGGCTTTCCATGATCTCCTCCTCGCTGCAGATCAGCGTGCCGGGCGGCTGGTTGGCATGCGGGTCGATATCCTCGGGCTTGTCGAAGCTCGAGCGGACGAAAATTGGCATGTTGTGGACCATGCCAAGTTCCACCGAGCGGACCTGGAGCACCTTGGCGCCCTGGGAGGCCAGCTCCAGCATGTCTTCAAATGCGATCTTGTCGAGCCGGCGCGCCTTCGGCACGATTCGCGGATCGGTGGTGTAGACACCGTCGACGTCGGTGTAGATGTCGCAGCGGTCCGCCTTCACGGCGGCGGCGATCGCCACGGCCGAGGTATCGGAGCCGCCGCGGCCGAGCGTGGTGATGCGGTTGGTCTCGGGGTTGATGCCTTGGAAGCCGGCGATCACGGCGACTTCCTTGCGCTCCCTGAAGCGCTTGATGATCTCGCTGCCGTCGATGCCCTCGATCCGGGCCGAAGCATGGGCGTCGCTGGTCGTGATCGGGATCTGCCAGCCCTGCCAGGAGCGGGCCTGGATACCCATGCCCTGAAGCACGATGGCAAGCAGGCCGGACGTCACCTGTTCGCCCGAGGCGACCACGGCGTCGTATTCGCGCGCGTCGTGCATCGGCGAGGCCTCGGTGCACCAGGCCACCAGCTCGTTGGTTTTACCGGACATCGCCGAGACGACCACGGCCACTTCATGGCCGGCGTCGACCTCACGCTTCACATGGCGTGCGACGTTGCGGATACGTTCGATGTTGGCGACGGACGTGCCGCCGAATTTCATCACGAGGCGGCTCATGACGACGCGTGCATTCCTTCATAAGGATCAGTATGGTGGCCCGCACTGGACGGGCCTCGCGGACACCGACCGCGCGTATACATAGCGGCGGGGCCGGGGGCAAGCGGGTTCCTGCGGGGCAGGGTGCGGGTAGTGGGTTAACCGAGATCATGGCGCGCTATATCGACGAGATCCTGCAGCCTGGCGAGAAGGTGCTGTATTCGACCAATGCGCACTGGATCTTCTATTTTCCGGCGATCCTGGCCTGGATCGTGGCGCTGGTCCTGTTCGTCCTGTCCCGGCAAACCACCGTCGAGGGGCTCGTCATGCTCTGTCTGGTTGCGGCCGGCCTGGTCGCTCTGGCGGCGCTGTACTGGACTGTGAAGGGCTGGTTCCATCGCTTTACCACCGAGACCGACGTGACCAATTTGCGGGTCGTGCACAAGACCGGCTTCATCAAGCGCCGCACCTTCGAGATGGCGCTGGACAAGGTCGAGAGCGTCGATGTCGATCAGACCATTCTTGGACGAATTCTCAACTACGGCGACGTGACGATTCGCGGCGTCGGCGAGGGGATCGAGACGATCAAGACCATCGCCTCGCCGCTCGCCTTCCGTAGTTCGATCACCACGCGGTAGGACCGCGCGTAACCATGAGCATGCAGCAAGATACTTCCGTAACCGCAAGCACCTCGCCGGGCTCGACCGTCGATGCCGCCGAGATCGCGAAATTCTCAAAGCTCTCGGCGGAGTGGTGGGATCCCAACGGCAAGATGGCACCGCTGCACCGGATCAACCCGCTGCGGCTCGGCTATATCCGCGATGCCGCCTGCCGCAAGTTCGAGCGCAACGCGCGCAGCCTCAACTGCCTCGGCGGTCTGCGCGTGCTCGACATCGGCTGTGGCGCCGGCCTGCTCTGCGAGCCGTTGTCGCGCCTGGGTGCGCAGGTCATCGGCGTCGATCCGTCGGTCAGCAACATCGCGGCCGCCAAGCTGCATGCCGATAAGGCGCACCTCGCGATCGACTATCGCTGCACCACGGTTGAGGAGATCGACCCGCGCGAGCGCTTCGACATCGTTCTGGCGATGGAGGTGGTCGAGCACGTCGTCGACGTCGGCGTTTTCCTGAAGCGCTGCGCCGCGATGCTGAAGCCGAACGGCCTGATGGTGGTCTCGACGCTGAACAGGAACTGGAAGAGCTTTGCGCTTGCCATCGTCGGCGCTGAATATGTCCTGCGCTGGCTGCCGCGCGGCACCCACGAGTGGAACAAGTTCGTCACCCCCGACGAGCTGACGAAATACCTGCTCGACAACCGCCTGGTCATCACCGAGCAGACCGGCGTCGTCTACAGCCCCTTCGCCGACAAATGGACCCTCTCGTCAGACATGGACGTGAACTACATGGTGGTGGCGGAAGGCATGGTGTGAGGCGTTGCCGCTTCCAAACATTCGGCGTCGTCCTGGCGAAAGCCAGGGTTTAGTTAGGCGAAAACTGATAATTACGAGTCTTCGCCAAACCACTCCCTGGGGTAATGGGTCATGGATCTGCGCTTCGCTTGTCCAGGACGACACCGAATTCGTCAGGCAAGCATCGCACCCATGACATCCGCGTGATTGACCTGCTTGAGCGCGAGCGGCACGTTGACTCAACGTCCTCTCGCTCCCAGCGCAGTCCCATCCCCATGTTCACCATCGCCAGCCTCTGGATTCCCTTTACCGTCATTGCCGCGCTCGGCCAGGTCGCGCGCAATGCGATGCAGCGGTCGCTGACGAAGCCGCTGGGGACCTGGGGCGCAACCAATATCCGCTTCCTGTTCGGCTTTCCGTTCTCGCTGCTTTTCCTGGCGGTGGTGCTGGTCGCCACCGGCGATCATCTCGACATGCCGCCCGGTGTGTTCTGGCCGTGGCTCCTGCTCGGCGCGCTCAGCCAGATCGTCGCGACCGGCCTGATGCTGCTCGCCATGAACGACCGCTCCTTCGTGGTGACGACGGCCTATTTGAAAACCGAGGCGATCCAGACCGCCATCTTCGGCTTCGTCTTCCTCGGCGATCATCTGACATGGCTGAAGGTGCTTGCGATCGTGATCGCGACAATCGGCGTCGTCATCACCGCGCTGCGGCCCGGCGGCGAGAAGAGCTTTGCCGAATTGAAGCCGACCATCACCGGCCTCGTCGCGGCCGCGGCCTTCGCGCTCTCTGCGGTCGGCTTCCGCGGCGCCATCATCAACGTGCCTGATGTCTCGTTCGTGACTGCGGCATCGTTCACGCTGGTGCTCGGCCTGTTCGTGCAGACGCTGATCCTGACGGTCTATCTGCTCTGGCGGGCGCCAAAAGTGCTTCAGTCGATCCTGAGGCTTTGGAAGCCACCGCTGCTCGCCGGCTTCATGGGCGCCTTCGCCTCGCAGTTCTGGTTCCTAGCGTTCGCGCTGACGGCCGCCGCCAATGTCCGCACCCTCGCTTTGATCGAGGTGCTGTTCGCGCAAGGCGTGGCGTACTATTCGTTCAAGCAGCCGATCGCGCCGCGCGAGATTATTGGCATCGCGCTGATCGTGGTCGGCGTGGCGGTGTTGGTGGGAGTCTAATTCCGGTCTTCCGGCAGCGTCGGCAGCGGCGACACCTCGATGCCTTCGTCGATCAGCGACTTGGCCTCGTCGGGCGAGGCCTCGCCATAGATCGGACGGTGCTCCTTGTCGCCGTAATGCATCGCGCGGGCTTCGGTGGCGAATCGCTCGCCGACATTGTCGGCGTTCTTCACGATGTGATCGCGCAGCTCTTTGAGCTTGGCGCGCAGCTCGCGCTCCTGCGCCATCAACAGCGAGGTCGGTGCGGATTGCGCAGCTTCGGGCGCGGTCATCGTGGCGGTGGGCTCAGGCGGCGGCGTGGCGCGTCCGCGGCCCTTCTTGCCGACGATGCGCGGCGCCATGATCGCCTTGTCGACCTTGGCCGAGCCGCAAACCGGACAGGTCACGAGCTTGCGCTTCACCTGCTGGTCGTACGCGGCCGAGCTCTGGAACCAACTCTCGAAGTCGTGGCTCCGGTGGCAGCGGAGCGCGTAGCGGATCATGCCGATCCCCGCACCAGGTGCAGATGGTCCGGCCCCGCCTTGGGGTCGGCGACGCCGAAGCGGCGGCCGTGCTGGAGTGAGGGGATCGCGCGGCGCGCGGTCTCGACCTTGGCCGGATCGATTTTTGCCATGATGATGCCGGGCTCGACATCGCCTTCGGCGAGAATCTCGCCCCAGGGATCGATGATGAGCGAATGGCCATAAGTCTCGCGCTTGTTCTCGTGCAGGCCTGCCTGCGCCGCGGCGAAGATGAAGCAACCGGTCTCGATCGCGCGCGCACGCAACAATACGTGCCAATGCGCCTCGCCGGTCTTGCGGGTAAAGGCCGAGGGCACCGTGATGAAGTACGCGCCGCTTTCGGCCAGCGCGCGGTAGAGCGCGGGGAAGCGCACGTCATAACAGATCGTCAGGCCGACGCGGCCCCAGGGCAGGTCAGAGATCACGGCCGTCTCGCCCGGCTGGTAATTGGCGGATTCGCGATAGCTCTCGCCGTCAGGCAGCTCGATATCGAACATGTGGATCTTGTCGTAGCTCGCGAGCACATTGCCCTCGGGCCCGATCAGGAACGAGCGGTTGACCGCTTTCTCGTCCGAAAAGCGCAGCGCCAGCGAGCCGACATGGATGTGGATCTTCAGTTCCGCCGCGAGCGCCCGGTACGCCCTCAGCGAGCTGTCGTCGTCTTGGCTCTGGAGGTGCTCGAACAGGGCCTTGCGGTTGAGCTGCATCATGTTGCTGACTTCGGGCGTCTGCACGTAGTCGGCGCCATTGGCTGCAGCTTGGCGGATCAGCCTGGTGGCCTGCGCGAGGCTCGGCTCGGGCATCAGGCCGGTGCGCATCTGCACCATCGCCGCCGTGAAAGTCCTGTTGTCGCTCATGACTCCGCCTTGACGCTCTCGAACATGGCGTCGAGCTTGCCTTCGCGATCGAGCGCGTAGAGCTCGTCGCAGCCGCCGACATGGTTCCCGCCGATCCAGATCTGCGGGAAGGTCGAGCCCTCGCCGGCGCGATCGTACATCTCCTGGCGCCAGGACGGGTTCTTGGCGATATCGAACTCCGTGAACGTCGCCTTCTTGCGGGTCAGCAGCGACTTGGCGGCGGAACAATAGCCGCAGCCCGGCCTCGTGTAGATCTCGACAGCAGCGGTCATCTTGTCTAGCGCTCTCATGTCATGAATTCATTGAATTATATGGGACTTCACCGGCTCTCGACAACCCGGGCAAACACCAGCACGTCCACTTGCGCCGCTTTGGCCCGGAGCAGGGCCCGCGCACAGGCATCCAGCGTCGCGCCCGACGTCAGGACGTCGTCGATGAGGACAATGCGCCGACCTTGAACGTCCGCCTGGCGGTCGGGGGATACCTGGAATGCGCCCTGCACATTGGTAGCGCGCTGGGCCCGCGACAGGCCGATCTGCTGCTCGGTCGCGCGTACCCGGCGCAGCACCTCAGCCTTCGCCTTCACTCCGCTCTGCCGCTCGATGATCCGCGCCAGCGCCCCGGACTGGTTGTAGCGGCGGCGCCACGCCCTTCGCCAATGCAGGGGAACGGGCACCAGCATGTCGGCTTCGGCGAGCAGTTCGCCGCCCGCGCGCGCCATCCAGCGGCCCATGGCGGGCGCCAAATCCGTCCGGTCCTGGTATTTCAGCGCATGCACCAGGGTGCGCGCGACGTCGTCATAACGCACCGCGGCGCGCGCCCGCTGGTAGGCCGGCGGGCTCGCGATCGCCTCCATCGACAGCATGTCGGGCCCGGGATCGTACACAAAGGGAATGCCGAGCCGCGGGCAGTAGGGCCGTTCGATGAACGACAGCCGCGCCCAGCACGCCGCGCACACGCCCTCGCCGTCGACCGGCTCGCGGCAGGACACGCACAGTGTCGGCAGCGCAACGTCGAGCGCAAGCCTTGGCAGATGCGCCATCACACCTCGGCAGGCCTGAAGTGCGCCGCGCAAATGGCTGGAAATGGAGCGTGGTGGTGATGCCTCGGCGTCCATTGGGCAAGGCTAGCGCCGTCCTGCGCCACGCTCAAGTCAATGGGCTGTTCTCGTCCGCGCCCGGCCTACGGCTCTTTCGGCAGCACGGGCCGGAAAAACGATCGCTCATAACGGCGAAAGCAGCGCGTTTGCCCTGCGAACTCGATCGCTTTCTGGACGTCCGGATCTTCGGCGCTGTCCTTCCGATATTGTTCGTACGCCGCGAAGCTCGGGAAGCTGAACATCGCGAGGGCGACGTCGCTGGCGCCTTCCGATGGCAGGAAGTACCCGTGGTGGATGCCGCCGAATCTTGGCACTAGTTCCAGCCACATCCTGCCATAGGCTTCGAATTCGGCGAGCTTGTCCGGGGGGATCTCGTATCGCAGATAACAGGTGATCATCGTTTGACGCTCCGGCGCCGCGGGCCTGGTGCGGATTGCTAGTTTGGAACAC
The DNA here is from genome assembly GCF_023101005.1 of Bradyrhizobium sp. 187. Taxonomy (NCBI): domain Bacteria; kingdom Pseudomonadati; phylum Pseudomonadota; class Alphaproteobacteria; order Hyphomicrobiales; family Nitrobacteraceae; genus Bradyrhizobium; species Bradyrhizobium sp. 187. The sequence continues at coordinate 357,384 of NZ_CP064693.1, forward strand.
GGGGCCGGTGCCGGCTCCATGAGGCAAGGCTAGCGCCGCGCGCAGTGGATTGCCAGAACCAGCATGATCGGCGTAACCAGCGGCATGGCTCAAGACCCGCAAACCCCGCCCGCTTTGTTCGATCGTGCCTTGCTGCGCGCGCGACAGCGCCGCGCGCAGGCGCAAGGTGCCGCGAGCTTCCTGCTGGATCGGGTCGCCGAGGACATCTCCGACCGGCTGGCCGCGGTGATGCGAGAGTTTCACACAGCGGCCGATCTCTGGACGCCCGGCGAGGGTCTCGCGGTGCTGCGCGCGCGACTGCCCTCGATCGAGCGCATTGAGCTCGATGCGTCGGGTGCGGAGAAGCTGCCCTTTGTACCGGAGAGCCTCGATCTCGTGGTCTCGGCGCTGGCGCTGCAATTCGCCAACGATCTGCCGGGTGTGCTCGCGCAGATCCGTCGCGCGCTGAGGCCGGACGGGCTGCTGCTGGCGGCGATGATCGGCGGCGACAGCCTGACCGAGCTGCGCCAGGCCTTTGCCGCCGCGGAGGCCGAATGCGAGGGCGGCGTATCGCCGCGAGTCGCACCGTTCGCCCATCTGCGCGACGTTGGCGCGCTGTTGCAGCGGGCGGGGTTTGCGCTGCCGGTCACCGATGTCGACCGCGTCGTGGTGCGCTACGCCAACGCGTTCGCGCTGATGCAGGATATCAGGCGCATGGGCGCCGCCAATGTGCTGATCGAGCGGCGACGCACGCCGAGCCGGCGATCGACGCTGCTGCGGATGGCTGAAATCTACGCGGAACGCTTTGCCGACGCCGACGGCCGCATCCGTGCGACATTCGACATCATCTGGCTTTCCGGCTGGGCGCCGCATGCGAGCCAGCAGCAGCCGCTCAAGCCTGGATCAGCGAAGGCGAGCCTGGCGGAAGCGGTGAAGAAGGCCGGAGGGACGTAAGCTCTCTCCGCCGTCATGGCCGGCATGCCGTCCGAAGGACGGCGTCGCTTCCGCTCGCCTATGTCCCGGCCATCCACGCCTCTCGGTTCAGCACGAAGATCGTGGATGCCCGGGACAAGCCGGCATGACGCCGAGAGTGTGGTGCCCGCTTCGAATTCACATCAACAAATCAATCAAATGCGGGATCAGCGGAATGTCCGCGGGCGGCATGGGATAGTCGCGCAGCTTGTTGGCGCGAACCCAGGCCAGGGCCTGGCCTTCGCGCGGCGTGACCTGTCCGTCCCAGCGCCGGCAAATGAAGAGCGGCATCAGGAGGTGGAAGGTCTCGTAGCCGTAGCTCGCGAACGTCAGCGGCGCCAGGCAGGGTTCGGCGACGGTGATGCCGAGCTCCTCGTGGAGTTCGCGGATCAGGCTCTGTTCCGGCCGCTCGCCGGGCTCGCACTTGCCGCCGGGAAATTCCCAAAGGCCGGCCAGCGTCTTGCCCTCGGGGCGCTGCGCGATCAGGACGCGCTTGTCGGCGTCGACGAGGGCGCAAGCCACCACGAGCGTCAGTTTGAGATCAGCCATGCCTGGAATTCCGCTCACTGAAGGATCATCCGCAACGGTTCGTTAACCCTGTTACGGCCCGTGTTTCCGAGGTCTCCATAAGTCATATTTAATCCACGGTTCCTAGAGTGGACACGCTGAAACCATTTCGGGCCAGATCCATGCGCGCTGAGTGTCGTCCCATCTTCCGTCGGTTCCTTCGCGACCGGCGCGGCAATGTCGCGGTGATCTTCGCAATCTGCTGCGTCCCCCTGATCACGTTCATCGGCACCGCGATCGACTACTCCCGCGCGACGCAGGTCCGGGCCAAGCTTCAGGGCGCGGCTGACGCGGCCAGCGTCGGTGCGCTCGCCAAGGCATCGCCGGGGTTTGCCGCCGCGGGCTCGATGACCACGGACGGCACGATCACGGCCGGCGTCGACGACGCCCAGAAAATCTTCGATGCCAATCGCGCCAACCTGACCGGCTATACACTCGACAGCGTCACCCCGACCGTCGTCAAGACCGGCTCGACCATCAACTCGACTGTCTCGTTCACCGCCACCATCAACACCATGTTTCTCGGCCTGATCGGCAAGACCACACTGACCATGAGCGGCACGTCGTCGTCGACGGCCAATATGCCGCTCTATGTCGACTTCTATCTCCTGCTGGACAATTCTCCGTCGATGGGCGTCGCAGCGACACCGACCGACATAACGAAATTGCAGGGAAAGACGGGTGGATGTGCATTCGCGTGTCACGACACCACCAAGGCCGCCGGCACAAGCAACTACGACATCGCCAAAGCAAACGGCATCACGACCCGAATTGACGTGGTGCGCCAGGCGAGCGCGAACCTGATGGACACAGCCCAGAACACGCAGACCTATTCGAACCAGTTCAGAATGGCGATCTACGATTTCGGCGCTTCGTCAGCGACGATCGGATTGAGAAATCTGTTCGCGCTGTCGTCGAGCCTGAGCTCCGCCAAGACTGCGGCGGGAAACATCGACCTGATGGCGGTCGCCGGTCAGAATGACTCGTATACTAAAGACAAAGATACTCCCTTCACCACGATTTTTCCCGCGATCAATAGCGCAATCGCCTCGCCGGGAGCCGGCACATCCGCGTCACCGCTGAAATATCTGTTTTTTGTATCCGATGGGGTCGCTGACGAAACCAACTCAGGCACGACGATGTGTAGTGTCTCGTCTTCTTCGTATCCTCTCGCGTCATCGAATCGCTGTCAGTCGCCGATCAATCCGGCGCTCTGCACGGCCATCAAGGACCGCGGTATCAAGATCGCGGTGCTGTACACGACGTATCAACCACCTACCGACACCTGGTACACCACCTGGATCTCGCCCTTTAACCCCGGGCCGTGGGGGCCGTCTCCGAACAGCAAGATCGCGCAGAACATGCAGAGCTGCGCTTCGCCGGGATTCTATTTCGAGGTCAGCCCCACCCAGGGCATTTCGGAAGCGATGAACGCGCTGTTCAAGAAGGCACTCGCGGATGCGCGGATCTCGGGGTGATTTTGATCACCCCGCCCGCTTGCGGGTCAAGCGGACTCACCGCGAGTCCGGCTACGACCTGTAATCCCCGTTGATCGCGACATACTCCTTGGTGAGGTCGCAGGTCAGCACGCGGTCGCGGCCCTTGCCGAGGCCGAGCGAGACCTTGATCGCGATCTCCGGCGCCTTCATCGCTTCCGACACCTGCGCCTCGTCATAGGACGGATCGCGCGCGCCGCTCTTGGCGACGCGGATGCCGTTGAAGGAGATCGAGAGCTTGTCGCGGTCAGCCGGCTCGCCGGCCTTGCCGACCGCCATCACCACGCGGCCCCAATTGGCGTCCTCGCCGGCGATTGCGGTCTTCACCAGCGGCGAGTTCGCGATCGACATCGCGATCTTGCGCGCCGAGGCCTTGGTCTTGGCGCCCTCGACGGTGATCTCGACCAGCTTGCGCGCGCCTTCGCCGTCGCGGGCCACTTGCTCGGAAAGATTGGCGAGCACCTGGTTGAAGGCCTTGACGAAGGCTTTCAGGCGCGGGTCGGTGGCGCGACTGATCTTCGGCGCGCCGTGTTCCGCAGCAGCACCGGTGGCAAAGGCCAGCAGCGTGTCCGAGGTCGAGGTGTCGCCGTCGATCGTGACCGCGTTGAAGGTGTCCTCGACGCCGCTTTTGAGCAGCGCCTGCAGCGCGGCAGGCGCGATCGGTGCGTCGGTGAAGATGAAGGACAGCATCGTCGCCATATCGGGCGCGATCATGCCGGCACCCTTGGCCATGCCATTGATGGTGACCTTGGCTTTGCCGAGCTTCACGGTCGCGGTCGCGACCTTCGGGAAGGTGTCGGTGGTCATGATCGCCTTGGCGGCCGCCAGATAATCGCCGGCCTCGGCGGTTTCCGCGAGCCGACCGAGCACGCCATCGAACTTGCTCGCATCCAGCGGCTCGCCGATCACGCCGGTCGAGGCCAGGAAGATCTCACCCTCGGTGCATCCGACGGCCTTGGCCGCGATCTTCGCGGTCAGTGCCGTGGAGCTGCGGCCGGTCTTGCCGGTGAAGGCATTGGCGTTGCCGGAATTGACCACCAACGCGCGGGCCTTGCCGCCTTTCAGCTTGGCGCGGCACCATTCCACCGGCGCGGAGGGACATTTCGACTTGGTGAAGACGCCTGCGACCGCGGTGCCCTTGTCCATCACCGCCAGCAGCACGTCGGTGCGGTTCTTGTAGCGAATGCCGGCTTCGGCCGTCGCGAGACGGACCCCCGCGATCACGGGCATGTCGGGAACGTGTTTCGGGGCGAGGGGGGAAACGGAGGAGGACATCGGGGCGCCTTGGTGGGATCTGGACATGCAGATGCCCGGCGCGGGGGCCGGGCATCACAAAGGCTTAGATACTCTTCACGTCACCGAAGTGACAGCGAATTCTTACTTCTTCGCCGGGGGCGCCATCTTGCTGTCGGACGGCTTGGCGTCAGCCGGCTTGGCCGCATCGGCCGGCTTGGCGTCCTTTGCCGCATCCGCCGGCTGGTCCAGCCGCTCGACCTTGGCTTCCGCGCGCAGCTTGGCGACGTAATCGGCCTGGGCCTTGCGGGTGACATACTGCTCGATCTGCGCCTTGACTTGCTCGAAGTCCGGCGCCTTGCGGCTGCGCTTTTCCTCGACCTTGATGACGTGCCAGCCGAACTGCGACTTCACGGGGTCGGAGATCTTGCCCGGCTCGAGCGCGAAGGCGACCGCGGAGAATTCCGGCACCATCTGCTCCTTGGTGAAGAAGCCGAGGTCGCCGCCGTCGGCCGAGCCCGGATCCTTGGACTTCTTCTTGGCGAGTTCGGCGAAATCGGCGCCCTTGTCGAGTTCGGCCTTCACCGCCTTGGCCTCGTCCTCGGTCTCGACCAGGATGTGGCGGGCGTGCACTTCCTGCTCGCCGGTGATCTGCTTGGAGGCCTCCTCATAGACCTTCTTCATGGCATCCGGGGTGGTGGCGGCCTTGCCCTCGCCGGCGAGCAGGCTGTCCATCAGCAGGCGGTTGCGGGCGAACGCGAGCCGCTTCTTGAACTCCTCGCCCTCGGCGAGCTTCTTGTCCTCGGCGGCCTTGCCGACGATCTTCATGTCGATCAGGAAGGACAGGACGTTCTCGTCCTTGGTCGCCGGGTCCATCTGGGCGAGGCTCGGCCCGAGTTCCTCTTCGGCCATGGCGACGTCGCTCTTCTTGATTTCCGCGCCATTGACCTTCGCCAGCACCGGATCGTCGGCAGCCCGGCCGGGACCCGCGATCAGCGCCAGCGCAAGGCAGCCCACGAGGGCGGTGGCGAGGCCGAAGCGCAGGCCGGTTCTGGTTACCGGGAACGAGGTGGTCATGGAAAATCCTTTTGTTGAAGCAGGGGGCTGCTCGAGCGGGGCGGACACTCGCCCAATTCAGGGGGCCTTGGCAACGCGAAAAGTCTGTCAAAATGATGAATTAGCCGCAATGCACCCGCCGTTGACAAGGCCCTGACCGGGCCATATCTCTGCCCGGTCGCGTCCATGCGATGGCGTTTATTTTGCTGCGTTTTTGGCCGTTGAACCCAGACTTGCCCAACTCCCACCCATATGGCGGATGGACCCCCCGCAGACGGGGCTCTGGCGCCTAGCAGGCGTCACGGTGAGTTGATAGGCAGGCGGGTGACAACCTCTTGGCTGCAACGCGAACGCGGTTGAATCGCGAACACAGGAACTAAGCATGATCGGCGCGCTCGCCCGCAAGTTTTTCGGCTCCGCCAACGACCGGCGGGTGAAGGGATATCAGTCCCGCGTCAACGCGATCAACGCGCTGGAGCCCGAGGTCTCGAAACTCTCTGACGAGGCCCTCAAGGCCCGCACCGTCGAGTTCAGGAAGCAGCTCGCCGAGGGCAAGACCCTTGACGACCTGCTGGTCCCCGCTTTCGCCACGGTCCGTGAAGCCGCCAAGCGCACGCTCGGCCAGCGCCATTTCGATGTCCAGCTGATCGGCGGCATGGTGCTGCACGAGGGCGACATCGCCGAGATGAAGACCGGCGAAGGCAAGACCCTGGTCGCAACGCTCGCGGTCTACCTCAACGCGCTCGCTGGCAAGGGCGTCCACGTCGTCACGGTCAACGACTACCTCGCCCGCCGCGACTCCGCCTGGATGGGCCAGATCTACGGCTTCCTCGGCCTGACCACCGGCGTGATCGTGCACGGCCTCGACGATTCCGAGCGCAAGATGGCCTATGCCTGCGACATCACCTACGGCACCAACAACGAATACGGCTTCGACTATCTGCGCGACAACATGAAGTACCGGCTCGAGGACATGGTCCAGCGGCCGCACTTCTACGCGATCGTCGACGAAGTCGACTCCATCCTGATCGACGAAGCGCGCACGCCGCTGATCATCTCCGGCCCGCTCGACGACCGCTCCGACTTCTACAACACCATCGACGGCTTCCTGCCCAAGCTCGACAAGTCCGACTACGACGTCGACGAGAAGCAGCGCACGGTGACGCTGACCGAAGCCGGCATGGAGAAGATCGAGACGCTGCTGCGCGATGCCGGCCAGCTCAAGGGTGAATCGCTCTACGACGTCGAGAACGTTTCCGTCGTGCACCACATCAATCAGGCGCTGCGCGCCCACACGCTGTTCACGCGCGACAAGGACTACATCGTCCGCGACGACGAGGTCGTCATCATCGACGAGTTCACCGGTCGCATGATGCAGGGCCGCCGCTATTCGGAAGGCCTGCATCAGGCCCTGGAAGCCAAGGAGCACGTGCAGGTCCAGCCGGAAAACCAGACGCTGGCCTCGATCACCTTCCAGAACTATTTCCGGATGTACGAAAAGCTCGCGGGCATGACCGGCACGGCGCTGACCGAAGCCGACGAATTGTTCGACATCTACAAGCTCGAGGTCGTGGAGATCCCGACCAATTTGCCGGTCGCCCGTCTCGACGAAGACGACGAGGTCTATCGCACCCAGAACGAGAAATACGCCGCGATTCTGGCCGAGATCGAGCGCGCCAATGCGCGGCTGCAGCCGGTGCTGGTCGGCACCGCCTCGATCGAAAAATCGGAAGTGATCGCCGAATATCTCAAGAAGCACGGCTATCGGCAGATCGATTTCGGTAACGAAAATTCGATGCAGAAGCTGTACGCGGCGGCCCGCGCCGGCAAACCGGCAAAGCTGTTCGCGGTGCTCAACGCGCGCTTCCACGAGCAGGAAGCCTACATCGTCGCGGAAGCCGGCGTCCCCGGCGCGATCACGATCGCGACCAACATGGCCGGCCGCGGCACCGACATCAAGCTCGGCGGCTCGCTGGAAATGCGCATCCAGCAGGAGGCCGCTTCGATCGAGGACGAAGCCGAGAAGGCCTTGAAGATCGAGCAGATCAAGGCCGACATCGAGCACTTCCGCGACATCGTGCTGAAGGCCGAGGAAGAGGTCGAGATCGAGCCCGCGAAGGGTTCGAAGCCCGCCAAGACCGTGAAGAAGCCCGGCGGCCTCTACATCATGGGCTCCGAGCGCCACGAATCCCGCCGCATCGACAACCAGCTCCGCGGCCGCTCCGGCCGTCAGGGCGATCCCGGCCGCTCGAAATTCTTCCTGTCGCTGGAAGACGATCTGATGCGCATCTTCGGCTCGGATCGCCTCGACAGCATGTTGCAGCGTCTCGGCCTGCAGGAGGGCGAGGCCATCATCCATCCCTGGATCAACAAGGCGCTCGAAAAGGCGCAGCAGAAGGTCGAGGCGCGCAACTTCGATATCCGCAAGAATTTGCTCAAGTTCGACAACGTCCAGAACGACCAGCGCAAGGTGATCTTCGACCAGCGCGTCGACCTGATGAAGGACGACAGCGTCGCCGAGACCGTCGCCGACATGCGCCACGCCTTCATCGACGACCTCGTCGCCAAGCACGTGCCCGAGCATGCCTATGCCGAGCAGTGGGACGTCGCGGGCCTGAAGGAAGAGCTCAAGCGCGTGCTCGATCTCGACCTGCCGGTCGAGGACTGGGCCAAGGAAGAGGGCATCGCCGACGAGGAGCTGCTCACGCGCATCGAGACCCGCGCCGACGAGCACATGGCCGCAAAGGTCGCGCAATGGGGTCCCGACGTGATGCGTTACGTCGAGAAGACCATCCTGCTGCAGACGCTCGACCATCTCTGGCGCGAGCATCTGATCATGCTCGACCATCTGCGCCAGGTCATCGGCCTGCGCGGCTACGGCCAGCGCGATCCGCTGCAGGAGTACAAGACCGAGGCGTTCAACCTCTTCCAGGAGATGAGCGCGCATCTGCGCGAGGCCGTCACGGCGCAGCTGATGCGGGTCGAGATCGTGCCGCCGGAGCAGGAAGCCCCGGTGCTGCCGCCGATGGAAGCGCACAAGTTCGACCCGAACACCGGCGAGGACGAAATGGCGCTCGCGAGCGTCACGCTCGGAGCGCAGTCCACCGACGCGGCGTTGCGCGATCCCAAGAACCCGGCAAGCTGGGGCAAGATCGGCCGCAACGAGGATTGCCCCTGCGGCTCAGGCAAGAAGTACAAGCACTGCCACGGGCGGTACGCTTAGCGATCAGGTGTGAGGTGCGACGTCGGCGCCTCACATTCCACTGTCGTCGCCCGGTTTAGCCGGGCGACCCAGTACGCCACGGCTTCTCGGTTCAATCACGTCAGTCTCTGGAATACTGGATCGCCCGATTAAATCGGGCGATGACATCGAGTATGGGGCGCGCGGCTCCATCTCCTTCGCCGGGACGACCGTGTGGAGAGAGCTTGCTAAACACGCCAGCTCAATTCGAGCTGTCGATCAAGCTCTCCAGCAGCCGCTTCAATTCGCTCGTCGATTTGTCGCCGTAGCTCTCGAGGATGTGCTCTTCCTGGTCGACCGCGAGCGAGTTGAGCTTCTTGCTCAGCACCTTGCCGCGATCGGAGATGAACATCAGGACCTTGCGGCGGTCGTTCGGGTCCTGCACGCGGTAGACCAGCGTGTCCGAGACCATGCGATCGATCATCTTGGTCAGCGTCGGATGGTTGAGCAGCACGGCATCCGCGAGCTCTCCCATCGAATGGCCGTTGCCATCCGACAGGACTTTCAGAATGCGCCACTGCTCGACGGGCACGCCTTCCTTGCTCAACCGCAGTTCGAGCTGCCGGTTGATCTCCCGGTTGGCTTGCGCGAGCAGGTAGGCGAGGTGTTCGGTGATCGGGGTGTTCGGTTTTGCCACGGCTAAGACTTTGTCTTGACCCAAATGAGTGAATGTCTTGCAATCGATGCTGCATCTATATGCACTTCAATTCTTGAATATTCAATATTTTCAAAATAGGATATTGCCCAACAATAGGGCGGGTGCCGCGGCCGCCTGCTGAATGAGCTTTCAAGTCTGGTATCAGACAGGAGTTGGCGTGCGCGCGACGGTAAACTTCCCGGCTCACGGCGGTCCGGCGTTACCGCCGTCCTTGCTGTTCAGGAATCTGTCGCCCGCGGCAGCGGATTTCGACCTGTCGCCGGCTGATGCGCATTTCATGAAGCGCCGCGGCGCACACAACAAGCTCCGCATCGGGGGCTTCATTTGCTGCACCGGCTCGCCCGGTGTCTGGGGCCCGTGCGCGACAAGCAGCGCGCAGCTCGCGGTCGCCGAGATCAACAAGCGCGGCGGCATTCTCGGGCGCGAGATCGAGCTTTCGATCTACGATGCCGGCGGGCCGCTCGACGGGATTCTGAGCCGCGCCGAGCAGGCGATCGCTTCCGATGAGATCGACCTCATCGTGGGACTGCATACCAGCGCGGTGCGTGTGGCGCTGCGCAAGGTCACGACCCGCCACCGTATCCCCTACATCTATACGCCCGTCTACGAGGGCGGCGAGCAGACGCCGGGTGTCATGGCGATCGGCGAGACGCCGCGCTGGCAGAGCCGCCCCTCCATCCACTGGCTTGCCGACGTCAAGAAGGCGGCGCGCTGGTACCTGATCGGCAGCGATTATGTCTGGCCCTGGCAGTCGCACCGCGCGGTGAAGCGCTACATCAAGGAGGCCGGCGGCCATGTCGTCGGCGAAGAGTTCGTTCCCCTCGGCGAAGACAACCACGAGCCGCATCTGGAGCGCATCCGTGCCGCGAGGCCTGACGTCGTCCTGATCTCGTTGATCGGCACCGACAGCATCACGTTCAATCGCGCGTTCGGCGAATGCGGCCTCGGCGCCACGACGCTGCGGCTGGCCGGGGCGATGGACGAGACCGTGCTGCTCGGAATCGGCGCCGACAACAGCGAAAATCTGTTCTGTGCCTCCGGCTATTTCCCGGGCATCGGATCGCGAGCCAACGACGACTTCCAGAGCCGCTATCGCGCGATGTTCGGACCGAACGGCCCCCCGATCGGCTCGCTCGGTCAATCCAGCTATGAGGGACTGCGCTTCCTTGAGGCCGTGGCAAACAAGGCGGGCACGTTGGCGATGGGGCCCATGCTCGCGGCCGGCCGCAACATCGTCTATGGCGGCGCGCGCGGCCCCGTCACCGTCAGGAACGGTCATACCCGGATGCAAATGTATCTCGCCGGCGCGGATGGCCTCGATTTCAAGCTGATCAAACCGATCTGACGCCGGCGCCCCATCTGCAAACGCCCGAATCCAAAATAATACTTGAAAAGGAAAATATTTCCGTCTGTAATATCAAGGTAGAGCCGACGGGCGCGCGCCGCACACGCGCGCCGATGAGGCTCCAATGCCAGGGATTCCAATTCCAGGGATTCCAATTCCAGGGATCAAGAAGCCTTTGAGGAGAGCGCCGTGACAGTTGTCCTTCCCACGCCAGCCCAATTGCGCAGTGTCGCCGACCAGTGCGGCCTTTCGCTGACCGACGACGATGTCGCCTCGTTCCGCGGTCTGATGCAGGGCTCGATCGAGGCCTACAATCTCGTCGGAGCCATGCCGGACGAGGTGCCGGAGGTCAAATATCCGCGCACGCCGGGCTATCGGCCCTCGCCGGAAGAGAACCCGCGCAACGCCTGGTATCGCAAGTCGACCGTGAAGGGTGCGGCGAGCGGCAAGCTCAAGGGCAAGACGGTCGCCCTGAAAGACAACATCATGCTCGCCGGCGTTCCCATGATGAACGGCTCGGCGACGCTCGAAGGCTACGTCCCCGATTTCGACGCCACCATCGTCACCCGCATGCTCGATGCCGGCGCCGAGATCGCCGGAAAAGTTCATTGCGAATCCTTCTGCATGTCCGGCGGCAGCCACACCAATGCGGTCGGCGCCGTCCACAATCCGCACAAGATGGGCTATTCGGCCGGCGGCTCGTCGTCAGGCAGCGGCGTCGTCGTCGCGCTCGGCGAGGTCGACATGGCGATCGGCGGCGACCAGGGCGGTTCGATCCGCATGCCGTCCTCGTTCTGCGGCACTTATGGCATGAAGCCGACCTGGGGCCTCGTGCCCTACACCGGCATCATGCCGATCGAGGTGTTCGTCGACCACACCGGCCCGATGACGGCGACCGTCGCCGACAACGCGCTGCTGCTGGAGGTGCTGGCCGGTGACGACGGCTACGATCCCCGCATCAAGGCGCCGAAGGTCGAGGAGTACACCAAGGCGCTCGGCCAGGGCGTCAAGGGCATGAGGATCGGCATCCTCAAGGAAGGCTTTGAGCAGGCGACGGCCGAAGCCGCCGTCAACGAGAGCGTGCGGGAGGCCGCAAAGCGTTTCAAGGATCTGGGCGCCACGGTCGAGAACGTTTCGATCCCGATGCATCTCATGGGCCCCGCGATCTGGACGCCGATCGGCACCGAGGGCATGACCCAGACCATGATGTATGGCGACGGTTATGGGCTGAGCCGATCCGACCTCTATTCGACCACTCTGATGGATTTCCATCGGGGCTGGCGCCGGCAGGCGGATTCTCTGTCCGAGACCACAAAGCTGTTCCTGCTGCTCGGCACCTACATCAACAACACGTTTGGTCCGCGCTATTACGGCAAGGCTCTCAACATTTCCCGACGCCTGACCGCGGCTTACGACAAGGCCTTCAAAGACTACGATTTGCTGCTGCTGCCGACGACGCCGATGAAGGCGACGAAGCTGCCGGAGCCCACGGCCAGCCGCGAAGACTATGTCGCGCGTGCGCTGGAGATGATCTCCAACACCGCGCCGTTCGACATCACCCATCATCCGGCGATGTCGCTGCCCTGCGGCATGGTCGACGGCCTGCCCGTCGGCCTGATGCTGGTCGGCCGCATGTTCGAGGAATCCACCATCTACCGGGCTGCCCACGCCTTCGAGCAGATCGGCGACTGGAAGAAGATGTGAGCGAGGCATTGATGCGGGCCAACGGAACAGGGAAGCGTTTTCGGACGCGTCAAGACAACGAGCCGGAGCCCCGTTCCGATTCCTTCGGAACGGGAAAGGCTCCGGCGCATGGCTAACGCGTTCGTCGCGGCGTTCGAGATCCTGAGCTTCGGCGCGATCATCGTCCTGATCGTGCTGGGGCTCGGGATCATCGCCAGCATGATGGGCATCTTCAACTTCGCGCAGGGCGAGTTCGTCCTGCTCGGGGCCTACATCACCTATCTCGCCTACGCCAAGGGCCTGCCGATCTGGGCCGGCATGGTCGCCGCACCATTCATTGTCGGCGCGCTCGGCTTCGTCCTGGAGGCGCTGATCATCCGACGCTTCTACGCAGCCCCCATCGTCGCCATGCTCGGCACCTATGCGCTCGGCCTGATCATCCGCGAATCCGTGCGCGGCTTGATCGGCGGCTTCTATCTCACCGTGCCGGAGCCGATCGGCGGCTCGATCGATATCGGTGCCATGCACATCTCGGCCTGGCGCTTCACCATCATCATCATCACGGCGCTGGTGATGGGCGGCTGCTATCTGCTGCTGGCGCGCACCAGCTTCGGCCTGCGCGTGCGCGCTACCCTGGAAAATCCTTCGCTGGCCCGCGCCTCCGGAATCTCCACGCCGCTGATCTACGGCGCCACCTTTGCGTTCGGCGCGGCGCTTGCCGGCCTTGCCGGCGCACTGATCGTGCCGGTGTTCAGCCTGTTCGCCGATCTCGGCCTGCGCTTCCTGATCCAGGGCTTTGTTGCGGTCATGGTCGGCGGCGTCGGCTCCTTCATCGGGCCGGTCGCGGGCGCCGGCGTCATCGGCACGCTCAGCGCCGCGCTGCCCTGGGTGATGGCGCCCGTCGTGGCCGATGTCCTCGTCTTCGTTCTCGCCATCGTCTTCATCAAATTCCGGCCGCAGGGCCTCATCGCTGGAAAAGGGGTTTAGTCACATGTCCGATCGTTCTCAGCTCTCCCGTCGCCGGTTCCTTTCGAATCTCGCCTTTGCCTCCGGTGCAGTCGCAACCGGCGTCGGCAGTTGGGTGATCCCGGCGCCCTGGGCCAATGCGGCCGAAGCCCCGATCAAGGTCGGCATCGCCACCGACCTCACCGGGCCGATTGCCTACGCCGGCAATGCCGACGCCAACGTCGCCAAGATGGTGATCAAGGAGATCAACGCCGGCGGCGGTCTGCTCGGCCGCCCGCTCGAGCTCTTTGTCGAGGACACCGCCTCGAACGAATCCGTCGCGGTCGGCAACGTCCGCAAGCTGATCCAGCGCGACAAGGTCGACATGGTATTGGGCGGCATCACCTCGTCGATGCGCAACGCCATCAAGGACCCGATCGTCGCGCGCGGCAAGACGCTCTACATCTATCCGCAGCTCTACGAAGGCAAGGAGTGCACGCCTTATCTGTTCTGTACCGGGCCGACGCCGGCGCAGCAGTGTGACGAGTTCATTCCCTGGCTGATCAAGAACGGCGGCAAGAAGTTCGCGCTGCCGAGCGCCAACTATGTCTGGCCGCACACGCTCAACGTCTACGCCCGCAAGGTGATCGAGGCCAACGGCGGCGAGGTCGTGTTCGAGGAATACTATCCACTCGACCAGGTCGACTTCTCCTCGACCGTCAACCGCATCATCTCCAACAAGGTCGACGTCGTCTTCAACACCGTCATCCCGCCCGGCGTCGGTCCGTTCTTCAAGCAGCTCTACGAGGCCGGCTTTCTCAAGAATGGCGGACGGCTGGCCTGCGTTTACTATGACGAGAACACGCTCAACATCAATCAGGCGGCCGAGATCGAGGGTCTCGCCAGCTGTCTCGATTATTTCAAGGTGCTCACCAAGGAGAACCCGTTCGACGCAAAAATCCAGGCGGCCTACGAGAAGGATTTCCCGGGCAACTTCCTGTTCGCTGCCGGCAGCGCCGCCACCGGCACCTATCGCGGCCTGAAGCTGTGGGAAGCCGCCGTCAAGGAAGCCGGCAAGGTCGATCGCGACTCGGTCGCCGCTGCGCTCGATCATGCCAAGATCGCCGAAGGTCCCGGCGGACCTGCCGAGATGGTGCCGGGCAAGCGCCACTGCAAGATGAAGATGTACACCGCTGTCGCCAAAGGCGGGAACTACGAGATCGTCGGACGCAGCGACGGACTCGTCGATCCCAAGGAATGCTAGAGTCGAATGCCGAAAGCGATGGGCGCAGTGAAGCAGGCAGTCCCCGCCGAGATCGGCGGGGAGCAGAACGTTGCCATGGTTGAACACGGATCAGCAGGGCAAGCCGGTTCGGCGCGGAAAATCCTGCCGATCGTGGAGGGCGTCGTGCTCGTCGCGGCGCTGCTCGCGCCGCTGGTGCTGCAGGACTACCTCACGGTGTTCGCGACGCGCGTGATCATCCTCGCGCTGTTCGCGCTGTCATTCGACCTGGTGTGGGGCTATGCCGGCATCATGAGCTTCGGCCAGGCGCTGTTTTTCGGCTCGGCCGGCTATGGCGTGGCGCTGCTCGCGCGCGATCTCGACATTACCAACATCTTCCTGGTGCTGCCCGCGGGCACCATGATCGGGCTCACCTTTGCGCTACTGCTGGGCGGCTTCCTGCTGCTTGGACGGCATCCCTCCAGCGTGATCTTCGTCTCGCTGGGCACGCTGACCGGATCCTACGCCGCCGATCGGCTTGCGCGCGGCTGGTACTATCTCGGTGGCCAGAACGGCATCCCCTCGATCTCCTCGATGACGCTCGGCAGTTACGAGTTCTCGGAAGGGCCGCCGTTCTATTATCTCGTGCTTGGCCTGCTCGTCGTGGTCTATCTCCTCTGCCGCTTTCTGGTGCGCTCGCAGTTCGGGTTGGCGCTCGCGGGATTGCGCGAGAACGAGCAGCGCATCGCCTTTTTCGGCTACAAGGCGCAGCATCTGAAGGCGATCATTTTTGCGATCGGAGGCGCAGTGGCCGGCCTCGCCGGCAGCCTCTATGCCTTCCACGAAGGTTTCGTCTGGCCCAACATGGTCGGCGTCGTGGTCTCGACGCAAGTGGTGCTCTATGTGCTGTTCGGCGGCTCCGGCACGCTGATCGGCGCCGTCATCGGTGCCGTCATCGTTGAGGGCGTCAGCTTCTGGCTCTCGGACAATTACCGCGAGGTCTGGCCGATCATCCTTGGCGTGCTGCTCCTGCTGGTGATTCTGTTCCGGCCGCTCGGCCTGATCAGCTTCGTGCTCGGCGAGCGCGAGCGGGTCGGCAGCTTTGGTGGCAAATCCAGGAAGACCGGGAAGGAGAAGCGCGATGCCGCTCCTTGAAGCCAGCGGCGTCAAGAAGATCTTCGGGAAGCTCACCGCGCTCGACGGCGCCGCGCTGACCGTCGGCGAGAACGAGTTTCACGGCCTGATCGGCCCGAACGGCTCCGGCAAGAGCACGCTGATGAAGTGCATCGCCGGCGCCGAGGTGCCGACACAGGGCAAGGTCTCCTTCGTCAACGCCGATATCACCGCGTTCACGCCGACCGAGCGTGCCCGCGCCGGTATGAGCTTGAAATTTCAGATCACATCCGTGCTGCCGACGCTGACGCTCTACGACAACATTCTGCTCGCGCTGCAGGCGCAATCCTCGCTGTTCGATCTCGTGTTCTCGCGCACGCGCGGGCTCTTGCACGATCAGGTCATGACCATGCTGACGCAATTTCGCCTCGCCAACCGCGCTTTCGACGCGGCGGCGGCGCTGTCGCACGGCCAGCAGCAATGGCTGGAGATCGCGATGGCGCTGGCCTGCAAGCCGAAGCTTCTGCTGCTGGACGAGCCGACCGGCGGCATGAGCCTGGAGGAGCGCCGCGTCACCGGTGAATTGCTGCAGCCGATCAAAAAGCATTGCTCGCTGGTCATCGTCGAGCACGATCTCGATTTCATCCGCGACATCTGCGATCGTCTCACCGTGCTCGACCAGGGCAAGGTGCTGGCGTCCGGCACGGTGTCGGAGATCCAGGCCAACAAGGCCGTCCAGGAGATTTATTTGCGCCGTGCCTGAATTTTTGGACATCAAGCATCTCGACGCCGGCTATGGTCGCAGCCAGGTCCTGTTCGACGTCAACCTCGGCATTCCCTGGCGCGGCGGTGTCGCCGTGCTGGGCCGCAACGGCGCCGGCAAGACCACGCTGATGAAGACCATCGTCGGCGAACTGCCGGCGTGGAAGGGCGAGGTCGCCTTCGATGGCCGCGACATCAGCCGCCGCGCGACCCAGGAGCGCGTGCGCGCCGGCATCGGCTACGTGCCGCAGGAGCATTCGGTGTTCGCGCGCCTGTCGGTGCGCGACAATCTCGCGGTCGGGTCGCTCGCGAGCAGGAAAGCCGACGCGGTCGAGCACGTGCTGACCATCTTCCCAAAGCTCGGCCAGCGCCTCGACCAGCCCGCCGGCACGCTTTCCGGCGGCGAGCGCAAGATGCTCGCCATCGGCCGCGCCATGCTGGGCGATCCAAAACTTCTTCTGCTCGACGAGCCGACCGAAGGCGTCTGGATCGGCGTAATCGAGGAGATCACCGAGCGCCTGATCGAGCTTGCGAAAACCATCGCCGTCATCATCGTCGAGCAGCACCTCGACCTCGCGCTCCGCGTCGCCGATTACGCCTACGTGCTGGACCGCGGCCGCGTCGCGCTGCAAGGCGAAGCGGGCGAGGTGAGGGGCAATCCGGAGCTGCTGCGGTATCTGGCGCCGTAGGGCGCGCGTGAAGCGCGTCGCTCTCACACCGAACTCGGCTGTCATGCCCCGCGAAGGCGGGGCATCCAGTACGCCGCAGCTTCTCGATCGATAAGGGGTGCCTCTGGAATACTGGATTCCCCGCCTTCGCGGGGAATGACGGCGTCAGGCTGGGATGGATCGAAGAGATTAAGCGGAGCGCCCGCTTTACTTCACCGCCCCAAACCGGCTGTCGAATGAGTTCGATTGCACCACCGGCGCGGCGCCCATGATCTGGGTCGCTTCACCCGCGCCATCCGACACCGACGGCTTCAGCGTCGGGCGGGTTGCGGCGAGGCGGGTGTCGGGCTTCGCAGGTTCGGCGGGTTTGGCAGCGGCAACAGCCGGCTTCGGTGCATCCTTCGCTGCGTCCTTGGACGTGTCGCGGCCCGGTACGAACCGGGTCACCGCGGCCTTCAGCCGGGACGCTGCGGTGGGCGGCGTCGTGGTCGTCGTTGCAGCCGGAGCGACGGATGCCGTGGCCTGCGGCGGCGGCGTGGTCGCGGTGGCGTCGGCATTGCCCACACCCATCTTGCGGCCGAGATTGGAGAAGAAGCCGGATTTCTCGGGCGGAGCTGCGGTGGCGACGCGGGCGCTGGCGGCGGGCGCGCTGACGGCGACGACCGGCTCTTCCTGCGGCGAGGGCGCGGCTGCATCGAGATTCGGCTTCGGCGGATTGACGTGTCCAGGGATGGTGCCCGGCGCCTTCGCCATCGCCAACATCTGGAGCGTGGTGCCTTCGGCGCCCTCCGACAGGCCGGTCGAGCCTTCCGGAATCTTCGCGGCAAAGATCTTGTTCATGCCGCCGTCGATGCCGGTGTTCATGCGCGCAACGGGCGTGCCGCGCGAAACCAGCTTGTTGTACTCCGCCTGGTCGCGCGCATCCTTCTCGCGCACGGCGCTGGCGATCTCCTCGGGGATCACATAGGCCGGGCACTTAGCGGACGCGTCGAACACCGGATCGCGCTTGGCGTCGGGCGGCTTCGCCGCGTCGAACACGTACTTCTTCTCGCAGAAATCGACCTTCGGCTCCTGCCGCGTCACCTCGAAATGATCATAGCCTTCCTTGATCATCTTCCAGAACGGCATGTTCGGATTGTTCCGGTGCTTGGCCATGTTCACCGGCGTCATCTTGAACGGATAGGCCTGCAACTGGAACGCCTTCTGGCCGCCGAAGAAGGACTCGCGCCCGAGCGAATAGATCTCGGCGATCTGCTCGTCCGTCATCGCGTAGCAGCCGCGCGACGAACAATCGCCATGCACCATCAGCTGCGACCCGCTGCGGCCCAAAGCCTTGTCGAACGCGTTCGGATAGCCCGTGTTGAACGACAAATAGTACGCCGATTGCGGATTCATCTGGCCCGGATTGATCGAGTAGAATCCTTCCGGCGCCTGACGATCGCCTTCGCGCACCTTCGGGCCGAGATCGCCCGACCAGCGACAGATCGGATAGGTCTTGAGCAGCGCGAACTGGCCGTTGCGGGTCTGCTTCCAGACCTCGAGCTCGGCCTCCTGCTTGAACAAGCGCACCAGGATCGGTGATTGCAGATCCATGTTCTTCTCGACCATCGCGGCGAGAAGCTTTGGCGGCACCGGCTGGTTGGCCTTGGCATTGGTCGCAAGCGAAACCTGGTCGGTGTCGCAGCCGGCCAGCACGAAGCTGGCGGCAAGCGCCACCGAAACCAGAAACGCGCGAGCAAGCGAACGAGAAATCAAGATGGACCCCACACCGTCCAAGGCATCGCGCGCAAACCCCAATCTTGAAGCATGATCCGACCGGAGACCGGGACCCGTCGCGACGGGCTTTTTCGCAATCACGCTCCAGCGCTTATGCCCTGAAGCCATTGATTAAAATTCTAACCTCTGGGTCATGTGGTCGCAACCCGCACGGGGATCACGAGCCCGTTGGCCCAAAGGCGTGGTCAACGAAGACTTAAACTGGGCTGAAACTTGGGCCTTTCGGCCAAACCAGCACTGAGATCGCTGATTTGGGCAAAAAAAGGGTTAACGCGGGGTTACCGGGGGCCTCCGGGACGGTTTGGCCGGCCTCAAATTCAGCGTCGTCTCGGCGAAAGCCAGGACGACGGCGGAGGGGGACGCGTCCAACGGGCCCCAAAGCCCGCCCGAATCAGCCCAGTTTCCGGCCAATATCGAGGAATTTCTGCCGCCGATGCTTGCGGATGGCGTCCCCGTCCAGACCCCGGAGTTCGTCAAAGGCCTTGGCAATGGCGTCGCCCGTGGTGGCGATCATGGCGGCGGGGTCGCGATGGGCGCCGCCGACCGGCTCCTTCAGGATGCTGTCGATCACGCCGAAGCGGAGCATGTCCTGGGCCGTGATCTTCATGTTGTTGGCGGCTTCCTGCGCCTTGGAGCCGTCGCGCCAGAGGATCGAGGACGCCGCCTCGGGCGAGATCACGCTGTAGATCGCGTGCTCCAGCATCAGGACCTTGTTGGCGGTGGTGATGGCGATGGCGCCGCCCGACATGCCCTCGCCGGTGATGATGGCGACGTTCGGCACGGTCAGCGCCATGCAGGCATCAGTCGAACGCGCGATCGCCTCGGCCTGGCCGCGCTCTTCCGCGCCGATGCCGGGATAGGCGCCGGCGGAATCGGCGAGCGACAGCACCGGCAGGCCGAACCGCTCCGCCATCTCCATCAGCCGCACGCATTTGCGATAGCCCTCGGGCCGCGCCATGCCGAAATTATGCTTGATGCGGCTCTCGGTGGAATCGCCCTTTTCCTGGCCCATCACGCAGATGGCCTCGCCGCGGAAGCGGCCGAAGCCGGCCACCAGCGCCTCGTCCTCGCCGAACTTGCGATCGCCGGCGAGCGGGGTGAACTCGGTGATCAGGCCCTTGATGAAGTCGTTGAAATGCGGCCGCTGCGGATGCCGCGCGACCAGCGTTTTCTGCCACGGCGTCAGGTTCAGATAGAGGTCGGCCATCGCCTGCGCCGCCTTGTCCTCGATCCGCCCGATCTCCTCGGCGATGTCGCTGCCGGAGGCCGCAAGCGTCCGCAATTCATCGAGCTTGGAATCGAGCTCGGCGACGGGCTTTTCGAAATCGAGATAGCTGCGCATCTGGTCTGGCATCAACTCAATATAGGGAGGACGGGGCGAGGCGGCGAAGCGGATTCGATGTCGCGGAAAGAAGTGTAGGTTCGTCAATGAGTTGGCTTGTGTGCTCGCAACGAGCGCAGGCCAAATCATCGTGAGGCCCCGGCTCTTTCTGCGGAGATGTGGCCGAAGTCAAGGCGGTTTCATCGTTCCAGTACCGTAGCCCGGATGAGCGAAGCGATATCCGGGGCAGGTCGCCCGATCGTCAATCCCGGATGTCGCTTCGCTCATCCGGGCTACTGCAGCTACGGCAGCAACTATTTCTCCGCCAGCGGGTGCAGGTCGCGGACCAGGCTCTTCAGCCGCTCCTCGACCACGTGGGTGTAGATCTGGGTCGTCGAGATGTCGGTGTGGCCGAGCAGCGTCTGCACGATGCGCAAATCGGCCCCGTTGTGCAGCAGGTGGCTGGCGAAGGCGTGGCGCAGCACGTGGGGGGAGACCAGCCGGGCCTGGAGGCCCGAAGCGACCGCGAGCTCCTTCAAATCGCGGGCAAAATGCTGCCGCGTCAGATGTCCGCTCTCGCCGAACGAGGGGAACAACCATTTCGAGGCCGCCACGCTGTTCTTCTTGTCGGTCTTGTTGTTGTCCTTGGCCGCCTCGGTCGCCGCGAGATAATCGGCCATCGCCTGGCGCGAGGCCTCGTTGAGCGGCACCAGCCGTTCCTTGTTGCCCTTGCCGCGCACCACGATCATGCGGGCGTCGCGCTTCGCGGCCGTACGTGGCAGCGCGACCAGTTCGGAGACGCGCAGGCCGGTGGCGTAGAGCACCTCGAGCAGGCAATAGAGTCTCAGGGCGCGCAGCCGTTTCGAGAGCGAAGCATCCTCCGCCTCGCTCAATTCCTTGGCGCGGCGGAGCATGCGGTCGACATCCGCAATCGACAGCACTTTCGGCAGGCCGCGGCCGCGCTTGGGGCCGGACAGGATCGCCGCGGGATCGTCGGTTCTGATGCGTTCGTTCAGGAGGAAGCGATAGAGATGCCGCATCGCCGACAGCCGTCGCGCGACGCTGGTGGACTTGAAGCCCCGCGTATCGAGATCGGCGAGATAGTCGCGCAGCGTCTGTGTTTCCGCGTCCGCGAATGCATGGCCGGCGCGACCAAGAAACTCGGAGAAGTCGGTGAGGTCGCGGCGATAGGCGTCGAGCGTATTGGGGCCGGCGCCCTGTTCCGCCGCGAGCATGTCGAGGAACAGGCCGGTGAGCTTGGCGTCTGAGGACTTGTTATCGGAAGATCTGGCACGCATGCCGGCAGCCTAGCTGCTATTTCTTGAGAAACTTATCCGGCGGGATCGTCACCGTCATTTCCCGCGGCTTGGGATTGACGAAGTTCGCCAGCGCGAAGACCACGCCATAGACGATGCCGGCGATCACGGCGACGACCGTCAGGAAGCGGAACAGGCTGGGCATCGGCAGGATCTCGGAGAGGGTCTCGGTCAGGGGCTTGGCGGGCAAATTAACCAATGAAATCATCCAACACGTTCGCCGTTTCGTGGCAAGAGTCCTCTGGCGAGGGCCCCTGCGGGGTCGTATAGGTGGCCAAAGGATGCCGCCTTTGGCGGCAGATCGAGCGAGACCCATTCGAGCGAGACAAATGCCCGACGCCGCGTTGCCGATCCAAGCCTCGCCCGAGGCCGACATCCTGTCGGCGCTGGGGACGCGCTCGATCGTGCTCGTCGGCATGATGGGGGTGGGCAAATCCACCATCGGCCGCCGCATGGCTCTCCGGCTCAAGCTGCCCTTCGTCGATGCCGACACCGAGATCGAGGCGGCGGCCGGCATGACCATACCGGAAATCTTCGAGCGTCATGGCGAGCCGCATTTCCGCGACGGCGAGGCCCGCGTGATCGCGCGTCTGCTTGACGGCGGTCCCATCGTGCTGGCGACCGGCGGCGGCGCCTTCATGCGCGAGGAGACGCGGACCCGGATCGCGGCGAAGGCGATATCGATCTGGCTCAAGGCCGATCATGATGTCATCATGCGCCGCGTGCGCCGGCGCGCCGACCGTCCGCTGCTCCAGACCGCCGATCCCGAAGGAACCGTGACGCGCCTGCTCACCGAGCGCGAGCCGGTCTACGGCCATGCCGACCTCACCATCGCCTCGCGCGACGTGCCGCACGACAAGATCGTCGATGAGACGATAGAGACGCTGCGCGCGCATCTTTGCGGCGAACGGGCGTCCCCGCCACCAGCCGACGTCGCGAGTGCCGCACGATGACCGCGCCTTTGAAACATTCAGATCCTGTCAATGTCGAAGTCGCGCTGGGGAATCGCGCCTATGACATCGTCATCGGCCGCGGCGTGCTGGCCTCGCTCGGCGAACGCGTCGCGCGCCTGCGCCCCGGCGTGCGCACCGCGATCGTGACGGATCGCACCGTCGCGAAATACTGGCTCGAACCCGCCGAGGCCTCGCTCGCAGCCGCGGGCATTCCGACATCGCGCATCGTCGTCGAGGAAGGCGAGATCTCCAAGACCTATGCCGGTCTCGAAAAGGTCAGCGAAGCCCTGATCGCCGCGAAAATCGAACGCAACGATCTCGTCATCGCGCTTGGCGGCGGCGTGGTCGGCGATCTCGCCGGCTTTGCGGCGGCGATCCTGCGCCGCGGCGTCGATTTCGTGCAGGTGCCAACCTCGCTGCTGGCGCAGGTCGATTCCTCCGTCGGCGGCAAGACCGGCATCAACTCGCCGCAGGGCAAGAATCTGCTCGGCGCCTTCCACCAGCCGGTGCTGGTGATCGCCGACACCGCCGTGCTTGACACGTTGTCCGCTCGGCAATTCCGCGCCGGCTACGCCGAGGTCGCCAAATACGGCGTGCTCGGCGACGAGGCCTTCTTCGCCTGGCTCGAGAAGAACCATTCCGACATCTCCAAAGGCGGTTCGGCGCGCGAGCATGCGATCGCGACCTCCTGCCGCGCCAAGGCCGGCGTGGTCTCGCGCGACGAGCGCGAGACCGGCGAGCGTGCGCTGCTCAATCTCGGCCATACGTTCGGCCATGCGTTGGAAGCCGCGACCGGCTTCTCCGACCGCCTGTTTCACGGCGAGGGCGTTTCGATCGGCATGACGCTGGCGGCGCAGTTTTCCGCGAAGCTCGGCATGATCGGCGAAGCCGATGCGATGCGAGTCGAGCGTCACCTCATTGACGCCGGCTTGCCGACGCGCTTGCAGGACATCGCGGGCTTCGCGCAGGAGGGGCTTGCCGATGCCGACGCGCTGATGACGCTGATGGCGCAGGACAAGAAGGTCGAGCGCGGCAGGCTCACCTTCATCCTGCTGGAGGCCGTGGGGCGGGCCGTCGCCGTGAAGAACGTCGAGCCGGCTCCGGTGCGCGACTTCCTGAAGGACAAGCTCGCGCAAAAGGCATGACGCGAGGCTGAACGGCGCTACAGCGTTTTCGCGCGAAGTGGGTACCGGTTCGCGTAAGAAACGCGTCAAAACAAGAAACCAGAGTGGTTCATGGATTGGCTCGGATTCACCATCGTCATTCTCTGCCTGCTGGTCTCCGGCTTCTTCGCCGCGAGCGAGACCGCACTGACGGGCGCCTCGCGCGCCAGCATGCTGCGGCTCTCCAAGCAGGGTAATCGCGACGCCGACGTGGTTTCGCAGCTGCTCGACATGCGCGAGCGCCTGATCGGCGCCCTGCTGCTCGGCAACAACATCGCCAATATCAGTGCATCCGCCCTGGCCACCAGCATCTTCACCGCCTGGTTCGGCGACGTCGGCGTGCTCTATGCCACCGGCTTGATGACCGCACTGGTCGTGATCTTCGCCGAGGTGCTGCCCAAGACCATCGCGATCAACGCGCCCGACCGCATGGCGCTCGCGGTCGCGCGCCCGATGCGGCTGACAATGTACGTGCTGGGGCCGCTGCTGCGGATCGTGGAAGTCATCGTGCGGCTGTTGATGCGCCTGTTTGGCCTTGCCGGCGAGCACCAGGCGATCCTGTCGCCGACCGAGCGCCTCCGCGGCGCGGTCGACCTGCTGCATCATGAAGGCAAGTTTGAGAAGCACGACCGCGACATGCTCGGCGGGCTGCTCGATCTGCGCGAGCTCCAGGTCTCCGACGTCATGATCCATCGCACCGAGATGACGATGATCAACGCCGACCTGCCGCCGGAGGATCTGGTGCGCGAGGTGCTGGCGGCCGAATACACCCGCATCCCGCTGTGGCGCGAGAAACCGGAAAACATCATCGGCGTGCTCCACGCCAAGGATCTGCTGCGCGCGATCCGCGCGTCCGACGGCGACACCTCGCGCATCGACGTCTCGACCATCGCGCTGCCGCCCTGGTTCGTGCCGGAAATGCGGCCCGTCTCCGAGCAGCTCAAGGCGTTCCGCCGCCGCAAGACTCATTTCGCCCTGGTCGTCGACGAGTACGGCGAAGTTGAAGGCCTCGTGACGCTGGAAGACATTCTGGAAGAGATCGTCGGCGACATCTCCGACGAGCATGACGTCGTGGTCGCGGGCGTGCGCGCCCAGCCGGACGGCTCGGTCGTCGTCGACGGCTCGGTCCCGATCCGCGATCTCAACCGCGCCATGGACTGGCACCTGCCCGACGAAGAGGCAACGACGGTCGCCGGCCTCGTCATTCACGAGGCGCGCTCGATCCCCGACCGCGGCCAGAGTTTCACCTTTCACGGCTTCCGCTTCCGCGTCCTCCGCCGCGAACGCAACCGCATCACCGCGCTCCGTATTTCACCGGTGCCGCGCGAGACGGAAATGGAGGAAGCCAAGCGGCGGCGGGCGGGGACGTCGTTTTGAAGCGGTAGCTGTCATCGTCCGCCTTGTGCGCGCTTGCGCACTGGGGCGGACGATCCAGTAAGCCGCAGCGGCTCGATTCTAGCCGCGCCGCCTCGGAGTACTGGATGCCCGCCTTTGCGGGCATGACAGCCGCATCGGCGAGCTAGCTGCCGCCTTCTCCCGGCGCTTGCGCGTGGATCGCCAGCGCGTGCACGCTGCCGGAGAGTTCCGCGGCCAGCGCCGAATTTATCATGCGGTGGCGATCGACCCGGCTCTTCCCTTTGAAGGCGGAAGACACAATATAAACCCGAAAGTGCGTCTCGCCGCTCGGCCGATGGCCGGCGTGGCCCTCATGCAAATGTGACTCGTCGACGACTTGCAGGCTTTCCGGCGTGAAAGCTTCCTGCAACTTGTTGCTGATAGTGTCTCTGATGGCCATCTGGGTCATTACGGTGCGAGATCGCTCTCCGTATTGCATAGGCCGCCTCTAGCGGCCGTTCAAGGACGCCTCAGCATAGTTTCGGCTATGCTTTTCAGCTAATTGCAATGTCAAGACTTGAAGGTTTTTGCATTGCGTAGTCAAAGTCAGCCATGCCGATCGATTCATCAAAGTTCTTCGACTCCATCCGGATCAAGCCGAAAGGCAAGCAGCCGGAGGTGAAGCCGCGCGACGCCGTGGTCAATTGCGAATGGACCGGGTGTCAGAACAAGGGCGCGCATCGTGCGCCCAAGGGTCGCGACAATCAGCGTGAGTACTGGCACTTCTGCCTGAACCACGTGCGCGAGTACAACCAGAACTACAATTTTTTCTCCGGCATGAATGCCGACGCTGTCGCGCGCTATCAGAAAGATGCGCTGACCGGTCATCGTCCGACCTGGAAGATGGGCGCCAATGGCGGCGTCAAGAAGGGCGCCGAGGCCGAGATCGACGGCGCCTTCGATCCGTTCAGCATGTTCCAGGAGCTGAACGGCCGCACCGGCTGGCGCGCCGGCCCGCAGGCCGCGCCCAAGGCCGAGACGCGCAAGATCATGAACGCCGAGCGCAAGGCGCTTCAGGTGATGGGCCTCGGCCCCGAGTCCACGCTCGCCGACGTCAAGTCCAAGTACAAGGCGCTGGTGAAGCAGCACCACCCCGATGCCAACGGTGGCGACCGCTCCACCGAGGATCGCCTGATCGAAATCATCAAGGCGTATAATTATCTGAAGACCGTGGTGCGCGAGGCGTAGGCTTCGCGCGCGCTTTCTTCCCTTCTCCCCTTGCCGGAGAAGGTGGCGCGAAGCGCCGGATGAGGGGTTTCTCTCGGCGAATTCAACTGCAAGATATGAGGGTGTCGAGACAATCCCTCACCCGTCTCGCCGCTTTGCGGCGAGCCACCCTCTCCCGCAAGGGGAGAGGGGAAGCACGCGCTCCGGGCTACGCATTCCCTACGCCTTCGGCATCGCGCCCACATATGACGAGCTCGGCCGGATCAGCCGCCCGGTCCGCTGCTGCTCCCGCGCATGCGCCGTCCAGCCGGCTGCGCGCGCCACGGCGAAGATCGGCGTGAAGGCCTGCCTCGGAATCGCCAGCGCATCGAGCAGGATCGCGGTGAAGAACTCCACATTGGTCTCCAGCGGCCGGTCCGGATTCTTCTTGCGCAAGGCTGCGCGGATATAGGCCTCGACCTCGCCGGCAAACGGCAGGTCGGCGCCGTCCGAGGCCAGCGCCTCGATCGCGGTCTTGAGCACGTCGGCGCGGGGATCGCGCACGCGATAGACGCGGTGGCCGAAGCCCATCATTCGCTCGCCGCGGGCGAGTGCCGCGTCCACCCAGGGCTGGATGCGCTCGCGCGAGCCGATCGCGTCGAGCATTTCCAGCACCGGCTCCGGCGCGCCGCCATGCAGCGGACCCGTCAGCGCGCAATAGCCGGCGGTGACGGCGGCAAACAGATCTGCGTGCGTTGAGGCCACCACGCGCGCGGTGAAGGTCGAGGCGTTCATGCCGTGGTCGCTGGCGGTCACGAGATAGGCGTCCAGCGCCCTGACCTCGCGTGGTTCGGGCGCGCGCCCGTGCAGCATGCGAAGCGTATCGGCAGCCTGGCTCACGTTCGGATCGGGCGCCACGGGATCGAGACCCCTAGCCCGGCGGACGAGCGCGCCCGCAATCACCGGGAATGCGCCGACGATCGTCGCCTCATGGGCGAGCCCGTGCTCGGCGCGAACTCCCGCGACCGCCGCGCGAAATCCGTCGATGATGCCCATGCCGCGCGTTGCCGGCAGCAGCTCATCCAGCCGCGCGAAGGCGCGCTCGCGTGCGGCGCCCAGGCTCGCGCGCACATCGGCTTCGCTCAGCGTGGTCGTGCTGGCGCCGTTCCAGAGCCGGGCGGTGACGCCCTCAAAGCTCGACTGGCTCGCCAGTCGGCCAACATGCTCGCCGGCGATGATCAACTCGCCGCGCTCGCCGTCGACATGGCTCAGCACGGTTTCGGCCGCGGGAACGCCGTCCAGCCCGATCTGGCTCTTGGTGAGGTGGATGTTCATGGCCCAAATCTCCTTTGCACCAGCCAAAGATCAGGCCTCTCGACAGATTGATCAATCTTGATTACATTAATCAATATGAAAAATTCGGAAGGTCTCTACCTCTCCGCCCGGGAAGCCGCCGCCGAGCTCGCGATCTCGCCGGCCACGCTCTACGCCTATGTCAGCCGCGGCCTGGTCCGCTCCGAGCCGACGCCCGACTCGCGCAAGAACCGCTATCGCGCCGAGGACGTCCGGGCGCTGAAGGAGCGTCGGGTGCCGTCGCCGGAGCCGCGCGGCCTGCGCAGCTTCGATGCCGATCTGCCGGTCATGGACACGGAGATCTCCACCATCACCGAGGAGGGCGCGATCTATCGCGGCGTCAATTGCGTCGATCTCGCGGAGAACGACACGCTGGAGCACACGGCGACGCTTCTGTGGGACGTCTCCGGCGTCGATCCCTTTGCGCCGGACAATTTTCCCGCGGTGTCCGATGAGATGCGCCTGATCGCGCAGGCCGCGCGGCGCGCCGCGCCGATCGATCGCGCCATTGCCGTGCTGGCGCTCGCATCGAGCGCCGATCCCCGCGCCTTCACCCGCGCGCATGATGGACGTGCGATGGTCGGTGCGCGCATCGTCCGGCTCCTGGTCGCGACCATGCTCAATACGGAGCCGTCCGCCGAGCCGCTGCACCAGCAGATCGCCAGTGCCTGGGCTCCCGACAACAAGCACGCGGCCGATCTCATACGCCGCGCGCTGGTTCTGCTCGCCGAGCATGAGTTGAACGCGTCCACCTTCACCGCGCGTTGCGCAGCCTCGACCGGTCTTAATCTTTATGATTCCGTCATCGCCGGCCTCGCCGCGCTGAAGGGACCGAAGCACGGCGGTGCCGGCGTGCTCGCCTCGCAGCTCGTCAAGGCACTGGTCGATCGTGACGTCGAGCCAATGGTCCGCGAGCGTGTCGCGCTCGGCGAACGCTTTGCCGGCTTCGGTCACGGCGTCTACAAGCGGGGCGATCGGCGCGCGCAATCGCTGCTCAACGCGCTCTCTCGCGCAGGCGCACCGCGCAAATTCACCAAGGAGGTGCCCGAGCGGATCGCGGAGGCGACCGGCGAACTCGTCAATATCGACTACGCGCTCGCGGTGCTCGTGCACGCGCTGCGCCTGCCTGGCGGCAGCGAGCTCGCCCTGTTCGCGATGGCCCGCAGCGTCGGCTGGATCGCACATGCGAGCGAGCAGTTGCAGTTCGGCAAGCTGATCAGGCCCCGGGCGAGGTATGTCGGGCCGGCACCGGGGCGGAGGGGAGGCGCTGCTAGCTAGGATCGCTGCTGCGGTCGTCCTGGCGGAAGCCCGTGCTCGGGTACCTGATCAATCCGCAAGCCCTAACACGAACGCCAAAGCAATCCCAATCCGCGCCATATCCTGGCTGCCGAGGCGCCCGATCTTCTGTCCGATCCGTTCGCGTCTCACGGTGATCGGCTTGTCGGCCATCGCCTGCGATCTCAGTCGTAATCCATTTTCGCGGGTTGGCTCGATAGTCACCCGAAAATCCGGGGCGTGCGCCAGTTCGGAAGTCAACTGGCAGATCACGACGGAGGCATGAGTTTCAGGGAAAGCGTCGCTCTGCACGATGACCGCCGGGCGGGGTTTGCCATAGTCGCCCGTTGCAGCGACGGTCACGACGTCACCGCGTTGCATCTGCATCAAACTCGGAGACCGACTCGATCCACTGCAGCGCGTTGCGCTCGCGATCGGGGTCGAGGCTGGCAACTTGCTTCGCCACCCGTCGTCGAACTGACCGCGAGCGAGCATCAGCTACGACGAGGCGCAGTTCGCGCAAGCCCCGCAGCCGCCTCCGCTGGCGCATCATTTTCATTCTTTCAGCGGGTGCAGTCATTGGAAACGATCCCATGTAACGCGTTACAATGTAACGCGTTACGGCTTGGAGGCAAGGGCCGCCACGTTGCGAAGTCCCCAAACCGCAGTGCGCCGCTCGACGCTATCACCCTCGCGGCTTCGCCACCGCCACGCCGCCGCCGTTCCGGCGGCGATAGATCCAAACCGCCAGGCCTACGACGATTGCCACGCCGACCACGGTCAAAATCCACATATGCTTATACGGATGCCCATGGTGCGGCAGCCCGGCATATTCGTGCAGGGCCGACACCGCCAAAACGCCCGGCAGCACATGCGCCGGCGCCCAGACCAGGATCGCCGGGATGTTGATGGCGTAGAAGCGGGCCGGGGGCATGCCGAGCGCGCCCGCCGTGACCGGGACGAAGGCACGGATCGGCGGCACGAAGCGGGCGAAGAACACCGCCCAGGTGCCGAAGCGGTGGAAGAAATTCTCGCTCTGTTCGACCACACGCGGATAATTGGTCAGCGGCCAGGTGTTGAGGATCTCCCGTTGTTGCCGGTGTCCGATCCAGTAGGCCGAACCATCGCCGAGCACTGCGCCGAGCGCCGCCGCCAGCAACACCCATTGCAGCTTGAGCTCGCCGCCCGGGACCAGGGCGCTCAGCGCCAGGATGATCGTCGAGCCGGGGATGACCGACCCCACCACCGGAACCGCCTCGAGCAGGGCCGCCAGAAACAGGGTCAGATAGGCCAGCCACGCATGGGCCGAGACGAATGAAATGAGGGGATCGAGAAAGGACGTCACATCGTCTCTGCGGTGGGATTGGGCCTTGGGGTTCGGACCCTATATTCAGACCCTACATAAGTAATGAGCGGCGGTAAAAGTGCCACCCGCGTCGGCAGGACGGTGCCTTCGGCACGAAATTCAGGCGTGATTCGCAGGGCAGCCTTCCAAAAATCGCGTTCCTTGCCTATCTAAATGAAAAGACAACGGAACTTTGATCGGGGGGCGGGCTTCTGCCCGCCCGTTGTCTCTGATAGGTTCGCAACAGCACCCAGCCGCAGCCAACGTGCAATAACTGGTCTCGGGATCGCCCGGGACCTCGGAGGATTGATGACGACCGCCGCGATGTCCAAAGTTGAGGAAGTTTCCGGTTTGCCCGACATGAAGGTGTCGGTGCGCCAGGTGTTCGGGATCGACAGCGATCTCGAAGTCCCCGCCTATTCCGAAGTCGATCCTCACGTCCCCGAAGTCGATTCCGATTACCGCTTCGACCGCGCCACCACGCTCGCCATTCTCGCCGGCTTCGCCCACAACCGCCGCGTCATGGTCACGGGCTATCACGGCACCGGCAAATCCACCCATATCGAGCAGGTCGCTGCGCGACTGAACTGGCCCTGCGTGCGCGTCAACCTCGACAGCCACATCAGCCGTATCGACCTCGTCGGCAAGGACTCGATCGTGGTCCGCGACGGCAAGCAGGTCACCGAATTCCGCGACGGCATCCTGCCCTGGGCGCTCCAGCATAACGTCGCGCTGGTGTTCGACGAATACGACGCCGGCCGCCCGGACGTGATGTTCGTGATCCAGCGCGTGCTGGAAGTCTCCGGCCGGCTGACGCTGCTCGACCAGAACAAGGTGATCAAGCCGCATCCGGCATTCCGCATGTTCTCGACCGCCAACACCGTCGGCCTCGGCGACACCTCGGGCCTCTATCACGGCACCCAGCAGATCAACCAGGGTCAGATGGACCGCTGGTCGATCGTCACCACGTTGAACTATCTCAGCCATGACGAGGAAGTGGAGATCGTGCTGGCCAAGGCCAAGCACTATCGCACCACGGAGGGCCGCGACATCGTCAACAAGATGGTTCGCCTCGCCGACCTCACCCGCAACGCCTTCGCCAATGGCGATCTGTCGACGGTGATGAGCCCGCGCACGGTGATCACCTGGGCGGAGAACGCCGACATCTTCAGCGACATCGGCTTTGCGTTCCGGGTCACCTTCCTCAACAAATGCGACGAGCTCGAACGTCCCCTCGTCGCCGAGTTCTACCAGCGCTGCTTCAACGCGGAGCTGCCGGAATCGTCGGTGAACGTGGCGCTCAGCTGATCGCTCTCGGTGTGTCGTCCCGGCCGAGTGCGCAATTGCGCACGGGGGCCGGGACCCATACCGCGAGGTCTCTCTGTGAAGCGACGCTGCTAATTTCTCCTGACGCAATGATTGCCGGCGGTTATGGGTCCCGGCCTTCGCGGGGACGACGGGTAAGGGCGAGATGAGCACCACCTCCAACTCCAAATTCCGCAACACCAAGGAAGCCCCGACCGAGCCGTTCAAGCGCTCGGTGGCCTCCTGCCTGAAGGCGATCGCCAAGGCGCCCGAGCTCGACGTCAGCTTCGCCGCCGAGCGTCCCGGGCTCGCGCCGGGCAAGGCGCGGCTGCCCGAGCCCGCGCGAAAGATGACCAGGCGTGATGCCGCCATCGTGCGCGGCCACGCCGATTCCATCGCGCTCAAGCTCGCCTGTCACGATCCGAAGGTGCATCGCAAGCTGATGCCGGGCAATCCGCAGGCGCGCGGCGTGTTCGAGGCGGTGGAGCAGGCCCGTGTCGAGGCGATCGGCGCGCGGCGCATGGCGGGCGTTGCGAAAAACCTCACCGCGATGCTCGACGACCATTTCCATCGCGGCAAGTTCGACGAGATCACCGATCGCGCCGACGCGCCGCTCGCCGACGCGCTGGCAATGCTGGTGCGCGAGCGCCTGACCGGCATGGCGCCGCCGACGGCCGCCAAGAAGATGGTCGATCTCTGGCGCCCTATTCTCGAAGACAAGATCGGCAGGCGGCTCGACCGGCTCGATACCGTGGTCGAGGACCAGACCAGGTTCGGCGATGCCGTGCATGATCTGCTGACGGCGCTCGAGATCGGCGACGAGCGCAGCGCCGACAGCGAAGACAATGACGAGAACGACGAGAACCAGGACGGCGACAACGATCAGTCCGGCGCCGAGGGCTCGCCCGATTCCGACGCCGCGCAGGAGATGAGCGCCGATCAGGCCCAGGCGTCGAGCGAGGAGATGAGCGAGAGCGCGATGGAAAGCGCGCAGGCCTCGACCTCCGACACCTTCGACGACGGCGAGCTCGGCGACGACGAGACGCCGGGCGAGGCGACGCGGCCGAATTCGCACGGCAAGAACGAGCCGCGCGGGCCGGAATATCACGCCTTCGCGCCGAAGTTCGACGAGGTCATCGCCGCCGAAGACCTCTGCGACCATGACGAGCTGGAGCGGCTGCGCGCCTATCTCGACAAGCAGCTCGCGCATCTGCAGGGCATCGTCGCCCGTCTCGCCAACCGGCTGCAGAGGCGCTTGATGGCGCAGCAGAACCGCGCCTGGGAATTCGATCTCGAAGAGGGCATTCTCGACCCCGCGCGGCTGTCGCGCGTGGTGACCGATCCCTATCACCCGCTGTCCTTCATGCACGAGAAGGAGGCGACGTTCCGCGATACCGTGGTGACGCTGCTGCTCGACAATTCCGGCTCGATGCGCGGGCGGCCGATCACGGTCGCGGCGACTTGCGCCGACATCCTCGCCCGCACGCTGGAGCGTTGCGGCGTCAAGGTCGAGATTCTCGGCTTCACCACGCGCGCCTGGAAGGGCGGGCAATCGCGCGAGGCGTGGCTTGCCGCCGGCAAGCCGGCCAGCCCCGGCCGCCTCAACGATCTCCGCCACATCATCTACAAGTCGGCGGACGCCCCCTGGCGTCGTGCGCGGAAAAACCTCGGCCTGATGATGCGCGAAGGGCTGTTGAAGGAGAACATCGACGGCGAGGCGCTCGACTGGGCGCACAAGCGCCTGCTCGGCCGGCCCGAACAGCGCAAGATCCTGATGATGATCTCGGACGGCGCGCCGGTCGACGATTCCACGCTGTCGGTCAATCCCGGCAACTATCTCGAGCGGCACCTGCGCCACATCATCGAGGAGATCGAGACCCGCTCGCCGGTCGAGCTGATCGCGATCGGCATCGGCCATGACGTGACGCGCTATTATCGCCGCGCGGTGACGATCGTGGACGCCGAAGAGCTCGGCGGCGCCATCACCGAAAAACTCGCCGAACTGTTCAGCGAGACCAACACCGCGCCCACGCAGCCGGCCAACCGCCCGCGACGCAAACTGCATTCGTGAGCAACCATCGATCCCGCCGCAGCTTTATCGGCCACGCGGCGGCGGGATTTTCCACTTTCGCACTGTCTCGCCTGGCGCGGGCGCAGCCGGCGCCGAAGCCGGCGCTCATCGAGCACGCCGTCGCAGCGCCCGTTGGCATCGAGGTCAACGCGCGGCCGATCCCCAATTTCGAGCCGCGCGACCGCGCGCGCACGCGGTTCGGTTCGCTGGACTATCGCGGCGGCCTGGTGCTGACCTCGCCGCATCGCGGCTTCGGCGGCCTGTCCGGCTTCCGCTTTCTCGACAGCAAAGGCGAGCGCTTCCTCGCGATCTCCGACCAGGGCACCTGGTTCACCGGTCGCATCCGTTATTCCGGGCGGATCATGACCGGCCTCGGCGACGTCGAGGCCGCGCCGGTGCTCAATGCGGAGGGGCGGCCGATCACGGAGAAGCGGCTGTGGTACGACACCGAGTCGCTCGCGCGTGACGGCGACCTCGTCTATGTCGGGCTCGAGCGCGTCAACCAGATCATGCGGTTCGATTTTGCGAAGGGCGGCACACGCGCGCGCGGCGAGGTGCTGCCGACCCCGCCGGCGGTGCGCAAACTGCCCTACAACAAGGGGCTCGAGGCGCTGGTGTTCGTTCCAAAGGGGCAGCCGCTCGCGGGCACCTTGATCGCGCTGTCGGAGGGCGGCTTCGATGCCGACGGCAATCTGATCGGATTTTTGCTCGGCGGCCCCACACCCGGCCAGTTCAGCATTCGCCGCACCGACCAGCAGCTCATCAGCGACGCGGTGCTGCTGCCCTCGGGCGATCTCCTGATCCTCGAACGCAAATTCTCCTGGTTCACCGGCGTCGATATCCGCATCCGCGCCATCCCCCTGAAATCGATCGCGCCCGGCGCATTGGTCGACGGCCCCGTGCTGTTCAAGGCCGATCTCGGCCACGAGATCGACAACATGGAAGGCATCGACGCCCACGTCACGGCTGACGGCGAGACCGTGCTGACGCTGGTGTCGGACGACAATTTCTCGATGCTCCAGCGCACCCTGCTGCTGCAGTTCGCGCTGGTGGAGTAGGGCGGCGCGGCCGCAATGCATCCCCCGCGAGCCGCCATGCCCCCCGCGCGGCTGGCAATCGGCGCATCGCCCACTACACTCTCTCCGTCTCCCTGCCCCCCATCCCGGAACTCCCCCGCATGAGCGCCCTGTTTTCCCCGATCAAGCTGCGCGGCCTGACTTTGAAGAACCGCATCGTGGTGTCGCCGATGTGCCAATATTCGGCCGAGGACGGCGTCCCCACCGACTGGCACTTCACCCACATCAACAATCTCAGCCTGTCGGGCGCCGCGATGTTCTGCATCGAGGCGACCCATGTCGAGGCGATCGGCCGCATCACGCCGGGCTGCCTCGGGCTCTACAGCGATGCCGCCGAGGCCGCGCTGAAGCAGATCCTCACCTCGGTGCGGAAACATTCCTCGACCGCCGTCGCAATGCAGCTCGCGCATGCGGGCCGCAAAGCCAGCAGCGCGCGGCCGTGGGACGGCGGCCAGCTGATTCCGCAGGATGCGGGCGGCTGGCAGACCGTGGCGCCGTCGGCGCTGCCGCACAAGGAGGGCGAGGCCGCGCCGCTGGCGCTCGATGCCGCGGGCCTCAAGCGCATCCGCGAGGCCTTCGTCGATGCCGCCAAGCGCGCCGATCGCATCGGCATTGACGCGGTCGAGCTGCACGGCGCGCACGGCTATCTCCTGCATCAATTCCTGTCGCCGATCTCGAACAGGCGCACCGACGAATATGGCGGCTCGCTCGAGAACCGCATGCGCTTCCCGCTGGAGGTCTACGACGCGGTCCGCGCCGTATTCCCGCACGACAAGCCGGTCGGCATGCGGGTGTCGTCGACCGACTGGGTCGAGGGCGGCTGGGACCTGGCGCAGACCATCGCATTCGCAAACGCGCTGAAGGCGCGCGGCGTCGACTGGATCGATGCCTCCTCCGGCGGCGTCTCGCCGCTGCAGAAGATCGCACTCGGCCCCGGCTATCAGGTGCAGTTTGCAGAGGCCATCAAGCGCGAGACGGGTTTGCCCACCATCGCCGTCGGCCTGATCACCGAGCCGAAGCAGGCCGAAGAGATCGTCGCATCCGGCAAGGCCGACATGGTCGCGCTCGCCCGCGGCTTGCTCTACGACCCGCGCTGGGCCTGGCACGCCGCAGCCGAACTCGGCGGCGAGGTCGAAGCCCCGCCGCAGTACTGGCGCTCGCAGCCCTCGACCCAGAAGGCGCTGTTCGGCAAGACCACGTTCGGGGCGCGGTGAGGGGCCGAGTCTGGCGCGAGGACCGCGCCGCAAACTCGTCATTGCGAGGAGCCCTTGCGACGAAGCTATCCAGGCTGGGTCCGCGGAAAGAGCCTGGATTGCTTCGCTGCGCTCGCAATGACGATGGGGAGGCAGCCATGCGACACACGCCAAGGTCGTTGCTCCGCGTACCTTTTGGTCCCGTGCCGTCCCACCTCACGCATCCGTAAACCTTCTCAGCTTCCACCCCACCCAAATCTGGCCTAACCTCGCGTGCGTCCAACGCCTCGCGGAGGCCCGCCATGCGATTTCGTGTTCGAAAAGCTGCCCACGTCATCGAGCGCGTGGGGCTTGCGATGGCGGGCGCGGCGTGCGGGCTGTTCGTCGGCGCTTACGTGGGATCCGCGATACCCGCGCTCACCACCGAGGGGTTCCTGCTGCTGATGATGGTGCTGGGCTTCGTCGGCTTCTATCTCGGCATCGACACGCCGCAATTGCCGTTCGACGAGGCCCACGGCGACATCGACGCCGCGGAACTGTTGAGCGCCGCCGGCACGCTCTGCGCCACGCTCACCGCACTCGCCTCCGTCGCCATCATCGTGCTCCGCCTCGATCCGCACATCGCCTGGAGCTGGTTCGCCTTGTTCGGCTGGATCGCCGGCGTCGCGATGCAGATCGTCGCGGGCGCAAAGGCGCGGATGCGGAAGCCGTGAATTTGTTGTGTTGGGAGAGATCGCGCCGCAAGTACACTGCGTTCCCTCCCCCTTGTGGGGGAGGGCTAGGGAGAGGGGTAGCCACACGGCGTGCTCTGTCGAATGAAGCGACACTCTGTTGCCATCGCTTCGCACGTAACTAACACCTTTTGCTGGGCCACCCCTCTCCCCAACCCTCCCCCACAAGGCGGGAGGGAGCCGAGCGGAGTGTGGAGCGCGGCCTTGTTCAGCAGCTGGAAGGAGTCAAAACACCACGCCCACCTTCGAGCCGCGCTTCCACGCCACGCGGCAGCGTTTTTTCGTGTTCACATGCAGCAGCTCGAAGCGATCGGGAATCTTCACCTGGCCGCCGAGATCGACGCAGGCGCCGCCCGGCGAATAGTCGATCAGCGTGCAGGGGATCACCGGCGCGCGCGGGTCGGTGATGATCTTGGCCTGGCGGGACACGAGGCCCGCGGGTTTGACGCGGGCGTGTCGTCGCGGATGCATTGGCACTCTCCTCCAATTTCCGCGGATGGCGCGGGTGGTCGGGAGATGATGCCAAGGAGTTGATTCGATCCGGCTAAGGCGGGCTGGAGAATTTTAATGAAAAGTGTCGGCGAATGGAGAAAGCGGCGGTAGCGGGGTGGGAAGGCTTCCCCCTCTCCCCTTGTGGGAGAGGGTGGATCGCCACGAAGTGGCGAGACGGGTGAGGGGTCTCGCACGGCATACGAAGCTTTCGCGTTCGCGGCGACAACCCCTCATCCGGCGCCATAGCCGATGCGAAGCATCGGCGTTTTCAAGAACGGCGGCCGAAGACCGCCTATGCCACCTTCTCCCACAGGGGGAGAAGGGAAGGCCCTCACCCCACCACGATCTCCCCCGACTCCGCCACCATGCCCACACCCGGCGGCAGCGGCATCGGCACCGTCACATAGTCCTTCGGCAAATTCACCGGCCGATAGCCCGGCTCCACCGCCATCCGCTTCACCACGCTCTCATGCACATGCGCGCCTTCGGGGATCAGGCGCGGTTCGCAATCGGGGATGTAGAACCCGAGAAACACCTTCCGCGCCGGCCATTCCCGGTACTTGGCGCTCTTCGGCAGATATTCCAGCACGCGCCAGGGCGCCGTCATCGAATCATGCAGCTCGCCGGTCTTGCCGGTGTAAGCCGGCGGCACGTATTGGAACGGCGAGTTCTTGCGCTGGATGCCCCAGGCGAGCTGGTTCACCGTGCGCGGGTTGAAGTTCAGCCCCGCCTTGGTCGCCTCCTCGATCATCCAGAGCAGCGGATATTTGGACTCGCCGCTCTCGACTTCCGGATAGCCGCCACCGACGTCGCAATGCACGCCGGCGAACCACACCTGCAAAATGTCCTGCGGCTCCTTCTTGTCGTCGGGCACGAAGCGGTTGCGCCAGTACTCCTGCGGCTCCTCATACGCCTTGAGGCGGAACATGCAGCGCCGCTCGTCCATGGCGATCGCCTGGCGGAAGATGTTGACGCTGGGATTGCGCAGCGTGAAGGCGAGCTCCTCGAAGCTCGGCAAATAGCCCCGGTCGGCGCGCGGCACGATCACGCTCGCCACCGTGTCCCAGACGCCGATGAAGTGGATGGTCGGCCAGCGCGACGAGGTGATGCGTGCGAACTGCGCGGCGAGATCGAACTTGTTTTTCGGCAGCGGCCCGCTGTCGTCAAAACCCTCATCGATGAGGTCGCTGACATCGTTGCCGCGCCCGGTGCCGGAATATTGCTTGTAGGCGACGAGGCCACTGCCTGCGAGGTTGGCCTGCTCCGGCGAGATCAGGCCGATCTTGTGGATCAGCCCCGCCAGCACGCGAACCGTGTAGGCACCGCGCGAAAAACCGAACAGATAGATCCTGTCGCCGGGCGCGTAGTGCTGGACCAGGAAGCAATAGGCCGACAGCGTGTTGTCATCGAGCCCGTAGCCGGTGGCGAGCCCCAGCACCAGATTGACGTTGGCTTTCCAGCGGTGCCACGTCGACGGCTCCGTCACCGTGCCGACCCCGGGATCGTAGAACACCAGCTGCCGCGGCCGCGTCTTGTCGGTCTTGCGCAGGCAGCGATAGAGCTTCAGGACGTTGGAGATGTTCTCCGAGATCTCGTTGCCGGTGCCGTCACAGCAGATGACAAGGTTCTTCGGCTCGGATGTGTGCTCGGCGTTGCGCTCGTGATCCACAGGATGCCCCTCCCGCTGATGCTACCCGGGCGAGTATAGCGGAAAAGGGCGGGGAGAGGGAGATGACGCTTCTTCTCCTCTCCCCTTGCGGGAGAGGGTGGATCGCCGCGAAGCGGCGAGACGGGTGAGGGGTCTCTCTCCGCGTGCGAATCTCTCGCGTCAGAACTCCCGGAGACAGACCCCTCATCCGGCGCCATAGCCGATGCGAAGCATCGGCGTTTTCAAGAACGGCGGCCGAAGGCCGCCTATGCCACCTTCTCCCGCAAGGGGAGAAGGGAAGGCGCCCGCCGGCTACTTCTTCTTCTGGCCGATCTCCGGCTGCCAGGCCGCGTCCTTGCGGCTTGGCGCTGCGGCGCTGGTCTTGATCTTGTCCTTTTTCGGCTTCTTGGTCTCGCGGTTGCTGCGTTGCTGTCCCTTGGCCATGACGTCGTCTCCTCCTGGGTTTCGAGTTCGTCCGCGTGCGAGATCGGCGTTGCAATGGTCGCTGGGCAGGGCTCTGAGATGCACCCGCCCGAACCAATGAAGATCGCCGCTGCGCACACGAGGCGCGAAAGATGCAGCGCAACATCGACGCGCGGCAATTGCGTGAGCTGCGCTGACGTGGTCGAGCGTACGCCCGCGCCCTGCCGATTGCGAGGACTAAAACGCCGCGTGCGAGCACCGCGCTTGCGCCTTAAGTCCCGGCCCACGCTGACATAATGCTGGCTATTGCCGGGTAACAAGCGCATGGTTCGCCTTAGCTGGTGTCGGTTGGGGCCCCTTCTTTGCGAAAGGCAGGCGCGCATGACCATCCGCTCGCGGCGAGAAACCATCACCTTCAAGCATCCATTCCACATCCGCGGTCTCGAGCGCGAATTGCCGGCCGGCGCCTATGAGGTCGTCACCGACGAGGAGATGATCGAGGGCCTGTCGTTCGCGTCCTATCGCCGCGTCGCCACCATGATCACGGTGCCCTCCGAAGGCGTGCGCGGTGCGACGGAGATGCTGTCGATCGGCTCGGTCGACCTGGCGGATGCCCAACGTATCGACGCGAGTGCCGCCAATGACTGAAATTCCGGTCGATCTCGACAGCCACCGCGGCATGGCCGCCCAGAAGGCAACCGATCTGCGCCGCGCGCTGGCCGATGTCGAGGCCCAGGTCAGGGAGCTGCGCGAGCGCGAGGCCGAGCTCGAAAACCGCATGATGTCGGTGCCCGCCACCTCCTGGCCGGAGGCCGCCGTGAAGGCCCGCCATCTGCTCAACCTCTATGCTGCGAGCCTGCCCACCGAGGACACCCGCCACCGCGCGCTGGTGGCCGCGCTGTTCGACGATTTCGCAAGGCTCAACGGCGACGGCTGACGGCGAGGCAACGCGCGCAACCACCGGCGTCGTCCCGGCCGAGTGCGCAATTGCGCACGGAGCCGGGACCCATAACCACCGAAGTCAGTTGTTGTGCACCCTCGTGCCACAGCCTGCTTCGATAACGCTGACCGGCGCCGCCCCCAGTGCGCAATTGCGCAAGTCCGGCACGACGCGGACGCAAAAGGAGTACCCCATGACGCTCACCACCAGCCGCTTCATCGCCCATGACCAGGACCGCGGCATCGTCCAGTTTTCGATGCAGGACGGCGCGAAGGAGATCGCCTGCGCGATCTCGACCTCCGCCATGGACGACCTCGAGCGCGGCCCGCGCGCCAGGCCCAGCGAGCGCGAAGAGCAGTTCACGCGCCTGCGCGAGCGCATCGAAGCCTGCACCGGACGCAAATATCAGGCGACGGAGTTCGAAGGCACCCCGCCGGGGATCGTGCTGCGGAGCATTGATTTTCGGGGGTAGGGACGCCTACTTCGGCGGCTCCTGGGGCTTGTTCTGGAATTGGATGTTACACTTCTTTGCGATCGAGGCCTGTTCGACCGCGATCAATTGTCCCTTCATTTGCGCAAGTTCGGCCGCAGCTTGTTTGTCGCCTCCGACCAGAAACGCTGCGGGCCAGAACACAACGACGGCAACGCCCGTCGCGACCTGATCCTTGGTGCGCTGGCTGTCTTGCACGCCGGAGAGGGTCGCAGCTCTAGCGGATACCGACTGCGCCTCAAGCGCGAGCTGCTGGCAATTGTACTGCTGATACTGCACCGGCGAGACGTAAGCCGCCGATATGTCAGATGAAGACGACGCACAGCCAGCAAGTGCGGCCGCAAGGACCGCCAGGCCCAAATTACGCATTAGAAGAATCCCCCCGGAAAGTTGCACAGAAGCGCAACCAGTGCGGGAGATCAATAGAACCTTGGCTTAGCTAGTAGCACTACGGGGTGGCAGTCGTTTTCGGCGGCAAGTGATGGGCCGACAATTCTGAATAATTAGATCGACGCCACGTCGCCCAGTCTCGATGCAGGACGGACCCAAGGAGCTCGCCTGCGCGATCTCGACCTCCGCCGTGCACAGGGCACGGGTTTTTTCTCTATCAACCGCTGATTGCGTTGGTCCGCTAGTATCCTTAAGCTATCTGCTCCGATTAAAATTCATATTGCAGGCAAATGACAAGAGACAGCGGCGGTTACGATGAAGGCTATTCGTCGAGTGATTGTTTTTGGGGGAGGTCCCCCGGCTCTTTGGTAAAATCGTTTCTCGAAGAGCATCCGGACGTACGTGGAATTCGCGTGCTCGACTTAGGTTGCGGGGAAGGGAAGAACGCCGCCGCATTTGCTCAATGCGGCGCAAGCGTAACAGCAGTTGATTGCTCCGCGAAGGCTATAGAAAATGGTCAGCGCTCGTTTCCAGACCCGCGAATTGAATGGCTCGTCTTAGATGGAAAAGCTTATCTGACTAGAGATGAATTATTCGATGTGATTGTGCTCTATGGCTTAGCGCACTGCCTTAGTTCGTCTGAAGAGATATCCTCACTGATCCAAACGGCGCTACTGAGGACACGGCTTGGCGGGTATCACTTCCTTGTTTCATTCAATGATGGGCCCCATGATTTATCCGCCCATCCGAACTTTTCGCCAACTCTACTGGCTCATTCGTTTTATGTTGAGCAATACGAAGGCCACACGGTCTTGGCTGAGTCTGACTCGATCATTCACGAGACGCATCCCCATAACAACATCCCGCATTTTCACAGTCTTACTCGCTTAGTAGTGAAGAAGGTCCGATGACCTGCCCCCCCGATCTTCGAAGATTGTACCGCGATAGGCGCGTCGTCCCGTTCGTCGGCGCAGGAGCGTCAATGTCAGTTACCTGGGACGGAGGAACCAAGAGGGGGCCCTCCTGGGAAGCGATGGTGGACCAAGCAGCGAAGCTGATTGGCTGTA
Organism: Bradyrhizobium sp. 187; assembly: GCF_023101005.1. Taxonomy (NCBI): domain Bacteria; kingdom Pseudomonadati; phylum Pseudomonadota; class Alphaproteobacteria; order Hyphomicrobiales; family Nitrobacteraceae; genus Bradyrhizobium; species Bradyrhizobium sp. 187. The sequence continues at coordinate 399,193 of NZ_CP064693.1, forward strand.
ATGACGAAAATTTGCTACGGATGCGGGGAAGTGACCTCCAAATCTTGGAGTACTTCAAGATTTTGAACCGCGAGCTCGCACCGCTAACGAATTGGCTTTCGCTACAATTCGCCGAAGCGACGGATGCAGACATTCTTGCCTCGCCGGTGCATTCAGAGTTGGTTCAACTGGATCGTTGCAGCCTCTACTATACAACAAATTATGACGATTTTATCGAACGAGCTCTAAAGAAGAGCGGACGAAATACACACATCGTATCCGGCGAACACACAATTGCGCATGATAGGTCCGTGATCGAAGTCGTCAAATTTCACGGCGACTTCAATAGTCCTCAACAGATGGTGGTCTCCGAATCGCAATACATGGAGCGGATGCGATTGGAGAGTCCAATGGACTTCAAGTTGCGGGGCGACATACTTGGTAGAGCCGTTCTGTTTATCGGATACAGCTTCCGCGATCCGAATGTGAATTACTTATTTCACATCGTGAATCGCTTATTTTCCGATCTGCCAAACTCTTCGAGTGGGAGAAGAGCATACATAGTTCTGCCAGAGCCGTCGGAATTCGAGCGGCGCCTCTTCAATGAGCGCAACATCGATGTCATACCCGTTGGGGCGGAAGATATATCAAAGAACGTCGCTGAAGTGCTTCATGAGATGAGAATCTAGTGATGAGCTCCTCTCCCATACAAATCGCGTATTGCTCCTGGAGTGATTACAAGAAGGAGGAATGGGCACTAGCGAAGGACACGATCGAGCTTGAGTATACCGGCAAGAAGCTGGGTGAGCTCTTCGATATCCGCTTTAGGAAGATCGCAACAACGGAGCCGCTATTATGCGATCTCGAGTCTATGGTTAAGTTCAAAGTTGAATCTGCGTATCGACAGATTCAGATCCCCTGCATTGTTGAGCATGCAGGGCTCGTTCTGGAAGGCTTCGGGGATAAGTCGTTTCCGGGTGGACTTACTCAGCCGATGTGGGACTCTCTTGCTCCCGAGCAGTTTGTGGCGGCTTGTTCGACGCTCACCACTAGAGCGATCGCGCGAGCTGTGGTTGGCTATTGTGACGGTTTGAACGTCCACACCTTTGTTGGCGAGACCCAAGGCGCTTTGAGTAATTCTCCAAGAGGAATTAGAGAGTTCTACTGGGACACCATTTTTTGTCCTGACGGCTTCGGCGGCCGGACCTATGCGGAGATCGTGAAGAACGATCATTCAGGTCTCGGGGAAAAGCTCCTCGTATCGCAATCAATTAAGGCCCTCAAGGCATTCATGACGTATCGCTTGGCCGCTGAACCGTCTTTATTTCCAGCGCTATGAACGCATTTGCGGCAATAGCTCGTCTAGCGTTCGCCGAAAGGCTTCCATCCCAAAAGAGTTGTAGATGTAGGCGTTTGCTCGGCGGCCTAGGCTTGAGATCTCCCCCTCTACTGGGGCGTCGTATACCTTAAGAAAATCGCGATAGCTGAATTTCAGCGTTCCTGCCTCTCTGGCGCGATACATGTCGAACGCGAGATCCGGTGGGGTCTGTACAAAGAGTAGTCCGATCCCGCCAGCGCACTTTCTTTCTAAGTGCTCGAAGGTGTCGAGATTTCGAATTCCATCGACAATCGTACGATTGCCACCTTCGTGCGCGATTTGGCTCGCGATGGCGTCAGCCAACTTCTTAGTGCCGCCTTCCGCACTGATGAATTCGTATGCTCGAGTTTGAAATTCCTCTCGTCCAATCTCCGCAATTGGAGGTGATTCCATTAGCGTGCGAACCAACTCCCCAGTCTTGATCAAAGAGCATTGTAAGCGTTGGCTGAGGTAATTGGCGGTCTCCGACTTCCCCGATCCAATTCGGCCCGCGACAACTAAGATGCGGTCGGTCGCAAAGCGAGAGTTATTTACGATTTCGAGTCTTGCTCGCGTGAAGAGAGTGGACGGATAAAAGCGTCGCAAACATAGCTGCGACCAATACTCGAAATCGGTTATGTCGACCTTGTCCTTTGAAAGATCGATCCATCCCAGGCCTTTGATCGATGAATCGCCCTTCTGCAGCTTCTTGGCTGTGTTCCAATCGGGAAGCCATGCACGGTAAACAATGGCAACGTGCCGCCTTCCGACCTCCGAAGAGTCGTCATTCAGAACTCCCAAACACTCTAGTGGGACGCTTTGAAAGAGATCGATAGTAGGTTTATCCGTAAGACTTGCCTCAGCCGAGACCTTGCGTTTTCGTCTGGTTCGATCTGGCAAAAAAAGTTCTTCCGCGAGCTCTCTGCGTCCACAAGCTGACAAACCAAAGTCGGCTCGCGAAAGCATGTCGAGATCAGCGGCGCTAACGTGGCCACCGAAGCCAATGCACTTCGATCCTCTTAGAAATTCGGCTGCTCGGCTGAGATAGGATCGCTTGAAGAACAGCAGGCGCTGACCACATTGAACCAAGACGTACGTTATGAATTGCTTCGCGTCGTTGTTGACCTCAGCCTCAGCTCGCCCGAGGTAGGTGGTAGTTTTTTCGCTAAGAAGCTGCCCCAGTATGGAGGATGTATCGGTGTCTATACCTTGAAAGGTCAGGACATCGCGATATGCAGATTCTGGAACGCACAGAACTTCTTCGTGCGGCGTATTTAGTACACGGCGCTCGGCTACGTATTCAGACGGAACTTCGCCGGGCGCAATGTCCGGCTCACTTAATGGTGCTCCTAGGGAAGCGCGAAGGATAAAGCGCCCGCGACCAGTTCGAACAAATCGTGAGTCAGACTTTCTGTGTAAGATGTCCATGCTAAGCCGAGCCTGCATGGATTTCTGAGGTGTGCGACCCATTGTGTGGTCGCCAAAGAGTCCTTGCTCGACTCCTCGATCAACAATCTCACCAGCGCTAAGTGGGACACGAGACTTGCTCAACACAATCTCCGCGACACGAAGAAAGGTTTGTCGTTCACCTTCGACGCGCTCGTCGGTCTGATTCTGCACGGCAACCGTTTGTTTTTGGTAACTATGCATTAGGATGATGTGCTTCCGCTCGGCGAGTGCTCACTCAAAAGCTACCTCGATCTAAGCCGCGCGCGAAGGACGATGCGGCTGTCGTTGAGAGGCTCCCAAAAAGTCGTGTCAATTGATGATCTTAGCGTAACCTACTCCAAGCGATGCGGCGACATAGACATTTCAACCGCAAAAACAAAAACGGCCGGATCTTCCGATCCGGCCGTCACGCAAACTCTTCCGGCTTAGCCTACGCCTCGCGACGCAAGCCTCCGCCCATTCCGATAACTCTTAGCTCGCCTTCTTCGCCGGCGCGGGGGTCGGGCCGACCTTCTTCTGGATGGCGCGCTTCAGCTCGAGGGCGCGCGGCGACAGCACGGCGGCCTTGGCCTTGAGCAGGAAGGGATCGAGGCCGCCATTGTGGTCGACGCTCTTGATCGCGTTGGTGGAGACGCGCAGGCGCACGTTGCGGCCCAGCGCTTCGCTGATGAAGGTCACGTTGACCAGGTTCGGCAGGAAGCGGCGCTTGGTCTTGATGTTGGAGTGGCTGACCGTGTGGCCGACCTGGGGGCCCTTGGCCGTCAATTCGCAGCGGCGAGACATGGCAAAATCCTCAATCTTTCCCAACGATGTGCGGCCGCCATTCGGGGCGCCACGGGCAAATCTCTGTCCTTGCAGGGAGCGGGCGGACGTATAGGGGGGAAGCGGCGGGACGTCAAGGTTTTGGGGCGGGTTTCGTGCTCCAAGCTAGCTGTCATCGCCCGGCTCGCCGCCTTCGCTGAAGCTTCGGCGGGCCGAGCACCCGTGTGGGCCTCGGCGTAGCCTTGGCGGAGCCGGGACCGGGCGATCCAGTATTCCAGAGGCGGTACGGCTGACCAGAGGGGCCGCGGCGTACTGGATGCCCCGGTCAAGCCGGGGCATGACAGCGGTGGAGGTGGCGGGGTGAGGTGCGCTTTTCAGCCCCACCCCGATCACCAAAACGGCAATGATTATCGCGCCTTACCATCACATAAAGGGCGTATTCGCGCCCGAAAAGTCCAGTGGAGTTCCGGCCGCCGACAGGCCCGGACGCATTGCTTGGCGCGCTATTTGGCTTAAGTAACAACCGTTCGCGCCCCGATTGGATTGTTTCGTGCTCACAACGCCTCATCTTGCGCCCTGCCTGCGCTCAGCGGAGCGGCGCGCAAGGAATCCGCGCGTAAGCCATCCGCGCCCTGCCGGCCGCTGGGTCATGGCGGCCCTTGGCGGGCTGGTGTTGGCGTGGGCGGCGGAGCCCGCGGCGGCGCAGGGCAAGCTCGAGGCGCAATACGAGGCGACGCTGGCGGGCATTCCCGTCGGCAAGGGCGCCTGGAATATCGACATCCAGGACGATGTGTTCGCGGCCGCGGCCTCCGGCGGCACCTCGGGGCTTTTGAAATCGTTCGCGGGCGGGTCGGGCACCGGCGCCTCGCAGGGCCGCGTCGTCAACGGCGCGCTGGTCGCGACCGGCTACCAGGCCTCCACCACCACCTCGAAGAAGACCGAAGAGATCCGCATCACGCTCGACAAGGGCAATGTGAAGGATTTTGCCATCGTGCCGGAGCCGCCGGTCGATCCCGACCGCATCGTCGTCACCGATGCGCATCGCCGCGGCGTCTGGGACCCGATGACGGCCTCGCTGGTGCGTGTATCCGGCAGCGGCGAGGTGCTGTCGGCGGACGCCTGCCACGGCAGCGCCGCCGTGTTCGACGGCCGCATGCGCTACGAACTCAAGCTCGATTTCAAGCGCATGGAAAACGTCAAGGCGGAGAAGGGCTACCACGGCCAGGTCGTGGTCTGCTCGCTGTATTTCGTTCCCATCGCCGGCTACATCCCCGACCGTCCGGTGATCAAATATCTCGCCGCCCAGCGCAACATCGAGGTCGCGTTCGCGCCGATCGCCGGAACGCGCATCCTGGTCCCGTTCTGGCTGAAAGTGCCGACCCCGCTCGGGCCGGCCATGCTGGAAGCGACCTCCTTCATCACCAGCGCCCAGCCGCCCAAGGTCGCGAAGACGCAGTAGGCCTGGGTGCCGTAGCCCCGCTGCCGTAGCCCGGATGGAGCGCAGCGTAATCCGGGGTTCTTTGCTTCGGCCCCCGCATTGCGCTCCGCTCCATGCGGGCTACGGACCTCCCTTTTGGTGAAAATAAACATCAATGATTTCAACAACATCCCTACTGTGCATGGGGTTGTTTTCGCGCATTTTGTTTGGAGGGGGTCGAGAACCGGGAATCCATTTGACTCCTCCCCGATTCTGATTCGACTCCGCGCCGTCCCCAGCTTTAACGAATCCGCCATCTCAACGTCGCTTGTGCGGCAGGCCAAAACTCCATCTAGTGCGACCCAACAAGCCTCCCGCGACATCTTGCGTGAACGGAACAGGACTCAAGGGGGAGTCAGCGATTCGGCCGCGATTCGTTCTCAACTCGTTCCGAAGCTTAAAGCCAACGGGAAAAGCGTCGCAAAGTGAGACAGTTGCGCTGGGTTCGGGGAGAATGCTCCCACACTCTCGGTGTCATCGCCCGGCTTGACCGGGCGATCCAGTACGCCGAGGCGTCTGTGGTTGAGCGGAGAAGCCGCAGCGTACTGGATGCCCCGGTCAAGCCGGGGCATGACGGCGGAGAAGCCGCAGCGAGGTGACTTCCAGGCCCTTCGCGCCACCGCCCCAAAACAGCACTGACATTCGCCCCAATCGCCATTACCTAATCCCCCAGATGCCTTTTTCCTCCTCCCCCTTCGCTTCCGAGCGGCTTCCCGGCGCCGGCGTCACTGCGGTGCTCGGTCCCACCAACACCGGCAAGACCCATCTCGCCATCGAGCGGATGCTCGCGCATCCCTCCGGCATGATCGGGCTGCCGCTGCGCCTGCTCGCGCGCGAGGTCTACAACAAGATCGCAGCAAGGGTCGGCCCCGATGCCGTCGCGCTCGTGACCGGCGAGGAGAAGATCAAGCCGAAAGCGCCGCGCTACTGGGTCTCGACCGTCGAGGCGATGCCGCGGGATCTCGACGTCTCCTTCCTTGCCGTCGACGAGGTGCAGATCGCATCCGATCTGGAACGCGGCCATGTCTTCACCGACCGCATCCTCAACCGCCGCGGCCGCGACGAGACGCTGCTGCTCGGCGCAGCGACCATGCGTCCGATCATCGAGCGGCTGCTGCCGGGCGTCTCCATGATCACGCGGCCGCGCTTGTCGCAGCTGGAATTCGCGGGTGATCGCAAGATCACGCGGCAGCCGCGCCGCACCGCCATCGTCGCCTTCTCGGCCGACGAGGTCTACGCCATCGCCGAGCTGATCCGCCGCCAGCATGGCGGCGCCGCGGTGGTGCTGGGCTCGCTGTCGCCGCGCACCCGCAACGCGCAGGTCGCGATGTTCCAGAACGGCGAGGTCGATTACCTCGTCGCCACCGACGCCGTCGGCATGGGCCTCAATCTCGACGTCGACCACGTCGCCTTTGCCTCCGACCGCAAGTACGACGGCTACCAGTTCCGCCGGCTGACGCCGTCCGAATTCGCCCAGATCGCCGGCCGCGCCGGCCGCGCCACCCGCAACGGCACCTTCGGCACCACCGGTCGCTGCGCGCCGTTCGAGCCCGAGCTCGTCAATGCGCTGCAGAACCACACCTTCGATCCGGTGAAGGTTTTGCAATGGCGCAATTCGAAGCTGGATTTCGCTTCCCTCGGCGCGCTCCAGGTGTCGCTGAACCTGGCCCCCGGCCACGACGCGCTGACGCGTGCGCCGATTGCCGAGGACATGCGCGTGCTCGACCATGCCGCCCGCGACGCCGAGGTGCGCGACGTCGCGCATGGCAAGGACGCGGTGGAACGGCTGTGGGAGGCCTGCCAGGTCCCGGATTATCGAAAGCTGTCGCCGGCCGCCCATGCCGAGCTGGTGACGACGCTGTACGGCTTCCTGATGCGGAAGGGATGCATCCCCGACGCCTGGTTCAGGACCCAGATCGACCAGGCCGACCGCGTCGACGGCGATATCGACACGCTGTCGGCCCGGATCGCGCAGATTCGCACCTGGACCTTCGTCGCCAACCGCCCTGACTGGCTGAAAGACCCCGAACGCTGGCAGGGGATCGCCCGCGAGGTCGAAAATAAATTATCGGATGCGCTCCATGAACGCTTGACTGAGCGTTTCGTTGATCGCCGGACCAGTGTATTGATGCGCCGCCTGCGGGAGAACACGAGCTTGAATACGGAAATCGGCAAGACCGGCGAAGTCATCGTCGAAGGCCATGTCATCGGCCGCCTCGATGGCTTCACCTTTGCACCGGATGCGGCGGAAGCCGGCTCCGATGCGAAAGCGTTGCAGGCTGCAGCGCAGGCCGTGCTCGCCGGCGAGATCAACGCGCGCGCCGAAAAACTGGGCAACGCACCGGACGAGCAGTTCGTGCTGACCTCGGAAGGCATGATCCGCTGGACCGGCGACGCCGTGGCGCGGCTGTCTGCCGCAGAGGAAGCGCTGCATCCGCGCATCCGCATCATCTCCGACGAACGCCTCACGGGCGCCCCCCGCGACAAGGTGCAGGCGCGGCTCGAGCTCTGGCTCAAGACGCATATCGAAAAGCTGCTCGGGCCGCTGTTCGAGCTCAGCAAGGCCGAGGACGTCACCGGCATCGCCCGCGGCATCGCCTATCAGCTCGTCGAGGCGCTCGGCGTGCTGGAGCGCCCGAAGATCGCCAACGAGCTGAAGGATCTCGACCAGCCCTCGCGCGCGACCTTGCGCAAATACGGCGTCCGCTTCGGCGCCTATCACCTCTATTTCCCCGGCCTGCTCAAGCCGGCCGGGCGTGCGCTGGCCGCGCTGCTCTGGGCGCTGAAGCAGGACAATGTCGATCCCTCCGCGCTGTCGGGCGCGCAGCATCTGGCAAGCTCCGGCCGCACCTCGTTCCCGGTCGACAAGCAGCTGCCGCGCGATGCCTATCGCGTGCTCGGCTACAAGCAGGCCGGCGAGCGCGCCGTGCGCGTCGATATCCTCGAGCGCCTGGCCGATCTGATCCGTCCGGCGCTGGCCTGGCGCGAGAACGCGTCTGGCGAAAAGCCCGCCGGGGCATTCGACGGCCGCAGCTTTGTGGTGACGCAGGCGATGACCTCGCTCACCGGCTCCGCCGGCGAAGACTTTGCCTCCGTGCTGCGTGCGCTCGGCTATCGCATGGACAAGCGCCCGCCGCTGCCGGCGAAGCCCGCCGCGGCTGTTGTCGAGACGCCTATTGCTGACGCGCCTGTTGCTGAAGCCTCCAGCGAAGAGACGCCCGCAACCGAAACGCCGGTCGAGGACGCCGCAACCCCTGCGGATGCCGCGATCGAAGCCGCTGCCGAGCCTGTGACCGTCGAAGACGCGCCCGGGATGGAGCAGCACGACGAGCCCGCGCATGACGAGCCGGCGCTCGAAGCTTCCGTCACGCCGGAAGACGCTCCCGGCATCGCGCCACCTGCGGAAGAGCCTGTTGCCCCCGCTGAAGCAGTCGAAACCGCACCTGCCGAAACCGCGCCTGCAGAGACCGCTGCAACTGAAGCCGCTGCGTCGGCCGATGCGGCAGCGCCCGTGGAAGCCGCGGCGACGCCCGCCGAGCCCGAGCTCATCGAGGTCTGGCGTCCCGCGGGCCGTCACGATGATCGCAAGCCGCGCCACGAGCGCCATCGCAACCAGCGTCATCACCAGCCGCGTCCACAGGCGGGCGCTGAAGCCGGCGCTGCGCCTGCCGAAGGCGAAGCCCAGCCTGCCGCCGACGGCGAGAAGCGCGGTGAGCGCCATCGCCATGGCGGCGGTCATCGTCGAGATGGTGGCAGGGACTTCCGCAAGCCGCGAGAAGGTAGCGCCGAAGCTGCGCCGCGTCCCGAGGGCCGCGACGACAAGAACCGCCGCTTCGAGGGCAAAAATGGCGGCAACAAGGACCGCGACAACAAGGACCGCAACAAGGGCAAGTTCGGCGGCGATCGCGACAAGGGCCGCGATAACCGTGGCCGCGACCGCGACAAGGGCCGCGACCGCCAGGGCGGACCGTCGCTGCGTCCCTACGCATCGAGCGCCACCCCGCGCGAGCGCGATCGTCCGGTCGATCCGAACTCGCCGTTCGCGAAGCTCGCTGCGCTGAAGGAGCAGCTGTCCGGGCGTAAGGAGTGAGCCCACGACCGAGCGGCAGCGCATCGACAAATGGCTGTGGCACGCGCGGGTGGTGAAGGCGCGCACCTCCGCGGCCGCGCTTGTCGAGTCCGGCCATGTTCGCGTCAACGGTGCACGCGAGAAATCGCCGGGGCATGCGATCAAGATCGGCGACGTGCTCACCATCGCGCTCGATCGCACCGTGCGCGTCTTGAAAGTCATCGCCTTCAACGAGCGCCGCGGCGACGCCGCCTCGGCCCGTGTGCTCTACGAAGAGCTCGGTGAAGGCCCGCCAAGTTCTCAGCGCAATTAATTGCGCTTTGAATTCATTTCTTGGTCGATCAAGCGCATAAAGCCGTCATGATCGGCCGTTCCTGAGCTTGCGGCGCCGGGCCATCCGCGCTACGCAAGCCGCGACTTTTAAAAGAGCTTTTCGGAGCGTTGGATGACTTACGTCGTCACTGAAGCGTGCATCAAGTGCAAGTACACCGACTGCGTCGAGGTCTGCCCGGTCGACTGTTTCTATGAGGGCGAGAACATGCTCGTCATCCATCCTGACGAGTGCATCGACTGCGGCGTGTGCGAGCCGGAATGCCCCGCCGATGCCATCAAGCCGGACACGGAACCGGGCCTGGAAAAGTGGCTCACGGTCAACGCCGACTACGCCAAGAGCTGGCCGAACATCACCCAGAAGAAAGAATCACCCGACGACGCCAAGGATTTCGACGGCATGGAGGGCAAGTTCGACAAGTATTTCTCGCCGAACCCCGGCTCCGGCGACTAATTCGGGCCAAACTTAACCCTATTAGCGGCCTTACCGCCGAAAACCAGCCCTTAACACCCCTAAATCATTGATTTTTGCGGGAAATGTGCTATATTGGGCACATTGAGCCGAACCCTGGTTAGCCCCGTCGGCCCCTTGGGTTCCCGTGAAACCAAATGTCGAACAGGGGCGTGGCAGTTTCCGCGCGCAGGCTGTGTCACAGAAAACGCGTAAAAAGAGTACTTCAGCGAAGGCTTCCCATAAGGACGCCAAGAAAGTCGCCGCGGCCAGCCGTAGCGCATCCAAGGGTCGGACCGCGACGAAGGCGCCGGCTGCAAAGTCCTCGAAGAACAAAAGAAGCGCAATGCCTAACAAGACTGCCAAGCCGGCCGCGAAAGCGACCGTTGCCAAGCCTGTTGCCGCCAAGCCTGCCGCCAAGCCCGCTGTTGCCAAGGCTCCCGCTGCCAAGGCTCCCGCTGCCAAGCCCGCCGCAAAGGCTCCTGTTGCTGCTGCTCCTGCCAAGGCCCCTGTTGCTGCCGCCAAGCCGGCCGTGAAGCCCGCGGCTGTTGCGCCGAAGGTCGAGGAAAAGAAGGTTGTGACCCAGCGTCAGGGCTTCAAGGCCAACGAATTCGTCGTCTATCCCGCTCACGGCGTCGGCCAGATTCTGGCCATCGAGGAGCAGGAGATCGCCGGCGCGAAGCTCGAGCTGTTCGTCATCAACTTCATCAAGGACAAGATGACGCTGCGCGTGCCGACCGCCAAGGTCGCCAATGTCGGCATGCGCAAGCTCTCCGACCCCGCGCTGGTGAAGCGTGCGCTCGAGACCCTCAAGGGCCGTGCCCGCGTCAAGCGCACCATGTGGTCGCGCCGCGCCCAGGAATACGAAGCGAAGATCAATTCGGGCGACATCGTCGCTATCGCGGAAGTCGTGCGCGACCTCTATCGCTCCGAGTCGCAGCCCGAGCAGTCCTACAGCGAACGCCAGCTCTATGAAGCAGCGCTCGACCGTCTCTCCCGCGAGATCGCGGTGGTGCAGCACTCGACCGAGACCGAAGCGGTCAAGGAGATCGAGGCCCAGCTCGCCAAGAGCCCGCGCCGCACTGGCGCCAAGTCCGAAGCCGCCGAAGGCGAGGCCGATGCGGACGCCGAGGGCGATAGCGACGAGACCGAGGGCGGCGCCACGGTCGCCGACGAGGCCGCGTAAACGTCTCGCGCGTCGAACGCAACAGATCAAAGCCCGGCCTTACGGCCGGGCTTTTTGTTTTGGAGACGCTGACCGCCCCGGTTCGGGGACGTCAGCGGGCGGAATTGCTTTGAGCCTATGCGGTCCTGAGCAGGATCAAACCCGCGATGCGCTTCCCGAAGCGCCGCGCCCGGTCTCGCGGTCGTCTCCGCGCGCGTCAGTCGCAACCGTCGACCACCAGGCGCCCAACGCATCGATCAACGGCACCAAGGTGTGGCCGGCGGCGGTCAGATCGTACTCGACCCTCAACGGGTATCCGTCGAATTCCGTGCGGGTCACGATACCGGCGTCCTCCAGCTTGCGAAGCTCGAGGGCGAGCATCCTGTGCGAGATGGTCGGATTGTCCCGACGCAAGTCGCTGAACCGTTTGGTGCCCTGTTTCAAATAGTAGATCAGAAGCGTAGGCCACCGGCCGCTCAGGATCTGCATCACTTCCTCGATGGGACATCTCGAAACGAGGTCTTTCATCGGCGGACTCCAGGTTACAAAAATGTTCGCAATTTACTTGATGGAGCGAGCGACTAGGGTTCGGGACCGCTGCGCAGCGTGATCATCAGAAATCACGGAGAATAGATCGATGGATCCAATCCTACTCTACGGCTTCCCGATGGGAAGCTCCATGGGGCTCGTTGCAGCTCTTGAATGGCTTGGCAGGCCATATCGCCTGTGTCGCGTCGACATGCTGGGCGAGATGCTGAGCCCGTCATACGCCGGGATCAATCCGCGACACGAGACACCTGCACTCATCACGGACCGGGGCGATGTGCTGACGGAAACCATGGCGATCGCGGCTTGGCTCGAAGCCAGGGATACCGAACGGCGCATCAGCTTTGATCCGTTGTCGCCGCAAGCCGATCGCATGCACCAGCTGATGGCGTTCGTGAATACCGGCTTTACCGGCGCCTTCGCGCCGCTTTGGGTCGCAATGGAAGGCGTGGCGATGGACGACGCCATGCGTTCGGCCTTGCGGGAGTTCGGAAGGAGAAAGGTGATCGAACGCCACGACAAGCTCGAAGGCATGATCGAGCCGGCAAGGTTCCTGCTCGCCGACCGGCCGACCCTCGCGGACGCCTTGCTGGCAGGTGTGGCGCGCTGGCTCGACTTCCACGCTGTCGCGGACAGGAGCCGCTGGCCAAAGCTGGCCGCGCTGCGCCAACAACTCGAGGCCGATCCCGGGGTCATCTACGCCACCGCCGTGGAGAGCGGCAGCAATGATCCGGGAACAGGATCCTGCGCAGGCCATACCGCCCTGGCCGACGTCATCGCGCGATATGGCAAGCAAGCCTAACCAGTGGAGAGGAGGAGCGGCTTCGATCCGCTCCTCCTCACTTCACCGGCCGCTTCTCGAGCTTCCGCGCCAGCGTCCGCCGATGCATCCCGAGCCGCCTTGCGGCTTCCGAGATGTTGAAATCGGTTTCGATCAGGGTCTGGTGGATGCGTTCCCACTCCAGCGTCTTAATCGATGTCGGCCGGGCGTCGAGCGCGACCTCGGCATTGCCTGCGGCCTTGTTGAAGGCGGCCTCGATGTCGTCGGTGTTCGACGGCTTTGCCAGATAGTGGCATGCGCCGAGCTTGATGGCCTCGACGGCGGTGGAGATGCTGGCAAAGCCCGTCAGCACCACGATCAGCATCTCCGGATCGTGCGTGTGCAAGAGCTCCACGCAGGCCAGTCCCGAGGCGCCGCCGAGCTTGAGGTCGACGACGGCATAGCCGAACGATCGCTCCTCCAGGACTTTCCGCACGTCCTCGATCGAGGCGGCGAGCACGACCTCGTAGTCGCGGCGCTCGAACGAACGCTTCAGGGTGCGGGCGAAGCCGGCATCGTCCTCGACGACGACGAGCGAACGATCAGGCGTCAAAGCTGCCTCCGATCGCGAGCGTTGCGAGCGGCAGCGTGAGGCGGACCGTAGCGCCGCGCTTCCTGTGGTTCTCGGCGGTCACGCTGCCCCCTAACTTGCGCACCACGTTCACCACCAGGAACAGGCCGAGCCCGCCGCCGGCGCGGCCCTTGCTCGATTGATAGGGCTTTCCGAGCTGTGCCAGCATCTCCGGCGCAAAGCCGGGGCCGCGATCGCTGATCGACAGCACGAGATGATCGCCCTCGCGCCCGGCAACGAGCTCGACCCAGTCGCGCGAGACCTCGTAGGCGTTGTCGAGCACGTTGAAGATCACCTGCTTCAGCGCGACGTCCGAGACGATTGCGACGTCTTCGCCGAAAGTGTTGACGAAATACAACGTGCGCGCCGAGCGCGCGTCGCGCCACTCTTCCACGAGCGCGGTGACGAAAGCCGCCACCGTCGTCGGCGACGATCCCTCGCCGCGGGCTTCGCCCGCCGACACCAGAATGCCTGTCACGATCGACTTGCAGCGTTGCAGCGAGGTCTCCATCTCCTCGAGGTCCTCGGCCAGCTCCTGATCGGCGGCGAGGTCGGGCATGCGGCGCCAGTCGCCGAGGATGACCGAGAGCGAGGCGAGCGGCGTGCCGAGCTCGTGAGCCGCGCCGGAGGCGAGCAGGCCCATGCGCACGATATGATCCTGCTCGGCGGCATGCTGGCGCAGCGCCGCCAGATGCGCGTCGCGCTCGCGCAAATTCCTGTTGATGCGGGTGACGAACACCACCAGCAGCACGGCGTTGAGCACGAAGCCCAGCAGCATGCCGGTAACCGTGAGGGTGTAGGTCTCGCTCAGCGGGTTCGGCGGCAGATCGAGCGGTCGGTAGGCGACGGTCAGCCAGACGAAGCTCGCGCAGGTCAAGGCGACCAGCGACCAGGTCGAGCGGCCATCGAGCAGCACCGCGCCCAGCGTCACCTGGAGCAGGAACAGCGAGGTGAAGGGATTGGTGGCGCCGCCGCTGAGGTAAAGCTGCGCGGTCAGCGCGGCGACGTCCAGCATCAGGGCGACCAGCAACTCATTGTTGGTGATCGCGGCGCGATGGCGCACCCAAACCAGGCTGGAGATGTTGAGAAATATCAGGGCGCCGATTACCGCCCCCATGCGGGTGAGGGGCAGGGGAATGCCGAGCCACACATGCACGCCGCCGATGGTCACGATCTGGCCGACCACTGCGGTCCAGCGCAGCTGGATCAGCAGCGCCATGTTCTTGCGGTTGGTCTCGTCGTCGGTTGGCGCTGTGCCGATCAGCTCGCTGCGCGCGTCCGCCTGCGATTGCAGCGTGACGGCGCCATGCGTTCGTCCGTCGTCAGGTGGGCTCGCCGATCGTTCCAGCATCTGATCCCGTCCTGCGGGCGACAGCATCGGGGCCGCCGGCCGCTTCGTGGACGAAGCCGCTCCAGGGCTCCTTGCGGCGGAACAGCCCGCCGCCGAATGTGACGAAAAGTCTGCCGGCCAGCATGAACGCCAGGGCAAACCACGTCAGCGCGTAGATCAGGTGGTTATTGGGAAAGCTGATCACGGTCAATCCGCCGATTGGGCCGTTGCCGGATTGTGATCGAGCGTCGGCATCGACGAAGAAGGGCGCGACGTGGTCGAGGCCGCGTGCCGCCGCAATCGCGGTGACATCCCGCGAGTACCAGCGATTGTGCTCAGGCACGTTGGTCCTGAGGAATCCGCCTTTTGGCTCCGTCACGCGCAACAGGCCGGTGATCTCGACCTGGCCTTGCGGATTGCCGTCCCGGCGCGTCGAGGCGTCGCGCCGCTCGGGCGGCACCAAGCCGCGGTTGACCAGGACCAGCGTGCCGTCGTCGCGCCTGAGCGGCGTCAGCACCCAATAGCCCGGGCCTTCTTCGGTGACGGCCTGAACCAGCGTCTCGCGGTCATGCAGGAAATGGCCGGAGACGCTGACGTGCCTGTATTCGTCGTTCGCGGCGGAGACGGTCGGCCATGCCGCCGGCGAGGGGATCGGCTGGGCCGGGGCATGAACGCGCTGCTCGACGCGATCGATCAGCGCCAGCTTCCAGGCGCGGCGCTCGATCTGCCAGACGCCGAGCGCGATCAGAAGCGCAAAGGCCGTGAGCGAGAGGATCGTGAGCCACAAGGGCGGGCGCGCTGCGTTGCTGCGCGTCCCGTTTGCCTCGCTCGTCACGGTCCGGGTCTCGTTCATTTCATCCCGGTCATCTGGTGGATCGGCATCATGTTGCTGTTGAGGTGGTTCATCACCCACAGCGAACCCGACAGGGCGATCACCACCATGACGATGGTGAAGATCAGCGCCATCATGCTCCAGCCGTTCTCTGACGTCGTGTTCATGTGCAGGAAGTAGATCATGTGCACGATGATCTGCACGACCGCGAAGGCCATGATCACCAGCGCGGTGATCTGCTTGCTCGGAAGCGCGCCGCTCATCACCAGCCAGAACGGGATCGCGGTGAGCACGACCGAGAGCACGAAGCCGAGCATATAGGTCGAGAACGAGCCGTGGGCATTGGCGTGGCTGTCGCCGTGATGATGATCGTCCGCGTGGGCGGCGTGAGTATCGGTGTTCATCGCAGAACTCCCAGGAGATAGACGAAGGTGAAGACGCCGATCCAGACCACGTCCAGGAAGTGCCAGAACATCGACAGGCACATCAGGCGGCGGCGATTGGCCTCGATCAGGCCGAACTTCCAGACCTGCACCATCAGGGTCACCAGCCAGATCAGGCCACAGCTGACGTGCAGGCCATGGGTGCCGACCAGGGTGAAGAAGGCGGACAGGAAAGCACTACGCTGCGGCGTCGCGCCCTCATGGATCATGTGGGCGAACTCGGACAGCTCGATGCCGATGAATGCGGCTCCGAACAGGCCGGTGATCGCCAGCCAGATCTGGGTCTGCGCGATCTTGTTCTGCTGCATCGTCAGCATGGCAAAACCATACGTGATCGACGACAGCAGTAGCATCGAGGTGTTGACCGCGACCAGCGGCAGCTCGAACAGATCCTTCGGCGCCGGGCCGGCGGCGTAATTGCTGCCGAGCACGCCGAAAGTGGCGAACAGGATCGCGAAGATGAGACAGTCGCTCATCAGATAGATCCAGAAGCCGAGCGAGGTGCTGTAGCCTTCCGGATGCGGGTGTTCGTCGGCGAGGTAGAAGACCGGCTCGCCGGTTTGCGTGGGATTGACAGCGACAGTCATTTACTTGGCTCCGGCGAGCAGCTTGGTGCGCGCGTCTTCGGCCCGGATGACGTCCTCGGCCGGAATATCGAAATCGCGGTGATAGTTGAAGGTGTGACCGATGCCGACGGCGAGCATCGCGATGAAGCTCGCGGCCGCCAGCCACCAGATGTACCAGATCAGGCCGAATCCCATCGCGGTGGCGAAGCCGGCGAGGATGATGCCGGTGCCGGTGCTGCTCGGCATGTGGATCGGCTTGAACCCGGTGAGCGGGCGCTGATAACCGCGCTTCTTCATGTCCCACCACGCGTCGTTGTCGTGAGCGACGGGGGTGAAGGCGAAGTTGTAGGCCGGCGGCGGCGAGGAGGTCGCCCATTCCAGCGTGCGCGCGTCCCAGGGATCGCCGGTGACGTCCTTGAGCTGCTCGCGCCTGAGGAAGCTGACGGCGAACTGCATCAGCATCGAGAGAATGCCAAGGAAGACCAGGAAGGCGCCAATGCCGGCGACGATGAACCAGATCTGCAGGCTCGGGTCGTCGAACACACGGAGCCGGCGGGTCACGCCCATCAGTCCGAGCACATAGAGCGGCATGAAAGCGAGGTAGAAGCCCGTGACCCAGAACCAGAACGACAGCTTGCCCCAGAACGGGTCGAGCTTGAAGCCGAACGCCTTCGGGAACCAGTAGCCGATACCGGCGAACGCGCCGAACACGACGCCGCCGATGATTACGTTGTGGAAGTGCGCGATCAGGAACAGGCTGTTGTGCAGGACGAAGTCGGCCGGCGGCACCGCGAGCAGCACGCCGGTCATGCCGCCGAGCACGAAGGTCAGCATGAACGCGATCGTCCACATCATCGGCAGCTCGAAGCGGATGCGGCCGCGATACATCGTGAATAGCCAGTTGAACATCTTCGCGCCCGTCGGGATCGAGATGATCATCGTGGTGATGCCGAAGAAGGAGTTGACGCTGGCGCCCGACCCCATCGTGAAGAAGTGGTGCAGCCAGACTAGGTACGACAGGATGGTGATGACCACCGTGGCGTAGACCATCGAGGTGTAGCCGAACAGCCGCTTGCCCGAGAAGGTCGAGGTCACTTCCGAGAAGATGCCGAAGGCGGGGAGAACCAGGATGTAGACCTCGGGATGACCCCAGATCCAGATCAGGTTCACGTACATCATCGGGCTGCCGCCGAAATCGTTCGTGAAGAAGTTGGTGCCGACGTAGCGATCGAGCGAGAGCAGCGCGAGCACGACGGTCAGAACCGGGAAGGAAGCGACGATCAGCACGTTGGTGCAGAGCGCGGTCCAGGTGAACACCGGCATCCGCATCATGGTCATGCCGGGGCACCGCAGCTTGACGATGGTGCAGATCAGGTTGATGCCGGACAGTGTCGTTCCGACGCCCGCGACCTGTAGCCCCCATATGTAATAGTCGACGCCGACATCCGGACTGTAGCCGATGTTCGACAGCGGCGGATAAGCGAGCCAGCCGGTGCGGGCGAATTCGCCGATGAACAGCGAGGCCATCACCAGCACCGCGCCGCCGACCGTCATCCAGAAGCTGAAATTGTTCAGGAACGGGAACGACACGTCGCGCGCGCCGATCTGGAGCGGCACGACGAAGTTCATCAGGCCGGTGACCAGCGGCATCGCCACGAAGAAGATCATGATCACGCCGTGGGCGGTGAAGACCTGGTCGTAGTGATGGGCGTTGAGATAGCCCTCCGAGCCGCCGAAGGCGAGCGCCTGCTGCAACCGCATCATCAGCGCGTCGGCGAAGCCGCGCAGCAGCATCACGATGCCGAGGATCATGTACATGATGCCGATGCGCTTGTGGTCGACGCTGGTGAACCACTCGCTCCAGAGATAACCCCAGACGCGGAAATAGGTCAGGCCGGCGAGCATGATGAGGCCGCCGGTCGCCACCACGGCAAACGTGCCGACGACGATCGGCTCGTGCAGCGGCAGCGATTCGAAGGTGAGCCGGCCGAAGATGAGCTTGAGAAGATCAGGAGACATGCGGGATCTCTTTACGAATCTGACTTCGGACGTTGTCCGAGGAAGAAGGACGAGGACTTCAGCGGCGTGAAACTCGGCCGCTTCAGGCCGGCGCCGAGCAGCGGCGCGGTGTCGACAGGTGCCGTGATGGAAGCGGTGGTCCTGCCCTGCGGCGCATCGGGCGTGCAGGTGCCGGCGACGAAAGTCGGCTCCGGCCCAAGCGCGGTGCCGCGGCGGGCGTACTTGTCGTAGGCCAGCGGCAGGGTGTTGTTCAGACCCTCATGGCCGAGGCCCCCCTTGGCGTCGATCGCCATCATCTCGCTCTGGCACATCTTGCCGGTTTCGACGCACATGTTGAGGATCAGGCGGTAGAGATCGGAATCCACGGTACCGTAGCGCCGCACCGGCTCGTTCTGGCTGGGCTTTTCGAGCTGGAGATATTCGGCGCGGCCGAGCGAGCCGCCGCCGGACTTGGCGCTGGCGATCCAGGCGTCAAAGCCCTTGTCGTCGAGACCCTGGAAGTTGAAGTGCATGCCGGAGAAGCCGGCCCCGCTGTAGTTCGCCGAAAAGCCCCGGTAGGTGCCGGCGTGGTTCACGACGGCGTGGAGCTTGGTCTCCATGCCCGGCATTGCGTAGATCTGGCCGGCCAGCGCGGGGATGTAGAACGAGTTCATCACCGAGGACGCGGTGATGCGGAAGTTGATCGGACGATCGACCGGAGCTGCCAGATCGTTGACGGTGGCGATGCCGTAATCCGGATAGATAAAGAGCCACTTCCAGTCGAGCGCGACGACGTCGACCTCGAGCGGGGCCTTGGACTGGTCGACTGCGCGGTCGGCATGGATGCGGCCGAGCGTGCGATAGGGGTCGAGCAGGTGCGTGCCCATCCAGGTCAGCGCGCCAAGGCAAACAATGATCAGAAGCGGCGCCGACCAGATCACCAGCTCGAGGCTGGTCGAGTGGTCCCATTCCGGCTCGTAACGGGCGTCGGTGTTGGACTGGCGGTAGCGCCAGGCGAACAGCACCGTCAGCGCCATCACGGGCACGACAATCAGGAGCATTAGGACGGTGGAGATGATGACGAGGTCGCGCTGTTGCGCTGCGATATCGCCGGCCGGCGCCAGCACGACGTAGTTGCAGCCGCTGAGCGCAACCGCCAGGGGTAGCAGCGCCAGGATCTTGAAACGGGACACGGGCCGAGCCTTATGAGAATGAGTTTCTTTTGCGGACCAAGGGGTAGCTGCGGCGCAGCAATCCGGACATTGGACAATTTGTCCAATGTTGCAGTGCGGGATGTTGCGCCAGACAGGGCTAGATTGCCTGGCACCTCGCCGGGCGGTCGGCTTTGGTTTTCAGGACGTTAAGGGCGCGCGAATGGCGATGGCACAGACCCCCGCAATGGCAGACCACTCGGGCGAGCACGGCCATGATCAGGCCAGTCCCGGCGAGATCGCCATCGGCGTCATCATCGGCCGCACCTCGGAATTCTTCGACTTCTTCGTTTTCGCGATCG
Organism: Bradyrhizobium sp. 187; assembly: GCF_023101005.1. Lineage (NCBI taxonomy): Bacteria > Pseudomonadati > Pseudomonadota > Alphaproteobacteria > Hyphomicrobiales > Nitrobacteraceae > Bradyrhizobium > Bradyrhizobium sp. 187. The sequence goes on from NZ_CP064693.1 coordinate 418,851, forward strand.
CCTCGGTGATCGTGTTCCCGCGCCTGGTCTTCCCGTTCACGAGCGAACTGACCGGCACCCTCTATTCCTTCATGATCTTCGCGCTGGCCTTCATGGCGCGGCCGATCGGCACCGTCATTTTCATGACGGTCGACCGCGAGTACGGCAAGACGGCCAAGCTGATCTCGGCGCTGTTCCTGCTCGGCACCGCCACCGTCGCGATCGCGTTCCTGCCCGGCTATCACGAGATCGGCGCTGCCGCGATCTGGCTGCTGGCGCTGGCGCGCATCGCACAGGGTCTGGCCTGGGGCGGCGCCTGGGACGGCATGGCCTCGCTGCTGGCGCTGAACGCGCCGCCTTCAAAGCGCGGCTGGTACGCGATGGTGCCGCAGCTTGGTGCGCCGCTTGGTCTGATCGTGGCGAGCGGGCTGTTCGCCTATTTCGCCGGGAATCTGTCGGCCGACGATTTCTTCGATTGGGGCTGGCGCTATCCGTTCTTCGTCGCCTTCGCCATCAACGTCGTGGCGCTGTTCGCGCGCCTGCGCATGGTGACGACGGAAGAATATGCCTCGCTGTTCGAGACCCGCGAATTGCAACCCTCGCGCATCTCCGAGACTGTGGCGCGCGAAGGCCAGAACATCATGCTCGGTGCGTTTGCGCCGCTGGCGAGCTTCGCGCTGTTCCACATGGTCACGGTGTTTCCGCTGTCCTGGGTGTTCCTGTTCACCCGCGAAAGCCCGGTGCGCTTCCTGATCATCGAGATCGTCGCCGCCGTGTTCGGCGTCGGCGCGATCGTGCTCTCCGGCGTCATCGCCGATCGCGTCGGCCGCAAGTCGCTGCTGATGGGATCGGCGATCGCGATCGCGATCTACAGCGGCTTTGCCCCGCAGCTGCTCGATGCCGGCGCGTTCGGCGAGACCATCTACATGGTGATCGGCTTCATCCTGCTCGGCCTGTCGTTCGGCCAGTCCTCGGGTGCGATCGCCTCGAACTTCAAGCAGGCGTATCGCTACACGGCCTCGGCACTGACCTCCGACATGGCCTGGCTGTTCGGCGCCGGCTTTGCACCGCTGGTCGCTCTGTTGCTTGCGACCAATCTCGGCGTCATCGCCTCGGGTGCGTACCTGCTGTCAGGCGCGTTCTGGACCTTGCTCGCGCTCTGGCTCAGCGGCCAGCGCGAGGCCGGCGATATGGACGCGGGCCGCTGATCGGGCGGAGCTCGTAGGGTGGGCAAAGGCGCGTAAGCGCCGTGCCCACCATCTTTCAACGATCCTTATCGGGTATGGTGGGCACGCTTCGCTTTGCCCACCCTAGGGCAGTTTGCAGTACGTCAATCCGCCACGACCTTCACACGATCGCGCACCTTCACCTGCGCGTTGCGATCGAGCCCGTTGAGCACGCGAAAACGCTCGGCCGGATGATCGACGCCGGCCATGCGGTGGGAGAGCGATTCCACGGTGTCGCCGGGCTGCACGGTGATGACCTTGATGCGCAGCGGGCGCGCGGCCTGGATCTCTTCGAGCGTCAGGCGGCGGAATGAACCGACGGTCTCGCGCGCATTGCGCTCGCTCTCGGTCGACTTCTGCCGTGCCGCGAAGATGAAGCGGTAGACGTCGCTGCCGAAGCGCAGCGCATAGACCTTGAACTGCCACTGGTCGCCCTTGGCGGTGGCGGACGCAGCCGGGAAACCGTTGATGGTGATGTCCTCGGTGGAGGCTTTCTCGACGCCCTCCATCCAGCCGGAATTCAGGTAATCGCCCAGCGACTGTTCGGCCGGCACCCGCACGACATCGAAACGCATCGCCTGCGAGCCGCCGTCGCGCACGCCGATCACGGCCTGCGCGGTATTGTCGAGCGTAAAATTGTCCGGCGCCTGGAAGGTGAAACCGAGCTTCGGATGCAGGAAGCGCCGGCCGCGGACAAAACCTTCGCTTGGGTCTTCGCCGTAGACGAGATTGTCGATCGCGGCGAGATACGTCTCGCGGTCGCGCTCGCCGCCCTCTGGCGCTGCGTATTGCCGCGCGATGGTCTGCGCGTTCTGCACGCGCTCGGGCGTTGCCGGATGCGACGAGGTGAAATCCTGCGCGCGCGGATCGAGTGAGGTCTTGCCGACCTTCAGCTCGGCATTGCGCTCCATCGCCGAGAGAAAGCGTGCAGCACCATAAGGATCGAAATGGGCCTTGGCGGAGATGCCGACGCCGACGCCGTCGGCCTCGAACTCCTGATTGCGCGAAAAGCTCGCCATGGTCAGCTTGGTCTTGGCGAGCGCCAGCGCGGTGAGATCGGGATCGTTGCTCATGTCGGTGACGACGCGGGTGACGATCGCGGCCTGGCGGGCCTGGTCCTCGCGCATCGCGGCGTGCTTGGACAGCACATGCGCCATCTCGTGGCTGAGCACGGAGGACAATTCCGACGTATCGCTCGCCAGCGCAAGAAGACCGCGCGTGACATAGAGCTGGCCGTTCGGCAGCGCGAAGGCGTTCACCGCGCCGGAATTGAGGATCGTGACCCTGTAACCCTGATCGGGGCGGTCGGACGCTGCGACCAGGCGGTCGACGGTCTTGGTGACGAGCGATTCGAGCCTGGGGTCGTCATATGTGCCGCCGTAGCTCGCCAGGATGCGCTCGTGCTCCTTTTCGGTGGCGGGGGTCTGCGCGACGGCCGGCTTCGGCTTGGGCATTGCGACGGTCGGGGGCGCCGCCGTGGTCTGGAACCGGCCCATATCGCCGCAACCGGCGAGGGCTGAACCCAGCACGAGGCATAGCGCAGCCGGCGCTGCCCGCAGGCGGCGGCGTTCACCTCGTCCGTGCCGTCCTAGCACCCCATTCACGTCGCTTAACCCGTGCCTGGCCCTTTTTAGGGCCTTACCCCTGTCGGCTCGTTTGCGCCCAGCAACTCGATTTGTCCCACGAGGCGTACATCGATACGCGGCCCCGTATTCCCCTCAGCCCAGCCCCGGACACGAATACGCTTATTTTCCAGAGACTTAAGGGCGATCCCGGCGCTTTCGAACGCGGGTATCATGCGCTTTGAAATAGTCACGGCGAAGCCGCGTGTCCAGTTTCGTCCGAAGTTGAGGTAGGTCATTGCCCCAGCTTGCCGGACCGACAGGACTTTGCCCTCGACCACCACAAAACGCCCGATCCCCGCCAAAATATCGTCCGGACTTTCCGCGTTTTTTATGGCCGACAGGTCAGCCCAGCTGCCCTTTTTTTGGCGCCTCGCCTCGGCCTCCGCCGCCATCAGGGCGGCCGCGCAGTCCTTATCGGCGATCTCGGCGGAGACGATGGCGTCGCCCTGGGCGAGGAGCGTCGCCTGCACGGAGATGCCGCTCTCGCCGACAAAGACCAGCGCGCCCTGGCGGCCATAGCGGTCGGGCGTGTCGTCGGCGCTGCGCAAAATAACGTCGCGACCGACGAGCAGCGTCGTCAGCGCCTGCTTCGTGGTCGCGGTCGGCTCGATGCCGGTCAAGCGGATTTCCCGGCCGTCATCGAGACGCAGACTGCGCGCATCGATCGCGGTGACGCGGCCTTCGCCCTGGGACTCGAACTGGCACGGCGTGGCGGACGCACCGCGAGCCGCGACCAGAAGACATGCGACGATGAGATGAAGCAGTCGCGTCACGTTGCCCGGAAAGGTTGCGTTGCGCTCCAACCATAACTCAAGCGCGGTGGGGCGCGAAGACTGTTTGTTCATACTCCGTCATTGCGAGCGCAGGGAAGCAATCCAGAGTCCCTCCGAGGAAAGATCCTGGATTGCTTCGCTGCGCTCGCAATGACGGCGGAGGCACTCTTCCGCATCTCGTCATTCCGCTTTGCGGAAAGCGCGTGTTGATCGTTCATCTGCATCGTCCCGTGCGCTTGCTGCGCTGTCGCGCATGCGGCATGATTGCGGTAACAGCAATAACCAAGCCGCCATCAGAGTACGGCGCGATAAGGGAGGTCTTTTCGATGAAGCATGTTTTGTCGGGCATTTTTGCCGCTGCGTTGGCGCTGAGCGCGAGCGCCGTGCAGGCCCAGGACAAGCCGCCACTGAAGATCGGCGGCATCCTCGACATGTCGAGCCTGTATGCCGACATCACCGGCCCCGGCAGCGAGACCGCGGCCAAGATGGCCGTGGAGGACTTTGGCGGTGAGGTGCTCGGCCGCAAGATCCAGGTGCTGGCTGCCGACCATCAGAACAAGGCCGATCTCTCCGCCAATATCGCCCGCGACATGCTCGACAATCAGGGCGTCGAAATGATCTATGACGTCGCGGCCTCCGCGACCGCGCTCGCCGCCGGCGAGATCGCGAAAGCGCGCAACAAGATCATCATGTTCAACGGCCCGGGCTCGATCCGCCTCACCAACGAGGCCTGCGGTCCCTATACCATTCACTACGTGTTCGACACCTACGGTCAGGCCAATGTGACCGGCCTTGCGGCCGTGAAGTCGGGCCTCGACACTTGGTACTTCCTCACCGCCGACTACGCCTTCGGCCAGGATCTGGAAAAGGACACCAGCGCCGTCGTGACCAAAACCGGAGGCAAGGTGCTCGGCAGCGTGCGCCATCCCCTCAACACGTCGGATTTCTCGTCGTTCCTGCTGCAGGCCCAGGCCTCGAAAGCCAAGGTGATCGGGCTTGCGAACGCCGGCGGCGACACCGTCAACGCCATCAAGCAGGCGGCCGAGTTCGGCATCACCAAGGGCGGCCAGAAGGTCTCGCCGCTGCTCGCCTTCGTGACCGATATCGACTCCATCGGACTCGAGACCGCGCAGGGCCTGTTGCTGGCGGAAGCCTTCTACTGGGATCTCAACGATGACACCCGCGCGTTCTCGAAGCGCTTCCAGGAGCGTATGAAGCGGCCGCCGACCTCGGCGCAAGCTGGTGTCTATTCGTCCGTGACTCACTATCTGAAAGCGGTGAAGGCAGCCGGCACGACCGACGCTGCGACGGTGATGAAAGTGATGAAGGAGACGCCGATCAACGACTTCTTCGCCAAGAACGGCAAGATCCGCGAGGACGGCCGCATGCTGCACGACATGTACCTGTTCGAGGTCAAGAAGCCGTCGGAATCCAAGGGCCGCTGGGACGACTACAAGCTGCTCGCCACCGTGCCCGGCAGCGAGGCGTTCCAGTCGCTGGAGCAGTCGCGCTGCCCGTTGGTGAAGAAATAAACACCGTCATTGCGAGGAACGAAGCGACGAAGCAATCCAGACTGTCTCCGCGGAAACATCTCTGGATTGCTTCGCTTCGCTCGCAATGACGAGCGTCGATAGACCGAAGCAAACAACAACAAGGGAGACGTCCCATGAGCAACGACATGGTCCTGCAGAAGCTCGAAGGCGGGCTGCTCACCATCACCATGAACCGGCCCGAGCGGAAGAACGCGCTCAACCCGGACATGGTCGCCGGGCTGGTCGTGGCGGCACGGCGCGCGGCGGATGATCCGGAGGTGCGCGCGGTCTTGTTCAAGGGCGCGGGCGGCTCCTTCTGCGTCGGCGGCGACGTCAAGTCGATGGCGGAGGGCCGCGCGCCGCTCCCGTTTGAAGTAAAGATGGCGAACCTGCGCCGCGGCATGGAGGTGTCGCGCATCCTGCACCAGATGCCAAAACCCGTGGTGGCGCAGCTCGATGGCGCGGCGGCCGGCGCGGGTCTGTCGATGGCGCTGTCGTGCGACCTCCGCGTCGCCTCCGAATCCTGCAAGATCACCACCGCCTTCGCAAAAGTCGGCTTCTCCGGCGATTACGGCGGCACCTATTTCCTCACCCAGCTGCTCGGCAGCGCGCGGGCGCGCGAGCTCTATCTGACCTCGCCGGTGCTGACCGCGAAGGAGGCTCATGCGATCGGCATGGTGACCAAGGTCGTGCCTGACGCCGAGATCGACGCGGCCGCGCACGAGCTCGCGCTGTCGCTGGCGCAGGGTCCGTCGATCGCGCTCGGCTTCATCAAGCGCAACATCAACAATGCCGAGCATCTCGCGCTGGAAGATTGCTTCGACGGTGAGGCGATCCACCACACCCGCTGCAGCGATACCGAGGATCACAAGGAGGCCGCAAAGGCGTTTGTCGAGAAGCGCAAGCCGACCTTCAAGGGCGCATGACGATGGCGCCCTATATGCGGTTGCGGCAGATCTGCCTGGTTGCGCCGCAGCTCGCGCCCGTGATCTCTGACATCGCTGATATCATGGGCCTCGCTGTCTGCTATCGCGACGGCAACGTCGCGAAATACGGCCTGGAGAATGCGCTGCTGCCGGTCGACACGATCCTGCTGGAGGTGGTCGCGCCGTTCAAGGACGGCACCACCGCCGGCCGCTTCATCGAGAAGAGCGGCGGGCGCGGCGGCTACATGGCGATCTTCTGCTGCAACGATCCCGACGAGCGCGGTCGTAACGCCAACGCGCTGGGCGTGCGCACCGCCAACGTCATCGACCACGCGCCCTATCATGGCGTGCAGCTGCATCCCCGCGACTGCCGCGCCGCCTTCATCGAGTTCAACCACACCGAAGGCAGCGACGACATTTTGGGGCCTTATCCGCCAGCGGGGCCAGACTGGCATAAATTCATCCGCAAGGACGTGACGCAGGCGTTGACGAGCGTGGAAATACAGAGCCCGGACCCGCAAGGGCTGGCCGAGCATTGGGGCAAGCTCATCGGCGTGGCGCCGAGTGGCGATGTCGAACTGAAGCTGACCAACGCGACCTTCCGGTTCGTGAAGGGCGCCAGCGAAATCATGAGCGCGCTGGAGTTTCAGGTGACAGATGTGGCCCAGGTGCTGCATGCCGCCAAGGCCAAGGGGCTCGCGGTGGCGGGCAATGAGTTTCTGCTGAGCGGCGTGACATTTCGGCTCGCTGCTTGACCACTTGCGCTAGTTCTCGTTGTGTCGTCATGCCCAGGCCTGTCCCGCCTGCGCGGCCGAAGCGGCTTCGGCCGCGCAGGCGAGACAGGCCCGGCCATGACGGGGGTAGCGCCAGACCGACAATTGGAATCTGCACATGCCGCATCCGCTCGACAGCTTCTTTGCACCCGCCAGCATCGCGCTGATCGGTGCTTCGCGCGATCACGAGAAGATTCCGGGGCGCCTGCTGTCGATGTTGCGCAAGAACGAGTATCCCGGAAAAATCTATCCGGTGAACCCGAACTACGCCGAGATCGACGGCCTCATTTGCTACAAATCGATCACCGACATCGGCGCGCCGGTCGATCTCGCAATCATCCTCATCCCCGCCCGCGCGGTGCTCGCCGCGCTCGAACAATGCGCCGCCGCCGGCGTGAAGAACGCTGTTATCATCTCCTCCGGCTTCGCCGAGGAGGGCGGGGAGAGCGCGGCGATGCAGGACGCGATCGCGGCGCTGGCGAGGCGCACCGGCATGCGGATTTCCGGTCCGAATGCCGAAGGCTTTTTCAGCCAGAAGCAGCGCGTGGCGGCGACGTTCAGTCCCGCCGTGGACGTCAAGCCGAGCGTGGTGCCGCTGGTCGCCACGACGAAGCGGATCGGCATCGTGGCGCAGAGCGGCGGCATCGGCTTTGCGTATTATCACCGCGCCAGTGCGCTCGGCATTGCCGTGAGCTATGTCGTCAGTGCCGGCAACGAATCCGATCTCGGGGCCGGCGAGTTTCTGGATTACATGGTGCAGGACGCTTCAACGGACGTGATCCTGCTGTTCATCGAAGGCATTCGCGACGTCGACAAGTTTCTCGCGGCAGCGCGGCGCGCCGCCGAACTGAAAAAGCCTGTCATCGTCACGAAGGTCGGCCGCTCCGGCGCCGGGATGCGCGCGGCCGCCTCGCACACCGCGAGCATGGCCGGATGGTCGGCGGCCTACGACGCGGTGTTCGCCAAATATGGCTTCATCGTCTCCAACGATCTCGACGAGGCGCTGACGATCGCAGCTGTGCTTGCGAGCAATCCGTTGCCGAAAGGCGATCGCGTCGCCGTGGTCACCGTCTCCGGCGGCGCCGGCATCTGGGGCGCCGATGCCGTGGCGCTGCAAGGCTTGCAGGTGCCGGAGCTCTCCGAAAAAGTCCAGGCGGAGATCAGCGCGCTGATGCCGTCCTACGGCACCGCGCGCAACCCGATCGACGTCACGGCGCAGGGCGTGACCTCGGGCGGCTTGCAAAAGAGCGTCGATGTGCTCACCGCGTCGGACGAGATCGACGCAATCCTGATCGTGCTGTCGCTGTCGAGCGACGTCCGGAAGCCCTTCAAGGAAGCCGAGCTGACGCCGGTGCTGGCCGCGCAGCACAAGTCGGTGGTGTTCTATTCCTACACGGTACCGTCCGATTTCGCGAGGCGCGAGCTTGCCAAATCCGGCGTCGTGGTGCTCTCCGGCCTCACTTATGTCGGCGTCGCGATGCGGCAGCTCGTCGATTATGCCACCTTCGAGCTGCAGAGGCCCGCGGACGGGGCGCAAGTCCCCGCGCGGGACATCTCAGCACAGCTGAAATCGCCTGCGCTCTCGGAAGCCGACAGCAAGACATTGCTCCGCGCCGCCGGCATCGCGCTGCCGGATGAAGTGCTGGTGAAGGACAAGGGCGAGCTCGATGATGCCGTCGCCCGCGTCGGCTTTCCGCTGGTGCTGAAGATCCAGTCGCCGGACATCGCGCACAAGAGCGAGGTCGGCGGCGTGCGCGTCAATATCACCACAAAGGGCGAAGCGTTTCTGGCGTTCGAGGCGCTGCTCAACAATGTGCGCCAGCACAGGCCTGAGGCGGCCATTCAGGGCGTGCTGGTCTGCCCGATGGCGAAGCAGGGTGTCGAGATCATCATCGGCACCATGACAGACGCGACGTTCGGGCCGATGGTGATGGTGGGCCTTGGCGGCATCACGACCGAATTGTTCCGCGACGTCGTCTACCGCCCGGCGCCGGTCAGCGCAGAAGAAGCCGGCACGATGCTGGCGCGCTTGAAAGCCGCGCCGCTGCTGACGGGATTTCGCGGGGCGGCGATGGCGGATGTTGCGGCGGTGTCGCAGTTGATCGCGGACATTTCCGTGCTTGCCGCGCAACATGCAGAGGAGATCGCGGAGATCGAGCTCAACCCGGTGCTGGTGCACGCGGAAGGGCAGGGCGTGACGATCGTGGACGCGCTGGTGGTGGGGCGGAGATCATCCCTCTCCCCTTGTGGGAGAGGGTGGCTCGCCGCGAAGCGGCGAGACGGGTGAGGGGTCTCTCTCCACAAGCGCAAGAGAATGGCTTGCGGAGACAACCCCTCATCCGGCGCTTCGCGCCACCTTCTCCCATAAGGGGAGAAGGAAGAAAGGACCTACCGCCCCCTGAAATTCGCGACCCGCCGCTCTTCCGTGGCCTTCACGCCTTCCTTGAAGTCTTCCGTGGCGCGCAGTCGGGTCTGCTCCTCGAGCTCGTGATTGGTCGCGGCCATCACGCGATCGGCGAGGCCAGCGCGCATCGTGGCGCGGGTGGAGACGAGGCCGAGCGGGGAGCATTCGGCGATTTCACCGGCGAGCTTCAGTGCGGCCGCCTTGACCTGGTCCTGCGGCACCAGCTCGTTGGCGAGGCCCCATTTGAAGGCCTCTTCACCGGTGACGCGGCGGCTGGTGTAGAACATCAGCTCGGCGTTGTTCTTTCCGATCAGCTCGGGCAGCGTCACAGTCAGGCCGAAGCCGGGATGAAAGCCGAGCTTTGTAAAGTTCGCGGAGAAGCGCGCTTCGGGGCAGGTGACCCGGAAGTCCGCCGAGACCGCGAGGCCCAGTCCGCCGCCGATGGCGGCGCCCTGCACGGCCGCGACGATCGGCTTCTTGGCGCGGAAGATGCGCACGGCCTGGATGTAGAGATGATTGATCGCCCCGAGGCTGTCGGCCGGATCGCCCTTGGCCGTCTTATCGGCTTCGCGCGCCTCTTGCGCCTGTCGTGCCGGGTCCTGGAAATTGGCGCCGGCGCAAAACGCCTTGCCCTGGGCCGATAGCACCGAGGCGCGAATCTCGATGTCGCGATCGAACTCGTCGAGTGCGTCCGCGATCTGGTTGATCAGCGAAATGTCGAAGAAGTTGAGCGGCGGGCGGCGGATCTCGATGGTGCCGACGTGACCAACTGTTTCGACGCCGATATCTTTATAGGTGCTCATGATGTCCTCGAATGATTAGCGCAAGCCAAGCCCGCGGGCGATGATGCCGCGCAGCACCTCGGTGGTGCCGCCCTGGATGGTGAGTTTCGGTGCGGTCTTGATGGCGAAGTCGAGCTGCCGCTCCAGCGTCTCGCGGTTGGTCGCGGTCTCCTCGACGAAGGCGGCGAGATCGCGCACGCGGTGCGGCAGCTGCTGCTCCCACACCGTGCCGATGTCCTTGACGATGGAGGCTTCGACGACGGGCTCCTTGCCGGCTTGCAGCATGCCCGCGACCGAGACCGACATGCGCCGCATGGTGTGGAGCTGCGCCACCAGCCGGCCGATCCCTTCGGCACTGCGCGTATCCGGATTGGGACCAACGGCGCGAACCAGCTCGGTCAGCACGTAATAGGTCTCCAGAAAGCGCTCGGGGCCCGAACGCTCGTAGGCAAGCTCGCTCGTCGCCTGCTTCCAGGCGCCGTCGACTTCGCCGAGCACGTGATCGTCGGGCACGAAGAAGTCGGTGAACACGACCTCGTTGAACTCGTACTGGCCGGTGATCTGGCCGATCGGGTTCACCTGGATGCCCGGCTGCTTCATCTTGACCAGAAACTGGGTCAGGCCGTGACGTCGGTTTTCCTTGGTCGGCTGCGACGTCCGGAAGATCGCGATCATGTAGTCGGCGATATGCGCCGACGAGGTCCAGATCTTGGTGCCATTGATGAGATAGCCGCCGTCGGTCTTGGTCGCGCGGGTCTTCGCGGCAAACAGGTCCGAGCCGGAGTTCGGTTCGCTCATGCCGATCGCGAAGCAGATCTCGCCGCGGCAGATGCGCGGCAGGATGTCCATCTTGATGTGCTCTGGGGCGTATTTCAGCAGCACCGGCCCGCTCTGGCGATCGGCGACGAAGAAGCGCCGCGTCGGCGCGTTGGCGACGCGCATCTCCTCCGTCACCACGTAACGTTCGAGGAACGAGCGCTCCTGTCCGCCATATTTTTTCGGCCATGTCATGCCGAGCCAACCCTTGGCGCCGACCCGGCGGGAGAATTCCGGCGCGTCGGTGTCTTCGCGGTTGGGCTTGTGCGGATCGAAGGTACCGGCGGCGATTTCCTCCGCGAGGAAGGCGCGTACTTCCTTGCGCAATTGCTCGCATTTCTCGGGCAGGCGGATCGGATCGAAACGGAGGGCAGCGGTCATTGTTGTCTCGTCCCTGATCAGCGCGAAGCCACGAGCGGCCACAATTCGTCGGCGCCGCGGTTGGCAATGAGCTTGCCGAGCTCGACGGCCCAGTGGCTTTCCGAACCGAAATCGTCGCGCCAGGCAAGCGCCCGCAGCGAATAGCGGTGCAGGATGTGCTCCAGGGTGAAGCCGATCGCGCCATGGACCTGGTGCGCAATGGCGCCGCCCTTTTCCGCAGCTTCCGCGCAGCGGATCTTTGCGGAGGCGGCTTCGAGATAGACCGCGTCATCGAACGACTTTGCGTTGGCGATGGCGTCGGCCGCGGAAGTCGCAGCCGCAAGCGCAGCAGCCGACTCGCCGGCGAGGCGGGCGAGATTGTGCTGCACCGCCTGGAATTTGGAGATTTTCTTCTCGAAGGCGACGCGCTCGTTGGAATAGCGCACGGAGATGTCGAGCATCGATTCCAGCGCGCCCGCGATCTGAAGGCTACGCGCGACGCCGCCCATCAGCATCATTGTGGTCTGGTCAAAGCCGCTCGGGGCGGGCTTGATGGTGACGGGCTGGACCTTGTCGAGCGTGACGGTGTCGCTGTGGTCGTAGCCGACATTGAGTCCGGTCTCGATCCGACCCTTGCTCGCATCGACCAGCGCGACCGAGACGCCGTCCTTGCCGTGGGCCAGCAGTGCGAAGTGCTTTGCCGCCTTTGCGAAGGGCACGCCGCGGGCGCGGCCGGAGAGCGCACCATCGGCATCGCGGGTGATGCGATCCTTGGGCGACGCCGGCAGCACCGTCATCTCCCCCTCCGGGGAAGCGATCTTCGCCTGCGCCAGCAGCCAGCCGGCCAGCATGGTCTCGGCCAGGGGAACCGCGACTGCGAAACGGCCGGCCGCGTTCAGCAGCGCAAAGCCGTCGGCCAGACTCGCGCCGGAGCCGCCGAGATCGTCGGGCACCCAGGCCAGCGGCAGGCCGGCCTCGCTCAGCGCCTGCCACAGCGGCGCCTGCCACGAATCCTTCTTGTCGTTGTTGACGGTCTGCGGATCGGCGAGATCGGCGAAGATTTTCTCCGCGGTCTCGACGACGATATTGTCACTCTCCGCCACAGCGTTCCCCGTGTTTTGCCATTGGCGCATCCGGCCCCAGTGGGGCGGGCGCGCAGGTTCTTCTTGCGCCCGATGATCCAAAAAAGCCATGGCCCTGACAAGCGCTGATCGCAGGTCAACCTGCGGCGCGGGCATGGGCGATGAGCTAATTCCGCTTAGCGGAGTTTGCTCGATTTGCAGGGCGCGGCAAACTCGCTAAACAGAACGTCGATACTCAATCAAGGGGAAGGAAATCCGGATGGCAAAGGACAGTTTGTGCGCAATCGTGACGGGGTCCGCCTCCGGCCTGGGTGCTGCGACCGCGGAAATTCTCGCACGGAGCGGGGCGCGGCTCGTCATCAACTATTCCTCGAGCCAGAAGGAAGCGGAGGCGACCGCGGAGCATTGCCGCAAGGCGGGCTCACCGGAAGTTCTGGTCGCGCAGGGCGACGTCTCGAAGGATGACGATTGCCGCAAGATCGTCGCGGCAGCTGGCGGCTGGGGCCGGCTCGACGTGCTCGTCAACAATGCCGGCACCACCAAGCATGTCGTCCATGCCGATCTCGACGGATTGTCGGCGGAAGATTTCCAGCGCCTGTACGGCGTCAACACCATCGGCCCGTTCCAGATGGTGCGCGCGGCGCGCAGCCTGCTCGAGGCCGGCGCCAAAGCTTCTGGGCGGCCGTCCGCCGTGGTCAACATCTCCTCGGTCGCCGGCATCAGCGGCGTCGGATCGTCGATCGCATACGCCGCGAGCAAGGGCGCACTCAACACCATGACGCTGTCGCTGTCGCGCGCGCTGGCGCCGCTGATCCGCGTCAACACGGTATGCCCGGGCTATATCGATACACCCTGGTTCACCAAGGGCCGCGGCGAGGCGGGCGCCAAGCAGGTGCGCGACAGCGTCGTGGCGAAGGTGCCGCTGAAGGTCGCGTCATCGGCGGAAGACATCGCGCAGCTCGTCTGTTTCCTGGCGATGCCGGCCTCCAGCAACATGACCGGCGAAGTCGTGCGCATGGATGCGGGGATGCATTTGGTGACGTGATCGCGCGGCACATTCTCTCCACGTCGTCGCCGGGCTCGACCCGGCCTCCGCTCTCTCCACGTCATGGCCGGGCTTGACCCGGCCATCCACGTGTCGCCGCGCGGATCAAAAAACGTGGATGCCCGGGTCAAGCCCGGGCATGACGATGAGGTGGCGGTGTGCCGCTTTCGGCGTTTTGAAGCGTCACCCCTTGATCACGCCGCTCGCCACCAGCCGGTGCCAGATGAACAGCACCACCACGGCGCCGATGGTGGCCATGATGAATCCCGCGCCCTGGTCGGGACCGTAATGACCGATGGCCTGGCCGATGAAAGTCGCGAGAAACGCGCCGGCGATGCCGAGGATGGTGGTGAGGATGAAGCCGCTCGGATTGTTCGGTCCCGGCGCCAGCCAACGCGCGATGAGGCCGGCGACGAAGCCGACGACGATGATCCACAACAAGCCACCCATGCTCATGTCCGTGCTCCCCTCGTTTGACTAAACCAATCAGACTCTGCCCGCGATCTCTTGCTCGGTCGGCAGCCGTCCGTCCGGCGTCAGATGGTCGACCACCTGCGGCAGATATTGGCTGAGGCCCGAGAGCAACTCGTCACGCGACAGGCCGCTTTGGGCGGACAGGCTCTCGATCTGGTCGGCGCCGAGCGCATTGGCGAGATCGCCTGGAGCGATCGCCTTGTTCTCGCCCTTGCCGACCCAGGTATTGGCAGTATCGCCATGACCGCTCTGCTGAAGCTGGTTGAGGAGATCGCCGAGCCCGCCGCTGAGCACGCTGCCGGCCGCGCCGCCCGCGAGCAGGCCGCCAAGGCCGCCCTTCAACAGGTCGCCGAGGCCACCGCCAGCGCCCGCATTCACCGGCGGGGGGAGATGCGTCGGCGTCGGTGCGGGGGACGGCTGGGGCGCGCTGCCGCTCTGGTTGCCGCTCATATGCTTGAATGCCTTCCAGGCGAGAAGGCCAAGGAGCGCCATGGTCATCGGCGACATGCCGCCGCTGGATGAGGATTGTGAACTCGGCGTGCTTGGCCCGCGCGGGCCGTTCTGCATGCCGTTGAGGACGTCGAGCAAACCCATGGCGTTCTCCCTTGGCGCTTTGTTGCCGGTAACAAGCCCCGTTCGAAAACATATGAGGCCGTCATGACGGTTACAAGGCGATTGCGCCGCAACTCCGGGAATGGGCAGCAGACACAGCCTCTGCTATCGAGGGCGGATCGTTGAGGGGGCAAGCCAAGATGATGACGGATCGACCGATCGTGGTGGCCGGCGCGGGCGCCATCGGATGTTTTGTCGGCGGCACCCTGGCGGCTGCCGGTCGCCGCGTCGCGTTCCTGGTGCGACCGCGGGTGAAGGCCGAGATCGAGCGGTTCGGTCTGCTTCTGACCGATTTCGACGGCTCCGAGAAGAAGCTCGATCCGGGCCAACTCGCGCTATCGGAAGATCCCGCGATCTTGCACAGCGCCGGCATCGTGCTGGTCACGGTGAAGAGCGCCGACACGGCCGCTGTCGCCGAGCACATCGCGCAGCATGCGCCGCAGGACGCTGTCATCGTCTCGCTGCAAAACGGCGTCGGCAATGTTGCGGTGCTGCGCGAGCGCCTCGGCGACCGCCGCGTGCTCGCCGGCATGGTGCCTTTCAACGTGGTCGGGATGGGCGAGGGCCGCTTCCACCGCTCGACCTCCGGCGACATTCATGTTGGCCAGGATGATACGAACACGGCCGCAGCGCTGTCGGTGCCGGGGCTCACGATGCGCGCGAGCCGCGACATCACCGGCGTGCAATGGGGCAAGCTGATCATCAATTTGAACAACGCGCTCAGCGCCTTGTCCGATATGCCGCTCGCTGCGCAATTGGCGAACCGCGAATGGCGAAGGCTGTTCGCCGATCAGATGGTGGAGGGGCTGGCTGCGATGAGGGCCGCTGGCATCACACCGGTGTCGGCGACGCCGATCCCGTCGTCCTGGACGCCCGCCTTGCTGAGACTGCCTGATCCGATTTTCGACCTGATCCTGGGAAGGACCATGAAGATCGATCCCGAGGCGCGTTCCTCGATGTGGCAGGATTTGAAGCAGGGCCGCAAGACCGAGATCGACTATCTCCAGGGCGCGATCATCGCCCTCGCCGAACAGAACAGTGTCGACGTGCCGCTGTCGCGCCGCATTGTTGCGCTGATCAACGAGGCTGAGGCCGCGGGCAAGGGTCCGCCGCGGCTGACGCCGCAGCAGGTTCGCGGCGCTGCATGAGTTCACGCCGGCTGACGGGAGACGTGCGATGAAACGTTGTTTGACGATCGGGGTCGTGCTCGCCGCCTTATGTGCAGCTTCCACGTTTGCTCAGGCAAGGCCGCCGACCGTCACGAATTCGCCCGGCTATGACGCGCGCCTGAAGGAGAGTCGTTCGCAGTTGGGTAGTTCACCGACAACAACGGCGCCGGTGAATGCGCCGGTTGCTCAACCGATGCGCAGCAAGAAGAAGCACACGAACTGAGGCTAGGAGACGGATCCCCGCCCAGTTCGTCATTGCGAGCGTAGCGAAGCAATCCAGACTGCCTCCGCGGAGAGATGCTGGATTGCTTCGCTGCGCTCGCAATGACGGCGGCGCAGCTCAGCCCTTCTTCGCGGGCTTGCTCGGCGTCGGGCTGAACAGCTTCTTGATGTCGTTCAAACCATCCGACAGCCGCGGCCATTCGCAGGAGAACGAGCCCTTGGTGCAGGGTGCGCCCTTCGGCCGCGGCCGCGCGTCGCCGATGGCGGCCTGCTGGACTTTCGGCCGCTCGACCGGAACGGGCACGCGCTCGACCTCGGTTCGCAAGGCGACTCGCTGGAGCTGCTGCACCTGTTGTTCCTGCTGCTCGCGCTGCTGACGCGCGGTGGCCTGCGCGGCTTCATTGCTGCGGCGCTGATTGGCGAGATAGGCGGTGTAGGATTCGTCGATCTTCTTCTGCTCCTCCGGCGTCGGATTGGGCCCGGCGATGTCGAAGCTGCGGTCCTGGAGGAAATCGTAATAGGAATAGCCGCCGCCCGCCTTGCGCCGGCCGGCGAATTTGGCGTTGCAGTCGGCAAGCGCAGCCGTCTTCTCGGATTTGGTCGTAGCTTTCTCGGCGGCGTCGGCGCAGGCCTCGAAGTCAACAGGCGCGCGCTTCCACCATTGTGCCTGGGCATGCGACGGCGCCAGCAGGAAAAATCCTGCTGCGGCAACGACAAGCGCCGCACGACGCGATGCAACTACGTCCGACATTCTACGAGAGCATTCCTTGCAAAACTCAACCCGAACTGAGTCGGGCTGATTTTTGCCCCTTTATGGCCTGCTTGTCACCCATGGAACCCGGGAATTTCATGGCTGTGATGCTGACATTTTTTGCTTGACGTGGCGCAGGAGTCACAGCGTCACTTCATCCTGCGCTCGCCTCATCGGCGACGCCAAGAATACGAAGTGGAAACGCCTGATGCTGCTGCCCCTGTCCGATGTGCCGCGCTGGTACGCCGAACGCAAACCGCAAGGCACGATCGCCGTCCGTCACGGGCAGGATACGCTGACATGGGACGCGCTCGAACGCGGCGCCAACCGGCGCGCGCGGGCGTTCATGGCCAAGGGTGTCAAGCCCGGCGACTTTGTCGCGATCGGTTTGCCCAACTGCAATGCGTTTTTCGAGACCTCGTTTGCAGTGTGGAAATGCGGAGCGACGCCGACCTCGTTGTCATGGCGGCTGCCGCGCGGCGAAGCCGCCGCGGTGCTCGACATCCTGAAGCCGGCGCTGGTGGTCGGCGGCGAAGCCGACTGGAACGCGCCGAACCGTCTGCCCGCGGATTTCGTGCCGGAAGGGTTTTCGGACGAGCCGCTCACCGCACCGGTGGCGCGCTATTGGAAAGCCATGACCAGCGGCGGATCGACCGGCCGCCCGAAGGTGATCCTCGATCACCAGCCGGCGGTGACCGACACGGTCGCCACGCCGCCGCTCAACATCCCCTTCGGGGTCTCGCTGCTCAATCCCGGTCCGCTCTACCACAATGCGCCGTTCATCGTGTCGCACCAGGCGCTGTTCACCGGCGGCCAGCTCACCGGCCTCGTCAAGTTCGACGCCGAGGAGGCGCTGCGGCAAATCGCGCGCGAGCGCGTGCAATGGGTCAATTTCGTGCCGACCATGATGCACCGGATCTGGGCGCTGCCGGAGCACGTGCGCAACGCCTACGATGTGTCGAGCCTGCAAACCGTCTTTCACATGGCCGCTCCGATGCCACCCTGGCTGAAGGAGAACTGGATCGCCTGGCTCGGGCCTGAGCGGATCTGGGAGCTCTATGGCGGCACCGAGCGACAGGGCTCCTGCATCATCTCCGGCAAGGAATGGCTGACGCACCAGGGCTCGGTCGGCAAGATCGGCGAGACGGCGCGCTTGCGCATCATCGGCGAGGACGGCAACGACGTTGCGCCGGGTGAGACCGGCGAGATCTACTTCCTCAACAATGACGGCAATGACGCCACCTATCACTATCTCGGCGCCGAGCCGAAGCGCCGCGCCGACGGCTGGGAATCGCTGGGCGATATCGGCAGGCTGGATGCGGAAGGCTACCTTTATCTCGGTGACCGCCTCGCCGACATGGTGCTGCGCGGCGGCGCCAACATCTATCCCGCCGAGGTCGAAGCTGCCGTCTCCGCCTGTCCGGGCGTGCGCTCCTGCGTGGTGGTGGGATTGCCCGATCCGGAATTGGGCCAGCGCGTGCACGCCATCATCGAGCCGGAGAGCGATGCGGACGGCCAAGCCATCGCCGACGGAATGGCGGATTTCCTCAAAGACAGGCTCAGCCGCTACAAGCACCCGGAGAGCTTCGAGATCGTCACCGTCCCACCACGCGACGATTCCGGTAAAGTTCGCCGCACGCTGTTGCGCGACGAGCGCGCAGCGTGGATGAAGGAGGGGCGCGCGTTCCGGATTTGGCCGGCGAAGGCGCGGGCGGACGCCGATTAAGAGAATTCATGGGAAGGACCGAGATTATGACCATCACCATCGCCGCGAACGCTGTGCCGAAGCCGCCGGCCGCGATCATCGAGGGCTTTCGCGGTGCGCCGACCCCGGTCATTTCGGACAATCTCGGCCGGCTGCCGGGCGCCGTGGGGCTCAAACCCTATCATCGCGGTGCCAAGCTGGTGGGCACGGCCTTCACGGTCCGCACCCGTCCCGGTGACAATCTCGCCATCCACCGCGCGCTCGAGCTGGTGGGCCCCGGCGACGTCATCGTGGTCGATGGCGGCGGCGACGAGACCCGCGCGCTGGTCGGTGAGATCATGAAGAACATCGCGCAATGGCGCAAAGCCGAAGGCTACGTCATCGACGGCGCGATCCGCGACGTCGCGGCGTTCGCTGCCGATGACTTTCCCTGCTATGCCCGCGCGGTGATCCACCGCGGCCCTTACAAGAACGGCCCCGGCGAGATCAACGTGCCTGTTTCGATCGGCGGCAACGTGATCTCGCCCGGCGACATCGTCGTCGGAGACGAGGACGGCGTGGTGTCGTTTGCCGCCGCCGGTGCCGCGGCGCTGCTCGACGCCGTGCGAGCCCAGGTCGCGCGCGAGGAGGAGACGCTGAAGGCGATCCGCGAGGGCCGTTATCAAGGCTCGTATGGCAAATCCTGATCAGCGAGAAGGAAGAGGAGGGCGGCGTGAGCCAGCAGGACGAATTCCACAATCTCGACGATAACGGCGACGGGTTGTTTCGCGAGCTCGCGGCAGGGGTGACCACGCGCATCTTCTCCGGCGAGCAGGCGATGCTGTCGGTGGTGACGCTGGCGCCGCATGCGCAAGGCACGCTGCACCATCATCCCGAGGAGCAGTGGGGCGTGCTGCTCGACGGCTCCGCCATCCGCGTCCAGGGTGATGAGGAGATTGCCGTGAAGAAAGGCGACTTCTGGCGCACGCCGGGTAATGTGCCGCACACCATGCGCGCCGGCCCCGACGGCGCCCGCGTGCTGGACATCTTCAGTCCGCCGCGGCCAGAATACAGAAAAGCGGGATCCGGTTTCGGGACCACTTAAAGCGCCAAAGAGCAAAAGCCGGGCGCGAGAAAACAGGGGAGGGATACCATGACGATCACACGACGGACGCTGCTGGCAGCGCCGGCTATTCTCGCGATGACGCCGGCGTTGGCGCAGGCTTCAAAAATCACACTGGTGGTGCCGTTTCCGCCGGGCGGATCCACCGATGCGATGGCGCGGCTGCTCCAGAGCCATCTGCAAACCAAGCTCAACCGCATCGTCATTGTCGAGAACAAGTCGGGCGCGGCAGGCGCGCTCGGCGCGGCGCAGGTCGCCAAGAGCCCGCCTGACGGCTCGACGTTCCTGGTCACCTTCGATTCCCACGCGGTGATCCCCTCCATCCTCGACAAGCCGCCCGTCGATGTCGAGCGCGAGCTAATGCCGGTGTTGCTGGTCGGCACCGCGCCTTACGTGATCGCTGCCGGTGCAGGCCGCCCCTACAAGAGCTTTGCCGACGTGGTGGCGGCCTGCAAGGCGATGCCCGGCGCGGTGAAATACGCCTCCGTCGGCATCGGCACGCTCGGCCATCTCGCCATGACCGTGCTCGGCAACAAGGCCGGCGTCGAGATCATGCACGTGCCCTATCGCGGCGGAGGCCCCGCAATGAACGACGTGCTCGGCGGCCATGTCGATCTGATCGCGGGATCGGCGGCGCTGGTCGCAGCCCAGCTCGGCACCAACATGCTGCGTCCGATCCTGCAGCTCGGCCGCGAGCGGCTGCCCGGCCTGCCGGATACGCCGACCGCGATCGAGGCAGGCTTCCCGGATTTCGAGACGCTGGCCTGGTGGGGCATCTTCGCGCCCACCGGCACGCCGCCGGACATCGTCGCAGGCCTCGCGACGGCGTCCAAGGAGATCCTGAGCGAGCCCGCCACCGCCGCCCAGCTCAAGGAAACGCAGCAGATGACGCTGCTGCTCGAGGACGCTCCCGCCTTCAAGACCTTCTTCGACAAGCAGGTCGCCATTTGGGGCAAGGTGGTCAAGGACAACAATATCCGGGCATGAGATGACCGGCAGCCCTCCGCATTGAGCAACGCGGAGGGCTTCCGATCCCCCTTCCGCTTTGATATGAAGCCCCGGTAACCCGCTCTGCGGGTTCCGCGGTCCCGTAGCTCAGCCGGATAGAGCGACGGTTTCCTAAACCGTAGGTCGGAAGTTCGAGTCTTCCCGGGATCGCCAGTTTTTCAGTGAGCAATCGTCGCGTTTGCCACGCTCGTCGGCGCAAAAATTGCTAGAAGCGCGAAGCTTCCTTCCTGGCCCGGGCTGACTGCCGCCCCGCCTCGCTGCCATATCCGGAGACGACAATGCCTTTTGACTTGATCCTGCGCGGCGGCCGTGTGGTCGACCCGTCCCAGAAGCTCGATGCTGTGACGGATGTCGCCTTTTCCGGCGGCAAGGTCGCGGCGATCGGCAGTGGGCTCAAGGCCGATCCGGGCACGGACGTGCGCGACGTCTCGCAGTTCATCGTGACCCCGGGGCTGATCGATCTCCACACCCATGTCTATTGGGGCGGCACGTCGCTCGGCATCGACGCCGAGGAGTTCTGCCGTCTCTCCGGCGTCACCACCGCGGTCGATACCGGCAGTGCAGGGCCGGGCAATTTCGCGGGCTTCCGCAAGCACGTGATCGAGCCGAGCCAGGTCCGCATTCTCGCTTATCTGCATGTCTCGCATGCCGGCATTTTCGGCTTCTCGCACCGGATCATGGTCGGCGAGAGCGAGGAGCTGCGGCTGATGAATCCGATCGAGGCGGCCAAGGTGGCCGACGCCAACCGCGATCTCATCGTCGGCATCAAGGTGCGCGTGGGGCTGCATTCCTCGGGCACGTCGGGCGTCGTGCCGCTCGACATCGCGCTCGAGGTCGCGAACGAGGTCGGCATGCCCCTGATGGCGCATATCGATCATCCGCCGCCGAGCTACGAGGAGGTGCTGGCGCGCCTGCGCCCCGGCGACGTGCTCACCCATGCGTTCCGTCCCTTCCCCAACACGCCTGCGACCGCGCAGGGCACGGTGAAGCGGGCGGTGCTCGACGCCCGCGAGCGCGGCGTGCTGTTCGACATCGGCCACGGCAAGGGCTCGTTCGCATTCAAGACCGCGCGTGCGATGCTCGCCAACGGCTTCTATCCCGACACCATCTCGTCCGACATTCATCAGCTCTGCATCGACGGCCCGGCCTTCGATCAGGTGACGACCCTGTCGAAATTCCTGTGCATGGGCATGCCGCTGTCCGACGTCATCGCAACCTCGACCGTCAACGCCGCGATGGCGCTGCGGCGCCCCGAGCTCGGCAGCCTCAAGCCGGGCAGCGTCGGCGACGCCACGCTGATCTCGGTGAGGGAAGGCC
The DNA here is from genome assembly GCF_023101005.1 of Bradyrhizobium sp. 187. Lineage (NCBI taxonomy): Bacteria > Pseudomonadati > Pseudomonadota > Alphaproteobacteria > Hyphomicrobiales > Nitrobacteraceae > Bradyrhizobium > Bradyrhizobium sp. 187. The sequence goes on from NZ_CP064693.1 coordinate 440,534, forward strand.
AGTTCGACTATGAGGACGTCGTCGGCGAGCACCTGATCGGCGACCGCAAGATCGTCTCCGAAGGCGTCGTGATCGGCGGCCGGTGGTGGCATCCGAATTGAGCGGCAGGCCGTTCACGCCGGCTTGATTACAACGACCTCGCGATCAACAGCTTCATGATCTCGTTCGTCCCGCCATAGATCTTCTGGATGCGGGAATCGATGAAGATGCGCGAGATCGGATATTCCTGCATATAGCCGTAGCCGCCGAACAGCTGCAGGCATTCGTCGGCGGTCTCGACCTGCTTCTCCGAGCACCAATATTTCGCCATCGACGCCGTGACGGTGTCGAGGTCCTTTGCGACCAGCCGCTCGATGCACCAGTCGACGAAGACGCGCGCGATCATCGCTTCGGTCTTGCGCTCGGCGAGCTTGAAGGCGGTGTTCTGGAAATCCATCAGCGGCTTGCCGAAGGCCTTGCGCTCCTTGGTGTAGTCGACGGTGAGTTTTATCGCGCGCTCCATAGCCGCGACCGCGCCGACCGCGAGCGCGAGGCGCTCCTGCGGCAATTGCTGCATCAGCTGCACGAAGCCCTGGCCTTCCTCGCCGCCGAGCAAATTGTCCGGCGGCACCGCGACGTTGTCGAAGAACAGCTCAGACGTGTCGGAGGCATGCAGGCCGATCTTGTCGAGGTTGCGCCCGCGCTTGTATCCATCCGCGCCTGAGGTTTCGACCACGATCAGCGAAATGCCCTTGGCGCCGACATCGCCGGTGCGCGCAACCACGATGACGAGGTCGGCAGCCTGGCCGTTGGTGATGAAGGTCTTCTGTCCGTTGATGACGTAGGAATTGCCCTGCTTCCTGGCGGTGGTCTTGACGGCCTGCAAATCCGAGCCGGTGCCGGGCTCGGTCATGGCGATGGCGCCGACCATCTCGCCTGAAGCCATCTTCGGCAGCCAGCGCTTCTTCTGCTCCTCCGAGCCGTAATTGAGGATGTAGTGCGCGACGATGGCGCTGTGCACGGAGACGCCGGTCGTCAGCTCCGGCACCGTGCTTTCGAGGTCGTCGAGCACGGCGGCATCATAGGCGAAGGTGGCGCCCAGGCCGCCATATTCCTCCGGCACGCTTGCCAGCAGCGCGCCCATCTCGCCGAGCCCGCGCCAGGCAAAGCGGTCGACCATCTTCTGCTCGCGCCATTTTTCGGCATGCGGGGCCAGATCCTTGGCAAGATACTTCCGGAACTGGTCGCGGAAGATTTCGAGCTCTTCGGTCATCCAGGAGGAGCGGTAGGACATGGTCACCTCGGTCAATGCGGCTTGCCGGCCTGGTTAGGCCAGCCTTTGGCGGCAATTATTGTGTTTTCAGGCTGTGCCGGTGACGCTACCAAGGCGGCCGGAGCAGCGTCTATCGGGATGGTTGATTGTGGCTGTCAAAATTCAAACCGTCAAAACCAAAGAGCTCAAGCTCGACATCGCGCGCATCGGCACGGTCTCCGCGATCCTGACGCAGCCGGACAAGGCGCGCGCCTGTTACGTCCTGGCGCATGGTGCCGGTGCAGGGATGCGGCATGCATCGATGGACAAGATTGCGGAGGGGCTCGCTGCTCGCGACATCGCGACCTTCCGCTTCAATTTTCCTTACATGGAAAACAAGCAGGGCCGTCCCGACCAGCCTGCGGTCGCCCACGCCACGATCCGCGTGGCAGTCGAGGAAGCCGCGCGGCTCTGCCCTGGTGTGATGCTCGTTGCGGGTGGAAAATCCTTCGGCGGGCGCATGACCTCGCAGGCGCAGTCCAAGGCTCCGCTGCCTGATGTCAAAGGGCTCGCCTTCCTCGGTTTTCCCCTGCACGCCGACAAGAAGCCGTCGACGGAGCGCGCCGAGCATCTCGCCCATGTCGAGATCCCGATGCTGTTCCTGCAAGGCACCCGCGACGGGCTCGCCGATCTCGGCCTCCTCAAGCCGGTCATCGCCGCTCTTGCCCCGAAGGCGACGCTGCATGAGATCGAAGGCGGCGATCACTCCTTCGCGGTGCTGAAAAAGTCCGGCCGCACCAATGAAGAGGCGCTGACAGAGGTGCTTGATACGCTCGCGGCCTGGATCGACAAACTCGCCTGAAATCTCACGCCGAATATAGCCCCTTGTCGCGCGCCTTCTGAATCGCGAGCGCGGCGATCAAGTCGAGCGTCGGCGTCGACAGGCCCGCGGTGCGCGCGAAGGCTTGGGGCGCCTTTACCAGGACGTCGATCTCCATGGCGCGGCCGAGCTCGTAATCCTGCAGCAGCGACGGCTTGTGGTTGGGGGCGGGGCCGCTGCGTGATACGCGCTTGACCTCGGGGATAAAATGCTGAGCGATCTCGTTGGCCTCGTTCAGCATCCGCGGAATGACATCCGCAAAGGCGGGGTCATCGCGCACGCCGCGCGCGGTCTGGCCGGTGAGCAGGCACAGCACCGACAACGACATGTTGGTCAGCAGCTTTGACCAGATCGCCTCGCGGATCTCGGCGACCGGCGGCGATTCCAGCCGTGCGTCGCTGAAGACACCGCGGAGCGTCGTGATGCGCTCGCAATTGCGGTCGTCGCATTCGCCGATCAGCAGGCGGTTGCGGTCCGGCGTCAGGTTCTGCACCACGCCGGGCGCGATCACCTCGTTGGAGGAGAAGACTACGCCGCCGACGATCCGCTCTTTCGGAATGCAGGCGCGCAGGCGTCCGCCCGGGTCGAGGAAGGAAATGTCCGGCGGGGTCGGGTGCCGCGGCGGCAGGCCGATCCGGTACCACCAGGGAATGCCGTTCTGCGCGAACACGATCGCGGTGTCGTCCTGCAGTAGTGGCTTGAGACTGGAGACCAGCCCGGTCAACGCGGTTGCCTTCAAGGTGCTGATCACGACGTCCTGGGGGCCGAGCTGGGCCGAATCGCCGGAGGCGTTCACCTTGGCGGAGACCTCGGAATCGCCGACGCGCAGCTTGAGGCCGTTGGCCCGGACCGCTTCCAGGTGCGCGCCCCGCATCACGCACGAGACCTCGTGGCCGGCGCGGGCCAACCGAACTGCAAGATGGCTGCCGACGGCGCCCGCGCCGAAAATGCAGATGCGCATGTGATGTCCGTCCCTGATCCCTTGATGCCGCCCCGCGGCAGCATGACACAAGCCGCCATGCGATGGACGCGGCTGCCCTACGCTCGAAAGATATGGATCAGGGCGCGGAGCCTCGGTCATAGTGCGCGCCAAACAAACGAGCGGAGGAACACCGATGACCGACAGCCCCGTCCTGTGGACCCTGGATGGGCGTGGGGTTGCGACCGTCACGTTGAACCGGCCGGAGGTTAACAATGCCTATGACGGCGCGTTGATCGCAGGCGTGCTCGCGGCCATGGACGATCTCGGCAGCAAGCCCAACCTTCGCGTCGTCGTGCTCAAGGGCAATGGCAAGCATTTCCAGGCTGGCGCCGACCTCAAATGGATCAACGGCGTGCGGCCGCAATCGAGCGAGGCGAACGAGGCGGCGTCGCGGGCGACGTTCGAGGCCGTGCAGCGGCTCAACACGCTGGCTATCCCGACGGTCGCGCTGGTGCAGGGCGGCTGCTTTGGCGGCGGCACCGGCGTGATCGCGGCCTGCGACGTCGTGATCGCGGCGGACAACGCGCTGTTCTCGATCACCGAAGTGCGCTGGGGCCTGACCGCGGCCATCATCATCCCGCAGCTCTGCGATGCCATTGGTGTACGGCAAGTCCGCCGCTACGCGCTGACAGGTGAACGTTTCGGCGCCGAGGACGCCCGTCGTATCGGCCTCGTCCACGAGGTGGTGCCGCTCGCCGATCTCGACGCCGCCGGCGCGAAGGTGGTCGAGCAGTTGCTTGCCAACGGATCGGAGGCGATGGCCGAGACCAAGCGGCTGGCGCTGGAAAGTTCGTTCGGCGGCATGGCGGTGGACGATGCCGCCTACAAGCGGCTCGTGCATCTGCATTCGCTGAAGCGACAGAGCGCGGAAGCCGCGGAGGGGCTGGCGTCGTTCGCGGAAAAGCGCGCCGCGAATTGGGCAGGTGCTAAAAGCTGAACGCGAGTAGCCCGGATTACGCTTCGCTCCATCCGGGCTACGGGCTTTTACAGCGACGTGGCGAGTGACCTTTTCAGCAAAGTGAGCAGCGCCTGTACCGCGGCGGCATTGCGCCGCCGTTCAGGGATCGCAGCCTTCACCCACAATTCCGGAATCGGAAACTCGCGCAGCACCGGCTTGAGCGCGCCGTCGCGCAAGGCGCTCGCGACGAGATAGTCCGATATCAACACAATGCCGTTGCCGGCGATGGCGCTGCGCGCCAGCACTTGGCCCTCGTTGCAGGACAGCAGCGGGCTGACCTGGACGCTGATGCGGCCGCGCGGCCCGTCAAAGATCCATTCGGGGCCGGTCGGTAGAAAGCTGAGGCAGCGATGATCGACCAGATCACGCGGATGTTTTGGCGTGCCGTGTTTCTTCAAATAGGCAGGCGAGGCGCAGAGCAGCCGCTTCAGCGGGCACAAGGGTTCGTCGACGACACCGCCAAAGGAATGCGGGAAGGCGCCGATGGCGATGTCAAAGCCTTCGGTGACGGGATCGACCGGACGGTCGAACAGCACGATCTCGAGCTTGAGCCGCGGGTTCTGGGTCTGGAAGGCGGTGAAGACGTCCGCAAGCCGCGCGACCGTCAGCGAGGTCGGGGCCTTGATGCGCAGATGATCGACGAGATCGTGGCCCTTCTCGCCCATGCGCGACAGCAGATCGGCGGCGTCGGTGACGACGCCGCGGGCGCGATGCACGTAGCGCTGGCCGGCCTCGGTCAGCCGCAATTGCCGGGTCGAGCGATGAAACAGTGGCGTGCCGATCCGCGCCTCCAGCTGCGTGACGCGCTTGGCGACCACCGACGTCGAGACGCCGAGTTTTCGCGCGGCCGCGGAGAAGCCGGTGGCGTCGGCGGTCGCGAGGAACGCCTGAAGGTTTACCAGGATGTCCATCTTCGGCCTTTCGCGATTCGAGAAAGGTGATCGCCTATTTTGGCGGATTGTAGCTCGATCCGGGTTAATTCATAGTCCGGCCCAAGCAAAGGATTTCAGGGACAGGACGCGCCATGCAGGCCATGACGATCGAAGAACCGGCGCGCCAGGTGCCGCTTTACGGCGAATATGAAGTCGTCGTCCTCGGCGGCGGTCCGGCCGGCATCGTGGCGGCGGCCTCAAGCGCACGCGCGGGACGGAAGACGCTGCTGATCGAGCGGTACGGCTTCCTTGGCGGCATGGGCACCGCCGCAGGCGTCACCAATTTCTGCGGCCTGCACGGCAATGTCCACGGCGAGGCCCACCGGCTGGTGCAGGGCATGGCGTCGGAGTTGCTGGCGCGGATCGATCGCTTGAACGGCCTCAACGCGCCGCATCTGATTCTCGGCAAGGTCTTCGCCCAGGCCTACGACACCGCCGCCTACAAGATCGCGGCCGACCAACTGCTCGCCAGTCACAAGGTGCACATCCTTTTCCACGCGCTTGGTGCCGGTGTGGTGATGGGCGATAACCGCCGCATCGATGCGCTGATGGTCGAGACCAAGGCCGGCCGGCAGGCGGTGCGATCGGAGATCTTCATCGATTGCTCCGGCGACGGCGATCTCGCGGTTTGGGCCGGCGCGCCGTTCGAATTCGGCGACGAGCACGGTCATCCGATGTATCCCTCGATGATGCTCCGTCTCAACAACATCGACCCGGAGAGGGCAGGCGAAGCCTGGCGGACCATTCCGCAATTGATGGAGCAGGCCACCGCCGCCGGCACCCACACATTCCCGCGCAAGAGCGCGATCGTGCGGCCGCAGAAGTCCGGCATCGAATGGCGGGTGAATTTTACGCAAGTGGCGCGCGAGGACGGCCATGCCATCAACGGCATCGAGCCTGATGATCTCACCCGCGGCGAGATCGAGGGCCGCAAGCAGGCGCTGGCTGCGTTCGAATTCCTGCGCACCGTGCCGGGCTTTGAAAAATCCTACATCGTCGACCTGCCGCCGCAGCTCGGCATCCGCGAAACCCGCCGCATCACGGGCGGCTATCAGCTCAGCGGCGAGGACGTGCTCGGCTGCGCTTCGTTCGAGGATTCCATCGGGGTCAATGGCTGGCCGATCGAGGCCCATGTCCCCGGCGACGTCGTCTTCACCTTCCCGCCGATCCCGGAATCGCGCGGCTATAACGAGCTGCCTTACCGCATGCTGGTGCCCGAAGGCGTCGATAATCTGCTGGTCGCCGGCCGCTGCGCCTCGATGACCCATGAGGGCCAATCGGCGGCCCGGGTCTCGGGTGCCTGTTTCGTGATGGGGGAGGCGGCCGGTTCCGCGGCAGCGCTGGCGCTCTCCGGAAACCGGATCCCGCGTGACATCCCCGTTGAAAAGCTGCAGGAAACGTTGAAACAACAGGGCGCCTTTATCGGACGGGACCAGCCCGTGCCTGAAGGCCTGTAACCGACTGCAAGATATCGACGGCGGAGGAAACGAAATGATCGGGATTGTGCGGCTCGCGCTAGCTGGCCTGATGGCGATCACAGCGATGGGCACGGCCCGAGCCGAGGGCGCGCTGAAGGCCAGGATCGGCGTGCTCAGGCTATCCTCCTCCGCGCCGGTGTTCATCGCGCAGGACAAGGGCTATTTCCGCGAGGCCGGCCTCGACGTCGAGCTGAAATTCTTTGATGCGGCGCAGCCGATCGCGGTGGCGACGACCTCGGGCGACATCGATTTCGGCGTCACCGCCTTCACCGCAGGTCTTTACAATCTCGCCGGCAAGGGCGTGCTCAAGGTGATCGGCGGCATGAGCCGCGAGAAGGCCGGCTATCCCCTGATCGGCTATTTCGCCAGCAACAACGCCTATGCGAGCGGCCTGAAGACGCCGAAGGACCTCGCGGGCAAGCGCGTGGCGATGACGCAGGTTGGCTCCTCCTTTCACTATTCGCTCGGCCTGCTTGCCGACAAATACGGTTTCAAGCTCGCCGACGTGAAGATTGTGCCGCTGCAATCGCTGTCGAATGCGGCGGCCGCGCTGAAGGGCGAGACCGTGGATGCAGCGCTGCTGCCGATCTCCACCGCGCGAAAGCTGATGGACGACGGTGGTGCGAAGTTTCTCGGCTGGGTCGGCGACGAGACACCCTGGCAATTGGGCGCGGTGTTCGCCTCACCGAAGACGCTGACCAACAAGGTGCTGGTGACGAAGCTGCTCGGCGCCTTGGCAAAGGCCGACCGCGAATATCACGACGTCATCCTCGCCGCGATGAAGGACGGTGTCGCGCCGATCAATGACAAGACAAAGCCGCTGCTGGAGATCATCGCCAAATATACGAACCTCCCGGTCGAGCAGGTGGTCGGCAACTGCGCCTATATCGATCCCGACGGCAAGCTGGATGTGAAGAACGTCGACAACCAGATCAAATGGCTCCAGGAGCAGGGTTTTGCCGACAAGGGCTTCGACGCGAATGCGATCATCGCCAAGGAATTCGTGAAGGCGGATTGAGAGTAGAACGCAGTCCATGGACCTGATCGCCAACCACATCACCCATCGCTTCGGCGATCTCGCCGTGCTCGACGACGTCTCGTTCACCGTCAGCGCGGGCGAGGTGGTGGCGATCGTGGGGCCGTCGGGCTGCGGCAAGAGCACGTTGCTGTCGATCCTCGGCGGGCTGTTGCTGCCGACCTCCGGCGCGCCCGAGCTGCGTGGATCGCCGCCGGCGGACAGCCTCAATCCGCTCACCTTCGTGTTCCAGGACTTTGCGCTGCTGCCCTGGGCGAATGTGGAGGAGAACGTCGAATTCCCGCTGCTGCACACCCAGCTCTCGGCCGTGCAGCGCCGCGCGCTGGTCGAGGACGCCTTGCGCCGCACCGGCCTGACCGATTTTCGCAAAACCTATCCAAAGCAGCTTTCCGGCGGCATGCGCCAGCGCGTCGGCATTTCGCGCGCGCTCGCGGTCAGGCCGGCCATTCTCCTGATGGACGAGCCATTGTCGGCGTTGGATTCGCAGACCCGCGAACTGCTGATGGAGGATTTCGTCCGGCTGCTCGCCGATGGCGGCATGGGCGCCGTGTATGTCACGCATAATCTCGAAGAGGCGGCGAGGCTTGCCGACCGCATCGTGGTGCTGTCGCGGCGCCCTGGCCGTATTCGCGAGGTCGTGAGCGTGCCGATGACGCGCACTGAGCGCGGTGACATTGCAGCCCGTGAAAAGCTGCTCGCGCTTCAGAACCAGATCTGGTCGCTGATCCGCAACGAGGCGATCGATGCCGAGCGCGAGGTCCAGCATGCTTGATCGCGCTCCGGCGGGAACATCGACGAAGGATGAAGCGGTCCGGCGCGTCCGCTTTCGCGGCGCCGGCTTCGTGCCGGCGAGCAGCCGTTTCGGCGGCTGGATCGCGCTCGCGCTGGTCATTGCGATCTGGCAGGCCGCCGGCAGCACCGGCCTGGTCAATCCGCTATTCCTGCCACCGCCATCGGCGATCGCGCGGGCGATCTACCAGCTCGCGATCTCGGGTGCGCTGTGGCAGCACCTTTCCGCGTCGCTCCTGCGCATCGGTGTCGGCTGGCTGCTCGGCACGGCGGCCGGTGTCGCGGTTGGCTTTGCCATCGGCCTGTCGCGTCTGGCGCGCAGCGTCGGCATCACCTTCATCTCGGCGCTGTTCCCGATCCCGAAGATCGCGCTGCTGCCGCTGTTGATCCTCTGGCTCGGCATCGGTGAAGAGCCGAAGATCGCGACCATTGCGCTCGGGGTGTTCTTCTCGACCGCGATCTCGGTCTATAGCGGCGTCGACGCGGTGCCGCGCAACCTCATCCGCATGGCGCAGAGCTTCAACGTTCCGTTCGCCACCATCGTGCGCAAGGTGGTCTGGCCGGGCGCGCTGCCCGCGATCCTCGCCGGCTTCCGCATCACCTCGTCGGTGGCGCTGCTGCTCGTCGTGAGCGCCGAGATGATCGGCGCGCAGTACGGCATCGGCGCGTTCGTGCTGCAGGCTGGCAATTTGATGCAGACGGATCAGCTGCTCGCGGGCGTGGTGATTTTGTCGGTGTTTGGGTTGATGGTGGGGAGGGTGATCAACTGGCTGGAGACGCGGCTGTTGCACTGGCGGTGAGGTTTACTCCGTCATTGCGAGCGCAGCGAAGCAATCCAGACTGTCGCCGCGGAAAGATTCTGGATTGCTTCGCTGCGCTCGCAATGACGATGCTACCAGCAGCGTACCTCACGCATTCCCGCGATCCTCCCGGAACAAATCCAGCTTCTGCTGCACGGGGCGATCCGAGAAGCTGAACAGCACCGCATCCATATCAGCCTCGTGCGTGACCCATTGCCAGCTCGGCACCACGAACAAATCGCGCGGGCCCCATTCGAACGTCGCATCCCCGATGCGGGTACGGCCGTGGCCCTCGATCGGACAGAACACCGTCGCGTCCGTCGCGCGATAGCGCGCGGTCTTGAAGCCCTTCGGCAGCAGCTGGATGAACGTGCCGATGGTCGGCATCGCGAAGTCGCCGGTCTCGGGGTTGCTGAATTTCAGCTTCAGCCCGTGACAGGCATCCCACTCCTGGCTCGCGCGAGCCTTCTCCAGTGCCTCGCGCGTGTAGGCATAGGGATAGCTGAAGATCGGGGAAGTCTTCGAGCTCCGCTTCACGTCGACCGGCAGCAGATTGTGGCCGTAGCGTGCAAAGCTGTCGCCGGCGGGCCTTGTAATCTTCTGCTGATCCTCGTTGGAGCCTTCCGCGAAAGAGCAGTCGAAGAATTGCACCAGCGGAATGTCGAGACCGTCGAGCCAGAACATCGGCTGGTCGGTCTCGTTGGAATGATCGTGCCAGGTCATCGACGGCGTGATGATGAAGTCGCCGGGCTCCATCGCGGTGCGCTCGCCGTCCACGGCGGTGTGGGCGCCCTTGCCTTCGAGCACGAAGCGCAGTGCCGATTGGCTGTGCCGGTGCGCGGGCGCGACGTCGCCGGGCACCACCATCTGCACGCCGGCATAGAGCGACGTGGTGATTTTCGACTGTCCGCGCAGGCCGGGGTTTTCCAGAACTAGCACGCGCCGCTCGGCCTCTTTCGCCGTGATCAGCTTGCCGGCTTCGGTCATGTAGTCGCGGATGATGTCGAACTTCCACAGATGCGGCCGGCAGGCGCTCTTCGGCTCCGGCGTGATCAAATCGCTCATGACCGTCCAGAGCGCGGTGAGATTCTCGCCGTCGATCTTCTTGTAGAACGCCTCGCGTTCCGGCGTCTTGGTCACGGCTTCCATGGTGCGGCTCCCGTCGCTTTGTTGATTGACAGTATACTTACGATCTGGGTAGCGTCAACGTGCGAACAAGAACGAAACGGGAGGGTTCCGATGAAGCTGCACGGCTATTTCCGCTCCAGCGCCGCCTACCGGGTACGCATCGCGCTGAACCTCAAGGGCCTCGGTGCCGAGCACCTGCCGCATCATCTTCGCAAGGGCGAGCAATGTGCGCCAGCCTATCTCGCCATCAATCCGCAGGGCCTGGTGCCGGCGCTGGAGAACGATGCGGGCGCAGTGCTGACCCAATCGGTCGCCATCATCGAATGGCTCGACGAGACCCATCCCAACCCGCGCCTGTTGCCGAGGGATGCGTTGCAGCGCGTCAAGGTGAGGGCGTTCGCGCTGGCGATCGCCTGCGACACTCACCCCGTGCAGAACTTGAAGGTGCTGGCGCGGCTGCGCGAGCTCGGCCTTGCCGAGGAGAAGGTTCAGAACTGGGCGGCCTGGGTCAACCGCGAGGGGCTCGCGGCGTGCGAGACGCTGATCAGAAGCGAGCCGGGCCCGTTCTGCTTCGGGAATGCGCCGACGCTCGCCGATCTCTGCCTGGTGCCGCAGCTCGCCAATGCGCGCCGCTTCGGCGTCGACGTCTCCGCCTATCCGCGTCTGCTGAAGGCGGAAGCTGCGGCCAAGGCGCTGCCGGCGTTCGTCAACGCCGCGCCGGAGAAGCAGCCCGATGCCGAGTAAGCCTGCGCCTCCGATCACGATAGACGCGGTCTATGCGGCGCCGGGCTATCTGTTCCGGCGCATGCAGCAGATCGCGGTCTCGATCTTCATGGAGGAATGCAAGGCGTTCGACCTCACGCCGGTGCAATACGCGGCGCTGATCGCGATCCATACCCACCCCGGCATCGACGCGACGCGATTGTCCGCAGTGATCGCCTTCGACCGCTCCACGCTGGGCAGTGTGATCGAGCGGCTTCGGGCCAAGGATTTCGTCGAGCGCAGGCCGGCGCCGGAAGACAAGCGGATCAAGCTGCTCTATTTGACCAAATCAGGCGCGGCGATCCTGCGCGACATCATTCCCGCCGTCGAACGCGCCCAGGCGCGGATGCTCGAGCCGCTCAAGCCAGCGGACCGCAAGGCGCTTATGGGGCTCCTGGCGCAGCTCGTCGATCTCAACAACGAGGCGTCACGAGTGCCGCTGCGGGCGGAGGACGCGCTGGAGCATATGGGGAAGGCGCCTTAATCCTGGATGACAGCGGAGGTTCACATCCGCAACAACGCCTGCCGGTCGATCTTCCCCGTGCCGGTCTTCGGCAGCTCGTCGATGAAGATCACCTCGCGCGGATATTTGTAGGGAAGCAGTTTGCCCTTCACGTAATCCTGCAGCCGCCGGGTCGTTTCGCTTTGATCCGCCGCGCGGGTGTTCATCACCACCACTGCCTTAAGCGTCATGCGCCGGTCCGGCAGCTCGGCGGCGAACACCGCGCATTCGCGGATGTCCGGGTGGTCGGCGAGGCAAAGCTCAACCTCGAGCGGGTAGACCCATTGGCCGGAGATCTTGATGAGATCGTCGGCGCGGCCGCGGAAGAAGTGAAAGCCATCGCCATCGCGGACGAAGCGGTCGCCGGTGTAGATCCAGCCGCCTTCGCGGATGGTCTCGGCGGATTTGTCCGGCCGGTTCCAGTACAGCGGCGTGTTGGAATCGCCGCGCACCCACAAGATGCCTTCCTCGTCGTCGGCGACATCGCGGCCGTCCTTGTCGCGCAGCGCGACCTCATAGCCGGGCACGCGCAGGCCGGCGGCGCCGAGCTTCTTCCGCTCGGGGCGGTTGGAGAGATAGATGTGCAGCACCTCGGTCGAGCCGAGGCCTTCCACGATCTCGAGACCGGTTAGCGTCTTCCAGCCGTTGAAGACGTCGGCCGAGAGCACCTCGGCGGCCGAGAGCGCCATGCGCAGTGAGGAGAAGTCGGTCTTGTTCGCGCCCTCGGCCTTGGTCAGCGATGTATAAAGCGTCGGCAGGCCGAAGAAGACCGTCGGCCTGTACTGCTCGACCGCCGAAAAGATTGCCGCGGGCTTCGGCTGGCCTGGCAACAGCAGTGTCGTCGCGCCCGCCGAGAACGGGAAGGTGATCGCGTTGCCGAAGCCATAGGCGAAGAAGATTTTTGGCACCGAGAAGCAGATGTCATCCGGCGTCAGCTTCAAGACGTTCTGCGCAAAGGCGGCTTCGCTATAGGCCATGTCGTGCTGGAGATGCACGATGCCCTTGGGGCGGCCGGTCGATCCGGACGAATACATCCAGAACGCCATCTCGTTGCGATGCGTGTCGGCTTCCGCGAGCTCAGTCGGAAACTGGGGGAGCCAGCCGGCGGCGGAAACGGCGTTCGGCGCGGCGTGATCGCTCGCCGGGCCATTGACGACGACCAGGGTATGCAGGGCCGTGTCCTTGCAGGCCTCGGCGTTGAAACGTGCACAGAACTCGGCGTCCGCCACCGCAACAGTCGCGCCGGAATCGGCGAGATAGAATTGCAGCAGATCCGGCGGTGTCAGCGTGTTGATCAGCAATGGCACGAAGCCGGCGCGCACCGCGCCGAAGAACGCGGCCGGGTAGGCCGGAGTGTCATCGAGGAACAACAGCACGCGATCGCCGCGCTTGAGGCCAAGCGAGGCAAAGCCGTTGCCCCAGCGCCCGGCTTCCGCGCAGAGCTCCGCGTAGGTGCGCGTGCCCGCGGGGCCAATGAGCGCGAGCTTGTCACCGTGGCCTTTGCCGACATTGTCGAACAGCACGCGGCTGGCATTGTAGACCTGCGGAACGGAAAAGCCGATCTCGCGCGCGCCCGCGCAGTCGGCGGGCACCTGGTCGTGAATCTGCTGGCTCATGCCTCGTCCCCACCGTTCTTGGCGGCTTCGTAGCGCGCCATGAAGGCCGGCGACATCGCGCGCAGGCGGGAGTCGTCGATGCGGCCGGAGCGGGTGATGTAGCTATAAGCAAAGTCCATCAGGCCCTGCTGCATGTGCTGAGCAAAGTGCTCGTACCAGAAAGCGCTGGTCCGCGCGGCATTGACGAGCTTCTGCACCACCGGCTTTCGCGCGGCCTGGTAGCGATGCAGGGCGGTCGAGAGATGGGCGTCCGATTCCAGCGCCTTGACCAGTGCAATGGCGTCCTCGATCGCGAGCCGCGTGCCCGAGCCGATCGAAAAATGCGCCGAGTGCAGGGCGTCACCGAGCAGCACCATGTTCTTGAACGACCAGTGCTCGTTCCAGACCCAGGGGAAGTTGCGCCAGACCGATTTGTTGGAGACCAGCGAGCGGCCGCCGAGCGTGTCGGCGAACACCTCCTCGCAGACACCTTTGGACTGCTCCACGTCTTTGTAGGCGAAACCGTAGGCCTGCCACGTCGCATGATCGCATTCGACCAGGAACGTGCTCATGGTCGGCGAGTAGCGGTAGTGGTGGGCGTTGAAGGCGCCGCGGTCGGTCTTCACAAAGGTCTGCGACAGCGTGTCGAAGCGCTTCGAGGTGCCGTACCAGACGAACTTGTTGGAGGAGTAGGACAGCGAGGTGCCGAAATCGCCCTCGAAGGCGCGGCGCACCAGCGAGTTCAGCCCGTCGGCAGCGACGATCAGATCGTGCCCGTTGAGCTGATCGATCGCATGAATCGGCGTGTCAAAGCGCGGGGTGACGCCGGCATCAATCGCGCGCTGCTGCAGGAATCGCAAGAGCTCGAGCCGGCCGATCGAGGAGAAGCCGACGCCGTCGATGGCCACGCTGTCGCCGCTCAGGTTCAGCGTAATGTTTTCCCAGCTCTCCATGTGCGGCGCGATCGCGTCGACCGTCTCGGGGTCGTCGGCGCGCAGGAATTCCAGGGCCTGATCAGAAAACACCACGCCAAAGCCCCAGGTCGCGTCGGCCGGGTTCTGTTCGAACAGGTCGACTTGATCCTCGGGGTGACGCTTCTTCCAGAGATAGGCGAAGTAGAGCCCACCGGGCCCCCCGCCAATCACGGCGATCCGCAACGTCTGCCTCCCTAATTGACAGTATACTTACTATCTAGGGGTAGACTAATGTGCTCCGGCCACCCGCGCCAGCGGAATTATCGGCAAGCCGCGCGGCACACCACAGCTCACGTCCGGACGCGCGTTTGGCGCGTGTCCGAAGCAGTGACCTTGCGAAGCATAGCCAAACCGTGGCGGCTTGGCCATCCGCCCCGTCAGACGCAGCGCTTCACCCGTACGCCGCCCACGAGCACGGTGGTGCAGCGGACCGCCGGATGGCACGCTTCTCTAGCGTGCCGCGAACGGCGCCAGCACGTCCTTGCAGGCAGGTGACAGCGACGCGGCGTTGCTGGCGATGCACTGCACGATGCGGCCGCCGCCAGGCGCTACGCCGGCGCACAGCGTGCGGATGTCGGCACCGCAGGCGGAGCGGACGATGAACAGCTCTTCGCGCGGCCGCAGCGGGCGCAACGCGATCACGGCGGGCGCGGCTGCCGGTGCTGCCGCTGCCGCGGGAGCCGCGCCCGGAGGTGCCGCCGTTGCTGCCGTGCCACCGCCGCCGGCCGCGGCGCTCACGGCCTTCTCGCAGGCCGGCGAAACCTTTGCCTTGTTCTTCTCGAGGCATTCGAGCGCAGGCGCGCCGCCTGGCGGCACGCTGGCGCACACCTTGGGATAATCGGCGCGGCACGCGCTCTTGACGGCAGCGACCTGCGCGCTGCTCGGCTGTTTGGCTGCCGCGGCCTTCGGCGCTGCTCCAGATGCCGGCTTTGCGGCGGGGGCGGTTTCAGCCTTCGGCGCGGCAGGCGCGGCCTCCGCCTTGGGTGGAGCCTCTTTGGGTGCAGCCTCGGTCTTCGGCGCCGCAGCAGGCTCGACGGCGCGAACCGCGGTTTGGCATCCCGAGGACAGGCTGGACATGTTCTTCTGCAGGCATTGATAGGCTTCCACGCCGCCGGGCGT
This sequence comes from Bradyrhizobium sp. 187, assembly GCF_023101005.1. NCBI lineage: Bacteria > Pseudomonadati > Pseudomonadota > Alphaproteobacteria > Hyphomicrobiales > Nitrobacteraceae > Bradyrhizobium > Bradyrhizobium sp. 187. The sequence goes on from NZ_CP064693.1 coordinate 455,700, forward strand.
GACGCTCGCGCAGTGCGCCATGAAATCCGAGCGGCATGCGGAGCGGATCGCGCTCTTCTGCGCCTCGGTCGGCGCTTGTGCGAATGCGCCTGCTGCAGTTGCGAAGAGAGCCGCCGCCAGCAACGCCCCGCGTGCCGACGCATGTTTCAACGTGTTGAACATCCGAGTAATTCCTGCCCTGTCGGCAACGCCGACAATTTTTTCAAATGTGATGCAAACAATCGTCGCGGGTGATGCCGCGCGCGACATCATTGGCCGCCGCGACCTCTACCGCAAGTAGATATTGGCTTTGCAATTGCGACGTAACTACGTCGTCAGAGCTTGATCATCCGCTTGCCGCGGTTCTCGCCCGCCAGCAATCCGATCAGCGCCTTCGGCGTGTTCTCGAGGCCGTCGATGATGTCCTCCTGCACCTTCAGCTTGCCGGATGTGACCCAGGCCTGGAGGTCGGCGAGCGCTCGCTGACTCTCTTTCATGTAGTCCATCACGATGAAGCCTTGCATGACGAGCCGCTTCACCACGATCAGGCCGGGCACGCCGCGCGGGCCGTGTGCCGAGGGCGCGCCGTCATATTGCGAGATCGCACCGCAGCAGGCGATGCGGCCGTAATTGTTCATCTGCGGCAGGCAGGCTTCGAGAATGTCGCCGCCGACATTGTCGAAATAGACATCGATGCCCTTCGGAGCCGCCGCGCGCAACGCCTTGAACACCGCGCCGTCCTTGTAGTCGACGACGGCATCGAAGCCGAGTTCGGAGGTCAGCCAGCTGCACTTGTCGGCGCCGCCGGCGATGCCGATGACCCGGCATCCCTTGATCTTCGCGATTTGCCCGACGATCGAGCCGACCGAGCCCGCGGCCGCGGAGACCACGACCGTCTCGCCCTCTCTGGGCTTGCCGATCTCCAGCAGGCCGAAATAGGCGGTGAGGCCGGCAATGCCGAACACGCTGAGCAGATGCGTCATCGGCTCGAGCTTCGGCATCTTGGTGAGATGCTTGGCGGGCACTGTCGCCAACTCCTGCCAGCCGGTGTCGCCGAACACGATGTCGCCCGGCGCAAGCTCCGGCGCCTTCGAGCTGATGACCTCGGCGATGGCGCCGCCGGCCATCACGCTGTTGGCCTCCACCGCTGAACGATAGGTCGCGCCGTGCATCCAGGCGCGGTTGGCGGCGTCGAGCGAGATGTAACGCACGCGCAGCAAGGCCTCGCCGTCCTTCGGCTCGGGCACCGCACCTTCGACCAGCTTGAAGTGCTCGGGACCGAGCTTGCCGCTGGGCTTTTCCACCAAAAGAATCTGACGATTGACGCTGCCGCTCATGATGTTTCCCCTCGGTCGTTTGACGATTATTGATGCAGCTGCCGCAAGAAAAACGTGCAAGCCGCTTTCGTTGTGCGCTGCATGAAGGCTAGATCGCGGGCGCCAGTTTCGCAACGGGAACATCCGCCCGACGATCGCACGCCAAGCGTGTTGCGCAGTCGTCATATCTGCGACATCATGAAGCGGTCGGTGTAGCGGGGGTGTTCAATGTCGAACAGGTTTACGCAATTCATTCTGGTGGCGATGGTGCTGGGCATCATCATGGGCGCGGCGATCTACAATTTCCTGCCCGACACACGGGGCGACTGGGCCTCGTCCATCAACCTGATCGCCGTGATTTTCCTGCGCCTGATCAAGATGATCATCGCGCCGCTGGTATTTGCGACCCTGGTCGGCGGCATTGCTCATATGGGCTCGGGCTCCAAGCTCGGCCGCATCTTCGCCAAGACCATGGGCTGGTTCGTCAGCGCCTCTTTCGTCTCGCTGATGCTCGGCCTGGTGATGGTCAATCTGCTCCAGCCCGGCGCGAATTTCCCGGGTACGCTGCCTGACAAGGCGCAGTCGACCGGCCTGCCGGTTTCCGCCTTCTCGATCGAAAAATTCCTGACCCATCTGATCCCGACCTCGATCGCGGATGCGATGGCGCAGAACGAGATCCTGCAGATCGTGATCTTCGCCGTGTTCTTCTCGGTGGCGATGGGCTCGATGCCCGAGCGCTCCAAGCCGATCCTGGCGCTGATCGACGACATCGGCCACATCATGCTCAAGGTGACGGGCTATGTGATGCTGTTCGCGCCGTTCGCGGTCTGGGCCGCCATCACCGCGACGGTTGCCAAGAACGGCCTGCTGGTGCTCTGGAAGCTCATCGTCTTCATGGGTGGCTTCTATCTCTCGCTCGCGCTCCTGTGGGGCATCCTGGTGGTCGTGGGCTTCATCGTGATCGGGCCGCGCTACGCCCATCTGCTGAAGCTGATCCGCGAACCGCTGATGATCGCGTTCTCCACCGCGAGCTCGGAAGCGGCGTATCCGAAAACTCTGGAGGGGTTGAACAAGTTCGGCGCCTCGTCGCGGATATCGAGCTTCGTGCTGCCGCTCGGCTATTCCTTCAATCTCGACGGCACGATGATGTACTGCACCTTCGCGAGCGTCTTCATCGCGCAGAGCTATCACATCGACATGCCGCTCGGCACCCAGCTCGCGATGCTGGCAACGCTGATGATCACCTCGAAGGGCGTGGCCGGCGTGCCGCGCGCCTCCCTCGTGGTGATCGCCTCGACGCTCTCGCAGTTCGGCATCCCCGAGGCGGGGCTGTTGATGATCATGGGCATCGACACCTTCCTCGACATGGGCCGCAGCGCCACCAACGTGATCGGCAACACGCTCGCGACCTCGGTCGTGGCCAAGTGGGAAGGCGAGCTCGGGCCCGAGCACGAGCTTGAACCTGGCGATGCCGTGCCGGGGAACATGATCCCCGGCGAAGTGCCTGCGATGGCCGGCCATTGATCGGAGTGCATCATGCGCCTTTCAATGGCGATATCGGGCGGCCTGTTGCTGGCAGCGTGCCTGCTGGCCACGGGTGCCTCCGCCCAGACCGGTGGCAGCGAAGGGCTTAGCCCGACGCTGTCGGCGATCAAGACCGCGCACACCGTGCGCCTCGGCTATCGCGAGAGCTCGCCGCCGTTCTCCTTCCTCGACCAGGCCAACCGGCCGATCGGCTACAGCCTCGAGCTTTGCGAGGCTATTGTCGAGGAGATCGGCGTCGAGGTCGACGATCCCAATCTGAAGATCGCCTACGTCAAGGTCACCTCCGATGACCGCATCGACGCCGTGCTCCAGAACAAAATCGACCTGGAATGCGGCTCGACCACGGCCAATGCCGAGCGCGGCAAGCGCGTCGCCTTCTCGCCGCTGATGTTCGTCGCCGGCACCAAGCTGATGGTGCCGAAGGCGTCCAGCGTCCAGTCACTGACTGATCTGAAGGGCAAGACCGTCGTGGTGACGAAGGGCACCACCAACGAGCAGGCGATCCAGGCGGCCGACAAGAAGTCATCGTTGGGACTGAACATCGTTGTCGGTGCCGATCACGAACAGTCATACCAGATGCTCGTCGACGGCAAGGCCGATGCGTTCGCGACCGACGACATCCTGCTGTCCAGCCTGATCGTGCGTCACAAGGCACAGGACAAGTTCCGCGTCACCGGCGATTACCTGTCCTACGACCCCTACGGCATCATGTTCCGCAAGGGCGAACCGCAACTGGCGGCGGTGGTCGATCGCACTTTCCGCAAGCTCGGCTCCAACCACGACCTCGTTCCGCTCTACAACAAATGGTTCACCGCACGGCTTCCGACCGGCGAACGGCTGAACGTGCCGATCTCGCTGCAGCTGGAGGAAGCCTTCAAGGCGATGGACGATTCCGCGAGCGCGAATAACTAGCGCCTGTGCGACGAACGAAAGTGTGCCCTCTCCCTTACCGGGGGAGAGGGCGCAGCAACGAGCAGCGCGCGCTCACGTGCCGGCGGGCACCTGGTCCAGAAATCCCGTGATGCTCCTGATACGGCCGTCCTTCAGCACGGCGAAATCCGTCCCCTTGATCGGGCTGTCGATGCCGTCAGGACCAAGGCCCCAACTGAAGCGGACATGGTCGCCGTCGCCGTTGGGCTCGCCGATCAGCTTGAATTTGAAATCAGGGAAGCGCTGCTGCACGCCTGCGATCAGCGCATCGACGCCGTCATGGCCGTCGCCCTTCATCAGGGGATCGACATAGCTCGCATCCGCCGTCCAGTTCTGGCTCAGCAGTTCGCGCCGGCGGTCAGCTGCACGTTCGTTCCAGAGATCGATGTAGCGGCGAGCGATGGTGATGGGATCGGTCATTGTCGTCTCCTTCGATGGCGCCGTGTCGTTCGGCTGACATGATTATCGAAGGTTTGCGCGCGCTGATCGATTACCTCGGAGGTCATGCGCATGATGCGGGAAAGTGTGAAGCGGTTTCCCGATCGGATCATGCGCCGACAAGCGCGCGCAAATGTTTGTCGCGAACTTACTTGGCCGCCGTGACCATGATTTCGACGGTGTATTGTGCCGCCGCGAGCTTGGCTTCGACGGTGGCGCGTGCCGGCGTGTTGCCGGGCGAGACCCAGGCGTCCCACACCGCGTTCATCTCGCCAAACGTCTTCATGTCGGTGATGTAGATCGTGGCCGAAAGAAGTTTGGACTTGTCGGTGCCGGCCTTGGCGAGATGGCTATCGATAGTCGCCAGAATGTCCTGGGTCTGCTTCGTCACGCTTTCGCCGGCGGCGTTGTTGGCGACGACACCGGCGAGATAGACTGTGTTACCGTGCACGACGACCTGGCTCATGCGCGGGCCGGTTTCAAGACGCTGAATGCTCATTGGGGGTCTCCTTTGAATGGCGGCCCTGTCTAGCGCAGCGGCTTGCCCTGTGCCACCCCAGGCACGCATGCGTTGCCGGGCACGCATGCGTTGCCAGGCACGCATGCGTCATCGGCGATGCCTGAGTTGCACTTCAGGGAAACTGGCCGAAGAACGTCCAGATCGTTTCTGCTGCGTCGATGTCGCCGTTCTGCGACCCGAGCAAGCTGGCGGCGACCTTCGGGAAGCGGGCATCCGGAGAAAATCCGGGCATGCGATGACCGCCTTGATTGATGCGATAAAGCACGACGTCGTGCCCTTCAGGACAGCGCGAGGAGATCCGCGTCACCGTGGACTGGTCTGCTGGCGCCCTGTCGGGCAAATCGGTCATGTCGGCATTATCGGTCTCGCAGCCGTTGAGCTTGCGCCAGAACGCAAGCGTCTCGTCGGTGGACCAAAAACTGTCTGCGGCATAATAGCTCGATCCGCGGCCGCCTTCGTAGGGGACCAGCGGATCGGCGGTGCCGTTCATCAGCAGCATCGGCAACGGCCGCGACGGATGGCACGTGACAGCGGTCTCATCAGTGAGGTTCATGCTCACGCTCGCGCCGGCAGCAAACAGATCGGCGCGGGCGCAGACCAGCGTCATTGCCATGGCGCCGCCATTGGAGATGCCGGTGACATAGACGCGGCGAGGATCGGCGGTGCCGTTCGCCACCAGCTTCTCGACGAGCTTTGCGATGAAGGCGACGTCGTCGGTGCCTGCGGGCGGGCCACGGAGCGCCGGTCCCGCCTTGGTCCTCGCATCGGCCCATGCGTGGTTGAGGCCATCAGGAAAGACCACCGCAAACCCTTCGCGCTTTGCGACCTGCGGCCACGCCGTCCGCGTCATCATGTCGGCTCCGCGCTGCGTCTTGCCGTGCAGCACGACGACGAGCGGCACGAGCCGCTTCGACGGCAGTTGCACAGTGTAGGACCGCTTCACACCGTCAATATCGATCGTATCCGCGGACGCAGCCGAGGCAGCGGCTAATGCCGCAACAAACGCCCCGATGCGCAGCCGCGGCCGCATCATCTAGCCCACGGCCTTCGCCGCGGCCCGGCCCGCATTGCGGCCCGAGAACAGGCAGCCGCCGAGGAACGTGCCTTCCAGCGAACGATAGCCGTGCACGCCGCCGCCGCCGAAGCCGGCGGCTTCGCCGGCTGCATAGAGGCCGGGGATGACGCTGCCCTCCTCGCCGAACACGCGCGAAGAGAGGTCGGTCTCGAAACCGCCGAGCGTCTTGCGGGTGAGGATGTTGAGCTTGACCGCGATCAGCGGCCCTTGCGCGGGATCGAGGATGCGGTGAGGGGAGGCGGTGCGGATCAGTCTGTCGCCGATATAGCGCCGCGCATTGTGAATGTTCATCACCTGCGCATCCTTGACGTAAGGGTTGGCGATCTCTCGGTCGCGCGCCTCGATCTGCATCCTGATGTGCTCGAGCTTGAGGAGGTCGCTGCCGGCCAGCTTGTTCATGGCCGCAACGAGATCCTCGATCTTGTCGCGCACGATGAAGTCGACACCATGGCTTTTGAACGCTTCCACCGGTGCCGGCGCGCCCTTGTTGGTGGCGCGCTTGATGGTCATACGCCAGCTCTTGCCGGTGAGGTCGGGATTCTGCTCCGAGCCCGACAGCGCAAACTCCTTCTTGATGATGCTCTGGGTCAGGATGAACCAGGAATAATCGTAGCCGGTGGACATGATGTATTGGAGCTGGCCGAGCGTGTCGGAGCCGGGAAACAACGGCGCCGGCAGGCGCGTGCCGGTGGCGTCGAACCACATCGAGGAGGGGCCGGGCAGGATGCGGATGCCGTGGCGCGGCCAGATCGGTGACCAGTTCTGGATGCCTTCGACATAATGCCACATGCGGTCGCGGTTGATCAGCCGCGCGCCTGCTTTCTCGGTGATGCCGATCATGCGGCCGTCGACATGCTCGGGCACGCCGGAGATCATGAATTTCGGCGGCGCGCCGAGTCGCTTCGGCCAGTTCTGCCGCACCAGCTCGTGATTGCCGCCGATGCCGCCGGACGCCACGATCACGGCTTGGGCCTTCAACGCAAACTCGCCGACAACATTGCGCGACGAACTCTTGCCGCGCTCGACATTGTCGGGGGCGAGAATGGCGCCGCCGACGCCATCCACCGTACCGTTGGTGATCGAGAGCGCATCGACGCGATGGCGGAACCGAAAGCTCAGCCGGCCGCTTCTGACCGCCTCGCGCGCCCGGCGCTCGAACGGCTCGACGATGCCGGGCCCGGTGCCCCAGGTGACATGAAAGCGCGGCACCGAATTGCCGTGGCCCATCGCGTCATAACCACCGCGCTCGGCCCATCCGACCACGGGGAAAATGCGATGGCCCATCGCTCGCAGCCATGCACGCTTCTCGCCGGCCGCGAACGCCACATAGGCGTCGGCCCATTGCCGCGGCCAGAAATCCTCGTCGCGGTCGAAGCCGGCGGTGCCGAGCCAGTCCTGCATCGCGAGGTCGAAGGAGTCCTTGATGCCGAGCCGGCGCTGCTCCGGCGAATCGACCAGGAACAATCCGCCGAACGACCAGAACGCCTGGCCGCCGAGCGACTGCTCGCCCTCCTGGTCGACCACGATTACGCGCTTGCCGGCGTCCGCGATCTCGGTTGCGGCCACCAGGCCCGACAGTCCTGCGCCGACAACGATGACGTCAGTCTCTTCAGCCATCTGTTCGGCCATATGTTTCCCCCTCCATGTGTTTCGCCCTCCACAGGTTCCTCCCTGTAGTTGCCCGGATTGAAGCCGGCGGTTGCAACTGAGATCAAGAGGACGGCGCGTAAGACATCGTTAACTTGTTCCACTTCGGGAAAAAGACCGGCTGAGTGCAGCGCCGGCGCAACACTGGATTTGAATTTGTTTTGAGCGAGCCGGCATGCCTAGACAAAACCGCGGTTACGACGGACCCTAGCAGGGCATCACCACCTGACACACAGATTCGAATTCGACTGGGGCGGGGGCCAATGAAGTTTCTGACGGGGTTGCTTGCGGCGGTTCTCCTGATCGCGAGCATGGGCGCTTCTCACGCGGTGGTTCGGATCGCGGATGACCGCGGCGGCCGGATCGGAACCTACGTCGACAAATACCAGGACCTGCGACAGTCGGGCGATACCGTCATCATCGACGGTCTCTGCGCCTCTGCCTGCACCATCGTCCTCGGCGCCATCCCGCCTGACCGCATCTGCGTGACGTCGCACGCCACACTGGGCTTCCACGCCGCGTGGGATTTCGGCAGCAACGGCCGCGCCGTCACCAATACCGAAGCGACCCAGATGCTCTATGCGATGTATCCCTCGCAGGTGAAGCGCTGGATCAATCAGCGCGGCGGCCTCACCCCGCATATGCTCTTCCTGAAGGGCCGGCAGCTCCAGGCTATGTACAAGCCTTGCTACCTCGACGCGCAGGCCTCGGCCAACAAGCCATCGTCGCGGTAGGCCGCGCCGTCGTTGCTTCCGTTCAACCCTGAATTCTCGTCATAGCCGGGCGTCGCTTTCGCTCGCCTGTGTCCCGGCCATCCACGTTTTTGGCCCGGGCGAGAAATCACGTGGATGCCCGGGCCTTCGCCTCGCGGAAGCGGCTTCGGCCGCGCAAGCCCGGGCATGACGGAGAACCTCCGTATCACAAGTTCTCCAGCCCCCCGCCGCGCTTGCCCGGCCCCGTCCCAGCGCCTATTTGAAAGGCAGGGAACCCTTCACCCCGATCGTTGTCATGGCTCAACCACTGCACCCTACCCATCCTGTATCGGACAATTCGCCCACTGCCGGCCGGACGCCGGTCGTGCTGCTGTTGGCAGGTGCTGGCGTCGGCGGCCTGGTCGTGCTCGGCGCGCTCGCGCTCTGGTTCCACTACGGCAGCCAGGTGTTCTTCGAAATGATCAGGACCGGTCTTGCCGCCTGCTTCTGACACGCGACAGGAAGTTTTCCGCTCATGAGCCCTACCGCCCGTCCGCTGGTGATCGCGACCGCCTTCGCCGCAAGCCTCGTCCTCGGGCTGCTGATCGTATTCTGGGCCATGGGCGGGGTCGGCAAGGTGGCGCAGCCGGCCGCGATCGGCGGCCCGTTCCTGCTCACCGACCAGAACGGCAAGACCGTCACCGACAAGAACCTCAAGGGCAAGCCGACCCTGATCTTCTTCGGCTACACCCATTGTCCCGACGTCTGCCCAACCTCGCTGTTCGAGATCTCGGAAGTGCTGCGCGCGATGGGCAAGGACGCCGACAAGGTCAATGCCGTCTTCATCTCGGTCGATCCCGAGCGCGATACGCCGGCCGCGATGAAGGATTATCTGTCGAGCTTCGACCCGCACCTCGAAGGGCTGAGCGGCGATCCTGCCGAGACCGCCAAGGTGATCACCTCCTACCGGGTCTATGCCAAGAAGGTCCCGACCAAGGACGGCGACTACACCATGGACCACACGGCGCTGATCTATCTGATGGATCGCGACGGCCGCTTCGTCTCGCCGTTCAACCTGAAGCGCACGCCGGAAGAAGCCGCAGGGGAGTTGAAGCGGTATCTGTAGGCTCCCCTATTGACCGCAATCCGCGCTCGCGTTCCCGGCCGGATGGGCTATAAGGCCCTCCGATCCCAACGAAAATCGTTCATTTCAGCCGATGGCTCCATCGCAACAGGCGAAATCGTCCAAATCCGCCCGTGGCTTGCTGACCGGGCTGATCGTCGGCGTCTGCGCGCTCGCTGCTGCGCCGTCCGCGCAGGCGCAGGCCCCGGCCAAGCAGCCCCCAACGGCGCCGCAAGCCTCACCTCAGGTCGCGCCGCAAGCCGCCCCGCAGGCGGTGCCGGGTTTCTGGGACCCGCGGCGGCGGCCGGAGCGGCCGGACCTGTCGCGCCTGACCGTGATCCGTTTCCTGACCGAGACCGACTATCCGCCGTTCAACTACACCGGCGCCGACGGTAATCCGGCCGGCTTCAACGTCGACTTCGCGCGCGCGCTGTGCGAGGAGATCAAGGTCACTTGCACGGTGCAGATGCGGCGCTTCGAGACGCTGGTCGATGCGCTCGCCTCCAACCGGGGCGATGCCATCATCGCCTCGATGGCGGTGAGTCCGCAGCTCCGCGCCCGGGTCGACTTCACCGATCCCTATTACCGCGTGCCTGCGCGCTTTGCTTCGCGCAAGGACGCGGTGATGCCGGAGATCCGGCCCGAATATCTCGAAGGCAAGAAGGTCGGCGTCATCGCCGGCTCCGCGCATGAGGCCTATCTCAAGGCCCTGTTCACCGACGCCGAGTTGCACCCTTATCCCAACGACGACGCTATGCGCGGCGCCTTGCGCAAGGGCGAGGTCGATTTCATCTTCGGCGACGCCATCGCGCTCGCGTTCTGGATCAACGGCACGGATTCCGGCGATTGCTGCGCCTTCTCCGGCGGCCCCTTCGTCGAGAGCCGTTTCTTCGGCGAGGGCATTGGCATCGCCGTACGCAAGGGCAACGACGTGCTGCGCCAGGCCCTGAACTGGGCGATGTTCCGCGTCTGGGAGAAGGGCCGCTACACCGATCTGTGGCTGCGGTATTTCTCGGTGAGCCCGTTCTAGTCCCAGGCGCCGTTGCCAATTCCTCATCCTGACGAGCTTGCGTAGCAAGCGTCTCGAAGGATGACGGCCCCGCTGGTGGCCGGGCCCTTCGAGACCCGCGCTTCGCGGGCACCTCAGGATGAGGATATGTCGTATCCGCGACACCGGCGCATTAACCGTCCGCTCATCCTTTTCGTCAAAATAGCACCGCTCTGGCCGCAGCGTCGCTCGCGGAGCGGCCTTCCGCGTGGTGAAATCGAGCTTCGGCTTCGAGTGGTGTGATGCGTAACATAATGATCTTCGCGGCGATCATGATCGGCCTCGGCACCTTCATGGCGCAGATGGCGGACAGGATGAGCTCCGCCTCGGCGACGTCGGTGCCGCGTACGGTCGCAGTCGCGTCCACCGCGCCGGCCGGCGGCCGCAGCCTCAACATCCCCCGCGACGGCCGCGGCCACTTCCAAACCGAGGGCCGGATCGAAGGCCAGCGCATCGGCTTCATGGTCGACACCGGCGCCTCCGTGGTCGCGCTGAACGAGACCTCGGCCGCCCGCTTCGGCCTGCGTCCCTCGCGCAGCGATTACAACGCCACCGTCTCCACCGCCAACGGCACCATCAAGGCCGCGCGCACTCGCATCGCCATGCTCGATGTCGGCGGCCTCGTCGTGCGCGATGTCGATGCCATGGTGCTGCCCGACGAGGCGCTGTCCGAGAACTTGCTCGGTCTCTCCTTCCTCTCCCGCCTCAGGCGCTTCGAATACGCCAACGGTCAGATAGTGCTGGAGCAGTAAAGGTCCTCCCAAAGGCGACGGCGACACATATTTCAAGAAAATCTCTATTTCGATCGCTCTCGCGGACAGATTTCCCCGTTACCAAACTGCCGCAATTATCATCCATAAGCTGCCATTCCCGCCTTCCGCTGCAGCCCGGCATTCGCTAAGGCTGCATCAAATCCTGGCTCTTTTTCACGAGACCGTCTCAATGTTCCCCAAGCCGAAATCCGTGTTGCTGCCCAACACCTATGCCTTCGAATCCGAGCCGATGGTGAAGGCCACGGGCTTTCGCGAATACGACGCGCGCTGGCTGTTCCAGAAGGAAATCAACCTGATGGGTATCCAGGCGCTCGGCATGGGGCTGGGCGCGCTGATCGCGGAGCTCGGCGTCAGCCAGGAGATCGTCACCGGTCATGATTTCCGCGGCTATTCGGCCTCGATCAAATATGCGCTGATCTCCGGCCTGATGGCAGCAGGCTGCAAGGTGCACGACATCGGGCTCGCGGTGACGCCGATGGCCTATTTCGCGCAGTTCGACCTCGACGTGCCCTGCTGCGCCATGGTCACGGCCTCACACAACGACAATGGCTGGACCGGCGTGAAGATGGGCGCCAACCGCCCGCTGACCTTCGGTCCCGACGAGATGACGCGGCTGAAGGAGATCGTGCTGGGCGCCGAGTTCAAGAACAAGGCCGGCGGCTCCTATCAATTCCACGAGAACTATCCGGCGCGCTACATCGCCGATCTCACCAGCCGCCCGAAGCTCAAGCGCAAGCTCAAGGTCGTCGCGGCCTGCGGCAACGGTACCGCCGGCGCATTCGCGCCGCAGGTGCTGGAGGCGATCGGCTGCGAGGTGATCCCGCTCGACACCGAGCTCGACCACACCTTCCCGAAATACAATCCGAACCCCGAAGACATGGAGATGCTGCACGCGATCCGCGACGCGGTGCTGCAGCACAAGGCCGATGTGGGTCTCGGCTTCGATGGCGACGGCGATCGCTGCGGCGTCGTCGACAACACCGGCGAGGAGATCTTTGCCGACAAGGTCGGCGTGATGCTGGCGCGCGACATGTCCGCGATCCACAAGGACGCGCAGTTCATCGTCGACGTGAAGTCGACCGGCCTGTTCATCACCGATCCGGTGCTGCAGAAGCAGGGTGCAAAAACCACCTATTGGAAGACCGGCCATTCCTACATGAAGCGCCGCACCCATGAGACGGGTGCGCTCGCCGGCTTCGAGAAGTCCGGCCACTTCTTCTTCAACAAGCCTTATGGACGCGGCTATGACGACGGTCTCGTCTCGGCGCTGGCGATCTGCGATATGCTTGACCGCGCCCCCGGCAAGTCGATGGCCGATCTCAAGAACGCGCTGCCGAAGACCTGGTCGTCGCCGACGATGTCGCCGCATTGCGCCGACGAGACCAAATACGGCGTCATCGACAAGGTGGTAAAGCACTTCGAGGCCTTGCAGGCCAATGGCGCCAAGATCGGCGGCCAGTCGATCCGCGATCTCGTCACCGTCAACGGCGTCCGCGTCACGGTCGAGGACGGCAGCTGGGGCCTGGTGCGGGCCTCCTCCAACAAGCCCGAGCTCGTTGTCGTGGTCGAGAGCCCGGTCTCCGAGCAGCGCATGCACGACATGTTCGAGATGGTGAACAGCGTGCTGCGCACCCATCCCGAAGTCGGCGAGTACAATCAGAAGATTTGAGGCGCGAGGCTAGTCTCACCTGCTGTCATGCCCGGCTTGACCGGGGCATCCAGTACGCCGCGGCTTATCCGTACCCCATCATCGTCTCTGGAATACTGGATCGCCCGGTCAAGCCGGGCGACGACAGTTTGCGTGTGGTGAGCCTTAAGCCGCAACCACAGCCGGGATCGGCAGCGCGGTGACCGACTTGATCTTCTCCATCGCGAAGCGCGAGGTGACGTTCTTCAGCGGCACGGCGCTGATCAGTTTCTTGTAGAACACGTCATAGGCCTGCATGTCCGCGACGACGACGCGCAGCATGTAATCGACGTCGCCGGCCATGCGATAGAACTCCATCACCTCAGGCATGGCGCTGACGGCGTCGGCGAACCTCTTGAGCCAGGCGTCGGAATGGTCGGAGCTCTCGACCGACACGAACACGGAGATGCCGAGCCCGATCTTGTTCTGGTCGACCAGCGCCACCCGCTTGGTAATCACGCCGTCGGCCTCCAGGCGCTGGATGCGCTTCCAGCAGGGGGTCGAGGACAGGCCGACGCGGTCGCCAATCTCGGCGACGGAGAGGGAGGCATCGTCCTGCAGCACCATCAGAATCTTGCGGTCGATGGCGTCGAGGCGGCGGCTGGTCTCGGGGAGTGGGACGGCTAGATCGGTCATTTGAAGAACTTTGTTCCATTTCAAGGGACGTTTTCCCTGATATAGAGAAAATCTTTCTATAGCAAGTCTATAATCTTGGCGCCCGCTCCAACGTCGCCGCCGGCGACATGCTCAAAAGCTCTTCAACTTCAACGCGTTGCGGGGCGGCCAGGCCGCCACCATGACGGGTGCATTTCAGCGCCGCGGCGGCCGCGGCGAATCGCAGCGCCTGCCGCACGCCGCCACCTTCGGCGAAGCGAAGCGTGAAGGCGCCATGGAAGACGTCGCCGGCGCCGAGCGTATCGACGGCCTGAACCGGGAAGGCCGGCGTCTGCTCCAATGCGCCGGTCTCGTTCAGCCAGATCGTGCCATACGGACCGCGGGTGGCGGCGAGGAAGGCGGGCGTGAGCGTGGCCAGGCGCTTCAATGCCGCGCCGTCATCGGGGATGCCGGCTGTCTCCTGCACCTGGTCACTGGCGAACAGCAGATGCGACGCGGTCGTGAGCAGGCTGTCCTGCAACGCCATGCGCGATCGACGCCGACGATGACGGCAATGCCGCGCCGGCGTGCCTCAGTGCAGAGCGAAGTTGCGAACGCGGCGCAGCGGCTTTCGACGAGAACCGCCCGGCAATCGGCGAGCAGCTTGTCGGCGTCGGGCAACTCGACTGTCCACAGGGCCGGATCGCGATAGATCGTGAGCGTTCGCTCGGCCGTCGCGTCAATGATGATGGCAGAGACGGGCGTGCTCGCATCAGGTATGCGCACGATATGGCTTGTGTCGATATTTTCGGATGTCATGCGGTCGAGAATGAAGCCGCTCGACGTCTCCTGCGCATCGCCCATCGGACCTGCGAACGCGACGCGGCCACCAAGCCGAGCGATAGCGATCGCGGCATTGAGTGCGTTGCCGCCGCAAATCTCCGCGAGATGGCTGGCATTCGCCTTGCTGCCGCGCGCGGGCACGGTTTCGACACGAAAGGTCAGGTCGCGCACGGGAATGCCGATGCAGAGGATGCGCGGCGCGATCCCTGGTGCAGCCATCTCCGTCTCAGCTCTTGTCGTGCACCCAGCGGCCGAGCAGGTGATGCGCAATCGCAAACGGATGCGGGCCGGCGAGCCCGTCAGGATGCGTCCGCGTCAGCATCAAGGCCGCCTCCTCGCGCGTGAACCAGCGCGCATCCTCCAACTCGGAGTGATCGACGACGATGTCCTCGCTCACCGCCCGCGCGCTGCACCCGATCATCAGCGACGACGGATAGGGCCAGGGCTGGGTCATGTAATATTGCACCTCGGTGCAGCGAATCCCGGATTCTTCGAAAATCTCGCGGCGCACCGCGTCCTCGATGGTTTCGGCGGCCTCGACGAAGCCGGCGAGGCAGGAATACATGCCCGGCGGAAACTGCTTCTGGCGGCCGAGCAGGCATTTGTCGCCGGCGGCGACGTGCATGATCACGACAGGGTCGGTGCGCGGGAAATGCTCGGCCTTGCAACTCGGGCACTCCCGCTTCCAGCCGCCTTCCTTCATCGCGGTACGCGTGCCGCAATTGGCGCAATAGCCGTGGCGCTGATGCCAGCTCACCATCGACTTCGCCATCGCGATCGCCGACAGCTCCTGCGGCGGCACCGCGCCCTGCATCGCCATGCCGCGCAGCTCGCTGAGGGCGTAGTCTTCGCGCCCGATCAGCTTCTCGGACGCGGCCTGCGACAGGCCCATTCCGAACATCGCGGCGCCGTCGCGCAAGCCTAAGAAGATCGTGCCGGGATTGGCGCCGCATTTCAACGCCTCGTCGATTCCGAGCAGCGCGCGCACTTTGTCGCCTTCGCGCTTCACCAGCAGTGAGTCGCGATAGACCACATAGGCGCGCGACGACGGCTTCTGCTCCATCGCGAACAGCTTTTCGTCGTCGCGGCGCAGATGCGCGGCGCGGTCGAGAATGTTGGTGACGAAGGCGGGTTGTCCCAGTGGAAACGAGTCAAATGCTGACATTTCTTGTTCTTTCAACCCAACCAGATCTTGCGGCGAAGCGCGCTGATGAAACTCTGCACCTCTGTGGCGTCGTGCGCCAAGGGCTGCATCACGCCCCAGACCGGCCGCGGCCAGGCGGCGTCACTGGTGCGGCGCGCGATGATGTGGACGTGAAGCTGCGGCACGAGGTTGCCGAGTGCCGCGATGTTGAGCTTGTCGCATTGGGTGATCTCCTTCAGCGCGCGCGAGACGCGGGAGATCTCGGTCATCAACTGCGCCTGCTGCACCTCGTCGAGGTCGATGATCTCCACTGCATCGGCGCGTCGCGGCACCAGCAGCAGCCAGGGATAATGCGCGTCCTTGATGACCAAGACCTTGCACAGCGGCAAATCGCCGATGTCGATAGTGTCCTCTTTCAGGCGGGAGTGCAGCGACCAGGCGGGTTCGGACATAAAGGTTTCCGGATGGCCCGACGGGATCGGGCATGGCGGGGCGGAACCCCTGAATATTTGCTGCGACCATACGATACGGAATCTGATTGGGGAAGGATGGCGCTCCGCAGAGGCGGCATACGCGATCGTCGTCCTGGACAAGCGCAGCGCCGATCCAGGACCCATTACCATCGGATTGGGTTTGGCGAAGATTCGGGGTTACCGACTTCGTGCCGCAACTTCTCTTTGGGGTAATGGGTCCTGGCTTTCGCCAGGACGACGGTGGGGCGTGCCTTTACCCCTCCGCCAACACCCGCGCATTGGCGCGGACCGAGGCTTCGCTGACGCGGATGCCGAGGCCGGCACCGTCCGGCACCACGACGTGGCCGCCGCGATTGGCGACGCGCTCTTCCAGCACGTCCTCGGTCAGCACATGATGCGGCATGTAGAATTCGCAGCCGAGCGAGATGCCCGGCGTCGCGGCGATCAGCTGCGTGCCGGCGGCAAGCCCGATGCCGCCCTCCCACAGCGTGCCGCCATAGCCGGGCAGGCCCGCGATGTCAGCGATCGCCATGATCGCCTGCGCCTCGAACAGGCCGCCGGCCTTCATCAGCTTGATCGAGACGGCATCTGCCGCCTCGCGGCGCACCACCTCCATCATGTCGCGGCGGTCGAAACAGCTTTCGTCGGCGAGCACCGGCGTTTCCAGCGCCGCGGTGAGCTGCGCCATCACGTCGAGAAATTTGCGCGGCACCGGCTGCTCGATGAAGGTCGGCGCAAACTGCTCGATATCGCGCAGGATTTTGATGGCGCCGAACGGCGCCAGCGCCTGGTTGTAATCGACGCGTAGATCGACCTTGTCGCCGAATTCTTTCCGGATCGACGCGAGATGATCGAGATCCTCGCGATGCGGCTTCACGCCGGTCTTGACCTTGTAGATCAAATTGCCGTCCGGAACCATCTTCCGCATGCGTTCGAGATCGGCGGCGAAATCCGGATCGGCGATCGAGAACGACAGCGGGATCGTGTCGCGTACGCGCCCGCCGAGCAGGTCGGCGACCGAAAGTCCCGACGACTTGCCGACGATGTCGAGCAGCGCCATCTCGATCGCGACCTTGGCTTCGGCATGTCCGACCAGCGCACGATCGAGCTCGGCCATCAGCGCGCGGATGCGGCGCACCGACTTGCCGAGCACGATTGGCCGCAAATAGATGTCGAGCGCGGCGAACGCCGCTTCCGGCGTTCCCGTGAACACTTCCCATGGTGCCGCCTCGCCCCAGCCGATCACGCCGTCGCTCGACGTGAGCTCCAGCAGCACGCGCTTCACCGTACCCTTGACGTTGCCGACGCCCTGGAGGCGCGCCATCTTGATCGGGCTCTCGATCAGGAACAGCCTGAGACGTTCGATGGTGGCTTCGGTCATGTCAGGCCTCCATTGACGTGCCAGACCTGGCCGGTGACGTAGGATGCTTTTGGGGATGCCAGGAAGGCGATGATCTCGGCGACTTCCTCCGGTCGCCCGCGGCGGCCCATCGGGATCAGCGTCTCGGTCGCGGCGATCTGCTCGGGTGTAAGCCGGCTTTCGCTGGGCTTGTCCTTGACGATCAGGCCCGGCGCGACGGCGTTGACGGTGATGCCCTCCCTGGCGAGCTCGACTGCGGTGAGCCGCACCAGCGCTTCGAGCGCGGAGCGGCTCGCGGCCGTCGCTGCAAAGGGCGCGAACTCCGGCCGGATCGCGTGAGCGACGAACGACGACACCGCCACGATCCGCGAATCTCGCCCTGCACGCAGCAGCGGCAGCGCGGCGTCCACCAACCGTGTGAACGCCAGCGCCGACTCGTCCATTGCCTTGCGGAACTGATCCGCCGGCGTACCGATGGCGCTGCCGCGCCGGGCATGGCCGCCGATCAGGATCAATCCGTCGAGCCGGCCGAAGGCACGTTGCGTAGCGGCGACGGCGTCGGTGGCCGCGGTCTCCTCGGCGAGATCGCCGAGGCATTTTGCGACGATCGCGCCTTGCGCTTCGGCTTCCGCCGCCGTGGCGTCGAGGCCGGCTGCGTTGGAGCGCGTGTGCAGCAGCAGCGCAGTGCCGGGCCCCGCGAGCAGTTTTGCGGTGGCGCGGCCGATGCCGCTGGCGGCGCCGGTGACGAGATAGACGCGATCGATTTCGGACATCACGATGCCGTTGTAACCGGCGGCAGCGCGCCGGTGCGGTGGAAATGGCTGAGGAACGCGCGCGTCGCTCCTTCCTGCGGATTGTCGATCACCTGTCGCGCCGGGCCTTCCTCGACCACGACGCCGTCGCGCATGAAGATCAGACGGTCGGCGACTTCGCGGGCAAAGGCGATCTCGTGGGTGACGATCACCATGGTCATGCCCTCCGACGCCAGCTGCTGCATGACGTTCAAGACCTCGCCGACAAGCTCGGGATCGAGCGCGGAGGTGACCTCGTCGAACAGCATCACGTCCGGCTCCATGGCGAGCGCCCGCGCAATCGCGACGCGCTGCTTCTGTCCGCCGGAGAGCGTTGCCGGATATTGGTCGGCCTTCTCTGCAAGGCCCACCTTCGCGAGTTGGGCCCGCGCCAGCTTCTCGGCGTCCGCCTTGGCCATGCGCCGCACCGTGACCGGTCCCTCCATCACGTTCTGCAGCGTCGTCATGTGCGGGAACAGATTGAAATGCTGGAACACCATGCCGGTGGTGGTACGGAATTTGGCCAGCGTCTTCACATCGGGGAGCTTCGTACCCTCGCCGAACGAAAAGCGGGTGTCGCCGACGCGAACGCTGCCGCCGTCGGGCGTCACCAGGAGGTTGATGCAGCGGAGCAGCGTCGACTTGCCGGAGCCGGACGGGCCGATCAGCGCCACGACGCCGCCCTTCGCGACATCCAGGCTGATGCTCTTCAAAACCTCGTTGCTGCCAAAGCTTTTGCGCAGCGTCCGGATCTCGATCTTGGAAGAGGTGTCGCTCATTCGCCGACCGCCAGTCGCTTCTCGCCGCGCCGGACCATGATGGTCAGGGGGATCAGGATCGCCGCATAGGCGACCGCGACGGCGGTGTAGGTTTCCAGCGGACGGTAGCTGTCATGGGCGGCGACCTGGCTCTGATAGACCAGATCAGGCACCGCCAGCACCGAGACCAGCGAGGTGTTCTTGAACTGGATGATCGACTGGTTCATCAGCGCCGGGATCATGCGCTTGATCGCCTGCGGCAGCACGATGCGCCGCATGCTCTGTCCCGGGGTCATACCGAGCGCGGCACCGGCTTCGGACTGGCCGCGGTCGATCGAGATGATGCCGCCGCGGATGATCTCCGAATAGAACGAGCCGCCATAGAGCGACAGCGCCAGCGCGGACGCCGTGATTGGGGTCATCTCGACACCCGCCAGGATCGGCAGCGCGTAATAGAACCAGATCAGCTGCACCAGGATCGGCGTGCAGCGGAACGCCTCGATGAAGGTGAGCGCGAGCAGGCGCACCGCGCGAAAGCGCGACAGGGTGCCGAACGCGCCGAACAGGCCGAAGACGAGGCCAAGCACGACGATGACCACGGTGAAGCCTACGGTGACGCCGAGCCCGTTGAGAAAGAGCCAGCGATAGCTCCAGAGGATGCCGAAGTCCCACTGATACATGCGTGTGTTACTCGTCGAACGCCTTGACCGCCGGCATTGTCGTCCGGGGCGATGCGAAGCATCGAGCCCGGAATCTCGAGATTCCGGGTTCGCCCTTTGGGCGCCCCGGAATGACAGTGGAAGACTACAGCGAAACGCCCGGCGGAATGTCCGCCTCGGTCACGCCCACCAGCTCCATGTTGGTGATGATGGCGTTGCGAATGAAGCCGAGGCCTTTGTTGAAGTCGATCCAGGTGTTGACGTAGTCGCGCCAGGTCTTGTCGGTCTCGCGGCGGAAGCCGGCGTTCGACGTGGTAGCAAAGATCGGCGTCGGCAGCACGAACTGGCCCAGCGAGGGATTTTTCTTCAGCACCGTGAGCGACAGCATGGTGATCAGGCACTGCGCGTCGACGCGGCCGGTCTGGAGCGCGGCGGTGGCGTCGTCGGCGGTCTTCAGCCGCGAGATCTGCGCCTTCGGCGTCAGGCGGCTCACGACCTGGTCGTGCGAGGAGCCCTGGTCGACCGCGATCTTGACGTCGGGCGAGTTCAGCTCGGCCCAGCTCTTCGGCTTGAAGTCCTTCTTGCAGAGGATGCCGAAGGCGTTGTTGAAGACCGGCACCGAGAAGTCGACCACCAGCGCGCGCTTCGGGGTCGGGTTGAGGCCGAAGAAGATGTCGATCTTGTTGGACTGGAGGTCGAGCACCGAATTGCCCCAGGTGGTCTCGGTGATCTCGAGCTCGGCCTCCATGTCCTCGGCGAGCGCCTTGGCGATGTCGACGTAAAAGCCTTTCCACTGGCCGGTCGAAAGATCCTTCATGTAATAGGGCGCGCCGCCGCCGACCGCGCCGATCCGCATCTTCTTGGTGCGGCGGATGCGGGCGAAGGTCGATTCGTTGGTATCGGCGGTCTGCGCCACGGCAGGGGAGGCCAGCGTCGCCGCGCCAATCGCGCCAAGTCCGACAATCGATGCAACATCACGACGTGTAACCATTGGGATCAATCGCTTTTCTGTTGGAAGAAGTTCCGGCAGCGTTCTTACCAAGGCGCCTCCGGCAGTGAAAGCACAGCCTATCGGCTGGGCAGACCAGGAATTGCCCGGATGCTGGGCAAGCCACCATGAAGCCGCGCCTGTTCAAGCCGATACCCGCTTGCTTTCCGGTCCTTTTGGCCCCAAATAGGGGCCGGGAGATTGGCGGTGGACGAGCCACTCGCCAACCGGGTCAGGTCCGGAAGGAAGCAGCCCTAACGAGGTCCGGATCGGGTCGCTCGTCAGTCTCCTACCTGTTTTTTCCGAGCGAATTGCGCCGGCGGCTCGGGCCGCCAGCGCGCTCCTTTCCGCAAAGCCGGCCGAAAGACACTTCATTGCGGATCGACCGATGACCGACGCTGGCGCCCCTCCCAACCCTGAAAGCGCCGGCCGGGCCAGCACGCCCTACCGGGTGCTGGCGCGGAAATACCGTCCTTCCTCATTCGACGATCTGATCGGCCAGGAAGCCGTGGTCCGCACCGTCTCAAATGCATTCGAGACCGGTCGCATTCCGCAGGCCTGGATCCTCACCGGCGTCCGCGGGGTCGGCAAGACCACCACTGCGCGCATCCTTGCCCGCGCGCTCAACTACGAGATGCCGGATGGCTCGGTGAAGGGCCCGACGGTCCAGATGCCGACGCTCGGCGTGCATTGCCAGGCCATCATGGAAAGCCGGCACATGGACGTGCTGGAGATGGACGCGGCCTCGCACACCGGCGTCGACGACGTCCGTCAGATCAATGACAGCGTCCGCTACGCGCCGGCCAGCGCCCGCTACAAGGTCTACATCATCGACGAAGTCCACATGCTGTCGACGGCGGCGTTCAACGCCTTCCTGAAGACGCTGGAGGAACCGCCGGAGCACGCCAAGTTCGTGTTCGCAACGACCGAGATCCGCAAGGTTCCGGTCACGGTGCTGTCGCGCTGCCAGCGTTTTGACCTGCGCCGCGTCGAGGCCGACGTGCTGATGAAGCATCTGGCCAACATCGCGGCCAAGGAAAACGTCGAGATCGAGCCCGAAGCACTAGGTATCATCGCGCGCGCCGCGGAAGGCTCGGTGCGCGATTCGCTCTCGCTGCTCGATCAGGCGATCGCGCATGCGGCAGGCACCGTGAAGGCCGATGCCGTCAGGCAGATGCTGGGGCTCGCCGACCGCACCCGTGTCATCGATCTTTTCGATTCTCTGGCGCGTGGCGACATCGCGTCCGCGTTTAGGGAGTTCCGCGACCAGTACGACGTCGGCGCCGATCCGATCGTCGTGCTCTCGGATCTCGCCGAATTCGTCAATTTCGTCACCCGCGTGAAGATCGTGCCGGCGACCGCCGACAACGTCGCCTATGGCGAGACCGAGCGCGTGCGCGCGCGGGATTTCGCCTCGAAGATCTCGATGCGCGTGCTGTCGCGGATGTGGCAGATGCTGCTCAAGGGCATCACCGAGGTGCAGGCCGCGACGCGGCCCGCCGCAGCCGCCGAGATGGTGCTGGTGCGCATCGCCTATGTCGCCGACCTGCCGACGCCTGACGAAGCGATCAAGATGCTGGAGCAGAACGGCGGTGGTTCGCCAGTCGTGAGCGGCGGCAGTGCCGCGCGCAACGCGCCGGCCGGGCCGGTGGCGTCCGCGGCTCCCGTTCGCATGCCGAATTCGTCACCGTCCTCGTTCGGCGGCGGTGGTGCTCGTCCGCAGATGGCAACACCCGCGCCGGATCCGCAAGCTGCCACGCCCGTGTTGCGCGTCACGAGCTTCACCCAGCTCGTTGCCCTGGCCGGGCAGAAGCGCGACCTCCTGACCAAGGGCGCGCTCGAAGGCGACATGCGCCTCGTTCGTTTCGAGGAGGGCCGGCTGGAAGTCGCGCTCGAGCCGAACGCCTCCAAGACCATGATTTCCGATCTCGCGCGAAAATTCGAGCTCTGGACCGGGCGCCGCTGGACCGTGATCGTCTCCAACGAGCCGGGCCAGCCGACGCTGCGCTCGGTAAGCCAGGCGGCCAAGCAGGAACATGCGCGCACCGCCGAGGCCGATCCGCGCGTGCGCGAGGTGCTGTCGCGGTTTCCGGGTGCGAAGGTCGTCGAGGTCCGCAGGCTTGCCCCCGAGGCGCCGGAATCCGATATTAACGCCGACTATGGCAGTGACGATCCGCCCGACGGTTCCGACGGCGACGATCTCTAGAGCATGATCCGGAAAAAGCGTGCAGCGCTTTTCCGACTGGATCACGCTCAAAACAATCAGCGAAGGCGCGACGATGAGTCATCGCGCCAACCAAGGACAGCACCGATGGTCGATATTTTCGGCATGATGAAGCAGGCGCAGCAGCTGCAATCCAAGATGCAGGAGATGCAGGACCAGCTCGCCAACGTCGAGGTCGAGGGCATCTCCGGCGGCGGTCTCGTCGCCGTGCGCATGACCGCGAAGATGGACGTCAAGGGCGTCAAGATCGATCCTTCGCTGATGAAGGCGGAAGAGCGCGAGGTGCTCGAGGATCTGCTCGTCACCGCCTTCGGCGAGGCCCGCCGCAAGGCGGAAGCCGCCATGCAGGAGAAGATGCAGTCGCTCACCGGCGGGCTCGGTCTGCCGCCGGGGCTGTCGGGGCTGTTCGGCCAGTAGGATGGGCGCTGTTGCGGGTCCTGAAATCGAGCGGCTGGTCCAGCTTCTCGCGCGGCTGCCGGGCCTCGGTCCGCGCTCGGCGCGGCGCGCCGCGTTGCATCTGATCAAGAAGCGCGAAGCGCTGATGATACCGCTGTCCTCGGCCATGCAGGTCGCGCTCGAGAAGGTCCAGGTCTGCAAGACCTGCGGCAACATCGACACGCAAAGTCCCTGCACGGTCTGCACCGATCCGAGGCGCGACCCCTCGATCATCGTCGTCGTCGCCGACGTTGCCGATCTCTGGGCGCTGGAACGGGCCAATGCCACTCAAGGGCGCTATCACGTGCTGGGTGCGACATTGTCGCCGCTCGACGGCGTCGGCCCGCAGGACCTCACCATCGAGGCGCTGGTCGCGCGCGCGCATGAGGCACAGGTGCATGAGGTCATCCTGGCGCTGAATGCCACCGTCGACGGCCAGACCACGGCACATTACATCACCGACCTGCTTCAGGACGCCAACGTAAAAGTAACCCGGCTCGCCCATGGTGTGCCGGTCGGCGGCGAGCTTGATTATCTCGATGAAGGTACGCTATCGGCCGCGATGCGGCAGCGCACCCTGTTCTAGCCATCCAGACTTACGGAACGGACGACATGACGAAACTTTTCGCCACACGATGGGCTTTGGTCGCGACGCTGACGATGCTGGCGACGCCGGCCATCTCCGCGCAACAGGACGACGGGGCTCCGCCGCCGTCGAAGCCCGGCAAGCCGATCAATGCCGGGGAGGTGCTGTCGGGCGAGCTGAACACGATGAAAGTGCGCGACGTCAAGAACGTCGGCAAGCGGGTTGCGACCTACCAGATCACCTCCGAGCCGCGCCGACTGCCGCCGCCGAGCGGGCTGTGCAATCTCGAGACCGGACCCGAAACCTTCCAGCTCGTTCCCAGCGGCGACGCGCAGGCAGCGCAGCTGAAGACGTTTGCCGGCAAGGAGATCTCGGTCAAGGTCGACGAAGTCGCCTGCGCCAGCGATCCCGGCCAGATGAGCGAGGCCGTGATCACGAAATGGAGCCTGATCAAGAAGCAGTAGGGGGCGCCCCGTTTGCTCGCCACACATATAAGCGCATCTGTTTTTCGTCATGCCCGGGCTCGTCCCGGGCATCCACGTTTTTGGCGCCGCGTAGCAAGGCGTGGATGGCCGGGACAAGCCCGGCCATGACGGCGTTGCGCTAAACCCGCACCGGCCCCAGCGCATCAAAATGCCCGCGCTTCTGCAACCAGGCCAGCAGCACCAGGCTCGGGATCGCCACCAGCATGCAGATCACGAAGAACAGCGGCCAGCCGGTGGTATCAGCCACGAAGCCGGCGCCTGACGAGAGATAGGTCCGCCCCACCGCGGCAAGCGCGGTGAGCAGCGCATATTGCGTCGCCGTGTGCAGCGGGTTCTGGCAGAGCGCCGAAAGATAGGCGACGAAGATCACCGTGCCGATGGCGCTGGTGAAGTTCTCACAGGTGATGGCGAAGGCGAGCGCCCATTGGCTGGTGCCGACGAAGGCCAGCCAGGAGAAGGAGAGGTTCGCGAGCGCCTGCACCACGCCGCCGATCCAGAGGCTGGTCGCAAGCGAATAGCGCCGCGCGACGAAGCCGCCGGCAAAGCCGCCGATCAGAGTCGCAGCAAGGCCCACGCCCTTCACGATCGCCGCATAGTCGTTGCGGGAGAAGCCGAGGTCGATCACGAACGGCGCGGTCATCGTGCCGGAAAAGGCGTCGGTGAACTTGAACAGCACGACGAAGGCGAGTGCCGCAAGCGCGTCCTTGCGCGTCAGGAATTCCGAGAAGGCGCCGATTGCCGCGTGCAGCACGCGCGCGAGCGCGGTCTGCGTCTGCGTCGCGGCTTCCGCCCGCAATGACTGCTCGGGCTCGGTCGCGACCAGCGCCGTCATCGTCCCGATCAGCACCATCGCCGCCATCACCACATAGCCCCACATCCAGGCGGACGTGCGGGTGATGCCGGTGCTCTCGAAGCCGGAGACGATGAACAGCGCGCCGGCGGTCGAGACCAGCATGCCGATGCGATAGGCCGCGACATAGGACGCCATGCCGGCGGCCTGCTCGCTCTCCGGCAGGCTCTCGACGCGGAAGGCGTCGACCACGATGTCCTGCGTCGACGAGGCCGTCGCCACCAGCAATGCGCCGAGCGCGACGTAGAACGGCGAGCGCGCGGGATCGGTCAGCGCCAGCAGCAGGATCGCTGCGATCAGCAGCAATTGCGAGAACAGCAGCCAGCCGCGGCGCCGCCCGAACGCGCGCGTGAACAGCGGCACATGCATCGCATCGACCAGCGGCGCCCACAGGAATTTCAGCGTGTAGGGCGTGCCGACCAGCGCAAACAGCCCGATGGTCTTGAGATCGACGCCGGATTCCCGCATCCACACCAGCAGCGTCGAGCCCGACAGCGCCAGCGGCAGCCCGGACGAGAAACCGAGGAACAGCACGATCAGCACCCGCGGCTGCAGGTAAACGGCAAGGCTGTCACGCCAGGAGGTGGGGGCCGTGCCGGGGCCGGCAGGGGAGGTCGCGTCGGGTGCGGTCATGGCAGGGTGTTAGCAGATTCTGAGAGCCACAAGTGAGGTGTCGTCGCCCGGCTTGACCGGGCGACCCAGTATTCCAGAGGCCGGAGTTATGGAGGGCCCGCGATCTCCGCATAGAGATCGTTCCAATCGGGATTATCCTTCTCGATCAGCGCAAGCTTCCAGGCGCGCGTCCATTTTTTCAGGCGCTTCTCGCGTTTTATCGCATTCTCGGGATCATCGAATTGCCCGAAATAGACTAGCTTCACAACGCCATATTCCTTCGTGAAGCTCTCGACTAACTGCAATTTGTGTTCGGCCACACGGCGGATGAGATCGTTCGTTACGCCAATGTAGAGCGTGTCGCCCATCTTGCTGGCGAGAATGTACACGTAGTAGCAGCGCCCGCCCATCTGCCGTCTCTGGGATACTGGGTCGCCCGGTCAACCCGGGCGACGACAGTGTGTTCTATATTCTACTCCCCCGCCTGGAGCTTCCTCGGGAACAGCTCGGCAGCGCCGGTGGCCACGAGATGCGGGGCTTCGGGCGCATCGCTCTTGCTGAAATCGAGCTCTTCGATCCGCCCCGCGCGCTTCTCGATCTTGTCGGCGGAGATCAGGATCTGGCGGACGTCCTCGTTGGCGTCGGCAAAGTGCTTCTGCAATTTCAGCACGCGCTCGCGCAGGCGGCCGAGATCGTCGCCGAGCTTGATCACCTCGGTCTGGATCTGGTCGGCGGCATCGCGCATGCGCGCGTCCTTCATGATCTGCTGCATCACCTGGATTGCGAGCATCAAAAGCGACGGCGACACCAGCACGACGCGGGCGCGATACGCCTTCTGGATCACGTCGTCGAAACCGTCGTGGATCTCGGCGTAGACCGATTCCGACGGCACGAACATCAACGCCATTTCCTGGGTCTCGCCGGCGACGAGATATTTTTCGGCAATGTCGCTGACATGCTTCATCACGTCACCGCGCAGCCGCTGCGTGGCGATGCGCTTTTCCTCATCGGTGCGCGCATCATGCAGCGCGGTCATCGCCTCCAGCGGAAATTTCGCGTCGATGCAGAGCGGACGCTGGTCGGGCAGGAACACGACGCAGTCCGGACGCTTGCCGGTCGAGAGCGTGAACTGGAACTCGTAGGCGCCCTTCGGCAGACCGTCCTGGACGATCGCTTCCATCCGCGCCTGACCGAAGGCGCCGCGCGACTGCTTGTTGGCGAGCACGTCGCGCAGGGTCGTCACCTGCGTGGTGAGGTCGGTGAGGTTCTTGTGTGCGCTGTCGATGATGCCGAGCCGCTCGTGCAGCGCGTGCAGGCTCTCCATGGTGTTGCGGGTCGAGTGCTCCATGGACTGGCCGACGCGGTGGGTCACCGAATCCAGCCGCTCGTTGACCGCGCGCGCCATGTCGGCCTGGCGGCCGGCCAGCGTCTGGGTCATGGCGTCGACCCGGCCCGCAGCCTCGCTCTGGGCGTGCAGCATCTGGCTGATGCGCTCCTCGAGCTCGTCGGCGCGGATGGCGTTGGCCATCGCGAGTTCCGCGCCGCGCCGCCCTGACCGCGCGATCACGACGGCAATCACGAGCAGCAGGATAAGGACCAGGGCGCCGAAGCCGATCAGCGCGTCCACGGTGCGCACCGGCCAGTCGCCAAGCATGAAAATGATCTCGTTCATGCCCCTGCTTCTAGCCGATTCGCTTCGAGACACGAACGAATAGCGAACATTTATGGTAAATGCTCTGTTAATTTTTATGGTTAACGAAACCTGAAGTTTTATGGTTAGCGGAGGGTTAACGGGGTTCCCGGCCGCATTGACCGCATCGAACGCGCGGCTTAAATCGCGGCCATGGCCCTCAGAGAAATCATCATCCTGCCCGACAAGCAGCTGCGTCTGGTCTCCAAGCCGATCGAGAAGGTCACGCCGGAGATCCGCAAGCTTGCCGACGACATGTTCGAGACCATGTACGACGCGCCCGGCATCGGGCTCGCGGCGATCCAGATCGCGCAGCCGTTGCGGCTGATCACCATGGACCTCGCCAAGCCCGACCAGGACGGCGAGACCAAGCCCGAGCCGCGCGTCTTCATCAATCCGGAAATCATCGCCTCTTCGGAGGACCTGTCGGTCTACGAGGAAGGCTGCCTGTCGATCCCCGAATATTACGAGGAGGTCGAGCGCCCTGCGAAGGTGCGGGTGCGCTACACCGATCTCGACGGCAAGGTGCACGAGGAGGACGCCGAAGGCCTCTACGCCACCTGCATCCAGCACGAGATCGACCATCTCAACGGCGTGCTGTTCGTCGACTATCTGTCAAAGCTCAAGCGCGACCGCGTGCTGAAGAAGTTCGAGAAAGCCGCCAAGCGCGCGGAGTGAGGTTCTCTGTCGATGCCCCTCCGCCTGATCTTCATGGGCACGCCCGATTTCTCCGTGCCGACGCTGCTCGAGCTCGTCGCGCATGGCCACGAGATCGCGGCCGTGTACACGCGCGCGCCGAAGCCCGGCGGACGGCGCGGGCTGCAATTGCAGCCGACCCCGGTGGAAGAGGCCGCGCGAAAGCTCGGTGTGCCCGTGCTGACGCCGAAGACTTTGAAAACGCCGGAGGCGCTGGAAGAGTTTCGCGCCTTTGACGCCGATGCGGCCGTCGTCGTCGCCTATGGCATGATCCTGCCGCAGGCGATCCTCGATGCGCCAAAGCTCGGCTGCTACAACCTGCACGCCTCGCTGCTGCCACGCTGGCGCGGTGCCGCTCCCATCAACCGCGCGATCATGGCCGGCGATGCCGAGAGCGGCGTGATGGTGATGAAGATGGATGTTGGCCTCGACACCGGCGACGTCGCTATGGCGGAACGGCTCGCGATCACGGACAACATGACCGCGCTCGATCTGCACGATCGTCTGTCGCGGCTCGGTGCCGATCTGATGGTGCGCGCCATGGCCGCGCTGGCGCGCGGCGGGCTTCAGCTGAAGCAGCAGAGCGAGGACGGCGTCACCTATGCCGCCAAGATCGACAAGGCCGAGGCGCGGATCGACTGGACCAGGCCCGCACGCGAGGTGCTGCGCCATATCCACGGCCTGTCGCCGTTTCCCGGCGCCTGGGCCGAACTTGAGAATGCGCGAGTCAAGATCCTGCGCTGCGAGCTGGCGAAAGGCACGGGCGCACCCGGTGAGGTGCTCGACGATCACCTCACCATCGCCTGCGGCGAGGGCGCAATCCGTCTGATCGAGCTCCAGCGCGAAGGCAAGGCACGCATGCAGGCCGCGGACTTCCT
Organism: Bradyrhizobium sp. 187; assembly: GCF_023101005.1. Taxonomy (NCBI): domain Bacteria; kingdom Pseudomonadati; phylum Pseudomonadota; class Alphaproteobacteria; order Hyphomicrobiales; family Nitrobacteraceae; genus Bradyrhizobium; species Bradyrhizobium sp. 187. The sequence continues at coordinate 484,539 of NZ_CP064693.1, forward strand.
GCGCGGCGTGCCGTTGAAGACCGGCGCCAAATTCACCTGACGCTGTCATACCCCGCGAAGGCGGGGTATCCAGTACGCCGAGGCTTCTCGGTCGAACGGATAGGCTGCGGAGTACTGGATCGCCCGGTCGAGCCGGGCGATGACAGCGAAACTGGACAAGATGCCCCGCTACAAGCTCACCATCGAATATGACGGCGCGCCGTTCTTCGGCTGGCAGGTGCAGGAGACGCTGCCCTCGGTGCAAGGGGCGCTGGAGGCTGCCGTCAAGGCGATGACCGGCGCGGATGCGCGCGTGCACGGCGCCGGGCGCACCGATGCCGGCGTGCATGCGCGCGGCCAGGTCGCGCATGTCGATATCGCGAAGCAGTTTCCGCCGGGCCGTTTTCGCGACGGCTTGAATGCGCATCTGCGCCCGCATCCGGTGGCGGTGCTCGAAGCGGATATCGTGCCTGATAGTTTCGAGGCGCGCTTCTCGGCCATCAAGCGCCACTACCGCTACCGTATCGTCAACACTCGCGCCAATCTCGCACTCGATGCCGGCCACGCCTGGCGCGTGCCGCGCCGGCTCGACGCCGATGCGATGCATGCGGCGGCACAACGCCTGCTCGGCAAGCACGATTTCACCACCTTCCGCGACACCGAGTGCCAGGCCAGGTCGCCGGAGAAGACGCTCGATCAGCTCGACGTGCTGCGCGACGGGCGCGAGATCACCATAGTCACCTCGGCGCGCTCATTCCTGCACAGCCAGGTGCGCTCGATGGTGGGGTCGCTGATGTGGGTCGGCGAAGGCCGCTGGACCCCCGACGATCTCTCCGCAGCGCTCGCCGCACGCAACCGCGCCGCCTGCGGCATCGTCGCCCCGCCGGACGGGCTGTATCTGATGCAGGTGGATTATTGATGGGGTGAGGGCGCGTACTCTCGCTACATCCCCCACTGTCATGCCCCGGCTTGACCGGGGCATCCAGTACGCCGCGGCCTCTCGGCTCAGTCACTACCCTCACGGGATACTGGATCGCCCGGTCAAGCCGGGCGATGACAGCAGTGGGTTTGGCGGCAATGGGGCCTACCCAAAATACCTCGCCAAAATCCCGCGATACACCTTGGTCAGCTGCTCCAGATCCCTGACCGGCACGCGTTCGTCGACCTGGTGCATGGTCTGGCCGACCAGGCCGAATTCGATCACCGGGCAATAGCTCGAGATGAAGCGCGCGTCCGAGGTGCCGCCTGACGTCGACAGCTCTGGCTTGCGGCCCGTCACTTCCTCGATCGCGGACACCGCGAGTTCGGTGAACGGGCCGGGCTTGGTCACGAACACGTTCGAGTTCGAGGGCTCCCAGACGATGCGGGCGCGAATGCGGTTGCCGCAGGCTTTTGTCAGCCGCGTCTCGACCAGCTCGCGCAGGCTCGCCTGAGTGTGGTTGTCGTTGTAGCGGATGTTGAATTTTGCGCGCGCTTGTCCCGGGATGACGTTGTTGGCGGTGTTGCCGACGTCGACCGAGGTGAATTCGAGGTTGGAGGCCTGGAACTGCGTGCTGCCATGGTCGAGCGGCTCGTCCGAGATGGCCACGATCAGCCGCGCGATATCAGGCACCGGATTGGCGGCGCGGTGCGGATAGGCGACGTGACCCTGCACGCCGTCGACATACAGCGTGCCGGATTGCGAGCCGCGGCGGCCGACCTTGATGGTGTCGCCGAGGGTCTCGACATTGGAGGGCTCGCCCAGCACACAATGATCGAATTTCTCGCCGCGCTCGGCCGCCCATTGCAGCAGCTTGATGGTGCCGTTGATGGAGACGTCTTCCTCGTCGCCGGTGATCAGAAAGGAAATCGAACCTTTGCCGTCGCGGCGCGGCTTGCCGTCGTTCGCGGCGAGATGCTCCAGCACCGCGGCGACCGAGCAGGCGATGCCGCCCTTCATGTCGACCGCGCCGCGGCCGTGCAGAAAGCCGTCCTTCACCTCGCCGGAGAACGCGCCGACGCTCCAGGCGCTCTCGTCGCCAGGCGGCACCACGTCGGTGTGGCCGGCAAAGGTGATGTGCGGCCCGTCAGTGCCGATCCGCGCATAGAGATTGTCGACGTCGGCGGTGCCGGGCTGGCTGAAGGTCACGCGGTGGCACCTGAAGCCCGCCGCATTGAGGGCCTGTTCGAGCACGCCCAGCGCACCGGCATCGGCCGGAGTTACAGAGGGGCAGCGGATGAGATCGCGGGCAATCGAGAGAGCATCGGTCATGCGCCCCGCTTAACATGCATGCCGCCGGGTGGGCTAGCACTGGGCGGGACAAATTCGATCTCACCCTGCTGGTCCCAGCTTTTTGCCGCAGGTGCGGGCGCGGAGCCATCTTCAAGGACGGCCAGTGGATCGGGGCCGAACCGGTTGTCGCCCGAGGTGCCGGGCACAATGAACATTTCCACGAGGCCCCAAAACCACGGAATGTGCACGGCCCAGGCGACGGCAAGAACCCAGTTTGAATTGGTGGGCAGCAGGTCCGAGAACTGGTCGAACAACGCAGGCACGACGAAGAACGGAACCAGCCACCAGCCGCTCCGGTCGCGATCGTGCAGCCGCTTGGTCGCGGTTGCGAGATAGATCCACAGGAATAGCAAAGTGCCGAACACTTTGAGGATGAGGGTCGCCCGATCGGCCGTAGCCAGCTGACGATAGGCCCTGGGATCGACCACGTTGAAGATGTCGTCGACACCGAAATCGAAGTCGACTTTGAAGTTGAAGGCGAAAGTTGCGGCCCCGTTCAGCACCTTGATGGCCTGGTCGATCATCCCGAGCATGCAGGCCAGCATCATGACGATCAGCAGCACCTGCCACAGCAGCGCGCGGTTGATGCGGCCGTCGAAGCGGAAGAGATACCAGATCCAGTCCATACCAAAGGCTCCGGGCGGGAAAGGTCGCCCGAATCTTGGTCGCGATGGGGGGAGGGCGGGTTCGATGAACCCTCGGTGTCGTCCGGCAGCTGGTGCCGCGAATCAATCCCGCAGCAGCTCGTTGATGCTGGTCTTGGAGCGCGTGCGCTCGTCGACGCGCTTGACGATGACGGCGCAGGCGGTGCTCGGGCCGATCTGGCCGTTCTTCATGGGCTTGCCGGGCAGCGCGCCGGGAACGACGACCGAATATTCCGGCACCTCGCCGATGAAGATCTCGCCGGTCTCGCGATCGACGATCTTGGTCGACGCCCCCAGGAACACGCCCATCGACAGCACCGCGCCCTTGCGCACGATCACGCCCTCGGCGACCTCGGAGCGCGCGCCGATAAAGCAATCGTCCTCGATGATCACGGGCTCGGCCTGCAGCGGCTCGAGCACGCCGCCGATGCCGACGCCGCCGGAGATGTGCACGCGCTTGCCGATCTGCGCGCAGGAGCCGACGGTCGACCAGGTGTCGATCATGGTGGATTCATCGACGTAGGCGCCGAGATTGACGAAGGACGGCATCAGCACGACGTTGCGGGCGATGAAGGCGGAGCGGCGCACGATGGAGCCGGGGACGGCGCGGAAACCGGCATCGCGAAAGCGGTTCTCGCCCCAGCCGTCGAACTTCGAGGGCACCTTGTCCCACCAGGCCGCCTTGCCGGGGCCACCGGGAATGGCGCCCATGTCGTTGAGGCGGAACGAGAGCAGCACCGCCTTCTTCAGCCATTGATTGACCTTCCACTTGCCGTCGGCCCCGCGCTCGGCAACGCGGGCCTCACCCTTGTCCAGAATCTCCAGCGCGTGATCCACGGCCTCGCGGACCTCGCCCCTGGTCGAGGTCGAGACGCCGTCGCGCGCCTCGAAGGCGCCGTTGATGGTGGATTCGAGGGCGGACAGGGACATTTGGCGATCCTTGAGCGGTATTTGCGGGGAATTTGGATCGCTTTTTCGGGACTTGGAGCGAGAGAGTCAAGAACGCAGTCGGCCATGTCCCGACGCGTTCGGATGCGCCCGGGACATGGCCGGCGGCTATTTTGATGTGCCCGCGAGCTCGATACCGTTCACGATACCCTCGCAGAGGCCGGCGAGCTCATTTCCGAGTTCGGTCAATGCCGGCGAGCGGTAGCGCGCGAAGGCCATAGCCGGATCAAGCCATCGCAGTTCGGCTTGACCGTCGGGAAATCCGATCACGGCGAATTTTAGGGGGGCCTCGAGCAGTGCCGCGCTATCGGCCGCCAGCAGCCGCGACATCAGGCGTGGGTGGAAAAACAGGACCTGACGCGCGGGGCCGATGGCGAAGCCGCCACGACTGAGCAGCATTTGCGGGTCGATCTCGTGCAGGATCCAGAGGTCTGCCGCAATGATTCCCTGCTTCAAGCGGGTGACCACCTCTTCGACGGTCAGCGAAGAGGAGACCGACCGTTGAAACGAGCTTGCGGCCGAACCGCATCCGGAGAAGGCCACAGGTTGCGGTGTTTGCGTCATCGGATCAGCCTTCGCCCGGCTTCGGTGCCCGGCTCGAATCGAACGCTTCGAGCGTCCGTGCCGAGTAGACCAACGACGCCCCCGCACCGATCGCAATCGCCACGCCGAGGGCCTCGGCGAGCTCCTCACGGCTCGCGCCGAAACGTGCGGCGGCGGCGGCGTGAACCGCAATACACCCGTCGCAGCGGGCGGTCACGGCCGCCGCCAGCGCGATCAACTCGCGCGTCTTTCCGTCCAGCTTTCCTGTCTGGGGGCCAGCCGCGCCAAGTTCGCGATAGCCCTTCAGCGTCGCCGGGCTTAGGGCACCAATGTCGCCGATCCGCGCCAGCAAGTCGCTCCGATAGGCGCTCCAATCCATCATCATTGTCTCTCTCCTCGAACGGCGGGTTGTTGCCGAGCTCGAGAGATAGACGTGCGGTCTCGCCGGAGCCATCAGCTATGGGCGTATGGCCGCCATACAGCTTGCCGAAGCGTCAGGCGAATTGACGGAATTCTCCCGCGATGAAGTCCACCACGGCGCGAACCCGCCGGACCTTGCCGGTGTCGCGATGAAATCCCAGCCACAGCTCGCGGCTCGGGACGGGCGCCGGCGTCTTGATCGAACGAAGCGCGGGATAGGCCGAGGCCAGCCGAGTCGGCAAGCAAACCAGCCCCGCGCCGGCGGCGGCCGCAGCGGCCTGACCATCGCGGCTATTGCTGCAGAATCCAACACGTGCCTGCGGCAAATAGCGACGCAGCCACTTCGCCTCCGCAACACTTTCGGCGAGCGCCGCGTTCATTGTAATGAGCGCAGCGTCGGCGCCACCGTCCGAAAAATCGGGCGGTCCCTTTGCCTTGAGATAGGCAGCAGCAGCATAAAGCTCGAACGGAATGCTGGCGATCTTCCGCTGCATCAGTCCGTCCTGCTGGAAGCGCCCGAAGCGCAGGGCGACATCTATCTCCCGCCGCGTGAGGCTCAGGGCCTCGGCGTCAGTAACCAGCTCGACGGTGACGGTCGGATGCGCCGCGCAGAACTTCGCCAGCAAAGGCGAGAGGATCCGTGCCCCGAGCCATTCGGGCGAGGTCACGCGCACCGTTCCGGTCAGTCCAGCGCTGCTGCCAACTGCGATCCGCTGCGCCGCCAGTGCTGCGTCCTCCATCCTCTCGGCATAATCGAGAATCTGCCGTCCGGTGTCGGAGAGCCGAAGGCCGGACGGAAGGCGGTCGAACAGGATCGCACCGAGCTTGCTTTCGAACAGTTCGAGGCGCCGGCTCATTGTCGGTTGCGTGGTGCCCAGCTTTCGTGCGGCACCCGAGAGGCTTTTTTCGCGAGCCAGGTGCAGGAAGTAGCGCAGGTCTTCCCATTCGATCGCAGCCAAGTCTGTCGGCTTCTGAGGCACGGTCGCTCCTGCGTTGCTGCGGGGGTCAGCCGATCGCGAGCGACTGCAGAAACCCAGTCAGATCGTCGGTGACGTGGTCGACATGGGCCGCATCACGGCCCGCCAGTTCCCAATCTTCACGCACCACTTGCTTGGTGCCGTCCGGCACCACGAGTATCGTGGTCATGCCGAGCTCGTGCGGAACGGTGAGGTTGCGGGCGAGGTCCTCGAACATCGCTGCGCGGGTCGGATCGACCGAATGGTCGGCGAGAAACTTCCGGTAGGTCTGTGGCGCCGGCTTCGGCTCGAATTCGGCGGCGATGATGTCGAACACGCCGTCGAAATGCGTGGCAAAGCCGAGTCGCGCCAGCACCGCATCGACATGATCGACCGAGCCGTTGGTCAGGATCAGCTTTCGTCCCGGCAGTTTTGCAATGGCCTCGCCCAGGGCCGGGTTCGGCTCCAGCGGGGAATGGTCGATCTTGTGGACATAGGCGAGATAGTCGTCGGCGCGTACACCATGCAGGGTCATCATGCCACGCATGGTGGTGCCGAAGCGCTGGTAATAATCCTTCTGGATCTTGCGCGCTTCCACCGGTGTCAGATTGAGCCAGTTGCAAACGAACTCGGTGATCCGCGCATCGACCTGCTGCCACAGATTGACGTGGTGCGGATAGAGCGTGTTGTCGAGGTCGAACACCCAGGTGTCGATATGGGCAAAGGCGCGGGAGGAGGTCATTTTCACTCTCTATCCGCTGACCGCGGCGGCGCCCCACCCTCAATCGTCGTCTTGGCGAAAGCCAGGACCCATACGCCGTGACCGATCATTGGGGCACTGCGGTCGTCGTTCTTCGCCAAACCCAATCCTGGGGTAATGGGTCCTGGCTTTCGCCAGGACGACAGCGGCGTGCGTGGCACCGGTACCATCACAACAGCACCCGTCACGGCATTGCAAACCGCAGCGTCTTGCCGCCGCTCGACATGTCCACCGCGCTAAAGCCCGTGGCCGCGAAACCGCGCGCGCCGCAGTCGGTCTGCTCGTTGGTCTCGAACTTGGTCTCGCGCGTGCAAAGCTGCTTGTCGCCGCCCCAGTTCAGCGGCTTGTCCTTCAGCTTGACGATTCGGTTATCGGCGTCGATGGCTTCCGCGAAGCTGAATATCTGCTTCGGCTGGCCGCTCACATCAGGGTGCAGGCAGGTCTTGGGGTCGATGCGATACCAGCCGCGGCTCGTCACCGATTTGCCGTCGTCGGTGGCGACCGCCGCCATCACCTTGTGCGCGGTGTCGTTGCACCAGGTGAGGCCTGTCGCAGACGGCGTCTGCACGGCATCGACCATGGTCTTGAAGAAGTTCGGCGACGACAGGATGTCGGACGACAATCCGCGGCTCTTCAGGAAAGCGGCCAGCGCGCCTTGCGTCTTCGGCCCGTCGACGCCGTCGATCGGCGCGGCGTCGTAACCTGCGATCACCAAAAGCCGCTGGATGCCGGCGAGGCGGGCCTGCTCGTCGTCATACTCGGAGTCCTCGGCGAGATAGGCGACGAAATTGCCGTCCGCGCCTTGGGTCGGGGTGATCTGGGTGAAGGCGGCTTGGGTCTGGCCGCTGCGGCACTGCCGCGCTGCCGCGATGACGAAATTGTCCTGCGCGACGCACAGCGTGTCGCTGCCGTTCTGCGGGATCGGGGATGCGCCGTAGACGCCGAGCGCGCGGGCGTTGAGCAGGATGCGGTCGGCGGAGAGCGTGCCCTGCACCACCACGCGGCAGGTGGCGGGGTCGATCCTGAACCAGCCGCGCGTCGCGGTCGCCGCCTTGTCGTCGATGCCGATCGCGGCCTCGACGACATAGGACATGCGGTTGCAGATTTTCAGGTCGGCGAAGGCCGGTGCGGAGGAGAACACGAACGAGATGGCTGCGGCAGGGAGCGTCATCAGGAAGCGCGTCAGGACGGAGCGGCGAGGCCGCCGCTCTCCCAGCACTGTTCCTGTCCGCTCTTCTCTCACTTGTGGATCAGCGTGCCCGTGCCGGTGTTGGTGAAGAGTTCGAGCAGCACCGCGTGCTGCATCTTGCCGTCGATGATGACGACGCCCTCCACGCCCTGTTCGAGCGCGTAGATGCAGGTCTCGACCTTCGGGATCATGCCGCCCGATATGGTGCCGTCCGCGATCAGCTTTCGCGCGTCCTTGACCGAGAGCTGCGGGATCAGCTTCTTGGACTTGTCGAGCACGCCCGGCACGTCGGTGAGCAGCAGCAGCCGCTTTGCCTTCAGCGCGCCGGCCACGGCACCTGCGAAAGTGTCGGCGTTGACGTTCAGCGTCTGCCCCTCTTTCGAGGTCGCGAGCGGCGCGAGCACGGGGATCAACTCGTAGCCGATCAGCTGGTTGAGCAGCGTGAGATCGACTTTCTCGGGATCGCCGACGAAGCCGAGATCGACCGCCTTCTCGATGTGCGAGTCCGGATCCATGATGGTGCGCGTCGTCTTGGACGCCTTCACCATATTGGCGTCCTTGCCAGAGAGCCCCACGGCCTTGCCGCCGGCCTCGTTGATGTAGCCGACGATCTGCTTGTTGACGGAGCCGGCGAGCACCATCTCGACGATCTCGATGGTGGCGGCATCGGTGATGCGCAGGCCGGCTGCGAATTCCGAGACGATGCCGAGGCGCTTGAGCATGGTCGCGATCTGCGGGCCGCCGCCATGCACCACCACCGGATTGATCGCGGTCTGCTCGAGCAGCACGATGTCGCGGGCAAAATTCTTCGCGGTCTCCTCGTCGCCCATGGCATGGCCGCCATACTTGATGACGATGGTTTCCTCGTCATACTGCTGCATGTGCGGCAGCGCTTCGGACAGGATGCGGGCCTGGTCGAGCGGGGAGATTTCGGTCATGAGGCGGATCTCGCTGGCGGGATACTCGGGCCGCGTTCTATCCGATTGGCGGGCGGGGCGCAAAGTGATGTTCTTCCCCTCTCCCCTTGCGGGAGAGGGTGGATCGCCGCGATAGCGGCGAGACGGGTGAGGGGTTCTCTCCGCGCGCGCAATAGTGAGTTCGTGGAGAGAACCCCTCATCCGGCGCTTCGCGCCACCTTCTCCCGCAAGGGGAGAAGGAACAAAGAGCCACTATTTCTTCACCATCACCGCCGCGAGCGTCACCGCCAGCCAGCTCAAGATCATCACCGATCCACCGGTCGGCGCCGCATATGGAAACAGCGAATGGCCGGCATATTGCCGCAAGGTGAGGTCGCCCGCGAACAGCGCGGCGCCGGCTGCGAAGCCGGACGCGGCGATGATGCCAATTCCGCCGTGCAGAAGGCCGCGCCCGAGCAGGGCGACGGTTGCGAGTATGGCGGTTGCATGAAACAGCAGCATGGCGCTTGCGGCGGCGAGCCGGCTCGCATCGCCGCCATGCGAGGAAGCGGCGGCCAGCGCGACGCCGGCGGCGCCCATCATACCGGCAAGCCCGATCAACAGGCGGAACGCCGCCATTACGAGGTGCGCTCTTCCAGCAGCTTGGCGATCGCGGCGCGCAGCTCGGCCATGCCGGTTGCGCTCCGCGACGAGGTCGCGAGCACGTTCGGGAACGCGGCCGGACGCTTGGCGAGCGCGGCCTCGGTCTCGACGATGCGCGATTGAAGCTCGGCGGCCTTGATCTGGTCGGCCTTGGTCAGAACCAGCTGGTAGCTGACCGCGGAGCGATCGAGTGTCTTCAGGACTTCGAGATCGACGTCCTTGAGGCCGTGCCGCGCGTCGACCAGCACGTAGACGCGCGCGAGGCTCGCGCGTCCGAGCAGGAATTTGTGGATCAGCTCGGTCCAGGACGCGACCTGGCTCTTCGGTGCCTTGGCATAACCATAGCCGGGCATGTCGACCAGGCGCAGGTCACTTTTCCCGGGGACCTCGAAGAAGATCAGCTCCTGGGTGCGGCCCGGCGTATGCGAGGTGCGCGCGAGCGCGTTGCGGCCGGTCAGCGCGTTGATCAGGCTGGACTTGCCGACATTGGAGCGGCCGGCAAAGGCGATCTCCAGCCCCGCCATCGGCGGCAGCGTTTCAGTCGAGGGCGAGGCCCAGATGAACTGCCAGTCGCGCGTGAACAGCTTTCGCCCGACCTCGATCAGCTTCGCATCTTTGTCGTCATTCATGCGAAGGCTTTCTGTTTGTCCGCGTCATTGCGAGCGAAGCGAAGCAATCCAGAAACGCATCCGCGAAGGGACTCTGGATTGCTTCGTCGCTTCGCTCCTCGCAATGACGGCTACGTCGCCTCAGTCGTCAGTTTTTTTTTGAAGGAGTTTCGAATGTTGTCGAACAGCTCCACCTTCACGCCGTTGCGGCGCATGATGTAGCTCTGCTGGAGCACCGAGAGCGTGTTGTTCCAGGCCCAGTAGATCACGAGCCCCGCCGGGAAGCCCGCCAGCATGAAGGTGAAGATCAGCGGCATCCAGTTGAAGATCATCTGCTGCGTCGGATCCGGCGGCGTCGGATTCAGCTTCATCTGGAACCACATTGTGATGCCCATGATGATCGGCCAGATGCCGAGCGCGAGGTAGTGGCCGAACACGGGAATGGTGGTCGGATCGAACGGGATCAGCCCGAACAGAGTGAACAGGTTGGTCGGGTCCGGCGCGGAAAGATCCTTGATCCAGCCGAAGAACGGCGCGTGCCGCATCTCGATGGTGACGAACAGCACCTTGTACAGCGAGAAGAACACCGGGATCTGGATCACCACGGGAAGACAGCCGGCGACCGGATTGATCTTCTCCTTGCGGTAGATCTCCATCATCTCCTGCTGCTGCTTCACCTTGTCGTCAGGGTAGCGCTCCTTCAGCGCCTGAAGCTGCGGTTGGACCGACTTCATCTTCGCCATCGAGGCGTAGGACTTGTTCGCCAGCGGGAAGAACAGGAGCTTCACGATCACGGTCACGAGCAGGATCGAGATGCCGAAATTGCCGAAGAAGCGGTAGAAGAAGTCGAGGCCGAGGAACATCGGCTTGGTGATGAAGTAGAACCAGCCCCAGTCGATCAACAGATCGAAATGGTTGAGGCCGAGTTCCTTGTTGTAACCGCCATGGCCGGCGAGCGGGAAGTTGATGCCGACAACGCTGGCTTCCTTGGCGCCGGCGAACAGCCGTGCGTTCGCGGTCGCGGAGCCGCCGATCGCGACAGTGACCGGATCGAGCAGATAATCGGTCTGGTAGGTGTGGACGTTGCCACTCGGATTCGACGAGAAGCGCGCCTGAATCTGCGCACTGGTGTCCGGCAGCAGCGCCGAGGCCCAGTATTTGTCGGTCATGCCGAGCCAGCCATTGGTGGCCTTGAAGTTCACCGTCCTGGCTTCGTCGATTTTCTTGTAGGCGTATTCCTGCAAGCCATCGAGATAGCCGATCAGGCCTTCATGCAGGATGTAGTAGCCGGAGACCTGCGGCGTGCCGTGGCGCGAGATCAGTGCGAACGGATAGAGCGTGACCGGCGCGTTGCCGACATTGCTCACCTCGTCCTTGACGGTGAAGAGGTAGTGGTCGTCGACCGAGATGGTGCGACGGAAGTTGAGGCCCTCGCCATTGTCCCATTTCAGCAGCACCGGGGTCGTCGGCGTCAGGCTGCCGCTGCCCTCCTGCTGCCAGACGGTCTGCGCGTCCGGCAGTTTCGCCGTCACGCCCGTCGCCGGTACCCAGCCGAACTCGGCGTAATACGGCTCCGCGGTCCCCGAGGGCGAATACAGAATAATCGGCGGTGACTTCGGATCGACCGTTTCGCGGAATTGCACCAGCGCGACATCGTCGATGCGTCCGCCCTTCAGCGAGATGCTGCCGGCGATCCGCGGCGTCTCGATCTTCACGCGCGGGCTGGCAGCAATGGCGGTGTCACGGCTTTGAACCGGCTGGGCTTGCTGGTTCGCGCTCGGCGTCGACGGCTGGGCCGTGCTGCCGGCCTGCGGCGTGGCGCCCGGCGTAGCGGAAGCCGTCGGCTGCGGCGTGGTCTTCTGCAGCTCGGCCTGCGCCTGTTGCTGGGCGCGCTGCTTCTCCATCGCCGGCATGTTGTAGAAATATTGCCAGGCGATCAGCACGAAGCCCGACAGAATGACGGCGAGGATGGTATTGCGGTTGTCGGTCATCATTCTCTCGTCATCAATCCGGTTTGCGGCTGGTCGCAGGAGCGGGGCCGGGCTTTAAGCCGTCGGTTGTTGGGCTGCTTTTTGAGCCGCGTCCCTTGTGCGTATGCCGCGCGGGCTTCGCGAACGCTATGCGCAGATCGTCGAGCATGGTGGCGAAGCCGCGCGAGAGCGCGTCCCTTCGGCCGACCAGCACATAATCATGATGGGGCTGCATCGACACCGGATCGAGCCGCTTCACCAGTTCGCGAAGCCGGCGCCGGATGCGATTGCGCTCGGGGGCGTTGCCGTTCTTTTTGGTGACGGTGAAGCCGATCCGGATCGGGCCGCTATCGTCGCGACCGCGGCTTTGCAGGACGAACGCGGGGCTATTCACCCGCGCGCCATTGGCAACGGCGAGGAAATCCGCTCGCTGCCTCAGCCGATCCATGATGAAATCCCAAAAAGGGGGTCCGGCTCAGGCGCTCAGACGCTTGCGGCCGCGAGCGCGGCGGGCGGCGAGCACCTTTCGGCCGCCGGCCGTGGCGAGACGGGCACGGAAGCCGTGACGGCGCTTGCGCACCAGTTTGCTGGGTTGATAAGTCCGCTTCACGGGTTTTTCTCCGCTGACCGGGCAATTTGCCTGTAGAATTGATGATAAAGTCCGGAAGATGCTGCCCAAAACGGGCCTTTTTCGGCCCCAAGAGAGCCGCTCCCGGCGGTCACACCGGGTCATCGCGGACAATTGCGCGGCTTATAAGCGAGCGCCTTCTTTTCGTCAACGCCGCACAAGAGCTCAATTCCGGCGAATATCGCTGTTTGTGCGGGGTTTTTAACCCTTGAGGTAGCGACTCGCCAAATCTGCGCTTACATCCGACCTTGGGAGATTGACGATCTGTAATTTGACCGCGCTGGGGGCGGGCCGCATCTTCATACGCGCCAAACCCTTCACCAGCCAAATCTTCAACCCGGTAAAGGCAGCGAGGGCGAATTTCGTGGCAGCGACAGACCTCCAGCCGATCCAGGATGGGGATCAGCGGGACCCGCCGGCGGCGCTGCCGCGTGGGACGCGCGGACTTGGGCTGTCTGGCAAGCTGCTGCTGCTCACCGTCCCCCTGGTGATGATCGCGGCCATCCTGCTCTACGTGCCGGCCATCGCCAACTTCTGGGTCAACCGGCTCAACGACCGCGTCGCCGCGGCCAACACGGCAGCGCTGGTGCTCGATGCGGCGCCGCTCGGCATGGTCCCCGATTCGCTCTCGCGCGAGATCCTGAAAAGCATCAATGCGCGCGCCGTCGCCATCAAGATGGGCCAGCAGCGTCGCCTGCTCGCCAGCGACAATCTGCCCGCCGCCATCGAGCACGATATCGACCTGCGCGACATGACGGCGTGGGAGGCGATCACCGGCTCGTTCCGGATGATGCTGGAGACCGGCAACCAGGCCATCCGGATCGTCGGGCCCGGCGTCGGCAACGCCCAGTTCATGGAGATCGTCACCGACGAGCTGCCGCTGCGGCAGTCGATGTACCGATTCTCCCGCAACGTCGTGGTGGTCGCGCTGATCATCGCGGTGCTGACCGCCGGCCTCGTCTATCTCGCCATGCATTATCTCTTCGTGCGCCCGATGCGGCGGCTGACCGCGAGCCTGGTCGGCTTCCACGAAAATCCCGAGAGTTCAGCGGGGATCATCGTGCCGAGCCAGCGCAGCGACGAGATCGGCGTTGCTGAGCGCGAATTATCGGACATGCAGCGCGACCTGATGTCGATGCTGCATCAGAAGAGCCGGCTCGCCGCCCTCGGCCTCGCCGTCTCCAAGATCAATCACGACCTGCGCAATCTGCTGGCCTCGGCACAACTCCTGTCGGACCAGCTCGCCAGCGTGCCGGATCCGCGGGTGCAGCGCTTTGCGCCAAAACTCGTCCGCTCGCTCGAGCGCGCCATCGCCTTCTGTCAGTCGACCTTGTCTTACGGCCGCGCCCAGGAAGCCGCGCCCGACCGGCGCATGATCATGATCGAGCCGGTGGTGCTTGAGGTGCGCGAGACCGCTGGCCTTGCCTCCGACGCCTCGATCTCCTGGGTCGCCGCAATCGAGCGCGGGCTCGCGGTCGATGCCGATCCCGACCAGCTCTTCCGCGTGCTGCTCAACCTCGTCCGCAACGCCGCCCAGGCGCTGGAAAGCCATGCGTCCGCCGAGGGCGGCGCGCAGCAGATCCGGATCACGGGAAAACGCGAGGGCGCGGTCGCCATCCTCGAGGTCTCCGATACCGGCCCTGGCGTGCCGCAGAAGACTCGCGAGCACCTGTTCGAGGCGTTCCAGACCTCCGGCCGCCCCGGCGGCAGCGGCCTCGGCCTTGCCATCGCCGCCGAGCTGGTCCGCGCCCATGGCGGCGACATCCATCTGGTCGAAGGCACCATCGGTGCCACCTTCCGGATCGTCATCCCCGACCGCCCCGTGGAACTGCTCTCCGTCCGCAACGAGCGGGCGCGGGCGTAGGTCGGCCGGCGGCTGAGTGCGGAAACCGTCATTTCCCAGCAAAATCACCTCAATCCGGACCTTGCCAATTGGGGCAAGAGCGGTTAGTCAGGGCGCTCTTTCGCACCCCTCCGGCGTCGCCGGGGGCTGCCTGCGGGCCACGCCCGCAATGTCAGCGAAAAACGCGCCCGTAGCTCAGCTGGATAGAGCATCAGACTACGAATCTGAGGGTCGGACGTTCGAATCGTTCCGGGCGCGCCATTTTCGAATACGCGATCGACGCCGATTTCCCGCATCCATTCGTTTCGTCCGCAGGCGGCGCACCCGTTTCGGCGCGATGACAATCAATTGCACTGTTCGGGATTCTGCGTACCGCCGACAAAGCCCGCTTTAGCGCCGCCCTACATCTTGCGCCGCCAGATCCGAACCAAGCCCCTTGCTCGTCAGCAAACGGTTGAACTGATCGGCGGAAAAAAGCTGCCCGTCCGGAGCCGTGATCGACACTACAAAACCATTCACCGAATGCTTGCGGGCCAGGATCACCGCAACGATCGCGCTGTCACGGAAATCCACGGTGCGGCAGTCGTCTTTTACAGCTTCGATGATGAATGTCATTTGGCCCACGACCACCGTTGGCACGCGCCAATTGCGCGCCCGGCCACTCAATCCCGTATCGGTGAAAATGATATTGCCGACAAGCCGGCTATTGACCCGATTGAACCGCAACCATACCCATATTGGGGGAACAGCAGACCGGTCCTGCCTCACGCGCGGTGCGCCACGGATACATAGAACCGGCTTGTGGGCGTCGGACCGGACATCCGTAGAAGCGGGGACTGGTGATGGTTGGTACGACTGAAGGCGAGGACATCGCGTCGGATTTGATCCGAACCGTCTCCCGCCACTCGTTGGCCTACATGCTGTGCGCAGCCAGCGAAATGTTCCGCCACTACGATTTCGATCCGCTGGACTTGATGATCATTCATGCGGTCCTGAACGCCAACGTTCTCAAGATCATGAAGTCCCCCGAACTCGACCGGCAATTTGGCAGTATCCAGGCGGTGGAGCCGGACAAGATCAAGCAGGGCGTTTCCCGTGCCGCCCTGTCCCGCTTTTTCGGTCTGCCGATCGAAACCGTTCGGCGGCGCGCCGATCGCTTGAAGAAGCAAGGCATTTTCCGCGAGACCGACCAGGGTCTGATCGTAACCGAAGCCAACCAGTTCAAGTTCGGCAATAATCACGAGTTGCAGAGAACCAACATGCTCCTGGTGCGGAAATTCCTCCGTGACCTGACGGAAGCGGGCGTTGAGCTTCCCGGCGGGATTTGATGGACCATTGGCGCTTCCGAATCGGGACCGCACCAGACGGTGCGCCATTCATCATCCGGCTTTCACGCGCTCTTCGGCCGAAAAGCGACGATGGATCCGCTTGGCTCGTCTTCGCGCATTGCCGCCTCGATTGCCTTCGCCAACGCAGCCTGGTCGAATGGCTTTGATAAACGCGGCAGGCTGGATCGTTCGTTGCTGGGAATCTCTGCGTATCCCGTGCTCAGGAGGATGATCGTCCCGGGGCGCTCCGCGGCGACAGCGCCGGCCAGCTGCAGTCCAGTCATCCCAGGCATGGCAAATTGTCCTCCCCTGACGACGCCGAATCATCCTCGGCACCAAGATCGTTTCCGCCTGACAGGGACCGCGCCGATGATCGGCCGCGACATCCGTACCTCGTCAGACGAGAATCAGTTGAGAATAATACCGGCCGCGAGCCTGCACCGCAAAGTGTCAGCAAGTCGGCCGATTCCCGCACAAGATGCATACCGCGCGACCGACCGTGATACGCGAGGGCAACGTCACGCGCTGCTGCGCAGGCAAGGGCGCGGTGCGCTATGAATGGTAAGATCCAGGCACGCTCGGCCGGCGGTGCGAGGTGCAGCACGCAACATCACTTGTAATCTGCTTCACACGCAAATGCGCCCAATGACGCTAGACAAAACAGGTCGCGCCTCCGCGCGGCCTGTTCGGAGCTGGCGATGATGGCTGCACTGGCAAAGGCGATATCCCGCGCGACGAGAACCAACGTTGATGTCGAAACTCTGAAAGTCCTCGTGATCTTTTCGGGCGCGGGCTTGCTGCTCTCTCTCGTGGCCGCAATGATCTACGGGCAGGCTGGCAACGCCGCTTTGTTTTGAGATCCGGCGCGCCGGGTCGTCGAAGTGCGTCGTCTCCTTAACGAACCGTTTACCGAGCTTCGCGGCAGCCGTAACCGCGGGTTAACCATGGATATTTACGGTGCAGCAAGTCTCTAGGCTGTGCCTGTTAGTTGATTTCGAGTCCAACCCCATGGCGTTCGGTAGAAGCGCATCTCCGCGAAGCATCGCCCCGACGGAGCCCGCGGCTTCGTGGGAAGCGCCGCTGGCTGCGGCGGCGACGCCCGACAACACCGCCCCCGCGCTGATCAAGGGATCGCTGACCCTCACCGGCGCGTTCTCTTTCCTGCGTGAGAACGGCCGGCGCATCCTGATGCTGGCGCTGGCACTCTTCGCGCTCGGCGTCGCCGTGCTGATGGTGCTGCCGGTCCGCTATGCCGCGACGGCGCTCGTCGTGGTCGATCCTCGCGAGCTGCGCGTGACCACGGATCAGGACGTGCTGCCTGGCATCGGCCAGGACGCCGCTGCGCTTCAGAGCCAGATCGAGATCGCCAAGTCGGACGGCTTTCTCCGGCCCCTGATCGAGAAGCTCAAGATCGCCGACGACGAGGATATCTCAGGCGGTCATACCGACATGACGCGCCTGCTCGAAAAACTCCGCAGCCGCCTCGATATCTCGCGTCGCGGCCTGACTTACGTCATCGCCATCTCGTTCACCTCGAACAGTGCGGAGCGGGCAGCGTATTATGCCAATGCCATCGCAGAGGCGTTCGTCGCGACCCAGAGCCGCGTGCGCAGCGATGCGACGGACGAGGCGGCCGACTGGCTCAAGGACCGGCTGAAGACGCTCAGCGAGCGCCTGCGCGTCTCGGAAGACGCCGTCGCAGCCTTCCGGCTCGAGCACAAGATCCTCAATGCCGGCAAGGATTCCACCACCCAGCAATTGCGGGTGACCGACCTGAACCAGCAGGTCTCCGCGGCTCGCGCGCGCACCGAGGAGGCCAAGGCGCGTTACGAGCAGGTGCAGCGCGATCTCAAGGCCAATGTCGAAGGTCCGGTGAAGCAGGATCTCCTGAGCATGCTGCGCGCGCAACGCTCGACCCTGAACGACCAGATCGCACAGAAGAAGGCGGTCTACGGCGACCGCCATCCTGATCTTGCGATCTCCTACAGCCAGTTGGCTGACATCAACAGGCAGATCGAGGTCGAGCGGAAGAAGAACATCGACACCGCGAAATCCGAATACGAGGCCCAGCTCGAGCAGCAGGCCGCGCTGGAAAAGCAGCTCAAGGCGGTCGAGACGCAGATGCTGGTGGACGGCCAGGCGCTCGTGAAGCTGCAGGAGCTGCAGCGCGATGCCGATGCCAACAAGAACATCTACGAGCAGTTTTTGTCGCGGTTCAAGACGACCAACGAGCAGCGTCAGCTTCAGAGCTCGCAGACCAAGATCGCTTCGCCCGCGATCCCGCCGCTGCGCTCGACGCGTCCGCCGCTCGCCTTGCTGCTCGCCGCGCTCGCGATCGGCTCGCTGCTGACGTCAACCGCTACGGTTGCGGCGATGACGAGCATGTCCGACAAGTCCGATCCTGCCGAGGCTCCGGCTCGAACGCCCGCGCGGGCGGAGGCGAGGGAGACGCCCAATCGGCAAGCCCAACGTCCGGCTCCGGCCGTGCAGCAACCCGAGGCGATGCCGAACCTTCCGGTCTGGTCCCGCATTCCCGAACTGATGTCGGGAGCTGCGCCCAACACTGTCTGGCAACGACCGATTGCCGCCCCAGCCGAGCTCGATCTCGGCGCTCACTTGCGTCCGCTGCTCGAGCGTATCGATCGTGCCCCGGTGCGTGGCTGCAAGGTCGCCCTCGTGCTGTCGGTCGGCAAGAGCGCCGGCGGCAACACCGTTGCGCGCTCGCTCAACCGCGCGGCCGTCAATCGCGGCATGATGAGCGTGCTGATCCGGCTGCAGCCGGAATTCGCGGGCGCCCAGCCGCCGGTGACCGAATGGCAGGACGGCTCGACCACGGCAGGACTCCAGTCGATCGACGAGCTGCTGAGCGCCGGCAGGAAGGCCGATGCGCGGCCGGAGGACGACATTCGCTCGGAGTTCGACCTGATCATCGTCCATGCGAACAATCTTGCCTTGCAGCCAGATGCGATCGCGCTCGCCGCGCACGCGGACCTGATCATCCCGGTGGTGCGCGCCGGCGAGCTCGGTTCGGCGGCGATGCGACGGGTGACCGCCGCGCTGTCGAAGTACGACACCGTGCCGACCGGTCTCGTCGTCAATCATGCGCCCGCCGGCTCTGCCGCGCCTCACCCTGACGGCGGTGCGCTTAGCAGGGCGGTTTGACGATGGCGACGCCGTGCCGTCGTCTGCTCCTTGCCACGATCTTGCTATCCACGATCTTGATGCCAACGTCGCTCGCCTCCGCGACATCGGCCGAAACTTGCGTACCTGCCTCGCAGACCGTCGCGCCGCACAGGCTCGCCGCACTGTCGCGCGGGTTCAATGCCGACGGCTGGATCAATGGCGAAAAATCCGCGCCTCCAACTCGCGAATTGCTGCAGCAGCTTCGCAAGGCGGGGATGAGTCATGTCCGCTTGCCGGTGCCGGCCGAGCGCGTGATGCTGCGCTTCGCTTCGAAAGCGGAACGCGATGAGACGCTGCGTGCGCTCGACAAGGCATTGAAGCAGCTCATCTCGCTCGGCTATTCAATCTCCGTCGATCTTCATCCCGGCGATCGTTTCAATCGCCTGCACAAGGACGACGCCGACGCCTCGCTGCGCGAGCTGGAGGATGCGTGGGGCACGCTCGCCCGGGTCATTCAATCGTTCCCGGCCGACCGCGTGTTCGCCGAGCTGCTCAATGAGCCCGACATCGAAGCCGGCAGATGGCAAAAGCAGGTCGAAACGCTCGCCGCCTTCGTTCGCCAATTGCTTCCCGCGACCACGCTGATCGTCGGCCCGGTCGACTGGCAACGCGCGGACTCGCTGCCGCGGTTTCGCCCGTTGCCGGATCCAAACGTCGTCTACGCCATCCATTTCTACGATCCCATGGTGTTCACACACCAGGGCCACTGGGACGTGCAGGATCCGCTGCACGACATCACGGATCTGCGTTATCCGATCAGCGCCGGCGATCCCGGGGTTCAGGCGCTCCGCCGGGATTTGCAGGACAGAGGCGCGACGAAGGCGCTCCTCATGCTCGACACGGCGATTGCCGCCGCCAGGGACAAGCCGGATGTCAGCCGCTGGCTCGCGCCCGCGGTCGCGTGGCAGCAGCAATTTTCGCGGCCGATCATCATCAACGAATTTGGCGTGTTGAAAGCCGCGGCGCCCCGGGACAGCCGCGTACGCTGGCTCGCGGCCGTGACCGCATATGCGCGGGCGCATTGCTGGGGCTGGGCGCATTGGGAGCTGGCGCAGGGATTCGGCCTGCTCGAAAAC
Organism: Bradyrhizobium sp. 187; assembly: GCF_023101005.1. Lineage (NCBI taxonomy): Bacteria > Pseudomonadati > Pseudomonadota > Alphaproteobacteria > Hyphomicrobiales > Nitrobacteraceae > Bradyrhizobium > Bradyrhizobium sp. 187. The sequence continues at coordinate 504,445 of NZ_CP064693.1, forward strand.
GGGACCGGCAAGCCCGATCCCGACGTCATGCGCGCGCTGTTCGGCGCCGCGAAGCCGGGCCGCCGCTGAAGCCGGTCCGTCATCGTTAACGAATCCTTACGCATCCTGCCGCTATCGTGGCCGCCGCGCTGCGCCAAAGGACGAGTCATGAGTGGCGGGACCTCACCGCATCTTCAAGCCGTGCAGGCGGGCTGTCCCGAGCCTTCGCGTTCGCCTTCACGTTCGCCTTGGCGCGAGCTGATCCCGACGCTCTGCATCGCCATCGCAACCATCGGCTTTGTGCCGGTCCTGCACGGGGCGAGCCCGGTCCTGTCCCTGACCGTCGAAGTTCTCGTCGCCATCGCCATCGTGGTTGCGGCTCCAACCTACGCGCCGGCGATCGCGATCTTCGTCCTGTTCTTCCAGAACCTGTTCGTCTCGATCCTGTCGCCGCTGATTTCGGCGCCGTCCGACCTGGACTTCATCAAAGGCTATAATTTTCTCGTCTGCTCCGTGATGTGGCTGACGACATTTGGGCTCTACGTCGCCGGCCAAAGGAACCGGTCGACTGAGGTCAATCAGATCATGCGCTGGGGCGTCGTGACCCTCGCCGTGGTGTCGTTGTATTTCGCGATCGGCTTCGTCCAGGACGGCCAGGCGGCAACGGTCTATCTGCGCAACATCGTGCTGCCGCTGTTCCTGTTTCAGCTCTCGCTGCTGACGGCCGCGACCTATGAGGTTCGCGCCACGCCGTTCCTGGTGACGCTTGGAGTCATTCTGATCCTGTGCGGATACGTCGAGTTTGCGTTTCGGGATTTCTGGCTGGCCGTCACCAACGGCTACACGTTCTGGGGTTTCGACGAGCTCAAGGCGGCCCGCTCCGGCGCTTGGGAAGCCGAGATGCGCGCCACCGGCAACGTGCCGGTCGATCTGAAGGATCGCTTCAGCTTCGACTTTCTCAATACGCCCCTGCTCGAAGGGTTCGGCGTGTCGAAGATCCTCCGCATCCACGGGCCGAATATGCACCCGATCAGCTTCGCGTACGGGATCGCGTTTTTCGGGCTTTTCCTGTTTTCGGTAGGGCGTCCGGTTCTGGCCCTCGTGGCGTTGCCGCTGCTGATCGTTTGCAGCGTGAAGGGAGCGCTCATCGTGGTGGTGTTCGTCGCCACGGCCTGGATATCGACCCGTCTGCTCGGCGCCGTGGTGACGCTATGGCTCGGCTTCGTGACCTTGATCGTGTTTGCAATTGTCGCGATCCGCGTCGGCTTGCAGATCGGCGACTATCACGTCCTCGGCCTCATGGGCGGCTTGAACGGATTTCTCGAAAAGCCGTTTGGCCGCGGCCTGGGCGTCGGCGGAAATCTGTCGGACGATTATTTCTCGATCGACTGGAGCGCCGCGCAGGCCGCCGGAACGACCAACGGCGCCGTCGAGAGTGCGATCGGGGTCCTGCTGTACCAGATGGGCATCGCCGCCCTCGTTCCGCTGGCGTTTCATTTCGCGGTGGCGCTGAAGGCCTGGCGTCTTTATGCGTTCTCCGGATATCTGACGCAGGGGCTCGCGGGCTTCGGCGTCATGGTCGTGCTGCTGAATGGATTGTTTCAGGAAGAGGCCTTGTTCGCGCCGCTGGCGCTGGGGCTCATGCTCTCGCTCACCGGACTGGTCATCGGCAGCCAGATCAGGGCGCAGACGGTCTCCGTTCCGGATGCCGATCCGGAGCGGCTGGCACACTACCAGCCCGCGACGTAGCCTTTAAAAGCCGTAACCTTTAAAAATTGTGCGGCAGTCCAGGCGTCACCGCCACCCCAGCGCAGGCGCCACATGCGTGAGGATCGCCTCGATGGCGTGCGCGCAATAGTCGACGCCGAGCTGGTTCGGAATCGTCAACAGCAACGTGTCCGCCTCGGCGATCGCCTCGTCCGCTCGGAGCTGCTCGATCAGCACATCAGGCTCCGCCGCATAGGAGCGGCCGAAGATCGCGCGGGTGCGCGGGTCGATGAAGCCGACCTGGTCCTCGCTGCCGCGCTCGCCGCCGAAATAGGCGCGGTCGCGATCGTCGATCAGCGCGAAGATGCTGCGGCTGACGGAGACGCGCGGCTCGCGGGGGTGGCCGGCCTCTTTCCAGGCTGCGCGATAGGTACGGATTTGCGCGGCCTGCTGCACGTGGAAGGCTTCGCCGGTCTCGTCGTTCTTGAGCGTCGAGCTCTGCAGATTCATGCCGTGCCTGGCGGCCCAGACCGCCGTGGCGTTCGAGCCGGCACCCCACCAGATCCTCTCGCGCAGACCTTCCGCATGCGGTTCGAGCCGCAACAGCCCCGGTGGATTTGGGAACATCGGCTGCGGGTTGGGTTTTGCAAAACCTTCGCCGCGCAAGATGTCGAGAAAGACCTCGGCATGACGCCGGCCCATGTCGGCGTCGCTCTCGCCGTCGGCCGGCCCGTAGCCGAAATAGCGCCAGCCATCGATCACCTGCTCGGGCGAGCCGCGGCTGATGCCGAGCTGGAGGCGCCCGCCGGCGATGAGATCGGCAGAGCCTGCGTCCTCCGCCATATACAGCGGGTTCTCGTAGCGCATGTCGATCACGGCCGTGCCGATCTCGACCTTGCTGGTCCTGGCGCCGACCGCGGCCAGCAGCGGAAAGGGCGAGGCGAGCTGGCGCGCGAAATGGTGCACGCGGAAATAGGCGCCATCGGCGCCGAGCTCTTCCGCCGCAACCGCAAGCTCGATGGATTGCAGCAGCGTGTCCGCAGCCGAGCGGGTCTGCGATTGCGGCGAGGGCGTCCAGTGCCCGAAGGAGAGGAATCCGATCTTTTTCATGGAGGCAACATATGGAGGACGGGAGGAGTTTGCGACACTTCGGCCGGAGGAAAGATGACGACCTGGGAAGCGCGTATGGGTAAGTGCCGCTCCTCGAGGGGGAAGCGGACCGAAGCAGACATCGCTGCCAGCTGGCCTTTTGGCCTAACTGAGACATGTGCGCCGCAGGATTGTTGCGTTGCAGAGCGCGTGGATATAAAAGGACGGCGGCGGCAAGATCCTCTGCAACGCCGGCTGCGCTACGCCCCTCCCCGGCATGCGGTACCTGATCCCATGACAAAAGCGCGCGCCGTGCCGATGCCCAGCAACAGCGTGCTTGCGCCGCTTTACGCGGGCGCGGACCTTTTGGACGCCTTTGCAATTCAACTGCCGGCGGGCGCCAGCGATGATGTAGAGGTGCTGGCACGCGCCGCGCTCGAGCGACAGGCGTGGTGGATTCGTGCGCTCACGCGTGTCCGCGATGTGGTGATGGCGGCAGTCGCGGTCAAATCGTCGCGCGCCGTCGGTCTTGCCGCGGCGGCGCGTGGGCCGGTTATCGGCTTCTTCCCGGTGCTGTCAAAGAGTGCGACGGAGTTGGTCGTGGGTGCGGATGACCGGCATCTCGACTTCCGCGTCACCATTCAACTTCGCGCCGATGCAGCAAATGGGCGCGAGCTGGTCGCGGGTACCGTGGTGCATTGCCATAACCGACTGGGGCGCATCTATCTTGCTACGATAGCACCGTTTCATCGCGTGATCGTTCCGGCCAGTTTGGAACAGGCGGCAAGAGCAATGAAGAATTGAGCAGGCTTGGTGGTCGTGACCGGCTGCGGTCGACCAACGAGTCGGCTTCTGGCCCCTCAGCTGACTTGCCGCGCAATCTGTCGAGGACCGCTTGTGACCCGGAGCAGACTTTCGGTGTCCCAAAACGATCGCTACTCGATCACTCTGTCCGCGAGTAAGAGCACTTGCTCCGGGACAGCCAAGTGCAATGCTTTGGCCGTTCGGAGGTTGATCACAAACTCGAATTTCGTCGGTTGCTGAACCGGCAAGTCCGCTGGATTCGCCCCTTTTAGGATGCGATCGACGTAATCGGCCGCTAGTAGAAATAGAGCCTTGATGTCCGGGCCATAAGCCATCATCCCACCTAGGTCTGGGTAATTGGTGACCTGATATACGGTGGGCAGCCCGTATTTGAGTGCAATTGACGGCAATGCCCGCCTCGGCGGGTCCGCCAGTACGTAAACGATTTCGCACTTCGACACCTGCATATCGGCGAACGCCTTATCGAGGTCCTCCGGGTTGGGAGCAACGAAGGGTTGGGCCAAAACGCCGATCGCGCTCGCTGCATTAGCGGCCACTTCGGCCATGGCCGGATGCACTGGGTTGTTTGAAGTGAGCACACAGATTCTCTGGAGCTTGGGAAACACAAGCCGAATGATGTCGAGCGTCTTGGCAGTGAGGTCAGCGAACATGTTCGCCACGCCAGTGATATTGCCCCCGGGCTTGGCAAAACTTTTGACGAAGCCAGAGCCTATGGGATCAGTGGATGGCGACATGATGATCGGAATCGTCGAGGTCACTCGTTGTGCCGCTGCAACCGCGGGTGTTGCTTCAGCAATTATGACGTCTGGCTTTAGCGAAACGAGTTCTTCAACCAGAGTTGGCAACAGCGCGTAACGGCCCTTGGCTTCTCGCAGTTCGATTATCAGGTCCTTGCCCTCCCGATAACCCTTGGCTTTGAAAGCTTCTCTGAACCACCCGATAATCCGGTCGCTTTGCCCGGAGGTAACCAGTCCGACGCGCCATGGCCGCGACGACTCAGCGTTCACAGCGGTGGCAATGGCAATCGAACAGGTGGTCATAAGCAAGGCACGACGACTTATTAAACGAGCCACGTGTCCCTCCTTCAGTCCGCAGCGCGAGGTTAGCAAGCGGCTTTCTCAAAGAACATGGTTTCGCTTGCTGCGGTGCAAGAGTCTGGAACTGGCCCATTGCTTGACCTGCGGCGGGCAGCCGGTCGAGGACTGCTTGTGACCCGAAGCGGACGTCACCCCTCCGGTATTCCGGCAAGACGCATGCCGGCACAAATTCGGTCGCGCCCGGCAAGGTAAATCGAATTGTCGCTGGAGGCGGAGGCGCGGAAGCGACGAATTGTGAAACTTGGATTAAGCGCAAGTCCCGCGTTTGCAGCGAATCGCGCTTCATCCAGAGAACCGACCAAGCCCAAGGCAGCGGCGAGCGTAAAATAGGCGAATGGATAATTGCGGTTGCCCTCAATACTTCTTCGTATCCAACCGAGAGCTTCTGAATCCGCTCCGATCTGCAGCTTGGCCTGGCCGACGACATTCATCCACCGGTAGTGAAAGACGTCGCGAGGAGAGAGGCGGAGAGCCTCGCAGATGTGGCCCTCGGTCTCAGCAGCACGCCCCATGCAATACTTCGCGAAGGCGATATAACAATGAGCTTCGGCCAAATTGCGATTAAGTGCCAACGCATGCTCGCATTCAGCAATCCCTTGGGCAGCGCGGCACGTAAAAATATAGGCGTCTCCTAGGATCAGGTGAGCCACGGCATCGTCCGGAGCCAGCGACAGTGCTTTGATCGCATTCGCTTCCGCTGCGGAAAAGCGCGCTGCCCGGTCATCAGTTAACATCTCGCCACCGGTTGTCAGATCGACGAATGCCGTGCCGACCAGCGCCGCAACAGATCGGGGATCGATGGCCAAGGCGCGTTCGAAAAAGCCGCGCGCTTCATTAAGGTGCTCGATGGTTAGACCCTTGAATATTGAAGCCATGCCCTGGAAATATAAATCGATTGCATCGGGATGGAGCGAACGTTCCGCTCGTCGCGCCTCGGCAACAATGAGCTGGGCATCTAACGTGTTAGCGAGCCTCGATACGATTTCGTCCTGCATGTCGAAAAGGTTGACGAGCGGCTTCTCGAAGCGTTCGGCCCAAAGATGTTTGCCGTTTTCAGCGTCGATGAGTTGCACGTTCACGCGAAGCCGATCACCGCTGCGCTGCACGGACCCTTCAAGCACGTAACGGACGTTTAACTGGCGTCCAACCTGCCGGACATCTGTTGACTTCCCCTTGTACGAGAAGGCGCTATTTCGGGCGATGACGAACGAGCCACTGATGCGTGACAGGTCCGTTGTTAGAGATTCAGTTACGCCATCGACGAAGTAGTCTTGTTCAGGATCACCACTAAGGTTGGCGAACGGCAGCACAACTATAGAAAGGCGAGGCGGTGAAAGTGGATTTGAGCTTGAGCGATCAAATCGTGACGCCGAGTCAGACCGATCCCGAACTACCGTATAGGCTCTGACCGGAACGGCGATGTTCTTGAGGTTCTGCTCACCCAGACTAGCGAACTCAATTCCGACCTTACCTCGGACGTGATCGTAAGCAGAAGACGAGATGCAGATGCCGCCAGGGTCTGCGATGCTCTCAAGCCGCGCGGCAATGTTGACATCGTCTCCGAAGATGTCATCGGGCTCAACGATTACGTCCCCGATATTGACGCGTACGCGGAAAGCAATACGCCTGTCTTCCTTGTCAGCAATCGTAACTTCTGTGATGTGGGTCTGGAACTGCACCGCAGCCCGAACCGCTTGGACCGCGCTTGGAAACGTTGCCAGGAACCCGTCGCCGGTGTTCTTCACGATATGACCACCATGTTCGGCGATCGCGGGCTCGACTGCCTCCGCTAGAAGCGTTGTCAGTTTGAGGTGCGTAGCCTCTTCATCAGTGTGCATGAGTCGCGAATAGCCGGCGACGTCAGCTGCCAATATCGCCGACAACTTACGCTGGATCCGGACTGGCGGTTGTTGCTGCATGCAGGCAACCTCTTCACGGTCTACCTTGTACGACGGAAGCAGCTGCTGTGCCAGCCGTCGCCCAGAGTACGGAGTGGAGGGTAGCCCGGGCATTGAGCTCGGGAGGATCCAAAGCGGGCTGGTCATCTACCGCACAGCCAATGGTTTTCGCGATCCGTCTACCCCGGGACGCTTTGCCGGAAGATTCGTGACGTGGCTCTCTACACGAGGACGTGAAGTCGCTTATTGGCCCCTAGCTGACTCACAAGGCGGGACTGGCTATGTCCGGTTTCGCGGACAGAGCGGACACCGGTTACCCCGCGAGCTATCGGGTTTACGACTACGCTCCCCAGCGCATCCGGGCGCGCATCGACGCCTGCTGTGTTGAATGGATTCAAGTCGGAGGACGGTTGCTTCGAGCCTCCGCGCGGGACGCGGTGTGAAGCTCGAGGATATCGATACGGAGTAGCGGTTGGAGCTCGCCCTGCCACGCGTGCCGCGACAATGGCATCTTGCGCCTGTTTTGCCCGACGAGTCAATATTTCGTCAAAACATAATTTCGGTTTTTCCGTTATCTCACCCCGCGGATTCAACGGATTCGGCAATCGCCTAAGTCATTGATCCCGCTCATGCCGGCTACTGTGCATGGGGTTGTTTTCGAGGTTTTTGTTTTGAGGGCGACAATGCGAAGCTGAACTGGACCTGATCCGGCTCGCCCGCTACTTCATCACCCGCAAATTCTTGGTCGTGAACCGCTGCGTCTTGCCGTCTGGACGAACCGGCCGCCGCGTGCCGGCGGCCTTGCCGGTGCCGGGCGGCTGGTGCGCGGGGACCAGCCGGTCGGGGCGCGAACCGATCAGATCGGCGCGGCCCATCTCTTTCAGGGCTTCACGCAGCACCGGCCAATTGTCGGGGTCGTGGTAGCGCAGGAACGCCTTGTGCAAGCGGCGCTGGCGCAGGCCCTTGATCGCCTCGACCTTGCCGCTGCCACCGCGCCGCACGCCGCGCAGCGGGTTGACGCCGGTGTGGTACATCGCCGTTGCGGTCGCCATCGGCGAGGGCAGGAAGGTCTGCACTTGATCCGCGCGGTAGCGGTTCTTCTTCAGCCATAGCGCCAGGTTCATCATGTCCTCGTCGGTCGTGCCCGGATGTGCCGCGATGAAATACGGGATCAAATAGTATTTCTTGCCGGCCTGTTCGGCCGCGGCATCGAACATCCGCTTGAACTGGTTGTAGGCGCCGATGCCGGGCTTCATCATCTTGTCGAGCGGCCCGCGCTCGGTATGTTCGGGCGCGATCTTGAGATAACCGCCGACGTGATGGGTGACGAGCTCCTTGATGTATTCGGGGCTCTCGACCGCGAGGTCGTAGCGCACGCCGGAGGCGACCATCACCTTCTTGATGCCCTTGGTCTCGCGCACCTTGCGATAGAGCCGGATTAGATCGTCATGCGAGGTGTTGAGATTCGGGCAGATCTCGGGGAAGACGCAGGACGGCCGCCGGCACGCGGCCTCGACCTTCGGGTCCTTGCACGCCATCCGGTACATGTTGGCGGTGGGACCGCCGATGTCCGAGATCACGCCGGTGAAGCCCGGCGTCTTGTCGCGGATCTTCTCGATCTCGCGCAGGATCGAGCCCTCGGACCGGTTCTGGATGATGCGGCCCTCGTGCTCGGTGATCGAGCAGAAGGTGCAGCCGCCAAAACAGCCGCGCATGATCGTCACCGAGAACTTGATCATGTCCCACGCCGGGATCTTCGCGTCACCGTAGGACGGATGCGGGGCGCGCGCGTAAGGAAGATCGTAGACGGCGTCCATCTCCTCGCTGGTCAGCGGAATCGGCGGCGGGTTGAGCCAGAGATCGCGATCGCCGTGGCGCTGCACCAGCGGCCGCGCATTGCCGGGATTGCTCTCCCGGTGCAGCACGCGGGACGCGCGCGCATAGGCTTCCTTGTCCTGCTCGACCTGCTCCAAAGCGGGCAGCCGGATCACGGTCAAGCCTTTCGTCCGCGATGCGCCCTCGTCGGCGGAGTCGAGATCGTCGGCGTGCAGCTCGGTGTAATCGTCGGGCACGTGGCGGAACAGCGCGACGCCCCTGATGTCGCCGAGCTCGCGCGGCGCCTCGCCGGCGGCAAGACGGTTCGCCACTTCGACGACGGCGCGCTCGGCATTGCCGTAGAGCAGCAGATCCGCCTTGGCGTCGGCCAGCACCGAGCGGCGCACTTTGTCGGACCAGTAATCGTAGTGCGCGATCCGGCGCAGCGAGGCCTCGATGCCGCCGAGTACGACCGGCACACCCTTGAACGCCTCGCGGCATCGCTGCGCGTAGACCACGGTGCAGCGGTCCGGCCGCTTACCGCCTTCGCCGCCCGCGGTATAGGCATCGTCGCTGCGTATGCGGCGGTCCGCGGTGTAGCGGTTCACCATGGAGTCCATGTTGCCCCCGGTGACGCCGAAGAAGACTTTTGGCTTGCCCAGTGCCTTGAACGGCTCGGCCGAATGCCAGTCCGGCTGCGAGATGATGCCGACCCGAAAGCCCTGCGCCTCCAGCAGCCGGCCGATGATGGCCATGCCGAAGCTGGGATGGTCGACATAGGCATCGCCCGTCACCAGCACGATGTCGCAAGCGTCCCAGCCGAGCGCATCCATCTCGGCGCGACTCATCGGCAGGAACGGCGCCGGCTTGTGCGGGCGTGCCTGCGCCATCAGGGGTTTTTCGGCGGCGATGATCTGGATGTCCATGGCGCATACGCATAGGACTCCGGGCCTCCGAATACAACCGACGGGCAGGTGAAAGATCCGGTTCCGCGACCGGCAGCCCGGGCGTGCGACCGCGTTAACCGTTCGCGAGCGCCGCCATCAGCTGTCTGCACCTTCTCGGGTCACGCGCAGGAACCAACTGCCCTCGCGAACATTCTGATGCAGGGTTGCGCTGGGCCCGGCTGGCGCGCGCTCGCCTCCGGGGTGTAATATTGCCTCGATGTTCGCCCCTGGCGGATGGGGGAGCCGTGAGTACAGTCATAGAGAACTTGCTGCTCCGAAAGCAGAAGCTGGTTGAGCAGCTCGAGAAGGCGCCCACGGCCGAGGACCGCGACAAAATCGAACACCAGCTCGAACAGATCAACACCGCGCTGGATTTTCTGGACAGGCCCGGCACGAAAAATGCGCGGTAGCAGCGCTCAATCGACCTGCAGCGCTTTGGCGTAGACCACGCCAGAATTGGTGACGTGCGTGGTCATCAGCGTCGCGAAGGCGGCAAACTCGCCGCGGGCGAACAGATCGAGCAGCTTGCGATGCTCGTCGAAAGACGTGCGCGTGCGCACGTCGATCGGCGAAGTCAAATTGGTGCGGAGTGCCGCGACGCGGCTAGATGCGAGCTGATAGGATTCGGCGAGATAGCGGTTGCCGCAATGGGCGAACAGCGCCTCATGGAAAGCGGCATCGGCGCGGCCATAGGCGATGTTGTCCCTGGCTGCAATCGCCGGCTCCATCGCCGCGATCGCCTCGCTCATCGTCGCGATCGCACCGGCGCGATCATGGCGGAAGGCGAGCTCAGCGGCCTTGGGCTCCAGCGCGATCCTGAACGTGCAGAGCGCGGTGATGTCTTCCGCGCTTGGCGTAAAGACAAAACTGCCGACCTGCGGCCGGATCACGACGAGGCCCTGCGCCTGCAGCTGACCCATCGCCTCGCGCACCGGGGTGCGGCTGACGCCGAAGGAGTTTGCCACCATCTCCTCGGAGATGGCGGCGCCGAGCGCGAACTCGCCGTCGATGATGGCCTGGCGCAGCCGCTGCATCACCCGCTGCGACAGCGATTTCGGCGCATCGAGCTTCAGCGATCGCATTGGCTCTCTCAGATCACCTTGCCGGGGTTGAGCAGATGATCGGGATCGAGCGCGGCCTTCAGCGTTCGCATCAGCGCGATCTCGGCCTCGCTGCGGGCATGACCCAGCCACTTCTTCTTCAACGTGCCGATGCCGTGCTCGGCCGAGACGCTGCCGCCCATCTCGCGCACGAGACCGTAAATGATCGCGTCCATCTCTTCCTTCGGCTGCTGCTCGACGGCAAGGCCGGTGACCCAGGAGACGAGATGCAGATTGCCGTCGCCGATATGGCCGTAATAGACGCTTTCGCATCCCTCGACGCCATCAGCCAGCGCCGCCTTGCAGCGCGTGACGAACTCGTCCATCCGCGCCACGGCGAGGCCGATGTCGTAGGAGATGTGCGGACCCAACACCTGGCCGAACTCGGCGCAGATGTCGCGCACGCGCCAGAAGCTTCGCGTCTGCGCCAGCGATTGCGCCACGGCGGCGTCGGCGAGCAGCCCGCGCTCCATCAGCTCTTCGAGCCAGCTTTGGAAGCGCGGCGCGTCGAGGCTCTCGTCGGCGCCCTGCGCTTCCACCAGCACGTAGAGGCCGTGGCCTGCGGCGACCGGCGGCTTGACGCCGGCGCGATTCGTGATCACGTCCCAGTAATCCGGCCACATCACCTCGAACGCCGACAGCAGCGGGCCGAGCCCGCTTCGCGCGGCGCCGAGCAGCGCGATCACCGCGGCATAGTCCTCGAGCGCGCAGAGCGCGGCCATGGTCGAGCGCGGCTTTGGAAACAGCCGCAGCACCACGCGGGTGATGATGCCGAGCGTGCCTTCCGAGCCGATGAACAGATGCTTCAGATCGTAGCCGGCATTGTTCTTCATCAGCTTGTTGAGGCTAGTGATGATGGTGCCGTCGGGCAGCACGACTTCGAGCCCGAGCACCAGTTCGCGCGTCATGCCATAGCGGATCACGCGATTGCCGCCGGCATTGGTCGAGAGGTTGCCGCCGATGGCGCAGGAGCCGCGCGAGCCGAGATCGAGCGGAAAGAAGAAGCCGGCTTCGTCGGCTGCCATCTGGATCGTCTGAAGCGGCGTGCCTGCTTTCACCGTCATCGTCATCGAGGCGTGATCGATCTCCTCGATCCCGCTCATGCGCTCGAGCGAGATCGCGACCCAGCCTGCTTCAGGCGATGCGCCGCGGCACAGCCCAGTCAATCCGCCCTGCGGCACGAACGGCAGATGCGCCTGCCGGCAGGTCAGAATCGCGTCGGCCACGCCTTGCGCATCGACCGGGCGGATCACCGCGAGCGGCGTTTGCGGCAGGCTCGCGCTCCAGTCGTTGCAATTGCGCGCGGGCACGTCGGTGCCGACAAGCACGGCAGCCGCGCCGAGGCTGTCGCGCAAGGCGCCGAGCAACTGGGTGGGCCGCTCGACCGGGGTCACCATGTCCATGCGAGACCTCCTCGGAATCTGGCTGCGTGTTATGCGCGCCATGACGGCGGAAAGGATTTGCGCCTTTGTTGTATGTAAGGTACAAGCCGCAAAGTAAAGCAAAAACAAGGCTTGCCAAGCTCTGGGTTTGATCGTCCGAGATCAGACGTGGTGCGAAGCCACAGCAACGGATGGTGCGATGACGGAGGCAATTCGCGGGTTCTGGGTGGCTTCGGCGACGCCGCTGGCGACGGACGGCAGCGTGGACTCCGCCAAGCTCGCCGCCCACGCCAAGCAACTCTTCGGTAAGGGCATCGACGGTGTCGTGCTGTTCGGCACCACCGGCGAGGGCACCTCGTTCAATGTCGCCGAACGCGTCGCGACCATCGAAGCCGTGCTCAAGGCCGGCGTTGCGCCGGACCGAATTGGAATCGGCGGCGGCTTCCCCGCGATCGGCGACAGCATCGCATTGACGCGTGCCGTGCTCGGTCTCGGCCTGCGCCACGTGCTGTATCTGCCGCCTTACTTTGACCGAAGCGTCAGCGCTGAAGGCATCGAGGATGCCTTTGCGGCGATCCTCGACGGCGTCGCCGACGATCGCCTGCGTGCCTATCTCTACCATATCCCGCAGATCTCGGGTGTCGCGATCCCGACCGGCGTCGCCGCGAATTTGCGCAAGCGCTACGGCAAGGTCGTTGCGGGCCTGAAAGACTCCAGCGGCGACTTCAAGCAATTCCAGGCCTTCCGCGCCGCCGCCCCCGAGCTCGCCATCACCGTCGGCAACGAGGTTGACATCACCCGCGCGATCGCCGCCGGCGGTGCCGGCACCATCTGCGGCATGGCCAACATCGCGCCGGAGCTGGTCAAGGCAATGATCGACGGCAAGGATGTCGAAGCACGGATGCAGGCTGCCGTGGACATCGTGGTGAAATCACCATCCTTCCTCACGACGCTGAAAGCCATCCTCGCGGCACAGACGGGCGACGCGAGCTGGCTACGCGTGCGGCCGCCGCTCCGGGCCTTGTCCGACGGCACCGCGCTCAAGCGCAAGCTCGACGAGCTGATGGCTCCCGCGATCGCGTGAGATCGCGCGAAGCCGCGACACGTTGCCGCGAATTCGCGCGCTGCGTGTCGCGGTCGCTGCGCAATCCATCGAGGATTGCCGAACAGCGCGATCAAAGCCTAGAACCATTCAACACTAGAGCGATTCAAGGCCGCTTGCGGTTCTCTTCACGAACAACGGCTGTTAGACGCGCCAGCTTCTGCGTCTGACTTGGAAGTGAATCGAAAGTGCGTGCTCATCTGGATGGCCAGCGCGTCAGCGGCGGTCGAACTCCTGCCGGCACGAGCTGCGCAGTCCTCCTCATTGGAGCAGCCGTTCTGCTCGGCGCACCTTCCTTCAGCGCGACGGCCGCCCAAGCGCAATCGGCTCTGCCGCCGGTGACGGTCGAGGCGCCGGCACCGCGGCCGAAAGCGGCGCGTGCATCGGACCAGTCCCCACGCCGCGCTCAGACCGCCGCGCGCCAGCGCAATCGCAATCCCGCACCCGCAGCGCCGACGCTCTCGGAGCGCGCGGCCGCGGAAGCCGCCGCGCAACAGGCCGCCAAGCTCGGCTACCGCGCGATGCCGAGCGCGACCACGCTGCGCAGCGGCGCTTCGCCGCTCGATACGTCGCAGGCTGTCAACGTGGTGCCCGAGCAGGTGCTGATGGACCAGCTCCCGCGAAACATCGACGACGCGCTGATCAACGTCAGCGGCATCACCCAGACCAACACGCTCGCCGGCAGCCAGGACGCGGTCATCCGCCGCGGCTTCGGCGACAACCGCGACGGCTCGATCATGCGCAACGGCATGCCGCTGGTGCAGGGGCGCAGCTTCAATCCCGCAGTCGAAAGCGTCGAGGTGCTGAAGGGGCCGGCCTCGCTGCTCTACGGCATCATGGATCCCGGCGGCATCGTCAACACGATCAGCAAGCGGCCGGAGCTGTACCAGCACGGCTCGGTTACGCTGCTTGGTTCGGCCTTCAGTGCTTCCAAGACCGGCGCCGACGGCTTGCTCGACATCACCGGTCCGATCGGTGATCAAGGCCTGGCCTATCGCTTCATCGGCTACGGCGTCAGCGAGGATTACTGGCGGAATTTCGGCCGCCATCGCGAGATGCTGGTTGCGCCGTCACTGGCCTGGTACGGCCAGGACACCACGGTGCAGCTCAACTACGAGCATCGCGAGTTCATCTATCCGTTCGATCGCGGCACGGCGTTCAATCCGGTGACGAAGGCGCCGCTGGCGGTGCCCAAGACGCGCCGGCTCGACGAGCCCTTCAATAACACGTGGGGCACGTCGGACCTGATCCAGGCGTCTGTCGAGCACCGTTTCAATCAGGATTGGAAGCTCTCCGCCGGCTACAGCTACAACACCGAGACCTTCAGCGCCAACCAGCTTCGTATCACCGGCATCAACTTCACGACAGGCGCCGAGACCCGCAGCAACGACGGCACGCAGGGTTCGCTCAGCAACGCAAGCTACGGAACGTCCTACGTTTCTGGCGGCTTCTGGCTCGGCGAGATGCGCAATGACGTGGTGTTCGGTGGCGACGGCCAGTATCGCACCATCTACCGGGACAATCTGATCCGGCAGACAACGCCCGCCTTCAATGTCTACAATCCCGTTTACGGCCTGATCGGGCCGGGAACGACGGTGTCCAATCCAGACAGTGCGCAGACCGACAAGCTTGGCCAGTGGTCGATATTCGTCCAGGACACGTTGCATCTGACAGAGCGGTTCGCCTTGGTCGGCGGCGTGCGCTACATGGACTACGACCAGATCGCCGGGCGCGGGAAGCCGTTTGTCACCAACACCAATGTGTCCCAGGACAAGATGCTTCCGCTCGGCGGCGCCATTTTCAAGCTCACCGACCAGATATCGCTCTATGCGAGCTATACTGAATCGTTGAAGCCGAATTCGACCATTGCGCCGATCGGCGTCACGATCGGCTCCAACGTCGCGCCGGAAGAAGGCGTGTCATACGAGACCGGCGTCAAGTTCGATTTGAACAAGCGCATCTCCGGAACGCTGGCGCTCTACGATCTCGACAAGAAGAACGTGCAGACGACCAAGACGAACAGCGCAGGCGTCGTGGAACTCCACACCGTGGGCCGTGCTCATTCGCGCGGCGTCGAGCTGGATGTCACCGGCAGGCTCACCGACAGCTGGGCCTTGATCGGCAGTTACGGCTACACCGATGCCCGCGTGACGGCATCCGAGGATGTCACGCTGCTCGGCAGGAAGCTGCAGAACGTCGCGCTGAACACGGCCTCGCTCTATCTGGTCTATGACTTCGGCACAGCCCTGCCGGGTCAGCTCCGCCTCGGCGGCGGCGCGCGTTATGTCGGTGATCGTCCCGGCGATTCGATCAACTCCTTCTTCCTGCCCCCTTATGTGGTCGCCGATATTTTCGCGACCTATGAGATGAAATACCAGAACACGCCGGTGATCTACCAGCTCAACGTCAAGAACCTGTTCGACACTGTCTACTATCCCTCCGCCGTCAATAATCTGAACGTCGCCCTCGGCGACGCGCGGCGGGTCTCGCTGTCGGCGACGGTGAAATTTTAGCGATGGGCATGTCGCGCAGGGACGCCCTTCGGATGATCGCGCCGAGCAGGAGGGCTCGCGCCGATGCGTGAGTCCTGGCGCGCGATCAAGGCCGCTCTGCTTCATGTCCATTCCATCGCGGGCCTCGTGCTGGCGCTGCTGCTCGCCGTGATCGCACTGACCGGTGCGATCATGAGTTTTGAGGACGAGATCGTCGATCATCTCAACGCCGGCATCATGCAGGTCGCGCCGCGCCAGGCACCGGCGCTGATGCCGGACGAACTGGTTGCGCGCCTGACTGCGGCGCAGGACGTCGGCAAAATCTCCGCCGTGACGCTGGCGAGTGATCCGTCCGCCGCGGTGCATGTGCGCTTCGCCCGCGACGAACGAGGCGCGCGGCCGTCCTCGCTCTATGTCGATCCCTATGACGCGCGCGTGTTGGGCACACCGGACGGCGAAGAGTTTTTCGCGACCGTGCGCAAGCTTCATCGCTGGCTGTTGATTCCCGGCGACGCCAAGGGCTGGGGGCGCCAGATCACGGGCGTGGCCGCGCTCGGCCTGATCGTGATGCTGATCTCGGGCCTCGTGCTGCGCTGGCCGCGTCGTGCAGGCAGCGTGAAGATGTGGCTGAAGCCGAATCTCGGGCTCAGTGGCCGCGGTCTGCATCGGTCGCTGCATGCGGTGATCGGCACCTGGGTCCTGCCGGTCTATCTGGTGATGACGTTCACCGGGCTCTGGTACTCGTTCGACTGGTACAAGGATGGCGTCGTCTGGTTGCTGTCGCGCCCGCAGATCGCCGCGGCGAAGATGCAGCCCAAGATGCCCACAAAGGCGTCGCGTGCTGCCGGTGTCAGCGAGACGGCACAGCCGATCGGCTTTGATCGCGCGTGGGCCGCCTTCCTGCACGAAGAGGGCGGCCGTTTCTCCAAGGCGTTGCTGACGCTGCCCGCCGGTCCGGGCACGGTGATACGGATCCGCTCCTGGGGGAAAGACTCGACCCTCGACACCACCCGTGACGAATTCCGCGTCGATGCCATCACAGGCCAATTCGTGTCTGCGGAGCGTTATTCCGATAAGACCCTCGGCGAGAAGACCATCGCGAACGTGCTCGATATCCACCGCGGCGCATTTCTGGGCTGGCCCGGCAAGCTCGCGTTCATGCTCGCGGCTGTGCTGATGCCGCTGTTCGCGGTCACCGGCGTTTTGCTTTATTTGTCGCGTCGAAAGCTGAGGCGGCTGGCGCAGCCACGGCTCGGGCGGCTTGTTCCCGGCGAATGAACGGGCTGCCGCAAAGGCTAGCCAACACTTCTGCAATCGTTCAAAAGCCCATGGCCAATCCTCGTCAGGGTTTACGCCATGAAGATCACCACCGTCACTCCCGCCGACATCCGCCGTGCACTGCTGCTCCGCGAGGAGATCGCGTTGCTTGATCTCAGGCACGAGGCTGGTTTCGCGACGGGACATCCGCTGTTCGCCGCCAACATGGCTGCCGATCGGATTGCGATCGAAGCGGACGTCAGGCTGCCGCGCAAGAATGTGCCGATCGTGCTCTATGATGACGGCGAAGGGCTCGTCACCGCGGGTGCCGAGCGGCTGGCCGCGCTCGGCTATACCAACGTCCGCGCGCTCGATGGCGGACTGAAGGCCTGGCGCGACGCGGGCTATCAAATGTTCGAGGACGTCAACTCCTACTCCAAAGCCTTTGGCGAACTGGTCGAGTCGCGTAGGCACACGCCCTCGTTCAGTGCCGACGAGGTGGCAAAACTCATCGCGGACAAGGCCAACATTGCCATCCTCGACGTCCGCCGCTTCGACGAATATGCTACCATGAACATTCCGGGCTCGGTCAGCGTGCCCGGCGCGGAGCTGGTGCTGCGAGCAGGACAGGCGGCACCCGATGCCGACACCACCATCATCGTCAATTGCGCCGGCCGCACCCGCTCGATCATCGGCACCCAATCGCTGATCAATGCCGGCGTGCCGAACAAGGTCCGGGCGCTGCGCAACGGCACTATCGGCTGGACGCTGGCGCGGCATACGCTCGACCACGGTGCTAACAGGCGTGGCGCGATCGGGCCGTTCGAGGGCGGTCCGGCCAATGCGCGCGATGTCGCCTATCGCGCCGGCGTGCGCCACATCGGTGCGAGCGAGATGGCTGCGCTTGTCGCGCAGACCGATCGCACGCTCTATCGCTTCGACGTGCGTGACGCCGAGGAATATGCAGCCGGCCATCTCCCGGGCTTTCGCCACTATCCCGGCGGCCAACTCGTGCAGGAGACGGACATGGCGGCGCCGGTGCGCGGCGCGCGTATCGTGCTGACCGACGATAAGGGCGTCCGCGCCGACATGACGGCATCCTGGCTCGCGCAGATGGGTTGGGAGGTCTATGTGCGGGAGGGCGGCTATGACGGCGCGCTCGAAATCGGGCCGCCGCACGTCCTCCCCAAGCCGGACCCCGCTCACCGCTACCGCCGCCCCTATGAAGGCACCGGCGTCGACGAGCGCGCGATGCAGGCCTATCTCGACTGGGAATACGGCCTGGTCGAACAGTTGCGTCTGGACGGAACGCACGGGTTTTACGTGATCTGACGACCGCCCCGCCATCTTCTCCCCGTATCCGAACCCTATTGTGCTGCGCGTCCCCCGCGGTCTATGAGCTGCGGCGAAGCTGTGACCCACGGAGATTCCATGCCAGCCCCAGGCCAAAGCCCTGAGCGGAACGCGAAGGCGCTGCTGCTCGAAGGCGTCAATGACAGCGCCGTGGACCTGTTCAGAACGGCGGGTTTCACCAATGTCGAGCGCCTGACCAAGGCGCTGGACGGGGAGGATTTGCGGCGGGCGCTCAAGGGCGTGTCGCTGCTCGGCATCCGCTCGCGCACCCAGATCACCGATCAGGTCCTGGAAGCGGCCGACCAGCTTCTCGCCGTCGGCTGCTTCAGCGTCGGCACCAACCAGGTCGATCTGCTGGCGGCGCGCAAGCGCGGCATTCCGGTGTTCAACGCGCCGTTCTCCAACACGCGCAGCGTCGCCGAGCTCGTGATCGGCGAGATCGTGATGCTGCTGCGGCGCATTTTCCCGCGCTCGGTGTCGGCCCATGAGGGCGGCTGGGACAAGTCGGCGACCGGCAGCCGCGAGGTGCGCGGCCGCACCCTCGGCATCATCGGCTACGGCAATATCGGCTCGCAGCTCTCGACCCTGGCCGAGGCGATCGGCATGCGCGTGATCTATTTCGACCGCACCGACAAGCTCCGCCACGGCAACACCGAGCCAGTCGAGAAGCTGGAGGAGCTGCTCGCGCAGAGCGACGTCGTCAGCCTGCACGTGCCGGAGACGCCGGAGACATCAGGGATGATCGGCGAGAAGGAGCTGCGGGCGATGAAGCCCGGCTCGCTCCTGATCAACAACAGCCGCGGCACCGTCGTCGATCTCGATGCGCTGGCGGGGGCTCTGCGCGACGGCCATCTCGCGGGTGCCGCCATCGACGTGTTTCCGGTCGAGCCGTCCTCGAACTCGGACCGCTTCAACAGCCCGGTGCAGGGCCTCGGCAATGTCATCCTCACGCCGCATATCGGCGGCTCGACCGAGGAGGCGCAGGAGCGCATCGGCGGCGAGGTGGCGCGCAAGCTGGTCGACTTTTTCATCACCGGATCGACCACGGGCGCGGTGAATTTTCCGGAAGTGCAGCTGCATCTGCGTCCCTCCGGCGCGCGCTTCAGCCACGTCCATCGCAACGTGCCCGGCATGCTGCGCCGGCTCAACGAGGTCTTCCTCCAGCGCGACATCAATATCGCCGCGCAATATCTGGAGACCTCCGGCGACCTCGGTTACGTCGTGCTCGATGCCGACCTCGGCGGCCAGGATTCAGGCGCGCTGCTGCAGCAGATCCGCAGCCTCGAGGGCACCGTCGGCGCGCGGCTGGTGTTTGAGCACTAGCACTGCATTGACGAGCGGCCGCAGGGCGCCTTGAATGCGGCCTGCTGGCACAACGAACAGAAACTCAAGGGGAAACGATGGCGCAAATCCATGTGAAGCTGTGCGCATTGCTGGTGGGCGCAGCGGGCGCGCTGGGCGCGAATTCCGCTTCAGCGGTGACGCTGACTGAGGATGCGGACACTGTCTGCAAGGGCCTCGTCGGCGGCGCTGACGCCGTGAAGGTGGATTCGGCGACGTTGGTGGCGCCGTCGCAACTGGCCGTCGCCGAACGCGGCCCGACGCCGTCGGGGCGCGTCACGCCCGCCAATCCCGGCTTCTGCAAGCTGCTCGGCCATATCGATCCCACCGATCCCAAGGCGCCGCCGATCAAGTTTCAGGTCAATTTGCCCGTCGAATGGAACGGCCGTTCGCTGCAATATGGCGGCGGTGGATTCAATGGCGTGCTGATCACGGGCCTGGCGCTGCCGCCGGCCTATCCCTTCGACAAGGCGTCGCCGCTCGCGCGCGGCTTCGTCACCTACGGCACCGATTCCGGTCACGAGTCCAAGCCGGGCGAGCCGCCGCAGCTGTTCGCGCTCAACGACGAAGCCTTCGAGAATTTCGCCCATCGCGCCTACAAGAAGGTGCGCGATGCAGCCGTCGCGCTGATGCAGCGCGCTTACGGCAAGGCGCCGGAGAAAATGTACTTCATGGGGTCGTCCGAGGGCGGCCGCGAAGGCCTCACCATGGCGCAGCGCTACCCTGATGATTTCGACGGCATCTTTGCCCGCGTGCCCGTCATCAACTGGGTCGGCCTGCAGCATGCCGGCACGCGTTCGGGGCTCGTGACCATGGGTGACGGCTGGATCAATCCGGCGCAGGTGAAGCTAGTCGGCGATGCCGTGCGGGCCGATTGCGACAAGGCCGACGGCTCCGATGACGCGCTGGTGCAAGATCCCGTTTCCTGCAAGGCGGCCTTCAAGGCGGAGACGCTGCGTTGCGCGAGCGGCAAGACGGGCGATCAGTGCCTCACCGACGCACAGATCAAGGCGATCGAGACCTTGCATGCGACCTACAAATTCCCGTTCGCGCTCGCCAATGGCCTCGACGATTATCCGGGCTGGGGCGTGTCGGGCGAGGACACGCCGGCGGTCGGCCCGACCGGCGGCTGGGTCGCGTGGTGGCTTGGCACGGCGCCTCCCGCGCAGCCGCCCGCGCCCAATAATGGCATCGCCTGGATCTACGGCGCCGGCGGCATCCAATACGTGTTCGCGCGCGATCCCAAGCTCGACGTGACGACGTATAAGCCCGAAGCACACAAGGCGCGGCTGCTCGAGGTCTCCAGCCTGATGGATTCCACCGACCCCGACCTCAGCCGCTTCCGCGCTCGCGGCGGCCGGCTGATCATGCTCGAACATATGGCGGACTACGCGCAAAGCCCCTATGCCGGCATCCGCTATTTCGAGAACGTCGAACGCAAGGTCGGCAAAGCCGAGACGGCCGAGTTCGCGCGGCTCTACACCGCGCCAGGGGTCGACCATGTCGGCTCCGGCGCGCCGGCCAATGTCGACATGCTGAGCGTGCTGGTCGACTGGGTCGAAAAGGGCAGGGCGCCCGGCGATTTGGAAGTCGCCGAGCAGAAGGTCGAGGCGCCGTCGTTTGCGACGCTTCGCGCGCTGCCGCTGTGCCGCTGGCCGGCCTGGCCCCACTACAAGAGCGGTCCGGTGACGGAGGCATCGAGCTTCACCTGCGCGCCGTAGCCGGCGCGCCACTTCGGAGCGTCACCCGGCGCCATTGCCTGCGCGCCGCCGAGCAGTTGCGCGTTGATCCGGCCGCCGGAGAACAGCATGTCGTCAAGGGCTTCGTCGATATCGGCGGAGATCACGGTGTTGCCGCCGTCCCGTGCGATGCTTCCTTGCGCCAGCCGCCGCATCAGCTCCTTGATGAAGGCGCAACTCGTGCCCTCGCTGCGTCGGGCAGCCTCCGCGATCACGGCCCCCTCGAGCGGCAATCCCCTGCCGTAGAGCCGGACCAGCTTGCCGCGGCCGGTCTCGTCTGGCAGCGGCACTTCGATGGCTTGATCGATGCGGCCGGGGCGACCCGCGAGAGCTCCCTCGAGGTCCTCCGGCCGGTTGGTGGTCAGGATGAACAGGATGTCGGCGTCTCCCTTCAGCCCGTCCATCTCGTTGAGCAGCTTGTTCAGCATGGATTCCTCACACGGCCCCATGTCATCGCGGTCGCGGGCGATGAGATCGACATCCTCGATCACCACCATCGACGGCTGGAGCAACCGTGCCAGGCTCATATAGGCGCCGAGCAGACCGATCTGCTCGGCCGTGATGATCAGCGTCGTATGCCCGGGCAAATGCGTTGCGAGATAACGGATCGTGTGGGTCTTGCCGGTGCCCGGCGGCCCGTACAGCAAGATGCCTTTGCGTGTCGATTGACCCAGCCGGCGCAATTGGTCTCGGGTGTTGACGAAGGTCAGAACGTTGCGATCGAGCAGCGGCAGGGTCTGCTCCGGCAGGATCACCTCGTCGCGCGCGACCTGCGGCAAGCGATGCACCGTGATGCCGCGCGAGCGACCGCGATAGTCGGAGTCGGCATCGAGCGACAGGATCTTGCCGCGATAGGTCCGCGCAGCCTGTACGGCTTCTTCCAATTCATTGAAGCATTGCTGGACCAGAGCCGCGCCTGCGGAACCTGAGGGTACCAGGATTTCGATCCGAATTCCGGGCTCGCGACTGTATTCGCGGTGTGCGCAGAGCAAAACCGCATAGCGGAGATGATCCTGCTCACACAGCCACAGCCCGTTATCCAGACACTTGACCGGGCTCTTCTCGCCTACGTCGACGTCGGAATATTGCAGCGGGGCAATCGCGATCGCATAGCGGCCCTCCTTGAGCAGTCGTGGAATCGACAGCGTTTCGTAGCGCTGCTCCTCGTTTAATCCCACCAGCCGGATGGCCTTGCCGAAGAGCCGGTCGACGGCGGCCTGGAGATCGACCCGCATGTGGCCAGGAAACTGGCGGATCGTGGTCACGAGTTTGCTGCGCGCGGTGCTGGCAAGGTGCCAATCGAGAACGTCGCAAGCAAAGTCGAAATCTTCCTCTTGTTCGTTCGAGGGTTCATCCGCCGCACGCATGCAGTCGCTGCACAGCCAGACCGTTCGGTCGCCGATACGAACGTCGGTCTGTCCCTCAGGCTTGCCACAGAGTTCGCAAGGAGTCTTGACCGCCTCTAGCGTGACCTGCAGTTGGTGGCCGGCCAATTCGATGGATTGTTGCGCAGATTTGAAAAGGGCTTCGGCAACCGATTGCGGGTAAGGTCCGCAAACCGCTTTTTCCTTCTGCTCGATCTGGGTGATCAGCGCGGTCGCTTCACGGTCTGATTTGCCGAAAACCTGCCGAAGCAGATCCATCACGAATTGGTCCGGCGTATCATCGTCATTATGAATTACGAGCTGGGTCGGCTGGTTCTCGCCACGCATACTGTTCATCACGAAAGGTCTCCGGGACAATCTATGATTGAATAGAACGAATAGAGAACATAAAAGGAAGCGGCCGTCAAGCGTGACGGCGGCGGCTAATTGCGATTGGTGGGTGAGGTCCTGGTGCGCCGGGGCGGCCCTGTTCCTCGACGACTCCCGCGGCACATGTCCAGCTGCCGTCCTTTGACAATCTGATCCGCCTCGATTATCTATTTCGCATGCGAAATAAAGACGCGGGCGCGAGACACCATCGGTTGATCTACCTGTTGAGCGTGGCGCAGCGGCGCGTGCAGCGCTGGATGGCGGCGCAGCCTTCGAGCGAGGTCACGCCGGCGCAAGCGGGGCTGCTGTTCATCCTCGGCAAGCAGAACGGCGCCCTGATGGGTGAGGTGGGCGCGGCGCTCGACATGGGGCCGGCCGGCATCTCGGGGCTGGTCGACCGTACGGCGGCGGCTAAACTGGTCGAGCGGCGCGCGGATCACGAGGATGGTCGCGCCTGGCGCGTCTGGCTGACGCCGAACGGGCGGACGGCACTGGCGCAGGCGAAGGCCAGCGCGGCACAGGTCAACGCGGCGTTGACGGACGGATTCACCAGTGCGGAGATCGATATCGTCGCGCGCTGGCTGACCAGCATTCAGGACAAGTTTCCAAGACAGCTTTCAACAGAGCTTTCTAGAGATCCATAGGAATAGAGGAGAGACCCATGACCGAGCACGTCCGGATCCGGAACGACGGCGGAATTCTCACGCTCACGCTGGCACGCCCCGACAAGAAGAATGCGCTGACGGATGCGATGTACGGCAAGCTCGCCGATGCCATCGAATCAGCCGAGCACGATCCGTCGGTCCGCGTGATCCTGATCCGCGGCGAAGGCGACATGTTTACCGCCGGCAACGATGTCGGCGAGTTCGCGGCGGTCGCGGCGGGCAAGTCGGAAGGAAGCCGCAACGTCGTGCGCTTCATCCAGTCGCTGGCGCGCTGCTCCCGGCCCTTGGTGGCCGCGGTGCAGGGCCGCGCCGTCGGCGTCGGCACCACGATGCTGCTGCATTGCGACCTCGTCGTGCTTGCCGCCAACGCGCAATTGTCGACGCCCTTCGTCAGCCTCGCACTGGTGCCGGAAGCAGCCTCCAGCCTGCTGATGCCGGCGCGCATCGGCTATGCGCGGGCCTACGAGATGTTCGCGCTGGGCGAGACGGTGCCGGCCAAATCCGCGCTGGAATGGGGGCTCGCCAACCGCGTCGTGCCGCTCGACAAGCTCGATGCCGAGGCGCTCGCGCTGGCGCAGCGTCTTGCCCGTCAGCCGGCCGGCGCACTCACCGCCACCAAGAAGCTGATGCGCAACGGCGAGACGCTGGTCGCGCAGATGAATGCCGAAGGCGAGCAGTTCGGGCTGCGCCTGCGCACCGCTGAGGCGCGCGAGGCCTTCACGGCGTTCGCGGAACGCCGCCCGCCGGATTTCACCAAGGTTGCGTGATATCCGGGACTGCGCTGAGGCTCGTCGGGCCGGAAACTCACGCCCATTCGATTAAAACCTTAACGGAACATTGGCATGTCGCGGGCAAGGTGGCGCTCGAAAGAATAGGCCCCCGACCCAGGCCCCCGACACCATGGCAATGTTTAAGAAATCGGTAAGTTCGCTCCTTCTGACCTTGATGGCCCTGCTGGCTGCGGGTGCGCTGGCCTCCACGGCGATCCAGATGGTTGGGGCGTTCGGCCGCTATAGCGACAGCCTCGAGACCGCGCGGCTTGCCGCGGCCGACAAGGCGATCTTCCATGGCGTGCTGGCGCTGCGCAACAATCGCGGCGATGCCCAGAGCGCGATCCTCGGCGAGGATGATCCGCGAGCAAAACTCGAGGCGGCGGAGAAGGCCGAGCAGGGCGGCTATGACGCCATCGGCGCCGCGCTCGCCACCGTCGATTTCGCCCGCCGCGACGAACTCGCCGGCACATTGAAGCAGGGCTGGAGCGCCGCCGCGCCGCAGTTCCAGCTGTTCTACGACGAGGCCAAGCGCCCGCGCGCGGAGCGCAAGATCGAGCGCACCAACTCCTGGTATGATGGCGTCACCAAGGTGATCGAAACGGCCAACCTCGCTTCCACCGCGGTGTCGAACCGCGCCTGGATGGACGACCCCTTCATCGCCCGCATGATCCAGGTCCGGCGCTTCGCCTGGCAGGTGCGCGACCGTTATGGGATCCATTGTTCGTCGCTTCGCTCCAACGTCAACAGCAGCAAGCCGCTCGACGACGCTCAGAAGCGGTCAGTGGCGCAATGGGATGGCACGATCGCCTCCGGTTGGGCGGGCATGGCCGAGTTGCTGGCCGCGCCCGGCGTGGCGGCGGAGCTGGTGACGGCAGCGGCGGACGCGAAGGCCAAGACCGACGGTGCCCTCAAGCAGATCGGCGACCTCACCAAGAATTTCGACGGCAGCGGTAAGCCCGCGATGCCCGCCGCGGAGTGGAATACGCTGTGTCAGTCACCCTTTGCGTCCATCGTCGCGGTGGCCAACAAGGCGCTCGACCAGTCAATCGTCCGGGCGGAAACGGTGCAGGCCAAGGCGCTCACCAATCTCGTCGTGCAGTCGCTCGCGTTCCTGCTCGCGCTCGCCGTGACCCTGACCGGCGTGTACGTGGTGCGCAATCGCCTGATGCGCCCGGTGCGCGCCATCCTGGACGCGATCGCCAAGATCAGCGCCCGCGACTACGCGACGCCCGTCCCGCAATCCAGGTATCCCGACGAGTTCGGCACCATGGCGGCCGCACTCGAAAGCCTGCGCGAGAGCGCGGCGACCGCGGAACGCCTGGGCCAGGAGCGCGAATCGCAGCAGGCGCTCCAGCTCGCCCGCTCCGGCACCGTCGATGCGGCCTGCCGCAGTTTCGACGACACCGTGCAAGCCGTCATTCACAGCGTTGCGGCGTCGACCAAGGAGCTCGATGCCACCGCGACCGACGTCCGCTCACTGGTTTCGGAATCGAGCAGCCAGACCGCGGCGGTCTCCTCCTCCGCCGAGCAGGCCACCAACAATCTCGAGACCATCGCAGCGGCGACCGAAGAACTCTCGGCGTCCGTCGGCGAGATCTCCGCGCAGGTGCAGGCCAGCGCCCGCGAGGCCCGCGAAGCCGTGTCGCAGGCAGCGCAGACCAATGCGACGGTCGAAATCCTCGATCAGACCGCTGGCCGCATAGGCGAGGTCGTGAAGATGATCAACGCCATCGCAGGGCAGACCAATCTCCTGGCGTTGAACGCCACCATCGAAGCCGCGCGCGCGGGCGAGGCCGGCCGCGGCTTCGCCGTGGTCGCCGGCGAGGTCAAGAGCCTCGCTTCGCAGACGGCGACGGCGACGGAAGAAATCTCCCGCCAGGTCGCGGAGATCCAGGGCGCGACGGGCCAGGCGGTCGCGGCCATCCGCGCGATCGGCGGCGCGATCAGCGGCATCGACGAAAAGATGACGGCGATCGCGGCAGCGGTCGAACAGCAGCGTGCGGCCACCACCGAGATCTCCCGCAACTTCCAGCAGGCCGCGCAGGGAACCCGCGAGGTCACCGACACCATCGGCAGCGTCGCCAGGCTGAACCAGGAGACGGGCAATGCCGGTTCGGCCCTGTCGGTGTCCGTGACGAAAATGTCCGCCGACGCCGATCGTCTCCGCGTCGCGGTCGAGGGCTTTTTGGGCGCGGTGAGGACCGCATAGCTTCGACAATCTTCCGTCCTTACGTCGTGCGATCGGCATTGCCGCCGATGCGCGCGGCGGGTACATCTGTGGCGCTGCGCGAGCGTCGCGGCAGATGTAAGAGATATCAGGGATGGAGAGTTCGATGCCGGTCACGCCCCAACACAAGGCCCAGCGCCCCTATCGCGGCGTGTTCCCGGTCGCGCCCACCATCTTCGACGAGCGCGGCGAACTCGACCTTGAGGGACAGCGCCGCTGCATCGATTTCATGATCGACGCAGGCTCGAACGGTCTGTGCATTCTCGCCAATTTCTCCGAGCAGTTCGTGCTCACGGATGCCGAGCGCGAGACCGTGATGCATGCGGTGCTGGAGCATGTCGCGGGCCGCGTTCCCGTGATCGTCACCACCACGCATTTCAGCTCGGCCGTCTGCGCCGCGCGCAGCCGGCAGGCCGAGGCGGCCGGTGCCGCCATGGTCATGGTGATGCCGCCCTATCACGGCGCCACCTTCCGCGTGCCCGAAAAAGGCGTCGTCGAATTCTTCAAGGTGCTGTCGGGCGCGATCAAGATTCCGATCATGATCCAGGATGCGCCTGTCGCCGGCACCCCCCTGTCGGTCGAACTGCTCGCGCGGCTGGCGCGCGATTTCGCCAACATCCGCTATTTCAAGATCGAGGTGCCGGGCGCGGCTGCAAAGCTGCGCAGCCTGATCGACGCCGGCGGCAGCGATATCGAGGGTCCCTGGGACGGCGAGGAAGCGATCACGCTGCTCGCCGATCTCGATGCCGGCGCCACCGGCGCGATGACCGGCGGCGGCTATCCCGACGGCATCCGCCAGATCGTCGATCCCTATTTCGCCGGCAAGCGTGAAGAGGCCAAAGCCGCCTACGAACGCTGGCTGCCGCTGATCAACTACGAAAACCGCCAATGCGGCCTGATCGCCTGCAAGGCGATGATGCAGGCCGGCGGCGT
The DNA here is from genome assembly GCF_023101005.1 of Bradyrhizobium sp. 187. Lineage (NCBI taxonomy): Bacteria > Pseudomonadati > Pseudomonadota > Alphaproteobacteria > Hyphomicrobiales > Nitrobacteraceae > Bradyrhizobium > Bradyrhizobium sp. 187. The sequence continues at coordinate 531,920 of NZ_CP064693.1, forward strand.
GATCAAGTCGGACACGGTGCGGCATCCGCTCCAGCCGTTGCTCCCGGCGACGCGGGCCGGGCTGCTGGAGTTGGCCAAGGAGCGCGATGCGCTGGCGTTGAGGTGGGGGAAGTAGCGCAACGCTGTCGTCCCGGCGAAGGCCGGGACGACGCTGAGTGTGAGGTGCGCACCCTGGCCTGATCCCGCCAGCTTCCATCTGGCTGAAGGCGTCGAATTAACGCGGTTCGGGCGGTTTCCCGCAGCCCGGCGATGACATATTGTACGCTCGCCAACCTGGCCCGCGGAGCAACTCAAGACATCGCGCAACAGCTCTTCATTATGCCGCTATTCCGAACCAGGTTGGTGCGAACCAACGAAACAGGGAGGCAGTGCCATGACGATGAGGCCGGATCCCACCTTTCACGCATCGCCCAAGCTTGCGATGGAAGCTCCTGCGGAGAACTTTGCCTACACGTTGCTGCTCAGTCCGGATTTCTCGAAACCGGATGCTCTCGCGGTGATCGACGCCAAGCCGGGATCGCCGACCTACAGCCAGATCGTCCACACCGTGACGATGCCCAACAAGGGCGATGAGTTTCATCACTTCGGCTGGAATGCCTGCTCCTCCGCCTTGTCGCCGCTCACTGGGCATGCCTTCATCGAGCGGCGCTATCTCATCATCCCCGGGCTGCGCTCGTCGCGGATTTACATCATCGATACCAAGCCCGATCCGACCAAAGCCAAAATCCACAAGATCATCGAGCCCGAGGAAGTCTTCAAAAAGACCGGCTATTCGCGGCCGCACACCATCCATTGCGGGCCGGACGGCGTCTATGTGAGCACGCTCGGCGGCGGCGGCAAGGACGGCACCAACGGGCCTCCAGGCGTCTTCATCATGGATTGCGAGACGTTCGAGGTCCTTGGACGATGGGAGATCGACCGCGGTCCGCAGACGCTGCACTATGATTTCTGGTGGAACCTGCCGCGCGACTACATGGTGACGAGCGAATGGGCATTGCCGCCGCAGTTCGAGAACGGGATCGTCCCGGAAGATCTGCTGGCGAACAAATATGGCCATCGTCTCCACTTCTGGGATCTCCGCGCCCGTCGCAACGTGCAGACCATCGACCTCGGCGCCAATCATCAGATGGCGCTGGAGGTACGGCCGGCGCACGATCCGGTTCGCGAATACGGCTTTGTAGGCGTTGTGGTCGACACCACGAATCTCGAAGCCTCGATCTGGACCTGGTGGCGCGAAGGCGGAAAATTCCATGCGGAGAAGACGGCGACGATCCCGCCCGAGCCTGCGCCAAAGGAGAAGCTCCCGCCGCTGCTTCAGGGCTTTGGCGCCGTGCCGCCGCTGGTGACCGACATCGACCTGTCGATGGATGATCGTTTTCTCTATGTCTCGTGCTGGGGCACGGGTGAAATGCGCCAGTACGACGTGAGTGATCCGCGAAAGCCGAAGCTTGCGGGCTCGGTTCACATCGGCGGCATCGCGCGCCGCACCCCCCATCCGAACGGCAAGGCATTTGCGGCCGGTCCGCAGATGGTCGAGATCAGCCGGGACGGCAGGCGGGTGTACTGGACCAATTCGCTCTATTCCACCTGGGATGACCAGTTCTATCCCGATGGCGTTCCGGGTTTGGAAGTCATGGCCAATGTCGGTCGCAATGGTGGCCTCGAGCTCGACAAGAACTACTTCGTGAGCTTCCCCGACGGATATCGTGCGCACCAGATCAGGCTGGAGGGCGGCGATTGTTCGACGGACTCCTTTTGCTACCCGTCGGCCTAGATTGGGCACACGCGAGCCTCGGCTGGCTGTGGCTCGCTCTTGTTGCGAGCGGTCTCTATCACGGGGTCAATCCGGGAATGGGCTGGCCGCTCGCCGTTTCGGCCGGGCTCATGGACAAGAGCCCGCGCGCGCTCTTTCGTGCGTTGTGGGCTCTGGCCGCCGGACATCTCCTGGCAACGCTTCTCGTGCTGCTGCCATTCGCGTTCCTGCTCGTGCTGGCCGAGTGGCAGCGTTCGATCCAGCTCGGCGCGAGCCTTTTCGTCATCGGCTTCGGCGTCTATCGGCTGGTCGAGCGGCGCCATCCGCGCGCGCTGGCACGAATTCCGCCGACGCAATTGGCGCTCTGGTCATTTGCCGTTGCCATTGCTCACGGCGCCGCCTTGATGCTCGTGCCGATCTATCTCGGGCTCTGCCAGGCCTTCGAACTCGATGCCGGCCATGAGGCCGCCGGCGCGCTGATGAAGGCGAGTCTCGGGATGGCGGTTCTGGTGTCTTTGGTGCACGTCGCTGCCATGGTCAGCGCCGGCGGATGTCTGGCGTGGCTGGTCTACCGCCATCTGGGATTGAGGTTCGTCTCGCGAAGCTGGTTCAATCTGGATCTAATCTGGGCCACCAGCCTCATTCTGGTTGGCGTTGTGGCCTTCGGCTTCAATCTCGCGAGCTGGCACTGACGCTTACTGGGTCAAAGCCCACTCGCCGATGATGCGGAAGCGAGCCTTGGCGTGGTCCTGTTTGAACAGCGCGACGCGATCGATCGCAAGCGTCTTGAGGCCGAGCGCAGCAAACCTTCCCTGCAGCATTTCCAGAATCGGCCCGCGCCGCTCCACGTCGAGCCGGCCCGTCAACGTCATGTGGAAACGGAATTCCTCCATCACGTAAGGATAGCCCCAGCGGTCGAGATAGTGGCGCTGCCGTTCGCTCAGCTTCTCCGGCTTGCGCCGCGCACGGTCTTCCGCGCTCAGCGGCGCGCGGAAGGAGTCGAAGTCGCGCGCGCAATCGGCGGCGAGCTGCTGGAGTTCGCCGACCGGCTCCCCGGGAATGACGGCGATGAAGCCGCTGATGGAATCGACGACCGGGCGGATCACCGGAATTGCGCGTGCCCTGCCGGCGAATGTCGCGCAGGCCGCAACAAGCTCGACCTCGCGCCTGTCGGACGCCAGCGCCATCGGCGCCTTCAGCGTGGCGTGAAAGCCGTATTTGCGGGGATCGGCGGTAACATCACGCCAGTCCGGCGCGAGACGCGATGCGTCGGCGGGAAACGGCAGCTCGTTGCCGGTATAGGCATCGTAGCCGAGCAACTCCGCGCCGAAGCGGGTGAGCGCGCTGTCGCTGCCTGCGGCAAAATAGATCGCGTAGCGGGGGAAACTCGTCATCGTCCGAGCATAGCGGGTTTATGCCGCGGCGACAGCTTGGCGCGGGGTAGCTGGCATGCCAAGCAACCGCGTCGCCTCGGTGAGATGCACGAGCTTGCCGCCTGATATCACGGCGATCAGCCGCGGCCGCAGCGGCATGCTGTCGTCGACCAGCAGAATGTCCGCGCGCCGGCCTTCCGCGAGCACGCCGCGATCTGCAAGACCGGTCGCGCGCGCGGGCGCGGCGGAGACCAGATTCCAGGCCTCGGTCAGCGGCAGCACGCCATCGGCGGCGAGCCGGAACGCAGCGAGCAGCTGCGCGGGATAGTTGTAGTCCGAGGCCAGAACCGAGCAGAGCCCTTTGGCGATCATGTCGGATGCCCTGGTCCAGCCCGTGTGGCTGCCTCCGCGCACGACGTTCGGCGCGCCGTAGACGATGGCGTCACCGTGGCTTGCTGCCGCCCGCGCTGTCTCCTCGTTGATCGGAAACTCCGCAATCGCCACGCCCATGGCGCGAAAGCCTTCGCGCATCGCCGGCGTCGCATCATCGTGCGAGAGCATCCGCACGTCGGCGGCGCGGGCCGTCGCGGCCAGCCGTGACACGGAAGCCGGCACATCCGCGGCGCGGGACATTATGTGTCCGACCAGCCGGTCGAATTCCTCGCTCGACAGGCCGGTGCGCTCCACCATGCGATTGCGCTTGCGCGGCTTGGCCATGTCCCCAACCGTGCCGTCCATGTGGTCGTTGAAGGCGAACAGGTCGACGCGGCCCTCAGTGAGCCATTGGCTGATCTCGGTTTCGGCGTCGAGATTGTAGGTCTCGTGGCGCAGGTGAAAGCGGGTGTCGGCGGCGAATTGCGGGCGCTGCCGTTCGATCGCCTCCATCAGGCTGCGCGCATTGCCGGCGCTGCGCAGGCCCGGCTCCCACGAACAGGTCGTGGCGTGAAAAACCGTGGTGATGCCGTTGCTGATCGCCTGGCGGTCGCTGTCGGCGAGCGCGACGTCGATCGGGAAATCGACCCCGGCGCGCGGCATCATCTGTCGCTCGAAGGCATCGCCATGCAGATCGACGATGCCCGGCAGGACCAGCAGATCGCGCGCCTTGATCGCCAGCCGCGCCCGGCTGCGCGAGGCATTGATCTCTGCGATGTCCGTTCCGGACACGAGAAGCGACGTTTCGGCGAACTCGGAGCCGATCAGGGCCCGCCCGCCCTCGAGGAATATGTCTGTCACGCGACCGCGCTTCGTTTGCTGGCAGAAGAGGGTGCCCCTGCTTCGTATGCCGTGAGGAAATCCTCAATCCCGAGCTTGCGGAAATTGGGCAGGGCTTCACGCAACTTGTCGTGATCCCAGTCCCACCAAGCGAGCCTCGCAAGCCGCCCCGCAACCTCTTCCGAGAACCGCCGGCGAACGATGCGCGCCGGATTGCCGGCAACGATGGTGTAGGCCGGCACGTCCTTGGTGACGATGGCGCCGGCCGCGATCACCGCGCCGGTGCCGACGTTGCGGCCCGGCAGCACGATCGCGCCATGGCCGATCCAGACGTCATGGCCGATATGGACGTGATGCTGGCGCCGCCAGTCGAAGAACTCGGTGTCGTCGCTCTCGCCTTCGAAATAGGCGCTCGAACGATAGGTGAAATGCGCCTGCGTGGCGCGGTGCATCGGGTGATTGCCCGGATTGATCCGCGTCATCGCCGCGATCGAGCAGAATTTTCCGATGGTGGTGTAGGTGATCTGGGCGTCGTTCACGACATAGGAGTAATCGCCCATCGTCACTTCGTGCAGCATCGTGCGCGCGCCGACCTCGGTGTAGGCCCCAAGCCTGGCGTCGTGCAGCTTCGCGGAGGGATCGACAGTCGGCTGGACCGAAAGAGCTTTGGCGGCCATGTTGAATCCGAACGAGAGGGCGGGCGTTTCTCTTCGAGCGGCTTGATGACAATGTCATGACGACGCCATGACAGGGGATGAACAGGAGATGAGGTGTGTAGGATCGCCGCACCGCAACGTCCGTGTCACACAAGTGTCAAGCGCCGGCGTTAGCGGTGGGTCCCAGCTACTCTGGAGCCCTGCATGCTGGTGGTTGAAGGTCTGACGTGTCGCTTCGGCGTGAAAGCCGCGGTGGACGACGCCTCGTTTCAAGTCTCTCCCGGCGGCTTCGTCGGCGTGATCGGACGCTCCGGCGCCGGCAAGTCGACCCTGCTGCGGACCATCAACCGTCTCGCGACCCCTGCACAGGGCCGCATCCTGTTCGACGGCCTCGACGTCACGGCGCTGCGCGGCAAGGAGCTGCGGCAGTGGCGGGCGCGCTCGGCGATGATCTTTCAGCAGTTCAATCTGGTGGGCCGGCTCGATGTGCTCACCAACGTCCTGATGGGACGGCTTGCGACGATGCCGGCCTGGCGCTCGCTGTCGCAGACCTGGCCCGAGCAGGACAGGGCGCTGGCGATGTCCGCGCTCGAACAGTTCGACATTGCCCCGCTCGCGGCCCAGCGCGCCGATCAGCTCTCCGGCGGCCAGCAGCAGCGCGTCGCGATTGCCCGCGCGCTGGTGCAGCAGCCCGACATCATCCTCGCCGACGAGCCGATCGCCTCGCTCGATCCGCGCAACACCAAGATCGTCATGGATGCGCTGCTGCGCATCAACAAGCACTTCGGCATCACGGTGCTCTGCAATCTGCATTCGCTCGACCTGGCGCGCAGCTATTGCGACCGCCTGATTGGCATGGCGCAGGGCCGCGTGGTGTTCGACGGCGCGCCGGCCGAGTTGACCGACCACGTGGCGCGCGAGCTCTACGATCTCGAAGCCGCCGAAGTCATGGGCGGCACGCCTGCACCGGTGCGACAGGGCATTCCGGCGCTTGGAACGGCGGCCGCCGCCTGAGCTGCGCCGCATCAGGACTTACCAATTTTGCGTCAACCGAACCTCAACCAATGAAGAGGCTATCATGATTACTCGCAGATTGATTCTCGCCGGCGCCGCCGCGCTCGCGTTGACGACTTCGGCCTCCGCCGAAGACTGGAAAGCCAAATATCCCGAGCTGACCTTCGCGGTCATTCCGGCGGAAAACGCCTCGGGCGTGACCGAGCGCTGGGCGCCGTTCATGAGCTATCTCTCCAGGGAATTGGGCGTGAAAGTTACGCTGCGCATCGCCAACGACTACGCTGCCGTAATCGAAGGCCAGCGTGCCGGCAACATTCACATCGCGAGCTACGGCTCGGCCTCGTTCGCCCGCGCCCGCCTGACCGGCGTCAAGACCGACGCCTTCGCCAACGACATCAACTCCGACGGCTCCACCGGTTATTACTCGGTGTTCTTCGTCAAGGCGAGCAGCGCCTACAAGAGCATCGACCAGCTCAAGGGCAAGAACCTCGGCCTGGTCGACCCGAACTCGACCTCCGGCAACAACGTGCCGCGCTTCGAGCTCGACAAGATGGGCATCGCGGACGCCGACACCTATTTCAGCAAGGTCGTCTTCACCGGAAGCCACGAGAACGCGATCCTGGCGCTGGCGCAGGGCACGGTCGACGTCGCGGCCAACCAGTGGACCAGCGACAACGACTCGACATTAGCGCAGATGCTGACCAAGGGCATGCTGAAGAATGCCGATGGCTCGGCGATGAAGAAGGATGATTTCCGCATCATCCACAAGTCGGCGCCGATCATCAACGGCCCCTATGCCTACAATTCTGAGCTGCCGGAAGAGGCCAAGGCCGCCATCGCCAAGGCGTTCTTCGACGCGCCGGCCAAGGACAAGGCTGCGTTCGATCGCCTCCAGGACGGCCAGAAGAAGGGTTTTCATCCCGCGACCACCAAGGATTGGGATGGCACGATCGAGCTGATCAAGTTCGTCGATGCGCTGCGTAAGAAGAAGGCGTCCTGAGTTTCGGGACGATGCCACTGGAGCCGGGTCGATGGACCCGGCTCTTTCTCTTTGATTGACCATTTTCCTGGCCAAGATGACCGTCGCGGTTTCGATCCTCCCCGAGCAACAGCTCGCCGTGCTCAACGCCGCCTATCGCCAGGCGGTGGCGCGCAAGCGGCTCCGAATCCTGTCTGGAGCCGTGATCTTCGCCGCAGCACTGTGTCTGGCCGCGATCGGCGCTGAAGTGAATCTGCGCACGCTGTTCGCCCACTTTGGCAACTTCATCAGCTATTTCGACCGCATCCTCACACTCGACACCGGCCAGCGGGTCTGGACCGATGTCGGCGAGTGGCTGTGGGGCTGGCGCAAATGGCTGAGGATGCTGGGCGAGACTTTGCTGATCTCCTATGTCGGCACGCTGATCGGCGCGACTTTTGCGTTTTGCCTGAACTTCTTTGCGGCTGAAAACACCTCGCCCGCGCCGTGGTTGCGCTTCGTCGTGCGGCGCCTGCTCGAATTCGCCCGCACGGTCCCCGGCATCGTGTTTGCCCTGATGTTCGTGATCGCCTTCGGGCTGGGGCCGATGGCGGGCGTGCTGGCGATCGCGATTCACTCCACCGGCGCGCTTGGAAAGCTGTTCTCGGAGATCGTCGAGAACGCCGACATGAAACCGGTCGAAGGCGTCCGCTCGACCGGCGCGAGCTGGCTGTCCTGCATGCGCTTCGCCATCCTGCCGCAGGTCACGGCGGGCTATGCCAGCTACGCGCTGCTGCGTTTCGAGATCAACGTCCGCGAGGCCTCCGTGATGGGCTTCGTCGGTGCCGGCGGCATCGGCCAGGAGCTCGTCGTCGCCATCCGCAAGTTCTACTACTCGGACGTCAGCGCCATCCTGCTCACCATCATCGTCACGGTTTTCATTATCGACATCAGCACCGGCTGGCTGCGCGGCCGCCTGTTCGGCAAGGAGGCGCGGACGTGACGGGGCCGCAGGACATTGACACATCAGCGCTTCGCGCGCGCTACCCTGATGTGTTCGACCGGCCGGCTTCGGCGCGGCTCCCGATGCCGGCGATGATCGTCGCGGCGCTCGCGGTTCTGATTTACGGCCTCGTCGATCTCGACTTCTCGCCGTCGCGGTTCGTCGCGGGCCTCAACCAGCTCGGCTGGATCAGCCTGATGATGATCCCGCCGGATCCCGGCTCGTCGCTGCCGGTCTATCTGAAGGCGCTGGGCGAGACGCTGTCGATCGCGCTGCTCGGCACAACGCTCGCCGCGCTGTTCGCACTGCCGGTCAGTCTTCTTGCGGCGCGTAATGTCGTGCCATCAAAGCTGCTGCGCTTTCCGGTCCGACGTTTCCTGGATTTGATTCGCGGCGTCGACACGTTGATCTGGGCGCTGGTGTGGATCAACGTGGTCGGGCTCGGCCCGTTTGCCGGCGTGCTCGCCATCGCCGTGTCGGATTTCGGCGCCTTCGGAAAACTGTTCTCGGAGGCGATCGAGGGCGCCGATCAGAAGCAGGTCGAGGGCATCCGCGCCTCCGGCGGCAGCGCGCTGCACGAGATTCGCTTCGGCCTGCTGCCGCAGGTCCTGCCCGTGATTGCCGGGCAGGTGCTCTATTTCATCGAGTCGAATACGCGCTCGGCCACCATCATCGGCATCGTCGGCGCCGGCGGCATCGGCCTCCAGCTCGCTGAGCAGATCCGCGTGCTGGAATGGCAGAAGGTGTCGTTCCTGATCCTGATGATCCTGGTCGCAGTCGCTGCGATCGATTTCGTTTCGGGCAAATTGCGTTTTGCGATTATCGGGCGGCGGGCGGTGGCGTAACCTTCTTCCTTCTCCCCTTGTGGGAGAAGGTGGCGCGAAGCGCCGGATGAGGGGTCTGCATCCTCAATTCAGATCAGTGCGCGGAGGCAACCCCTCACCCGTCTCGCCGCTAGCGCGGCGAGCCACCCTCTCCCGCAAGGGGAGAGGGGCAGAGGGCAGCCAGTTCACCCGTTCTCCACCAGAAATTCCACCCGCTCCGCGGCAAAGCGCGAATGCTTGGTCACCAGCGGCTTGCCGTCGAGATCGTGATCGGTGGCGTCGACCACCAGGATCGGCCGTCCCAGCGCCAGATCGAGCCGTGCGGCGTCGGTTGCGTCGACGATACCGGCGGTGATCCGGGTCGCGCCGCGGCGATAGTCCCGGACGCCGTAATGCTCGAGCAATTTCGTCATCGAGCGGGTCGCGGCAAACACGTCGCCCGCAGCCGGGAATAGCTGCGCCGACAGCCACGTCGTGGAGACACAGATCGGCGTGCGGTCGGCGAGGCGCATCGCCTCGATCCGGACCAGCGGTGCGCCGGTCTTGAGGCCAAGCTCCCGCGCGAGTTCGCGGGTCGCAACGTCAGCGGACGCCTCGATCAGCCGGCCATGCGGTTCGCGGCCGTCCGCGCCGACGATCTCGGAGAAACGGGTCCGCGAGCGCAGTGGATAAGCGAGCTTCTGCGCCTCGACATAGGTTCCGCTGCCGCGTTCTGCCCGCACGATGCCGCGCTCGGCAAGCGCGGCCAGCGCGCGTCGCACGGTGTGGCGGTTGACGCGATAGGTTTCGGCGATCTCCACCTCGCCCGGCAGCTTGTCGCCCGCCGCAAAGCGGCCGTCGGCGATGCCGCGCTCGATGCCGTCGGCAACGAGACGCCACAACGCGACGCCGGAGGAGGCTGTGTCCTGCATGCTCATGTGGCCGGGAAGCTACTCCAGAAATCGCGCCTTTGTCACGAAACAGTCATGGCGCTCCGCTATCAAGTTGTCTAGTATCATAGACAACTTGGATTCGGCAAGTTCTGCAGAGAAGTCGGTGGATGCGGTGACCCAGCACAATAATCAGCAAGCCCAGCGCAAGGCCGCAATGGCCGTGCTGGCGCACGCGGAGGCGGACGAGATCGCCGCTCGCCTCCAAGCTCTCGCTTTGCCGGCGCATCAGGATCTGCGCGCGCCGGAAAACGGCCTCGTCATGCTGCGCGGCCGGGTCGGCGGCGATGGTGCGCCGTTCAACCTCGGTGAAGCCACGGTGTCGCGCGCCGCGGTGCGGCTTGCGAGCGGCGAGGTCGGTTTCGGCTACACGCTCGGTCGCGACGGCGAGAAGGCGCGGCTGATCGCGCTGTGCGATGCCCTGGTGCAGTCCAGCGATTTCGGCGCCGCGGTGGAGCGGGACATTATCGCGCCGTTGCGTGAGCAGCTGATGGTCAGGCGCAAGCAGGTGGCGGCCCAGACCGCCGCGACGAAGGTTGATTTCTACACCATGGTGCGCGGTGAGGGGTGAGATCATGACCACGATTGCGGAACTGCCGCCGGGGTTCGCCGATAAGGTCTTGTCGGCGCAATCGACCTTTCGCTCGGTCATGGACGCGATGGCGCGGCCGGGATCGGTGCAGCGCATCGTGCCGACATCAGGAGCGCCTCGTGTGATGATGCGCGGGACGGCCGCGATCGCGCTGACGCTGTTCGATCACGACACGCCGCTCTGGCTCGATGCGCGCATGCATGAGACTTCCGACGTCGTGAAATGGCTGAAATTCCATACTGGTGCGCCGGTGGTGCAGGATTCTTCCATCGCCAGCTTCGCGCTGATCAGCGACGGCGGGGCGCTGCCTTCGCTGGAGCGCTTCGCGCTCGGCACCAGCGAATATCCGGATCGGTCGACCACGTTGATCCTGCAGGTCGAGAGTCTCGATTCGGGACGCAGCTTCGAGCTGCGCGGGCCCGGCATCGACGGCGTCGCCACGCTCCAGGCGTCGATCAAGCCGTTCGACGTGTTCGAGCGACTTCGTATTAACGAGGCGCTGTTTCCGCGCGGTATCGATGTGGTGCTGGTCGCCGATGACGCCATGGTTGCGATCCCGCGCACCACGCGTATCGTGAGCAGGGGAAGCTAAGCATGTATGTCGCAGTCAAAGGCGGCGAACGCGCCATCGAGAACGCCCATCGCCTGCTCGCCAGTGCGCGGCGTGGCGACCAAAGCGTTCCGGAAATCTCGCTCGACCAGATCTCCGAGCAGCTTGGTCTCGCCGTGGACCGCGTCATGAGCGAAGGCTCGCTCTATGACCGCGAGCTCGCGGCGCTCGCCATCAAGCAGGCGCGCGGCGATCTGATCGAGGCGATCTTCCTGGTCCGCGCCTTCCGCGCGACGCTGCCCCGCTTCGGCGCCAGCGAGCCGGTCGAGACCGGCGCGATGCGGATACGGCGGCGGGTGTCCTCGACCTTCAAGGACATTCCCGGCGGCCAGATCCTCGGCCCGACCTTCGACTATACCCACCGCCTGCTCGATCCCTCGCTCGCCGAGGGCTTTGTGCCGGAGACACCGGCGACGGCCGAAGCATCGTCTGCGCCAACCCCGCGGGTGACCGACATCCTCGGCCGCGACGGGCTGATCGAATCCTCGCCTCAGGCTGAGGACGGCGCCAGCGTCGGCGATCTCACTCGCGAGCCGCTCAATTTTCCCGCCGATCGTGACCTGCGCCTGCAAAATCTCGCGCGTGGCGACGAAGGTTTTCTGCTGGCGATGGGCTATTCCACCCAGCGCGGCTACGGCCGCAACCATCCCGTCGCCGGCGAGATTCGCTTCGGTGAGGTCGAGGTTGAATTCTCCGCGGAAGACGTCGGCTTCGCCGTGCCGCTCGGCTCGATCGAGCTCACCGAGTGTCAGATGGTCAATCAGTTCAAGGGCTCCGCGACGGAGGCGCCGTGCTTCACCCGCGGCTATGGCCTCGCCTTCGGCCAGAGCGAGCGCAAGACGATGTCGATGGCGCTGGTCGACCGCGCGTTGCGTGCGCGCGAGCTCGGCGAAGAGGCACTCGCCCCCGCGCAAGACGAAGAATTCGTGATGTCGCATTCGGACAACGTCCAGGCTACCGGCTTCGTCGAGCATCTGAAGCTACCGCATTATGTCGACTTCCAGTCTGAGCTCGGCCTGTTGCGCAAGCTGCGGAAGGAATTCACTGAGGCCAATGCGCCCGATGCCATGAAGGAGGCCGCGGAATGAACGCGCCCGCCTACAATTTCGCTTATCTCGACGAACAGACCAAGCGGATGATCCGCCGCGCGATCCTCAAGGCGATCGCGATCCCCGGCTATCAGGTGCCGTTCGCCAGCCGTGAAATGCCGATGCCCTATGGCTGGGGCACCGGCGGCGTGCAGGTGACGGCCGCGATCCTCGGGCCCGAGGACGTGCTGAAGGTGATCGACCAGGGCTCCGACGACACCACCAATGCGATCTCGATCAGGAAGTTCTTTGCCAAGACCGCCGGCGTCGCCACGACGACGGCGACGATCGATGCGACCGTGATCCAGACCCGCCACCGCATCCCGGAGACGTCGCTACACGCAAATCAGGTGCTGGTCTACCAGGTGCCGATTCCGGAGCCGCTGCGCTTCCTCGAGCCGCGCGAGACGGAGACGCGGCGCATGCACGCGCTCGCCGAATACGGCCTGATGCATGTGAAGCTCTACGAGGACATCGCCCGCTTCGGCCACATCGCGACGGCTTACGCCTATCCGGTGAAGGTCAATGCGCGCTACGTGATGGACCCGTCGCCGACGCCCAAATTCGACAATCCCAAGATGGACAATTGCCCCGCGCTGCAACTGTTCGGCGCCGGCCGCGAGAAGCGCATCTACGCGATCCCGCCCTATACGCAAGTTGTGTCGCTCGACTTCGAGGACCATCCCTTCGAGCCGTACCGCTTCAACGCGCCGTGCGCGTTGTGCGCCGCTGAAAATTCCTACCTCGACGAGATCGTGACCGACGACAAGGGCGGGCGCATGTTCGTCTGCTCCGACACCGATTATTGCGAGGGACGTCAGGCCGCCGGCCATCACGGCAGCCTCAGCGCCGCGCCGTACAAGGACAAGGCGCAGGAGGCATCGAATGGCTGATCAAGACATGCTCGAGAACGACGAGCCGCTGCTGGTCGCAAAATCCCTCAGCAAGTCCTATGGCCGGATCGCGGCGTGCCGCGACGTGTCCTTTGCGCTCTACCCCGGCGAGGTGCTGGCGATCGTCGGCGAATCCGGCTCGGGCAAATCGACGCTGCTGCAGCTGCTGTCGGGTCAGCTCGCGGCAAGCGACGGTGAGGTGTCCTACCGGATGCGCGATGGCGTCACCCGCGATCTCGCCACGCTGGGCGAGGCCGAGCGGCGCTTCCTGTTTCGTACCGATTGGGGCTTCGTTCATCAGGATCCCGCGCAGGGGCTGCGCATGGCCGTCTCGGCCGGCGCCAATGTCGGCGAGCGGCTGATGGCGGTGGGGTGGAATCACTACGGCCGCATCCGCGATACCGCGTCGGACTGGCTGACTCGCGTCGAGATCGACATCGCGCGCATCGACGATGCGCCGCGGACCTATTCCGGCGGCATGCGCCAGCGGCTCCAGATCGCCCGCAACCTCGTCACCGAGCCGCGGCTGGTGTTCATGGACGAGCCGACCGGCGGCCTCGATGTTTCCGTGCAAGCCCGTCTGCTCGACCTCGTGCGCAGCCTGGTCGCGGAGCTGCATCTCGCGGTCATCATCGTCACCCATGATCTCGCGGTCGCGCGCCTGCTGTCGCATCGGGTCATGGTCATGAAGGGCGGCCGAGTCATCGAGACCGGCCTCACCGATCAGGTGCTCGACGACCCCCGCGAGCCCTATACCCAGCTGCTCGTCTCCTCGATCCTGCCGCCATGAGCCTTCCAACGTAATGAGCCTTGCAAGAAGAGTTCTCCAATGACCGCCATGATCGACATTGCCGACGCCAACAAGACCTTCACGATGCACCTGCAAGGTGGCATCGAGCTGCCCGTGGTGCGCGGCGTGACCTTTCACGTCAATCCCGGCGAATGCGTCGTGCTGTCGGGGCCATCAGGCGCCGGAAAATCGTCGATCCTGAAGATGATCTTCGGCAATTATCGTTGCGATTCCGGCCGGATCGGCATCCACCATCGCGGCGCGCTGGTCGATCTCGCCACCGCCGAGCCGCGGCAGGTTCTCAACATCCGCCGCGCGACCATTGGCTATGTCAGCCAGTTCTTGCGCGCGGTGCCGCGCGTCGCGACCCTCGACGTGGTCGCCGAGCCGCTGATCGTCAACGGCCTGGCGCGCGCGGAGGCGCAAGCCCGTGCTGGCGAACTGTTGCATCGCCTCAACATCCCCGAGCGGCTCTGGCAGCTTCCGCCCGCGACCTTTTCCGGCGGCGAGCAGCAGCGCGTCAACATCGCGCGCGGCTTCATCTCGGATCTGCCGATCCTGCTGCTCGACGAGCCGACCGCGTCGCTCGACGCCGCCAACCGCGCCGTCGTGGTTGGGCTGGTAGCCGAAAAGAAGCGCCAGGGCGTCGCCGTGGTCGCCATTGTCCATGACGACGAAATCCGTCATCAGATTGCCGACCGCACCGTCGACGTCACCAGCTTCGCCGCCGCGGCCTGAAGGAAATGGACATGAACGCCAAGAAGGACATCGTGATCGCCAACGCCAGGATCGTGCTGGCGGAACGGGTGATCGAGCAGGGCTGGCTTGCCCTCGCCGATGGACGCATTGCCGAGATCGGCGAGGGCAGGGCGCCCGCGGGGGCAGAGGATGCCGGCGGCGATCTGATCATGCCCGGCTTGATCGAGCTCCACACCGATCACCTCGAGGCGCATTACGTGCCGCGACCAAAAGTGTTCTGGAATCCAGTCGCCGCCGTCGTCTCCTATGACGGCCAGCTCGCGACATCAGGCATCACGACGGTGTTCGACTCGCTCCGGGTCTGGCGCGAGGATGGCGCCGAGGAAGTCGACGGCCGCGCCGGCACGCTTGCCGCCGCAATCACGACCGCTCGCGATGCTGACCTGCTCCGCGCCGATCACTTCCTGCATCTGCGCTGCGAAATCCCGATGCCGAGCGTGGTCGAGGAGGCCAGGGAGCTGATCGACCGTCCCGACGTGCGGCTGATGTCGCTGATGGACCACACCCCCGGCCAGCGCCAGTTCCGGGACGAAGGCAAGCTGCGCGACTATTATCGCGGCAAGGGCGGCGGCAAGACCGACGCCGAGCTCGACGAGCTGTTCGCGAAGCGCTTCGAATATCAGAAGGCCTATGCCGCGACCAACATGCGCGAGATCGTGGCGCTGGCCCACAAGTACAAGATCCCGCTGGCGAGCCATGACGACACCACTGAGGAGAACGTCGTGGACGCCGTGCGCGATGGCGTTTCGGTGGCGGAATTTCCGACCACGCTGGAGGCCGCGCGCGGCCTGCACGAGGCCGGCATCGACATCCTGATGGGCGCGCCGAACGTCGTGCGCGGCGGCTCGCATTCCGGCAATATCGCCGCGGTCGATCTCGCCCGCGAGGGCCTGCTCGACATTCTGTCGTCGGACTACATCCCCTCGAGCCTTCTGATGGCCGCGCTGCACTTGCCCGAGCACGTGCCCGCCATCACTCTTCCGGCGGCGATCCGCACCGTGACGAAGGCGCCCGCGGAGGCAGTCGGCCTGTCCGACCGCGGCGAGATCGCGATCGGCAAGCGTGCCGATCTGATCCGCGTGCATGTCGCGGGCCGCGTCCCCGCGGTCCGCAGCGTCTGGCGCGAAGGAAGCCGTGTCGCATGAGCGAGGCCGTCACCGTGGCGGGAAAGACAACGGGTGCGATCGGGCCCGGGCGGCTCGTGCTCGTGGTCGGTCCCAGCGGTGCCGGCAAGGACACGCTGCTGCGGCTGGCGCGGGCAGCCTGCATCGAGGATCACGACATCGTCTTCCCGCGCCGTGTCGTGACGCGGGAATCCTCGGCCGACGAAGACAATATTGCGGTGAGCCCTGACGAATTCCGTCGCGCGCGCGAGCATGGCGAATTCGCCGTGCATTGGGAGGCGCATGGGCATTGCTACGCGCTGCCCCGCGACCTCAACGACGATATTCGTGCCGGACGCGCCGTCGTGGCCAATGTTTCGCGCACGGTGATCGGCGCGCTGCGCCAGGCCTATGCAAACATCGTGGTGGTCGCGGTCACCGCGCCGCCGGATGTGCTGGCGCAGCGGCTTGCTGCTCGCGCCCGGGACAGCGACGGCAATATCGCCGAACGGTTGACGCGCAGCGTCGACGACGCATCGGCCCAGGCCGATGTCACCATTCTCAACGCGCACAGCGCGGAGTATCATGGCCGCCAGCTTCTGCGCGTGATCAGGAATCAAGGCTGGCACGAATAGCCGGCACAACAAGGAGACTGGAATGTCGGTGATCGAAACGGTCGAGCAGCTGGAGGCCATCTACGGCGTCACCAACGACGCCTCGACCGTGAAAGTCGCCGACCACGTCACCCCACTCTATCGCGTCTTCATCGAAAAGGCCCCGTTCGCCGCGCTCGCTACCATCGGACCCGAGGGGATCGACTGCTCGCCGCGCGGCGATCTCTCCGGCTTCGTCCGCATTCATGACCCGAAGACGCTGATGCTGCCGGATCGCCGCGGCAACAACCGGGTCGATTCCTTGCGCAACATCGTGCGCGATCCCAGGGTATCGCTGATGTTCCTGATCCCCGGCTCCGGAAATGCGGTTCGGGCCAATGGCCGGGCGCATCTGTCCATCAATTCCGAATTGCTGGCCTCGTTCAAGGTCGACGGCAAGGCGCCGCGCAGCGTCATGGTGATGACGGTCGACGAAATTTACTTCCAGTGCGCCCGCGCCATCGTCCGCTCCGATCTCTGGAATCCCGACAAGCGCATCGACCCCAAGACGCTGCCGACGCCCGGCCAGATCCTCGCCGAGATGAGCGAGAACAAGGTCGGCGGCGCGGAGTATGATCGCGCCTGGCCGGAGCGTGCGGCCGCGACGATGTGGTGAGTTCGTTCTTCCCCTCTCCCCTTGCGGGAGAGGGTGGCTCGCCGCGTAGCGGCGAGACGGGTGAGGGTCTCTCTCCGCGTGCGACTCTCTTGAGGATTCGCGGAGGCAAACCCCTCATCCGGCGCTTCGCGCCACCTTCTCCCGCAAGGGGAGAAGGAAGAACTCATCGCGAGATGAATTCGTTTGTCGGCGCTCGCACCCGGAGACGCGCCCCTGTGCGCTCATCGCAATTATGGATAGCCATTTCATTGACCGTTCGCGCTGAACGCTCGATATTCGACGCATCGACACTGCTCCTTCGAGCCGAAGCCGCGATATGAGAACCGATCACCAGCGCAGTAACAATGACATGCATGCGTGCATGACGCGCCGCTGTTTCTCGGCGGCCACCGGCGCATGTTGTTGTTGCTGACCGCCGCCTCCTAGCAGCACCTCACCCAGCAAATCCCAAGAAGCAAATCCAAAGACAGGAACGCCGAGACCCGGCGGACGAGCAGTCATGTCCCGAACTCAATCGAATGCCTACATCATCGAGATCCACGACCGCGCCGCCGGCATCGTCACGAGGGATACGCGCGGCTTCCGCTTCTTCTCCTCCGAGCGTCTGTTCGACAGCCTCGAAGGCCGCCAGTTCCGCTCGGCGCGCGAGGCGGAGCGCGCCGCCCGTGCGGTATTCTCCGAGCGGGGCCGGCGCGCGAACTGATCAGCTCCGGCGGCGCGCCCTGGTGCGTGCCGCCTTCTTTGCGGCGGTGGAGCGGGCCTTGGCGCCCTTGGTGCGGCTCGCCTTGCGCGCGGCGGCTGAACGCGACGCGGCCGTTCGCCGGCTCGCGGCGCGCTTGCCCTGCTTCGACAGTGCGCTGCGCGATGCGGTCGAGCGCGGCTCCTTCTTCAAAACCTTTTCGACGGCTTGCGACACGCGCGGCCGGCGCTTCGGGGTGCGCTTGCCCTGACCGACGTCATAGGCATATTTGGCGCTGCGGCGCGTCGCCTTCTTGACGCGTCCCTTGCGCGGCGGCGGCAGATCGACGCCGGCGCGGCGCGCTTCGGAGAGACCGATGGCGATGGCCTGCTTCGTCGAGCGCGCGCCATGCCTGCCCTTGCGGATCTTGTCGATCTGGTCCTTGACGAATTCGCCGGCCTGCGTGCTTGCCGATTTTCCGGCACGCTTGTCTTGCCTGGCTTTGCGAATGACTTCCTGTCTTGGCATGGGTCCAGTTCCCTCTGGAATTCACGGGAATGTCTGACCGCAACGCGCAAGATGGACGATTGATCCTGTCAGTTCCGTAGCGCAGCGAGCAGTTCATCGGGGCGTTCGGCCATGATCATGTGGCCGGCGCCCGGCACCACGACGGTCTTCGCATGCGGGATCGCGGCGGCAAGTGCCTTGCCGGCCTTCACCGGCGTCATCATGTCCCGTTCGCCGAGGATGAGTGTGGTGGGCACCTTCACGCTTGCGGCTGCTTGCAGCGCATTGGCGTAAGCATTGCAGGCCGACAAATCCCTGAACAGCACGCCCGGCTCGCAGTGTTTCAATACGGCCTGGGCGCCGCCATGCATCCACAGGCCCGGTGCGAGGCTGCCGCCGAACTCAGCGTTGAAGCCGAGTCCCCAGATCGAGACCATGTCGTTTGCATCCTGCGAATTGGCTTCGGCCGCTTTCAGCAGATCCGGGCCGACCGTCATGGTCGCGGCCGTGCCGATCAGGCTGAGCGCGGAAACCTTGTCGGGGTGACGTGCGGCCGTCTCCAGCGAGATCAGCGATCCCATGGAATGGCCGATCAGATGCGCTTTCGTCGCTTCGGCCGCATCGAGCAGGGCCGCCGTCCAGTCGGCCATTTCGGCGATGCTGCCGAGCGAAGGTCCGGGCGAGCGGCCGTGGCCGGGCAGATCCGGCGCCAGCACGCCAAAGCCGTGATGGGCGAACCAGCGGGTGTGCAGTGCCCAGGTCGAACGGTCGAAACCGGCGCCGTGGAGGAAGACGACGGCGGGCAGGGACTTGTCGAAGTCGCGGCCGCCGGTTGCGACCAGCACCTCGGCGCCGTTGACGGAGAGCTTCATGGTGTCAGACCTTTTGCGAGATGCGCAGCGCCTGCGCGAGATCGTCGATGATGTCGCTTCCGGTCTCGATGCCGACCGAGAGTCGCACCAGCTCTTCGCCGATGCCGGAGGCCTTGAGCTGCTCGGCGTCCATCTGCTGGTGCGTGGTCGAGGCGGGGTGGATCACCAGCGTCTTGGCGTCGCCGACATTGGCGAGATGACTGATCATGCGCAGCGATTCGATGAATTTGCGGCCCGCGGGCCGGCCCCCCTTGATGCCGAAGGAGACGATCGAGCCGGCGCCGCGCGGCAGTAATTGTTTTGCGAGCTGGTAGTCCGCATGATCTTCCAGCGAGGGATGCAGCACCCAATCGACCGCCTTGTTGGCTTTCAGTGCTTCCAGCACGAGGTGCGTGTTCTGCATGTGGCGGTCCATGCGCACGCCGAGCGTCTCGACGCCCTGCAACAGCTGGAAGGCGTTGGTCGGCGATAGACAAGCGCCGAAATCGCGCAGGCCTTCGGTGCGCGCGCGCATGATGAAGGCGGCGGTGCCGAACTGCTCGTCGAAGACGATGCCGTGATAGCCGCCATAGGGCTCGGTCAGCACGCCGAATTTTCCGGATGAGCGCCAGTCGAAACGACCGCCGTCGACGATGGCGCCGCCGATCGCGATGCCGTGGCCGCCGATCCATTTGGTCGCCGAATGCATGACGATGTCGGCGCCGAGCTCGATCGGACGGCTGAGATAGGGCGTGGCAAAGGTGTTGTCGATCAGCAGCGGAATCTTCGCGTCATGCGCGATCGAAGCGACTTTCGGAATGTCCAGCACCTCGAGCCCGGGATTGCCGATGGTCTCGCCGATCATCAGCTTCGTGTTCGGCTTGATCGCCGCGCGGAACGCGTCGAGATCGCGCGGCTTGACGAACGTTGTGGTGATGCCGAAGCGCGGCAGCGTGTGCGCCAGCAAATTGATGGTGCCGCCATAGAGCGAGCTCGATGCCACGATATGGTCGCCGGCGTTCAGAAGCGTGGCGATGGCCAGATGCAGCGCCGCCATGCCGCTCGCGGTGCAGATCGCGCCGACGCCGCCTTCCAGCGCCGCAAGCCGTTCTTCCAGCACGCCGGTGGTCGGATTGGAGATGCGCGTATAGATGTGGCCGGCGCGTTCGAGATTGAACAGCGCGGCGGCGTGATCGGAATCCTGGAACACGTAGGACGTGGTCTGGTAGATCGGCACGGCGCGGGCGCCGGTCGCGGGATCCGGATGCTGGCCCGCATGCAGGCTCAGGGTCTCGAAGGCGGGCGGTTTTGGCGCGGGCATGCGTGGCCTCGTTGCTCGGTCGGCGGAGGCGGCTCTTGTGCCATAAAATGGCGCGCTGCGTCAGCCCATTGACGCGTTGTCTAACCCCGGATCGCCTGCTCGATGATCCGCGCCTCCCGCAGCAGGATCTCCGCGACCTCCTGTTCGCGTCGTGGGCCGAGCCTGGTGCGAACGGCGGAGACGGTCATGGCGGCAGCGGGACGGCCGTCCGGGGTCTCGATCCAGGTCGAGATCGACTTCGTGCCCTGCACGAGACCAATTTCCCTCATGCCGTATCCCAGCCGTCTTGCGGCGGTGACCTGGCCCAGCACCGTCGCAACATCGGTCCGGTAGGCCTCCAGTCTCTTCTCGTTGGCTGCGACGATTTTTCGCGCGTCCTGCACCGGCATCGCGGCGAGGATGGCGACGCCTGCGCTGGAGACGCCGAGCGGTCGGCGCGCGCCGACCTCAATCGACAGCACCTGGATCGGATAGACGCCAATCCGGCGATCGACGCACAGCGTGTCATTGCCGGTCCGCACCGTCAGGAACAGCGTGTCGCCGATCTCGGCCGAGGCACGTTGCAGCGACGGATTTGCCGCGATCAGCAGCCGCGACGGCCGAGGCCGTGCGAGCGCGAGCTCCGGCACCTGGTTGCCGACCGCGTAGCGGCCGGTCCGGTCATGCCGTTCGACGATGCCTTCCTCGATCAGCACGTGGACGATGCGGTGCACGGTCGGGCGGGTGAGGCCGGTCGCCCGCACCACCTCGGCCAGCAGCACGCCGTCTTCGCGGCCTGCGGCAAGGATGCGCAGCACCGCGAGCGCGCGCCGGATCGCCTGCGCGCCCTGTCGCGGTCCCGTGATGCGGCGGGTGGATTTCGCGGAAGTCGTCTTGTCCATAATATGGACGAGAACGCCACAATTCACTCGACAGGTAAAGCGCCCATCTGGAGATTGCGCTCCGAATCGACATGCCGTGTACGACGTCAGGCAAATCGACGTAAAATTGGAAGCGCCGCCGGGAGGTTAACATGCGATTAATCTGGATTGCCCTAGCTGCCGCAGCGGCGATGTTGACGGGACCGGCGTCGGGCCAGCAATGGCCGGCGCGCAACGTCAAGCTGATCGTGCCCTATCCGGCCGGCGGCAATGTCGATAGCGCCGCGCGCATCATCGCGGACAAGCTCCAGGAAAAGCTCGGCCAGCCCTTCATCATCGAGAACAAGGCGGGCGCCGGCGGCATGATCGCGGGCGAGGCTTTCGCGAAGTCCGCGCCCGACGGCTACACGCTGTTCGTCGGCGCCAACGGCCCGGTGCTGTTCGCGACCGAGATCAACAAGCGCGACGTCTATAATTGGAAGAAGGATTTCCTGCCGATCTCGACGATCTCGATGACGCCGCTGGTGCTCGAGGTGCATCCGTCGGTGCAGGCGACGACTTTCAAGGAATTCATCGGCCTCGCCAAGCGCGAGCCGGGCAAGCTGACGATGGCCTCGCCCGGTCCCGGCACCACCAACCATTTGCTCAGCGAACTGATGCAGTCCAGCCTCGACCTGCAATGGGTCACCGCGCACTATCGCGGCAATGCGCCTGCCGTCAACGATCTCTTGGGCGGGCAGGTGCAGTTCGCGTTCGACCAGCTCACGGTCAGCCTGCAGCATATCAAGGCCGGTCTGTTCCGCGCGCTGGCCGTCACCAGCCCGCACCGCCTGAAGTCGCTGCCCGACGTGCCGACCTTCGCCGAGCTTGGTTACAAGGATTTTGACGGCCAGACCTTCACCGGCCTGTTCGCACCGGCAGGCACGCCGGCGCCCGTGATCGACAAGCTGCACGAGGCACTGACCGCGATCCTGAAGGACCCCGCCGTGGTCGACAAGTTCGAGAAGCTCGGCGGTGAAGCCGTCGCGATGACGCCCGACGAATTCAAGGCCTATCTCGCGCGCGAGGACGCCAAATGGATTCCGATCGTGCGCAAGGCCAACATCAAGGCGGATTGATCGATGCGGATCGACCCCAGCGAGCTCGGCGCCGAGCGCATCTACCGGCTGATGACCGGCATCGTGGTGCCGCGTCCGATCGCCTGGGTGACGAGCCTGTCGCGCGCAGGCGTGGTCAACCTCGCGCCGTTCAGCGCCTTCACCTTCGTCTCGCAGAAGCCGCCGATGCTCGCGATCAGCGTCGGCCGCAAGGGCGCGGACTACAAGGACACCGCGCATAACATCCTCGATACCGAGGAATACGTGATCCACATCGCCGATACCCCGCTGATGCAGGCGGTGCACGACTCATCGGTCGAGCATCCGCCCGAGATCAGCGAGGTCGCGGAGCTCGGCCTTGAGACGCTCCCGAGCGAGCGCATCAAGGTGCCGCGGCTCAGCGTTGCACCCGTTGCGATGGAGTGCCGCTTTCGGCAGTGCCTCGAATTCGGCGACGCCCGCAGCCGTCTCATCGTGGGCGAAGTCGTGATGTTCCACCTCCGCGACGGCCTCGTGAACGACGGCAAGGTCGAAACCGTCGCGCTCGATCCGATCGCGCGCATCGGCGGGCCGCGCTACGCCCGGCTCGGCGAGATCGTGACGCTGCACGGCGTGTTCCAGACTCCCAAATCGAAAGACTGAGCGCGCCGCCCCCGCGCGCGCCCCAAGACCATTGGAGAACGACCATGCGACTCCTAAGCTATCTCGTGGACGGAGAGCCGCGCTACGGTGCCGTCATGGAAGGCGGTGTCGTCGATCTGACCCGGCGGATCGGCCGCGACTTCTCCGACGTCAGGGCGCTGATCGCAGCCAACGCGCTGGCCGACGCGCAGGAAGCCGTCGCCGGACAAAAGCCGGACTACGCGCTGGAAGAGCTCGTGCTGCTTCCGCCGGTGCTGGCGCCGGAAAAGCTCTGGTGCATCGGAGTCAATTACGCCGAGCGCAATGCGGAGTATAAGGACAGCTCTGACCTGCCCAAATATCCCAGTCTGTTCGTGCGCAGCATGTCCTCGATGACGGGCTCAGGCCAGCCGCTGGAGAAGCCTCACGTCTCCGAGCAGCTCGACTATGAAGGCGAGCTCGTCATCGTGATCGGCCAGGGCGGCCGCCACATTTCGCGCGAAAAGGCCTGGGCGCACATCTTCGGCATGACGCTGTGCAACGAGGGCACGATCCGCGACTGGCTCCGCCACGGCAAGTTCAACGTCACGCAGGGCAAGAATTTCGACCGCTCCGGCAGCATCGGTCCGTGGATCGTCACCGCGGACGAGCTCGATCCGCGCGGGCCTCATGACATCGTCACGCGCGTCAACGGCGAGGTGCGGCAGCAGGACACCATCGAGCGGCTGATGTTCCCGTTCGATTTCCTGATCTCCTATCTCTCGACCTTCGCAACCCTCAAGCCCGGCGACATGATCGTGACGGGCACGCCGACCGGCGCCGGCGCCCGCTTCGACCCGCCGCGCTGGCTCAAAGTCGGTGACGTCGTCGAGGTCGAATCCAGCCGCATCGGCGTGCTGCGCAACACCGTCGCGGCGGAGCAATAGGTCATGCTGGATACTGCCACGATCGAACGTCTTGCCACGCGGCTCGACGAAGCCGAACGCACCAAGACGCTGATCACGATGTTTTCG
This sequence comes from Bradyrhizobium sp. 187, assembly GCF_023101005.1. Taxonomy (NCBI): domain Bacteria; kingdom Pseudomonadati; phylum Pseudomonadota; class Alphaproteobacteria; order Hyphomicrobiales; family Nitrobacteraceae; genus Bradyrhizobium; species Bradyrhizobium sp. 187. The sequence goes on from NZ_CP064693.1 coordinate 555,695, forward strand.
AAAGACCATCCCGATTTCAGCATCGAGGATGCCTATGCCGTTCAGCGCGCCTGGACCAGACTCCAGCTCGGACGCGGCCGGGTCATCAAGGGCCACAAGATCGGCCTGACCTCGAAAGCGATGCAGAACGCGGTCGGCATTTCCGAACCCGATTACGGCGTGCTGTTCGCCGACATGTTCTATGCCGACGCCACGCCGATTCCGTTCGACCGCTTCCAGGCGCCGCGAATCGAGGTCGAGCTCGCCTTCGTGCTGAAGGCGCCGCTGCGCGGGCCCGATTGCACCATCTTCGACGTGCTCAACGCCACCGACTACGTCACCCCGGCGCTGGAGATCCTGGAGACGCGCATGCACCGCGTCGATCCCGAAACGGGCAAGGCGCGAAAGGTCATGGACACGATCTCGGACAACGCGGCGAACGCCGCGCTGGTGCTTGGCGGCCGGCCTTTCCGTCCGATGGACGCGGACATGCGCTGGATAGGCGCGCTGTTGTTCCGCAACGGCGAGGTCGAGGAAACCGGGCTTGCCGCCGGCGTGCTCAACCATCCCGCCAACGGCATTGCCTGGCTCGCCAACCGCCTCGCGCCGCATGACGAGCATCTGGCCGCCGGCGAGGTGGTGCTGGCGGGATCGTTCACGCGTCCGGTCGACATTCGCCGCGGCGACACGTTTCATGCCGATTATGGCGCGTTCGGCTCGATGTCGTGCCAGTTCGTCTGAATCAACACATGAAAGGGAGCGCATCATGACCGGTCACACGCGGCGCAAGAGCATCCATATCGGCGGCTTCAAGCATGCCAACCCGATTCCGAACGCCTGCCGCATCGGCAATCTCGTGATGTCGGGCGTCATTCTCGGCCGCGATGCGACTGGTGCGATGCCCGAGAGCCTGGAGGCGCAATGTGCCAACATGTTCGCGCATATGAAGGCGACGGTAGAGGCCGCCGGCGGCACCACCGACGACATCATCAAGATGACGGTGTGGCTGAAGGACCGTACGCAGCGCGGGCCTGTGAATGTCGAGTGGCTCAAGATGTTTCCGGACGAGCATTCGCGCCCGGCGCGCCACGCGCTGCCGATGGACAACATGGACGGCGGCGCGCTGGTGCAGTGCGACTTCACCGCCGTAATCGACTGAGGGAGTTTTGCGCATGCCGACCTATCTTCCGTTCGACCCGAACCCGCGCCGCCCGGTCAAGGCGCCGCCGCCCAAATCCGTCGACAGCCAGTTTCACGTGCTCGGCCCCCTCGACAAATATCCGGAGCGTCCCGGTGCTGCCTATCGGATGCCGACCGCGACCTGGGAGGCGGCGCTGCGCGTGCACAAGACGCTCGGCATCGAGCGCGGCATCATCGTGCAGACCACGACGTATGGCGCCGACCATGCCGTCGTGCTCGACGGTCTCGCCGCGATGGGCCCGAACTATCGCGGCTGCGCCAACGCGCTGGTGTTCGCCGAGGCGAACGATTCGTATCTCGCCAAGCTGCATGATGCTGGGGTCCGCGGCGCGCGCTTCAGCTTCCGCCAGGAGCTCGGCGCTGTGCTGTCGGATGCCGATTTTGCCCGCGCGATTGCGCGCATCCGCGAGCTCGGCTGGTACGTCAAGATCCAGCCCGAGAAGGACGGCATCGTCTCCAGCGTCGCCAAATACGAGAATCTCGACGTGCCCGTGCTGATCGACCACATGGCGCGGCCCGATCCTGAAGCCGGCAGGAACGATCCGAACCTGCGCAAGATGCTGGAGCTGCTCGGCAAGGGCAATTTCTGGGTGATGCTGTCGCTCGGCGAGAAGACCTCGAAGCTCGGGCCGCCCTACGACGACGTCATCCCGATCGCGCGTGCCTATATCGAGGCAGCAGTCGACCGCTGCGTCTGGGCGAGCGACTGGCCGCACCCGGTCTCGGTCAAGCAGCCGCCCAACGACGCCGATCTGCTGGAGTTGATGTACCGCTACGCGCCCGACCAGTCGACGCTGGAGAAGATCCTGGTGCACAATCCGGCCAAGCTGTTCGGCTTTCCGGATTAGGGCGCTCACGGCCTGCCACGAGCGCAGCTTCACCGTCGCAACAATCGAACCCGCTCACCCCGCCAACCGATCCCTTACCCCGGCCGCGATCTCGAACGAGCGCAGCCGCGCGGCATGGTCGTAGATCTGGCCCGTGGTCATCAATTCGTCCGCGCCGGTCTCGGCGATCAGCGCCTTCAGCTTCGCTTCGACCATGTCAGGCGAGCCGACCGCCGAGCACGACAGCGACTGGCCGACCATCGCCTTCTCGGCTGGCGACCACAGCGCGTCCATGTCGTCGACCGGCGGCGGCAGCGGTCCGGGCGTGCCGCGGCGCAGATTGATGAACTGCTGCTGCAGCGAGGAGAACATGCGCCGCGCGTCCGCGTCGCTGTCGGCGGCGAACACGTTGACGCCGATCATCGCATAGGGCTTGGCGAGCTGCGTCGAGGGTTCGAACCGCGCCCGATACTCCCGCAGCGCCGGCATCATCATTTGCGGTGCGAAGTGTGAAGCGAACGCGAACGGCAGGCCGAGCATCCCTGCGAGCTGCGCGCCAAAGGTGCTGGATCCCAGGATCCACAGCGGCACCTTCGTCCCCATGCCCGGCACGGCCCGGATGGCCTGGTTCGGCTGCACGTCGCCGAGCAGCGCCTGCAACTCCAGCACGTCCTGTGGAAAATTCTCTGAGCTGGTGGCGAGATCGCGGCGCAGCGCGCGTGCGGTGAACTGGTCGGTGCCCGGTGCCCGCCCGAGCCCGAGATCGATCCGCCCGGGATAGAGCGAAGCCAGCGTGCCGAACTGCTCGGCGATGACGAGCGGCGAATGGTTCGGCAGCATGATCCCGCCGGACCCGACCCGGATCGTCTTCGTCCCGCCCGCGATATGCCCGATCACCACCGACGTCGCCGCGCTCGCGATCCCCGTCATGTTGTGATGCTCGGCCAGCCAGAACCGCTTGTAGCCCCAGCCCTCCGCATACTGCGCGAGATCGAGCGAATTGCGGAACGCTTGTGACGCATCGCCGCCTTGGCGGATGGGCGCGAGGTCGAGCACGGAGAAGGGGATCATGGAAGGGTCCGGATGGAGCGTGCGGTGGTAACGTGGACTCGACATGTAGGAGCCGGTCGCAGGAATACCAGCCGAAACGATCATGGTGCTGCGCCGGCGGCTCCATCGCGCGGAGACGAGGCCATCGCTGCGCTGCATGCGGCAAATTCGCCTGTATGGAAACCGCGGGCCGCATTGCCGCGTTGCCGGCCGGTTTGATCAACGGCGACGATTTTCATTTCGGGGGCTTTCTTTGGACAGATTCAACATTGGTGTTCATGTCGTTGCGCTGGCTGCGGCCTTCGCACTCGCCGTTCCCATTGGCTGGGACCGCGAGAAGCGGGCGCGAAGCGCGGGCTTGCGCACCTTTCCACTGGTCGCAATGGCAAGCTGCGGCTTCGTGCAGGCCAGCGAAAGCCTGCTCGTGCATTCGCCTGACGGAATGGCGAAGGTGATCGAGGGCCTCATCACCGGCATCGGCTTCATCGGCGGTGGCGCAATTCTCAAGCAGGGGAATTCGGTGCAGGGGACCGCGACGGCCGCGAGCCTCTGGGCGACCGGCGCCATCGGCGTCTCCGTCGGGCTCGGCGCTTTTGATGTCGCGGTGACGGTCGCCGTATTCACGTTCCTGACGCTTCGCTTGTTGACGCTGGTCAAGGAAGAAGACGATCACTGATGCATGTGCGAGCGGCCTGCACCCCGTTCACAACAACGTCATCGCGACCCGCTGCGTACCCCGGCCCAACTGTGCGTCTGGCGCGTTTTCTTGTACACTCACTGAGCCATTGGACGCTCGCCAGGAGGAACCGACATGACCACGGTCGTACTCAATCGCCGGAGCCTCCTCGCCGCGGGCGGCTCGATCCTCGCAACCGGGCTCTTGGCGACCGGCGTCCCCGGCCTGCTGTTGCCTGCCCGCGCGGACGGCCTCGCACCGACCGAGACGATGTCGGGCGGGGCGAACAACTACCGCAAGGGCGCGGCGATCGTGGAGCGGATCGGAAAGGGTGGCTTCTGGATGAGCGGCACCGTGCGCCGCGCCGGCGACGGGACTCCCTTGGCCGGGCAGCGCATCCAGATCTGGGCGCACACGGTCGAAGGCCAGGAGCACGAGCCGCAGAGTCATGGCGCCACGCTCACCGACAAGGACGGCAAGTTCCGGCTCGAAATGCCGCAGATCATTCCCATCTTCGGCCAGCCGCATGGCCACCTCGCCTATGACAGCGGTGAATTCAAAACCGTCTTCCTGCGGCCGATAATGCGGAGCGCAAAGGAAACCAGCCTCGAGGCGCACTTCGTCCTGCAGCCGGCCTGATCGCATTGGAGATGAAGGGGCGGAGATCGGCCCGGGCGCCCCTGATCTGGATCGCCCTTGCCTTGGCCATCGGCGTGCCGATCGCGCTCGCTGCGGGAAGCGAACAGCTCACATGGCGCGGCCCGGTCTACATCCTCGCCGGCTTCGCCGGGATCATCGCGCTCGGTCTCGTGCTCGTTCAGCCCCTGCTGATCGGCGGATACCTGCCGGGCTTGTCGGCCTATCGCGGCCGGCGCGCCCACCGCTGGATCGGCGGCGCGCTTGCTCTGGCGGTGGTGATCCACGTCGCCGGCCTCTGGATCACCAGCCCGCCCGACATGATCGACGCCCTGACTTATACGTCACCGACACCGTTCTCCCCCTTCGGCGTGACCGCCATGTGGGCCATCTTCATTGTTGCGCTCCTGGCTCTGCTGCGCCGGCGGCTGGGATTGCGGTTGCGCACGTGGCGCATCGTCCATATTCCCCTCGCGATCGTCATCGTCGCAGGCAGCGTCGCCCATTGCCTGCTGATCGAGGGGACGATGGAGACGATCTCGAAGGCTGCGCTTTGCGCAGCTGTGCTGGCGGCGACCGTCAAGGTGATGGTTGATCTCTGGAGAAGGCGGACGTTGCGCGATAGCAGCATTGCGCGGCCGTAAGCGTAGGGTGGGCAAAGGCGCGTAGCGCCGTGCCCACCATCTATCTATCAATGGTGGTTGGTGGGCACGCTTCGCTTCGCCCAGCCTACGAGATCCGAAACTTTCGCTGACCCCCCTTGTTCCAACACGTTCGGCGTCGTTACCGCTGGTATCGGCTCCGCTTGCCCGGGAAGGCGGTCAAGATTATCCTCGCGCGATGGCCGTCAGTGTCCCCGACCTGAGAGCATTCCTGCTCGCCACACCGTTCTTCGGCGGTATCCCGGATCAAAGTCTCGACCTCCTGATGTCGATGCTGGTTGAGTGCCGATTTGATACCGGAGCAACCGTCGTGACGGAGGGCGAGCCCGGACGCTCGCTGTTCATCGTCAAATCCGGCCGGCTGGCGGTGAGCAAGCGGGCGAATGCGGGCAACGTCATCCCGATTTCCGTTCTGGAGCCCGGCGATTTCTTCGGTGAGATGACGCTGATTGAAATGCAAAATCGATCCGCCAGGTGGTCGCGGAGAGTCCGACCGTGCTTTACGAGCTGACCGCCCAGAAGCCCTACGCTTGCTACAAGGCCGATATCCACACCTATGTGATCGTCCTGCAAAACATCAATCGCGAGCTATGCCGACGGCTGCGCCGTTCAGACGATCGGTTAGCGGGGCATCAGGTGGGTGACGAGAGTTGACATGCGTAGCATGGGTAGAGCGAAGCGAAACCCATCATGTCTCGTCACCGCGCAAATCTTCCATGGATTTTCGTTTCGCTGTACCCATCCTACGAACTCCCCGGCACCGTAGGCTTCGAATAGGAAACTAACATGGCTCAAGCCGGAGATAATGGACGGTTCGCGGCGTTCAAGCACCACGCCAAGGTGCACTCCTTCAGAGTCAGCACTGCTTTTCCGACTTGGATTCTGCTCGGCGCGACGCTCTTTTACAAGCCTGAGTGGGTCCGATGGGCCCTGCGAACAGGCACGCACGCTATTGAAGCTGTCGGCGATGCGCTTCCTGGTTATTGGGGCGCTCAGGCCGAAATTGTCTTGCGCGAACTCGGTGGTTTCCTTTGGATCCAGATCACGGCCGCGATCCTGTTTGTCCGGTTCGTGTTCTGGCTGATCGGGGCCTCGTGGCGCCGTGGTCGGCGGTAGATCCAGTCAGCTCGCGTAGGATGGGTAGAGCACTTGCGAAACCCATCATGCTTCGTCACCGAGCAATGCTATGCAATTCCTGGCCAAAACTGACTGGAGCTCTCGCTCGGGCGATGCCCGCAAGTGACCCCGAAGCGGCGGTCGCGGGGAAGTTGAGGTTCGCTAAGGCCCCACAGGCCTAAAATGTGCTTTAAGGAATATAAGAGACATCCTCAGCTGAGGGAGCCAACCTCAGCGGCGATTTCTTCCGTCAACCACGCAATGCCCGCATCCATCATTGCTGCCTTGGTCGTAATGGCCATGATTGCATCGGACTTCCGCTTCAAAGGAAGCTCAACCAATTGCAGCGCGAAACGAGCCGCGTATCTCTCGACGAGACGGCGCGGCAATGTTGCTATCAAGTCCGAGTTTGAAATTTGCGTGAGTGCCATCATAAAGGTGGGCACGGTCAGGACAATGCGGCGCTGGAGGCCGCGCTTCTCCAGGAGTTGGTCGACAAAACCTCGCGGATCGCCGTCGAGCGACACAAGAAGATGCTGTGCTCTGCAGAATGCAGCAATCGTTGGTGCGCGGGCGAATCCGTTTCCCTTGCGCATCGCGACCACGAAACACTCATCGTAAAGCTTTCTTGCCTGGAAGCGGGTTGGCACTGTGCCCAGGGGCAGGATGGCCAAGTCGATTTCGCGCTTCTCCAGCTTCTCCAGGCTTGACCGCCAAGGGTGCTCCACAGCGCTTGCATGCCGCCCTGGCATCAGATGGATCAAGCTCAGGTCGGCACGGGGTGCCTTTCTCCTGAGCCGCCCCGCAAATGGTCCCATCACCGTGTCCATGATCGCATCAGGAGCGCCAATGGAAAAACGGCGGCTACTTGTAGTCGCGTCGAAGGGCGTAGCTGAAGCAAATACGCGCCCTACGCGAGAAAGGATATCTCCTACTGGCTCGCCGAGTTCCAGCGCACGCTCCGTTGGCACAACACCCTTCGGCGTCCGTAAGAACAGGGGGTCATTAAATAGATGCCGTAGCCGCCCAAGTGAATGACTTACGGCAGAAGGGGTGATGTTCAAGCGGCTAGCCGCTCGCGCCACGTGGCTCTCCTCCAGCACAGTGTGGAAGACCAGCAGCAAGTTAAGATCGACTTTTGACAAGGAAATGTGGTTCAGCATATTGCTGAGGTTATATCACTGGATTCATGTCCCTGAAAGCTCCATGGATTGCGCAACGTTAGCCACAGGAGCTGAAATGACCAAACACCATGCAAACTGGCCAGGAACGCTGTCACGGCGGTCCGCGATCACGACAGTCGCTGCGGCATCGTTGACCCCTCGATTTTGCGCTAGTGTGGCTGCCAGTGACGACGTCGCTCACCTTATCGAGCGCGCCGCTGCGAAAAACGCGGCCTTCATGCGCGGGGACATGGATCGTTGGCTGGCCCTTGTTCGCATCGCCAGTGACTTCACGTTAATGCAACCATTCGGCGGCCCAACTAGCCACGGGTTCGACGCAAGTGCTGAACGTTTGGCGAAGCTATCTCAGTTTTTCAAGAACGGTGAGACGACCTTGGAGGTCGTGCAAACCTATGCATCGGACAAGCTGGTCGTTCTCGTCATGGTCGAGCGGCAATATGCCGAAGTCGGGAGCTTACCAAAACAAGACTGGTCGCTCCGAGTTACGGAAATCTATCGCAAGGACGGTTCTGAATGGCAGTTAGTCCATCGCCACGCAGACCCGCTGGTTCATGCCGTTACGTTGCAGGAAGCGGCCACGATTGCTCGCGGTGGACGTAAGGATGAATGACCGCGGCAACTGGCATCTTATCAGAAGAAGGATCGATTGCGCCGAAGACTGCATTACATGCAGGTCCACTTCCCCTTTTGGCCCCATAGCGGAAGTCTGCTCGATGTCGGCTTGTATCCCCTTCCATAGGTGGGGCGATATACGTGCTTAGGCGCGCGCTAGGCAGGCAAATCTGACCCGTCGGGCAAAACACCTCTCTCCTGCAAAATCTCGTCAACCCTCCTCCACAAAAATATTCCACTTTACCGAAATTCGGAATCGCAGTATCAATCCGCCATCCCGGTCCAGGGAGAGGGGCGATCGTCCGTCGTAACGTACGTGGATCGGGGGGCGGTGGACGCGGCAGTGTCGGGCACGCGGAGGCGGAACCAGGGCGAGATGAACCTCGTGAGGTCCTGTTGCGTGCGGACGAACGGCGCCTGTCCGGCGAAGCCTCTTGGCGAAGCCGGATCGCTGCGTACGGCAAAATCGTGTGGTCCTGGCCGTCGTTGCTACGGTCAAGCCTTGCGGAGATGGATCGAGGCTCAACCGGGTCTCAATGCATCGTCAATTCGCAAGGCGACGGTGACAAAAAGGAACTCGTCGCCGGGGAGAGCGCGGCATAAGCCGTCAACCCACTGCGCAGGGAAGGCCGAGTGTTCGGCGTCACCTGTATGCTGCTGTGCGGTCTTTTTGCGCTACATTTTCGCGCAGCGGACCGCGGGTGCCAGCCGGCACCCGGTCTTCCCTGCGCCCTCTTCACAGAGGAGAGTCAAGGTAGAAGCAAAACTCGGGCATCTCATGCCGCGAGAAGGCTGTTTCATGTGTGATTTGAGCGAGGGAATGGTGCTGCCAGACAGGATTGAACTGTTGCAACAATCCTGCCAGGTATTGATTTTGTTGAAGTTTTCGGCCCGGCGATCTATTTTTGTGTGGCGCTCCTGGGGGGCGCCCCGCGCTAACGTTTAGCACATTCCAGGCAAGGTCACGACGGAGGAATTGACCGGTCTGTTTGATGTTGTCTTTCTGTCGCAGTACCAAAGGTTGCTCTGGCGGAGATAGTGCGACTCTCTTCCCCTATGCCGCGAGAGCGCGAAATTCCGCAGAAACCCAAGGATTCCCAAAAAGCCAGGTCGGATTTTGTGACCACCGCCGTGTACCACTCATTCCCGCCTCGCGGGCCGTCAATCCCAGACTATTTCGAGGCAACTCGCGGGCCCTTCGAAGCGTGCGCCCGTCCCTGCCTTCGCCGGTCGAGCAACCTTTCCATGAGCCTCGGCGGACGATCGCTCGATATCAGCTTGTCGACGAATTCCAACTCCGAATGGTCGAGCCCGTAGACGTATTTGACGGCCTGTTTGGCGACTTGGGAGTTGACTTCTTGCGCCAAATCCTTGGGCGGCCGATCCTTGAACATCCTCTCGACTTCTTCCGTGTTGGCCGCGACGAACAGCCGGTGGGGACCTATCGGGAGGGTAAGGTAGCATCCGGGCTCGCTGAACGTCTTCGACATGTAGAGCGGCCTGTCGGACGTGAGGAACGGCGGGGCATCGTCCAGTGTGACGACGACAGACCAGCGCATCGCGGTGAGTGCCTGCCCAATTCCCTCGTGATCCGTCAGATCGCGCAGATCGTCCATAACCCATCGACCGATGTAGTCGGGGTCCTTCTTCTCGATGAACTCCTCGATCGTCTCGGGATCGTCCGACTTGCGGTTGGCGGAATATCTCTCCCTCAGGTGCGGAAGAATGCGTTTCCAGTCGTCTTCCACTACCTGCGTGAGGGCGACCAGGTCCTCGGGCATCCGCGTCATGAGCGACATCAGGAAGAGCGACCAGGCGGACCGCCGCTCCGCGTCGTTCTGGGTCTTCCCAACGTCGGCTTCGATGATGTCCAGAGCTTTCGCGGCGAAATTGTCGACCGGGCTCATGAACTTGTCCTCGACCTGCTGCGCGATAGATCTGGGTACGCCCGGCGTTTCGTAGAGCCGGTCCTTGAAGCCGGTCTGGATCGGATAGACGCGCTGGCGGTAGATCTTGTTTTTGTAGGGGCGGCTGAACTCGCAGACTTTATCGTCCTCTCCAGCCCAACGCCTCAGATAGAACTGGGGAATGTAATGGTGTCGGGTGGACTGCTGGGCCGCGCCGCGCAGCCAGATCATGTTCGGACAGGCGGCCTCCGTCTCCGCTGTGCAGGGTTGGATGTACGGATGGCTGCAGAAGCCGCACGCCACGGCGCGGGGCCGCGTCGGCGGGACCACCGGCCTGGCGTCAACGCCGCTCATTTGCGTACGCGATCGTTTTCAGGGCTTTGTTCGCGTCGCCTCGTCCCTGATAGAGGCCCAGCAATTCACCCTCGTCTTCGATGGTCTCCACGCGAAACAGCGACCAGCGTTTATCCTTGCCCTGCACGATCCGGAAGGTTCGGCCATTGCGACGGCAATAAAACGAAGTCGCGCTACCGATCGGGGTCCATCCGCAATCGGCACCGGAGAGGAAGCACTGCTGGAGCTTCGCCCGCTCGTCTTCCTTCAGCTTGCGATATCGTTCCTCCCGCTCCCTGCAGAGCCTCTCGTCCTCCCGCTCCAGATGCTCCTGCAGCATGCCGATGATGGCCCGCATCTCCGTACCCTGCGCCTTTTCCGAGTGATACAGCGCCAGGCAGCCCTCCTTGAGGTCTTCGTTGGGATAGCTCGTGTAGGGCTCCTCCCAGATCGCGCGCAGACGCTGTTCTACGTCCGTCTTGGTGAGCGGCGGGCCGGGCAAATTGTTGAGAGTACCGCGCAGGTCTTCGATCGGAATCCAACAGGGAGCGGCAGCCTTCGCCAGCTCCACCCGTTCTCCTTCCCATTTGCTCCAGATTGAGCTGGCCCGATCGATCGCGTTCACGATTTCCCGCGCAAGCTTATGCACGCTGTGGGGATCGCGCAGATGCCGCAGGGACGGGCTTTTCACGTAGTCGAAGAGCAGTGACGCCACAGCATACTGGCGGTCGGAGTTCATGCGCGGCCCCTCTGGTTCGTGCGCTCGACATCCTAGAACCGGGGATAGCCGCCGACCAGAACCTGCACGCCAAGGATTCGACGACCAGGTCACCGCGCGACTCAGTCTCAGCTCTTCTCGCAGCCCGCGGGGAAGGGCAGGTGCCGGACCTGCCCTTCCCCAGGCCTCCAGAGACTTGCAAGTGACCGGGCATCCCTCAAATTTGCGCTCCTTCGGTTCGGGCGCATTTGCGTAGAGCTTAACAGGCCTGAATCACAAGCTGGCAAATGCAGGCTACTATGCGCTTTTCCCTTGTTGGGGCACCTTATGTTCGATACGGCAACCACCGCGCGTTTGCGCGCGGTCTTCGACGAAGTATGCGAGGGTCTTCCGCGCCGCGAGATCGGGGCGCGTACGCACGTGGCATCGAAGATCCTAGAGGCCGCCACCAAGGGCGCGCTCTCTCCCGAGGACCTCAGGCAGGTCGGCCGCAAGGCCCTGTCACACGCACCCACCATGAGGCGCTAGTGGTGGCCGGGGGGCGGACATGAACTTCCAGGTGACTGTCCTGAAAATCCTGGCGGCGTATCCGGACGGGTTTGCTGTGATGGAGGACCTCAAGCGTGACATGGCTATCTTGGCGACCAGCGGCCGCGACTGGGCGGACCGGACCAGGCGGCTCGCGGCCAGGGTGCCCGACCTCGACATCTGGTCACAAGGACTGGTCGAACGCCTAAGCGGAGGATGGAAGATCACATCCAAAGGGCGGGCCGTGCTCGAGGTCATGGAGGCCCGACCGGCGGCGTCAGAGACGGCTCATGTGACCGCGTCGGAGAGTTCCAGTCCGTCCCTGCCGGAGAGTATTCCTCCGCTGCGGCAGCCCCCGGATCGTGCCAAGCGGCGCCGCGAGCGCTGGGAGCGTCGCCGTGAGGCCCGTGAACGAGCGAGGGCGAACGCCTCCTGAGGGAGGAGCGAGCCAAAAGAAAGCCGCCAGCGGAGCTGGGCGGCTTGATAGTCCCGGACCGTCGGTTGCCTCCCCAGCCCCAGCGTACCGCCGTTACCTTGTTTGCGGCCATGCCGCTCCGACCTACCGACGCGCTTCGATTCGGCCATCGGGCCGCCGAGTTATGCACGGGGCAGTCTACCGAGCCGGCAAGAGATCGAATTGGACGGGAGCCGAACCCGAGTGTTGGGGCCAGCCGCGACCGTCCGCGCCGGGACATAGCCCAGCACGCCGACTTGAATGGGGGCCGTTTCCGCCGACGAGAGATCGTGCCGTCAAGGCCGGCTTGCAACCGATCGCGGAGAGCGCCGTCTAAGAACTGATCGCGACTAGGCGGGGGCCTTCAGAGAATCGAGACGCTTGCGCAGAAATGCCAGAACTATGATCTCGTCGGAAGTGAGCTTGGCATACTGGCGCTTGAACTTCTGCGCGATCTTGGCTTCGATCATCTTGACGAGATCACCAGACATGTAGGCGTTCAGGACTTCCGGGTGCACGTAGCACTTGCGGCAGATTGCCGGCGTGTTGCCGAGCTGCTTCGAGACGCTCTCGATCGCGGCGACGACGTTGCGCTTCGCCTCGGCCTGGCTGTCGTACTTCTTGAACTCGGTCAGCGCCAACGCCGCCAGAACTGTCCCTGCCCAAGTGCGGAAATCCTTAGCGCTGAAGTCCTCGCCCGTGATGTCCTTGATGTAGGCATTGACGTCGCCGGAATCGACGGTACGCGGCTGCCCGTCGTCGTCCAGGTACTTGAAGAGCTCATGTCCCGGGATCTCCGCGCAGCGCTTCACGATCCCGGCTATCCGTTTGTCCTCGACGCGAAGCTTCCACTGCTTGCCCGACTTGCCCGTGAAGTCGAACCTAAGGACGCCGCGGCCGACCGCGACGTGCTTCCGGCGCATGGTAGTGAGCCCGTAGGATTTATTCTTCTCGGCATACTCGGCGTTGCCGACCCGGATCAACGTCTTCTCCAAGAGACTGACGATCGTGGCCAGTACCTTCTCGCGAGGTAGCCCGTCCAGCTTCATGTCGGCCGCGACACGGTCGCGCAGCGCTGGCAGCGCGGCCGCGAACTGGATGATGTGTTCGTATTTGTTCTGGTCGCGCAGCTCGCGCCATTTTAGGTGGTAGCGGTACTGCTTGCGGCCTCGCGCATCGATCCCGGTCGCCTGGATGTGGCCATTGGCCGAGGGGCAGATCCACACGGATTCGTACGCCGGCGGGATGCCGATCGACTTGATGCGCCGGATGACTGCGGCATCGGTGATGCGCTTTCCATCCTTATCGTAGTAGCTGAAGGTAGTCCCCGTGCGCTTGCGGGTGTAACCCGGCGCGGAGTCGCTGACATAGCGAAGGCCTTCTTCCGCGATGGTGGCTGCGACCTCGGCGGTGCGGTCCAGAACCTGTTCTTCGTTGCGAGTCTCTCGGAGCATGGGCCTGTTCCTCGGAAGCACCCTGCGATCGAGGCCCCACTCCTCCTAAAGGGATGAGGACACCAGTTAGTTCCGTTCCGAGATCGGTGGATCCATCTCAGGTGAAGCCGGGCTGGTTCCTTTTCGAAAGGCGCTGCGAGTCGTTGGTTGGCGTAGCTTAACTTCAGACAATCGCCACAAAGTTCACCGACACGATCCCAGAGTCAGAGTTCACTAAGGCCGCCATGTCCCAGTATTCACTCGATGTGCTACGTCAGCGCTATCTCGTCGAGAAAAGACCGCTCGAGACGAGCGTCGAGCAGATCTTGCGGGCCGACACCCGCGCGGGGGCACGCGCCATCCTGGCTTCGATCGATAAGCGGCGCTTCGAAAACAGGTCCGAAGGGCAGCGCCTCCGCAAGATGCTCAGTTTTGAAACCTCTCTGTGGGAGAGCGGCGTTCATGCCGTGGCAGGCGTGGACGAAGCCGGAATGAGCCCGCTCGCCGGGCCAGTCTCCGCTGGCGCCGTGATCCTGGAGCCGGGTACCCGGATAGTCGGGATCGACGACTCGAAGAAACTCGACGCTGCGGCCCGCGACGAACTCGCGAAGGAAATCAAGGCAAAGGCAGAGAGTTGGTGTGTGGCGTTTGTGGAGGTCGAGGAGATCGACAAGATCAACATCTATTGGGCGGGCATCCAGGCCATGCAGCGCGCGGTCAGGGGACTGGGATTGACGCCGCAGCACCTGCTGATCGATGCGAAGCGGTTGAAGGAGATCGATATCCCTCAGCAGCCCATCATCAAGGGCGATGCCAAGTCCGCCAGCATCGCTGCTGCGTCGATCCTGGCGAAAGTCGAGCGCGATACGGTCATGCGGACTCTCGACATTCGTCACCCCGGCTACGGCTTCGCGGATCATAAGGGCTACCCCGTGCCGGCTCACTACGAAGCTCTCGCCAGGCTCGGTGCGTGCGCAGCTCACCGGAGGTCATTCGGACCTGTACGCAAGGCTCTCGGGTTGCCGCCCCTGCCGCCGTGGCCTTCAGCGTCCGAGCGCGAAGCCGGCTGACCGGGTCGGACGTCTTCTCTTCTCGGCGGCGCTACTTTCGCGACCAACTCTTTTCGCGAACGACGTCCTTGGCTTTTTTGTCGGACCGCAGGCCGAGATAGACTGGCTGGCGCAGCTCTCCCTTGCTGGTCCACTCCGCGAACTTCACCTCTGCGACCAACGAAGGACGGACCCAAGTCGTGACCTGCTCATCCTTCACCTTGGCGGGAAAGGGCGACTTGGCCGTCTTGAGCTTCAGGAGCTTGCCGTGAAGCTCTTCGAGAACTTGGTGGCTGAAGCCGGTGCCGACGTGGCCGATGTACCGCCACCCGCCATTTTCCCGCACTGCCAGCGCGAGAGCGCCGAAGAAGGGCCGGGTTCGCCTCGGCGCCGTGAAGCCAGCGATCACGACCTCCTGGCGCTGCGCGGTCTTCACCTTCAGCCAATCCGCGGTCCGGCGTCCAGACGCGTACGGACTGTCGGCGCGCTTGGCCATGATGCCTTCGAGATGCCTCTGCTCGGCTTCTGCAAAGAACTTTGTTCCATTGCCTTTGCGGTGGTTGCTGAACGCGATCAGCTTGTGGCGCGGCAGGATAGCCTTGAGCCGCTTCTTGCGCTCCAAGAGCGGCAGCGCGCGCAGGTCTACTCCGTCCGCGAACATGAGATCGAACGCGCAGTACAGAAGCTTGGCTTCATGGCGCAGGGCGTTCTGAAGCAATTGGAAATGGGAGACGCCGTCTTTGCCGATCGCGACGAGTTCGCCATCGATCACGGCGTCCGCCTTCACGCCCTCTAGCGCTTTCGCGACCTCGACGTAGGAGTGGCTGATGATCTTCCCGTTGCGGCTGTAGAGCGCGACCCGACCACTCCGAACCTCCGCGACCATGCGGAAACCATCGAATTTGTCCTCGAAGACCCAATCTGGATCGTCGAATGGTGAATCGGTCAGCGTGGCCAGCATAGGCTGCAGGCGACGAGGCAGGGTCGATTTTCGTGCCATGGCGGGGGCTCGCTATAAGGCCGGCAGAGGCCGAAACGGGGAAGACAGGACGCGAACCCGCGCGATATCATCAGCCGCGACCGTCCCGCCGGCCCGTACCACGCCGAGCACCCCGGATTTGAACGGAGGGCCCGTTTCCGCCGACGAGAGCACCTGTCGCTTCAGGCCGGCCCGAAAGCGGTCGATAAGGAGACAGGGCGTCCGGAGACCGGTCAGCTCGACGATGGCCGAGGGGCCCAACTCGATGAAGGTGCCGAGCGGCATCCGCTCCAGGTCCAGGCCAGTCGTTGTGATATTCTCACCCATATCCCCCGCTGACACCTCGAAGCCGGCTTCCGAGAGGAATGCAAAAAGCTCGGCCGGGATCAGGTGGACCTGCCGGAGATTGGGCAGGCGAGGTCGGCGGCGGGCGAGATAGCGGTGCCGGACGAAAGGGCCGGCGTGGGCGTCGCCTTGGACTCCGTGGTCCTCGATCAGAACGATGCGATCCTGGACCGGTTTGCTGAAGTGGTGTCCAGGGTCGGCGGCGACCGCCGCCACCTTCCCCTCAAGCGATAAATCGTGCGCCTGCGGCATCAGGCGGCGCGGGCGAGCGAGCGCCGCTTCTGGCGGAAGTAGCGCGTGATCTCGGGAAGCTTCATCGAGTTCAGCACCCGATCGGCAGGGACGCCGCCCTTCCGGGCCATTTGGACGCCCCAGTGCATGTGGTCGAGTTCGGGGATCGAGTGCGCGTCCGGATTGATGCTGAGCATGCAGCCGAACTCGAGCGCAGCCTGGTGCCAGCGCCAGTCCAGATCGAGCCGCCATGGATGGGCATTGATCTCGACGACGACGTCGTGCTTGGCGCAAGCCCGCAGCACCTTCTCCACGTCGATCTCATAGCCGGGCCGCCGCTGCAGCTGCCGCCCGGTCATATGACCGATGATGGTGGTATGAGGATCGGAGGTGGCCCGAAGCAGTCGCTGCGTCTGCGCCTTGCGGTCCAGCTTGAAGCGGCCGTGGATGCTGGCGACTACGAAATCGAAGCGCTCCAGCACGTCGTCCGGATAGTCGAGCGAGCCGTCAGCCAAGATGTCGGACTCGATACCTTTGAGGATCCGGAAGTCCTTGCCGAAGCGCTTATTTAGGCGGTCCGCTTCCCGGTGCTGCTGCGCGATCTCCTCAACGGAGAGACCGCCGGCATAGTGGGCAGACTTGGAATGATCGGCCACGCCGAAATACTCGAAGCCTCGCTGGCGCGTCGCCTTCGCCATAGTCTCCAGGGTCTCGGTGCCGTCGGAGGCGTCGGTGTGGCAGTGAAGGATTCCGCGCAGGTCGTTGTCGGTGACAAGCTTCGGCAACTTGCCCTTGAGAGCCAGGTCGATCTCACCACGCCCCTCCCGCAATTCAGGATCGATGAAGGGCAAGCCGAGAGCGCGAAATATGGCGACCTCATCCTCGGCGATCAGGGTGCGGCCCTTGTGCAAGCCGTCGGCCTCCAACCGCATTCCCTTCCCAATGGCCAGCGCCTGAAGCTGGGCAACGTGAGGGGCAGAGCCGGTGGCGAAGAGAAGGGTGGCGCCGAAGTGCTTGCGGTCGGACAAGCGGATCTGCAACCCATCCGTCGCAGACGACTTCGCCCCTTTGGCGACTTTGGGCGCTTCTGCAACGATCGCGAGGTCACCGAGGAGTTCGCAGCCGCGACGGAAATCACCTGCGACTGTGATGCGCTTGAGTTCGGGCCGGGCCCTGCGAAGCGAATCCTTGGCGTGCGCGAGCAGAGCGGCGGCACGGTGCAGGTGAAGGCGGCCTTCTCCGCCTTTCACGATGGCCAGGTTCTGAAGGATCTTGGTCTGCAGCGCGGCGCCAAGTCCCTTGCCCTTCTTGATGCGGTCGTCCTTGGCCGCGGCCTCCAGCTCGGCGAGCGAGGCGATGCCGAGATCCTTGTAGAGACGCAGCACTTTCTCCGGGCGAAGACCGGGCACCGACAGCATCTGGAGCACGCCCTCAGGGATCTCCTTCCGCAGCTTTTCAAGGCTCGGATGAGTGCCCGTCTTGTGAAGCTTGGTGATGATGTCGGCGATCGCCTCGCCGACGCCCGGGATTTCCATGAGCCGGTCTTCTGCGATTAGGACGTCAAGCGGGTCGACAAGGGCTGCCAAGCTGTCGGCGGCCCGAGAATAAGCTTTTGCCCGGTAGGGGTTGCCGCCACGCAACGCGGTCCGCTGTGCGTATTCTCGCAGGAGACTTGCGACAGTGCGGGCATCGAGGGAGGTCACTTAACGAGCCTCCCGTCCAGCGCCCTGCCGCCTCGCTGGATCATAGCGACTTTGGCCGGTCGGCCCATCATCCGCTCGATTGTCGATTGATCTCTCAAGATTCTGGGCTGCCCTGAAGTCCTCAAGGTGCTGCGTATTCGGATTGTAAGCCGCCTCTTTCTTGAGGAGATTATAGATACGCCCGGCCAGCAGTTGCAGATGCTTCATCCTGCCGTGCGGCATGGATCGGGCCTTGCACAGAGCTCGAACAGCGTACGCACGGAAGTAGTCGAAAGCGTCTGACATGATGCCGATAACGTCTACTTCCGCCTATAGTTCGGTTCTGGCGTCCGCCCTTGCCGGCGAGCGCCTACCCGCCCGCTCAAAGGTCCTCCCGAAGTCCTTTGAAGACCGGATGCCGCACTTTCCCCTCGGCCGACTTGGCCCGGTACTCGATCTCCGCGAGCAGCATGGGCTCGACCCAGACGCCCTTGTGGGTGATCCGCTTGGCGTAGGGCTGCGTCTTCCGGACGAGCGGCTCCAGCCGTCTCAGGAGCTCCGCGGTCGAGGCTTTGTCGAAGCCGTGGTCGACCTTGCCGGCGTAGACGAGGTCGTCGCCCTTGCGCCGTCCGACGTAGAGCCCGTCCCACTTGGTACCATCTAGGGCGAAGCCTGCGATCGTCAGCGTCTCGCGCTGCGCGCAG
Source organism: Bradyrhizobium sp. 187 (assembly GCF_023101005.1). Taxonomy (NCBI): domain Bacteria; kingdom Pseudomonadati; phylum Pseudomonadota; class Alphaproteobacteria; order Hyphomicrobiales; family Nitrobacteraceae; genus Bradyrhizobium; species Bradyrhizobium sp. 187. Next base: position 574,000 of record NZ_CP064693.1, read on the forward strand.
GACTTCTTCACCCAGTTGTTGCCGCGCCCGCTCGCGTATCTGCTGTCGCGGACCTTGGAGACCACGCCTTCGAGGCCGACCTTGCAGGCGTGCGCGAACATGTCTTGGCCCTCGATCTCGAAGCTTTCGCTGAACTGGACATCGGTCCCGGCGATGATCTTCTTGAGCTCCGCCTTCCGCTGGTGAAGCGGGAGCTTCCTCAGGTCGCGGCCGTTCAGGTAGAGCAGGTCGAAGGCGACGAGGACGATGTGCTTCGAACTCCCCCGTAGCTCGTTCTGCAGAACGGAAAAGTCGGTGGTGCCGTCGGCGGCCGGCACGACGATTTCGGCGTCGACGACCGCGGAGCTTGCCTTGACGTGCCAGGCGTCGTGAGCGACTTTCTTAAATCGGTTGGTCCAGTCGTGACCGCGCCGAGTGAAGACCTTGACTGCCTCGTTATGCAGATGGACCTGGACGCGATAGCCGTCGAACTTGATTTCGTGAATCCATCGGGATCCGGACGGCACCCTCTCGATCGAGGATGCCAGAGCCGGCTCGACGAAATCCGGGAACGGTGCCTTGACGCCGATATCGGACGGCTTCCTACGCGCAAACGCCACTAACGAACTCCACGCAACAAACGTGATTCAAGGTGGCACATGGGGAATCGTTCCGGAACCAGTGAATCCTTGTGACGTTGCTTCCGCATCGTTCAACGATGGAGCCGACCATGGCAAAGGCAGCGAAGAAGAAGACCACTCGAGGACGCAATCAGGACCGGGCCCGCGTCGCCGGCGGGCAGAAGTACGAAGTCGGCTACGAAGCCAAGAAGACCGGGCGCTCGGCCTCCGCCGTCAAGAAGGCGGTTAAGAAGGTCGGCAATGGCCGCAAGAAGGTCGAGAAGCGCCTGGCTCGCTGACGTCTACTGCGCCTGCGTGCCCCTGCATCGCGGTCCGCGCCTGCTCAAATCCTGCAGGAGAAGCGGGTGAAGGCGGTAAGCGTCTGGAGGCGCGGCTCGACATCGCACAGGTAAATCTCCGCCTTCAGGAATGCGAGTTCGTCGTCGACGGCGGGCTCGCAGACATCGACGTACCATGACTTGGGGCGCCCATCCGTACCGTCACTCCAGCGGTACCCGCGGCGTTTCAGCGAGTCCTTCAATTCGAAGGGCGATTGCTCCGCCCAGATCCGGACCGTCTTCCGGCGTGCTGTATCAAGCAGGAGCGCGAGCGCCGGTGATCCGGTCGCCGGCAGAACGAAGTCCAGGATCTCCAGCAGCGCATGGCAGTCGTCGACGGCCCTGTGCGCCCGGTGGAAGAGGCCCGCCCCGTTGAGCAGGTATCCGAGTTGGCTCCCAACGAAGCCGTGCGCTCGCCAGTCGACCTCGGTCATGCTGCAGCCCCAGGCCATCCGCTCGAAGATCGGCCAGTGCCGCTCGGCAAACTTTCGATCGAAGCCCGCATTGTGCGCGATGGCAATTACCGCGCCGTCGACGAAGGCCTCCACGGTGCCCGCGTCGATTCTATGTCCCGCCACCATCTCGTCGGTGATGCCGGTCAGCGCCGTCACCTCGACCGGGATTGGCCCGCTGGGCTCGTTGAAGCCGGAGAAGACGTCGCGGACGCCGACGATGCGGCCGTCCGGAAGGTAGTCGAACTTGACCATGCCGAGCTCGATGATCTCGTCGCGGGCGTGGTCGAGGCCGGTCGTCTCGGTGTCCAGCAGGATGGCCGTCCGGACCTCTTGCCCGACGGTCGCCGGGGTGTACGTCCCCCGGGGGACGAGGCGGCGCAGCACGCGGTAGTCCCCCGACCGCCCGAGCGCCTCGGCCATCGCGGCCAGGGCCGCTGGGTCCAGAAGTTGCTCGTCTCTTAGCGGCTGGGTCAGCGCGTCCATTGGTCCATAATACCGGCCAAAACCTCCACGAGGTACCTCGAAAACAAGCGATTCACGACGTTATCGGGCGTGCTGCGGGCAGCTGGCCGATTTTCCTGTTGACTGGCTCGGCCCATGTCGGAACCGCTCGGCCCCGTTCGTCTTGAGTCCATCACCGTCACTCGGAGTAACGCGTAAATGGCCCCCCGCGCCAACTGGAAAGGCTTCCTCCGCCTGTCGCTCGTCACCTGCCCGGTGGCGCTGTACCCGGCGACGTCGGAGAGCGAAAAGATCTCCTTCAATCAGCTGAACCGGGCGACGGGCCACCGCATCAAGTATCTGAAGGTCGATGCGGACACCGGCGACGAGGTCCCGAACGAGGACATCGTCAAGGGCTACAAGGTCGACACCGATACCTTCATCGAGGTCACCAAGGAGGAGCTGGAGAATGTCGCCCTGGAATCCACCCGCACCATCGAGATCGACGAGTTCGTCGACAAGGCCGACATCGACCCGCGGTACCTGATCCGTCCCTACTACCTGCGGCCGGACGGCAAGGTCGGACACGACGCCTTCGCTGTGATCCGCGAGACCATCCGGGAGATGGACAAGGTCGCGATCGGGCGGGTGGTGCTGACCAACCGCGAGCACATCATCGCGCTGGAGCCGCTCGACAAGGGCCTGATGGGGACGCTGCTGCGCTACCCGTACGAAGTTCGCGATCCGAAGGAATATTTCGACGAGATCGATGACGTCAAAGTCACCAAAGACATGCTAGACCTCGCCCGACATATCGTCGAGCAGAAGGCCGGCAACTTCGAGCCCGACAAGTTCGAGGACCAGTACGAAACGGCGCTCGTTGACCTCATCAATCAGAAGCGCGCCGGTAAGCCGATCGTGCCGAAGGATCGGCCCAAGGGCGAGAACGTCGTCGATCTGATGGACGCACTGCGCAAGAGCGTCGGCGGCGCCGCGGCTGAGACTAAGGCTCCTAAGAGGCCAGCCAAGAATGCCAAGAAGGCCAAGACGGCGTTGGCCAGCCAGAAGGAGATGCTGATGCCCATCGCCGGCAAGAAACCTGCCAAGGAGGCCGCCGCCAAGAAGCCCGCAGCAGGGGCGCGGCGGAAGTCCGCGTGAAGTATCCGGTAACGCCCGACGGACGCTACTTTGTCGTCCGGGGCCGGCTCCCGGCCCGGGCGAAGCCGAGAGCTTGAAGCTGACGCAGAAGTTGATGACGGCTAGGCGCGCCGTCCGCGCCGCGAAGGCGGACCAGGACCAGGATGTAGAGGCGGCAGCCCCCCGAGCCGTCGACGAGGCCAAGCGGGCTCTCGGCGAACGCGGGGCTGTCTGGTGGACCGACGGCTCGCCGGACCTCAACCGGCACATGGCGAAGAACACGCCCTACGCCCACTGGTATTCGGAAATAGGGCGGTGCTTTTCCGGAGGAACATGATGCCCAAGGTAGCCATCTTCGACGTTGACGGGACCCTCGTGGACTCGGTGGATCTTCATGCGCTCGCGTGGCACGAAGCGATGTTGAGATTCGGCCATGACGTGAGCTTCGAACAGGCCCGGGGCCAGATCGGCAAAGGCGGCGACAAGCTGATTCCTCATTTTTTGACCGAGGACGCGCAACGGGATCATGGCAAGGATCTGGAGGAGTGGCGCGGGCGGCGGTTCAAGAGCGCATACCTGCCGTTGGTGCGCCCGTTTACCGCGGTGCCCGATCTCCTGAAGCGCGTGCGCGACGCCGGCGTCCGGATCGCCGTCGGTTCGTCGGCCAAGAAAGACGAGCTCGCCGAATACCTCGATATTGCGCGCGTCGCCGATCTGATCGATGTCACCGCCTCCTCCGAAGACGCCGAGGAGTCCAAGCCGGCGCCGGACATCTTCGAGGTCGTGCTCCGGAAACTGAAGCTCGAAGGCGCCGACGCCGTCGCCATCGGAGACACGCCCTACGATGCGGAGGCCGCCCGGAGGGCCGGTATCCGTACGATCGGTGTTCTCTGCGGCGGGTTTACGGAGCAGTCGCTGCGGCAAGCCCAATGCGTAGAGGTGCATCCGGGGCCGGCGTCGCTGTTCGCTCGTTTCGATCAGTCGTTGCTTGCGGGGCAAAAATGTAACTCGGTCAGTTGAACGACCGAACGGACCTTGGCCACGCCCCGGTCAGTTTCTGACCGCGTCCAGCAGTTCGCGAGGAGCGAAGGGTTTTCTGAGGAATACCGTCCGCGGCGGCAGCCGGTCAACGACGTTGCCCGACATCACGACGATGTTGAGCCAGGGATGACGCCCCCGCGCGTAGTCCGCCAAGTCCGAACCGGTCATGTTGCCGGCCAGGTTTTGATCGGTGATCAGCGCCTGCAATTCGGGGCCTGTCGAAGTCACGATGAGCTCCGCCGCTTCGGCCGTCGCGCACTCGACCACCTCGAAACCTTCGTCCCGGAGCAGATCGGACATGATCTCCCGCTGCAGCGGGTCGTCCTCGACGAGCAGAGTTACGAAGTTCGACATTCCGGTCTCCTCGGCCTGGAGGTCAATCCGGAATCGCCCCTTTGGTTCGAGGCTCGCTCCCGTCCCACCTTCAGGTCGTCGCGCAGACCCTTGAAGAGAGGATGCCTGACCGGGGCTGCAGCGAAGAAGGCCACGCAGAAAACCGCAGGCGGTCGGGACCCCGCACCGAGCGGTCGAGAAGCGTTCGGCGCGCTGAATGCCTAGACGCGGCAGCAGGCCAGATCATCTGCCCGGAAGGCATTCCGGGCACGTGTCGCCGATCGAGTCGAGGACATCGCGGACTTCCGCCACGGCGTCCGCCGCGGAGAGGCCAGCCGGCGGGTCCTGGCCTGCGAGATCGAAAGCGTGTTCGCGCGCGTGCGGGTCGGCTCGGTCCTTCGCCCAGCCGTGCTCCTCGCATTCGTGAATGGCGCCCGCCTCCTGCAGCACGTGGATGGCCCAGCCCCGCGGCGTGCGGGGCGCCGGCCGTCGTTCCTTCGTCTTCAGCATCGAGATAGCTCCTGCCAGGACGAATCCTTCGCCCGCCTGCTCGTTCCGGGCGATTAGCACAGGCCAGGGATTCGCAATCGGCGGGGCTGAACCTTGTCCACGTGTTCCGTTCCCGTTAAAGATCGGCCGGGCCGACATCAGCAAGACCTCGAGCGAAAAGAAACAGACAAATGACTCGAGTTGGCTCGACAAGGCTCCTAGACGAGAAGTCCGTGATCGCTCCGATCCGCAAGATGGCGAAGGGCTGCAGCGACCTGCGTTTGGCGGTAGCCTTTTGGGGCCTCGACGCGTCGAAGACGCTGGGACTGTCGGGAGCGAAGAGCGGCCGCATCATCTGCAATCTGGAGTCGGGCGCGTGTAATCCAGCAGAAATAAGAAAGATTCGCACTTCAAAGAAGTTCAAGATCAAGACCCACGCTCAACTCCACGCAAAGATGTACTGGTCCCCCGACCGCGTCGTGGTCGGCTCCTCGAATGCGTCGGCCAATGGGCTCGTGGTCGACGCCGCCGTGGCGAAGGGTTGGCGGGAAGCCAACATCCTGTTCGATCAGGAGAACGAAGTCCGTCGCGCCGGCGAGCGCTTTGACTCCCTATGGAAGCAGGCAAGGCCGATAACGAAAGAACTGATGGAAGACGCCGAGCTCAAATGGGAGAGTAGGATCAGAGCGACGAAAGTGTTGTCGCTCAAAAGCCACACCCTGTTCGACGCGTTCGCCGAAGACAGGTCGATCTTCCGCGATGAGAAGATCTTCCTTGCTATATACGACGGCTACATTTCCCGCGAGGCATCGGCAGAGCAGAAGAAATGGAGAGCGAAAAAGAAGACCGAGCGGTTTGAGGATGGCGTGCTAGTGAGATCGAACACGCTGACGACGTACGAGGACTGGCACAAGATGCCGGCGAGGGCTTGGCTGCTCGATTGCTCATTCATCAATTCCAAGAAGCCGACATTCCGCGGCATCTTTCGGGTCTGGGAAGGCGGGGTCCTGAAACTTTCCGAGTCCGACGTTCAGTTCGCATACCGGACGCCCTCCATCACGATCGGCGCTCGATGCTTCAAGCTGTCGTCTGACGAGAAACGCAGCATCGAGAAGAACGCCGCTAGGCTCATCCTGGCGGCCCGAAGACGTCCCAACGGTCTGCTGGAGCTGGGAGCTTTGGTGCGGATGTGCCGGAGCTGAGCACGCGACCGTCCGGGACGGCGACCGAATAGTCTTCTCGATCTCGCAGCGCGAAAGGCGCCGTGGCATCGATTCATGCGACAGCCCGCGCGTCCAGGCTTGCCTCCAAGCGCGTTCGCAAATCCTCCGCCGCGGCGACGAGCGCGGCGGCGCGATGCCGGACGGGATCCTTCGGGTCGAGTTCCGAGATCTTCTTCTCGCCGAGATAGACCGAAACTTGGCTGCCGCCCTGCCTCGACGGATGCGCCAACCATCCGAGAATCCGGCTTCGGTCGATCAGTCCCTTGTCGGCGGCGAACGACAGCGCCGCGGCTGGCGTCGGCCCTAGCGCGATGTAGTGCGCATCGCGGGCGAGGCCGGACAAGGTCGGCAGGAAGTCCCGCTCGAAGCAACAGCGCAGCAGTTCGATACGCAGGATTTCCTCGAACGAGCCGGCGAACGGCTTGCGACCTACGAAAGCCGCATGCGGGACGACCGACGTGGCGTGGAGCAGATCGGCCCGGCCTGCCCAGAGCTCGGCCGCTCGACCGCCTCCAACGAGGTCCATGACGCCCATCGCATCGAGCATGCGCTCGAGATTGGGACGCATGGCCGGCCCGCCGAAGGCCGCATGCTTCTTCGTTCTGCTGAGGATTTCCTCGTCCGTCAGTCCCCGGCGCAGCAGCAGCTTCGCCTCGACGTAGGCGTCGTCGCGCTGGTTCGGTCCGGGCGTGATGCCTACGATCACCAACCTCGCCTCGGTGTTTACGTGCTCGAACGGTACGTACTCGAGAGAGTAGCGCCCCTCCGAGCCGATGAGCAGCGGTGCGGCGTCTTTGCCGGATTTCGCGATGGCGTTTTTGAATGCGGCGGCGATTTCCATTTCGAGTCCCCCTTGTTTGCGATGATCCCGTTAGCGGCGCCGGAAGCGTTCCTGCTTGTGCGCGGCGGTCACCACGAGACCGTTGCATATTACTTATGTGGCGGATCTTCCTTCACGCCGCGGGCGACGATCTTGAGCGTCCCGTCCGGAAGCGGGCGCTGCAGCTTCAAGGCCTCGTCGGCCGGCGCGGTCATCCAGGTCTCGACCTCTTCGGGCGTCGTCAGGATCACGGGCATCGCCTTCGGATGGATGGCGAAGACTTCGGCGTTGGCCTCCGTTGTAAGGAACGCGTAGAGGTCGTTGGTGGTCTCGCCTTCCTTGACCTTCCGGACCGACGTCCAGTTCGCCCAGATGCCGGCGAAACAGGCGAGCGGGCGGGTCTCGTCGAGCGCGAACCAGATGTCGCCGCCTTCGGCCTTGTTGAACTCGCTGAAGCTGTTGAACGGCACCACGCAGCGGTTCTCGACGCCGAGCCAGCGCGTCCAGTGTTTGCTCTTCACGTTGCGGATATTGGTGGTTCCGGAATCCGGCTCCATCCTGAGCAGCTGCTTGAAGTCGACGGTCTGGCCCTTGGCGTCCAGCTTCGCGGCGCGCTTTTTGGTCGCCTCCATGAGCGCGTGCGCCGACGAGGGCATGCCCCACCGCGCGGTCGCGAGCTCGCGGCCATCGGGGCCGGTCCGGACGATTGGCGCCTTGTAGTCCGGAAACACGCCGGGCATCGGCGCCAGGTTGCCGACGTACCGGTTGACGACGCGGAACAGCGCGCTGATTGCCGCCTGGTTGGTGGTGATGGAATAGAGGTTGCACATCGTCAGGTCTCCGGAGCGGCCTGGCGGGGGCGCTGCGCCAACTGTAGCAGCGTCGCCGGCGGCCGGCGATTGGCCTTGGCGCACTTGCTGCAGCGGAGCCGGCTCGCCAGGTCGTGGACCAAGGTGGTCGGCGGATGGCGCAACGCGGCCAAGTCGACATCCCGCTTGGTCGTGCAGCGGGAGCACTCGATCTCGAGCCATGGGTAGCCGCCGCCGATCGCCTGGTCGACGGTTGGCGAAGGGTCGATCGGGCCGCCGTCAGCCCACATGCGTTCGTTCCAGCTTTCGCATAGGAGCCGGTCAGCCTGTTTGATCAGGGCCTCGCCCTTGGCCCGGGCATCGGCAGACTGAGCCGCGAGTATGGTCGTCATCGCACGGGCCCGGCCGAGCTCCTTCTGCAGCGCCCTGCGGTCGCCTCCAGAGAGCGGGGTGGGATGGTGCTTCGGCGCCATCGCCGGCGCGCTAGTCGAACGAGGGCCAGCAGCCATCGTCTTCGTGGCTGCCGGTCCGGTTGGTGCACGTGTTGTCCAGCAGGCGCTGGCCGACGTCCTTCCAAAGGGCGTCCCGGCCGTACAGCCGGACCGCGTCCAGCGTCTGGATCTCGACCGTCCTGCTGCAGCGCCGGCAGCCCACCCTCAGTAGATGCTGGCGAATTTGGCCGAGCTGCTGCAGGCGTCCGGGCGCAGCAGGGGCCGGCCCCCTGACGTCGGCACAGGCGTCCTGCAGTAACGCCTGCCAGTGTTCGGGCGGCAGGTCAGCGTCCGGAGCCAGCCCGGGCGCTGGAGGCGCGCTCCTCCCGACGGCACGAGCCATCTTATCCATCTGGGCTCGGGTCGGCATGCGCCAGCTCGCGGGGCGGTCGGTCATCTCTTGAATAGAACATAACAAGAACATAAGAGTCCAGCCTGCGATGTCCGCATCGGCCGATTGCCGCGCCCAACTCGGTATCGACCGTGCGGCCCGGGAAGGGTTTCTGCCGGCCAAGCCTTTATGGAGTCCGCGCGTGGAAGGGACCGACACCGGCGAAGCGACGACATCGAGCCCCCGGAACGGGGGCGCGCCGCGCATCGGCCTAGCCCTGTCGGGCGGCGGCGTGCGGGCGGCGACTTTCCACATTGGGGTTTTGAGACGCTTGGCAGCCGACGGCCTGCTGGAGCAGGTATCGGTGGTCTCGACGGTCTCCGGTGGCAGCCTGGTGACGGCGGCCATCATGTCCGGATCCGGGATGGCGTGGCCTTCCTCGACGGATTTCCTGACCAAGGTCTACCCGGCCGTCCGGGCCAGGATGACGTCCTGCGATCTCTTCAGTCTCGGCGCCATCGGCTGGCGCGGACTGCTCGACTTCAACGTCGGTCTGATCCGCGACCGCGCATCGGTGCTCGCGCGGCTCCTGGAGCGGAACTGGGGCGTTTCCGGCACGCTCGCGGACCTGCCCAACGCGCCGCACTGGCTCATCAACGCGACCTGCATCGAGACCGGCAAGAACTGGCGCTTCGCCAAGCGAGAGATGGGCGACTGGAATTTCGGCCGCCACTACGCGCCGGAGGTGCCGCTGGCGGTCGCAGCCGCGGCGTCCGCAGCGGTCCCCTACGTCATCGGCGCGGTCAATCTGCCGCTGCCGCCGGCGGGGTGGTGGGAGACCGATCCCGCCACGGGCAAGCAGGTCCGTACGCGCGCCCCGTCCCGGGACCGGGTCCGGCTGTGGGACGGCGGCGCCTACGACAACATGGGCCTCGAAGCGGTCACCAAGCCGGGCAAGGGCCTGCGCCATTGCGACTTCTTGATCTGCAGCGACGCATCCGGTCCGCTGCGGCCGCCGGGAAGGTCGCCGCTGGCGGCGCTGCTCGGCGGCAGACTGTCGAGCCCGCGCCTGTTCGACGTCGCTGGCGACCAGATACGCGCGCTGCGGTCGCGGGTGCTGATCGCGGATATCGCGTCCGGCACCGTCGACGGTGTGCTGCTGCGGATGGGCAACTCGGTGCGCGCGGTGGACGTCAAGAACGGTCTCGGGCGGCCGGTCGGCTTCTACGACCGCTTCCAGACCGACGAGCAGGCGGCCACGGCGCTCCAGTATCCGACGGACCTCAGGGCGCTCTCCGCCGCGGGATTCGACGCGCTCGCCAGGCAAGGATTCGAGGTCGCCGATGCGACGCTGACCACCTACGCCGCCCCGCGGTTCGGGACGCCGCACTTCTGGCAGGACCACCGTTCATGAGAAGCATCCGCACGCGCTTCCGCGCCTACCACCTGGGATCCGCGGGATCGTCGTTCTCCTACTTCGCCGACGGGCATTTCACGATGATCGAGGCCCGGCTCACCGAGGAGAGCCGCGCGCAGGTCGAGCATGAGATGACCGTGAGGTGCGGCGTCGACCACGCCGACGTCCTGCACATCACCAGTTGGGACGCCGATCACTGCAACAAGCACGAACTTCCGGACCTGCTGAACCTGATACGGCCGATGAAGATCGAGTGTCCCGGCTACGATCCGTACAAGGACTCCGGCCATGGCGAGGAATGCCTGGAGATGATCGCCGAATACCGGTCGAGGCGCCGCAACACCGGCACGACGCCGATCATAAGGCACATCACGCCGCAGTACATCCAAGGCCTCGAGCCGGCTTCGGCGAAGGCGTTCCGGGACACGCTCTACAACCCGGTGCAGATCTTTGAGAACGCCAACGACAACTCGACGGTCAAGCTCTTCCGCAAGGGTAGCTTCAACGTCCTCAGCCTCGGCGACGTCATGTCGCCGATCATCGGCGCCAGGCTCCGGCGCCAGCGCGTGCTGAGGAGCGAGGTCGACGTGATGATCCTGGCGCATCACGGCGCCGACAACGGTTTCACCACCAAGAAATTCCTGAACCACATCGAACCGGACGTGGCGATCTGCTCGTCGGACTACGACAACATGTACGACCACCCCCGCCAGGAGATCCGCGACCTGCTGCACGAACAGGGAATCCACCTGAAGACCACGAAGACCGGCGACGTCATCGTACGCTCGACGGGGGACCACACCGGCGGCTACGAAGTGATCAACCTCATCGGGCGGTCGACCAAGGAATCGTCGCGCGTCGAAGGCCTGTTCTCCAAGAAGAGCGGCATTCTGGACGCAAACGACGACACGCTCCGCCAGCGCTACGCCGCCAAGCGGACTTGGCCGCGCTGACCGCCGCCGCCGGCGCTATCGCGACATGTCGGCCTTGAGGGAGTCCAGCGTCGTGCCCATGCAGACCCGGATGCCCTCGTCGCCGACGATGATCATCAGCGCGGGACATCCGTCGGACGCGAGGCTGTCGGTCAGCCACGCGATCTGCGCGACGTCGATCGTGCTGGGGTCGGCGGAATGGTGGCGCGGGTGCGAGTGCCACTCGCCGACGTACCTGACCTGGTCGAGCGTGCGCTCCATCGCGGCGAAGACGCGCCGCCCGAGGCCGCCCGTACCCCTCTCGAAGATGGCGAGCGATCCGCGGCTGTCGGGCGGTTGATCCCACGCGTCGACGACGTCGATGCGTTTCGCGGCGACGTCGACCACGCCCATCAGCACGCCGCCGGTCTCGACCGGAAGTCTTTCCGCACGCATGCTCCGGAGCCGTCGCTCCACCTCTGGATCGAGCACGATCTGCCACAGCGACGCGTGGCGGAGCGGCGGCTCTACGCGTCTCGTGACGACGCCGACGGCGCCGTCCTCGGCGAGCGACCAAACCCGGACGAGCGCTTCGTCCCGGTCGATGGCCTTCGACAGGCCCGTGGCCGCCAGCCCGCTGAGGGTGATCGCCCTTGCCGCGGGAATGCGGTTGGTCACCGAGCGGCAGGCGCCAGCGTAGGGAATCGCGTCGGCCGACTGAGACAGGTGGTCGGCGAGTTCGTCCCTCGCCAGGATCTCCGCGTAGTACGCGGCTTCAAGTGACCGCAGGTCGACATCGCCGGCGCGGTCCTGGACCAGCAGCACGGCAGCGGTGCCAGCCGGATTGAAGAACGCGCTGGCGCGGCGCGCGTCCGTCTCCAGATCCGAGATCGCGCGCGCGACCGGAACGGAGGCCGAGGTGTCGATGATGACGTCTGCGGCGGCGAGCGCGTCCGTCAATTCGGCGTCGTGCGGTTCGAGGAAGTCGGCGACGATCGCCTTGCACGCGATGCCGGACCGCAACGTGCCGATCCTCGCGGAGAGGTGGTCCGCCTTGAAGGCGCCGGACGACTGCAGCGTCAGCGTGTGCCGCGCCAGGTTGTGCGGCAGCAGGTAGTCCTTGTCGACGACGGTCCAGGAGAAGCGCCCTTCGCGGACGAGGGCCTCCGAGAGGTTCGATCCGATCGATCCGGCTCCGACCATCACGGCCTTGCGGTTGTCGGGGGCATCGAGGCCGGACATCGTCGCCGCCGTCCGCGCGTCGAATTCGCCGTGCGCGATCGCGGTGCGGAGCGTGATCGTCGCAAGACCGCCGGCGCCCGTGACGGCCGGCACGATCTGTCGGACGAATCCTTGCCGGTCGCCCACGTCCGAGCGGTTCTCGAGCAGGCGGCCCATCGCGACGCCGACTTCGCCGAGGGACTGGTCCGTCACGAAGGCCAGATTGTCCGTGCGCGTGGTTTCTCCTGACGTCGGGTCGGTCACCGGCACCTTCAGCACGACGGCCAGTCTCGACGCGAGGCGGAAGGCGTCGCGCCGCTGCACGCCGGCCCATCCGTCGATCCTGGCGCTGAGATCCGCGACGAGGTGGATGCCGTGTCCGCGCAGTTCGGCCGCCAGTCCTTCCAGGGTGGTCGGCGCGTGCCGCAGCCGCCGCATGTGCTGCGGCGGGATCGCGTAAGAGGTCATGACGATGCCGCCGACGGAGACTGACCCGTGGCGCTCGGGCGAATACGTCTCCGCGATGATCACGGGATGCCGCTTGCCCGCCTGGATGAATCCGACGAGACCGGCGTCGTCGGTCGCCGACGCGGGCAGGATGATCTCGAAGGTCGCGCCGGTGAAGTAGGGGTCCGGCGCCCGGCCGGCTTCGTGGAGTTCTCCCATCCCGGCCAGCTTGAACCAGTTCAGGATGCGGTACAGCAGGCCTCCCGCGGTGTAGGTCAGCCTCGCCTCCACCCACGGACGGTCGTCGACGCACAGGCAGGCGGGGATGTGCTCCGGCACCCAGTTCTGATGAGGCGTGTCCGGGAAGTCGGCCCGCAGCGCCAACACGATCGGCGGTGCGCCTTCCTGCGGAAACAGGATCGCGATCGGTTCGGTCCGGTCCAGCGGGTACGCGGGCCGCTGCGGGCGGCCCGTCCGGACGTCGAGCACCAGCACCTCGGCCTGCCCGGACCGGCGGGCGCCCCGGATTTCGGCGACGCCACCGCCGTCGGTCGACAGAAGGCGGATCAGCTGCGAGGCGAGCGGGATCCGGAGATCGTGCGGATCGCACTCCTCGCCCCACAGACCGAGCCACGGGTGCAGCATGGTCAGCCCGCCCGGGCCGAGGTCGACGTGATGGTGCCGATCACGGTCGGCGCCACGACGCTGAGGCGGGTGCCGCGGCTGGTGATCTCGACTTCGAGCGGCTTGGGCGACGTCGCGTTCGGCGACTCCATCGTGACCTTGAAGTCGCCGGCCTTGTCGTCGACGACGCGCCGGTGGTGGTTGGCGGCCTGGCGGTGCGGTGGCTGGACGTCCTTGTCCTCGGTGGTGCCCTTGACCGGGATCGGCCAGCTCGGGGACACGATGATGCATCCGTCGCGGCTTCGGTCCTCGAACAGCCACTTCACGTCCGGCACCGCGACGGTCTCGTCGGTGCCGCGGTCCGGGCCGAGGGACAGGTAGGAGCAGTGGTGGAAGAGCTTCAGCACGTCCCAGAGCAGCCGGTCTTCCCGTCCGTGACGCTTCGTCGTCTGCACGATCTTGGAGAGGGTGTCGTAGTCGACGTCGGATCCGAAGATGGCGTAGGTCTCGTTGCCGCCCTCGTCGAACGTGGCCTGGAAGACGATGGAATCCTGGTTGCGGTCCTCGACCTCGCGGTCGTTGACGCGCCAGGCGAACGGCGAATGGACGAAGAACTCGGCCCCGGCGCCGCCGGTCTTGCTGAACCCCGGCACGGTCTGGCCGGCGTCCACAATGCAATGGGCCCGGTCGGCCACCGTCAGGCCCCGCGAGGCCAGGAAGTCGTGGAGGCGCGCCGGCCGCGAGAAGACCTTGATGCCCTCGCCCTTCTCTAGCCGGTAGCGCGCTTCCTGCCGGATGACGCGGGCGTCGCCGTCGAGCCCGTCCTCGGTGATCACCGAGGCCGGCACCCACATCTCGTTCATCTTGACACGGTCGTCGCCTTGGTACTTCGAGGCATGGCGGAACCAAAAGAAGTCCGCGGCACCCTTCACGTGGTCCGTGTCGAGGTGGGAGAAGCAGACGACGTCGTAGTCTTCACGGTCGGTGTCGTCGAGCGCCCGCCGGAGCAGCGCCGGCAGGTCACACCGGCGGTCGGAATCGTCGTCGGCGCAGCGCATGTTGGCGTAGTCGATCAGGACCGTCTGGCCGTTGGCTAGGTCGATTCGGGTGGTGTCGGCGTTACCGAGCGGAAAGAACGTGATCTTGGCGGTCATTTGACCTCCCTGGGTTGTAGGTGGCGGGAACTGTGTCATCATGCGTTTAGGCGTGCCCTCGCGGTCCACGCGGACATCGATTTTTCTTGTCCGCGCCGGGTGGCGGGCCGCGCCTAAGCCGGAGATGGCAAGGTTCCAGGGAAGAGATGCCGAACGCCGTGATGGAGGAATCAGCCGAAGGCCGGCCGGACGGCGGGACTTACTCGCCGGACGAGCTCCGGACGCTGATCGCCGCGTTCACACCGCTGGACTGGCTGCGGGTCAGGAAGGCGGCGATCCACTTCTCCAAGCGGTGCCGTCTCGAATGGCGCGAGCTTCAGAACGAAGCCCTGGTCCGAAGCCTTGACGGCCGCCGGAACTGCCCCAGGAATGTCGCGGTGACGACCTTCCTGGGAAACGCGATCCGCAGCATCGCCTCAGAGGCCGACGGGTCCGAAGGCCACGTGCATCTGTCCGAAGAGTTGGAGCAGCAGCAGCGTACGGTTTCCGGACTGACCGATCTTTCGAAGCCCGCCGATCCCGCGGCTTCGACCATGGATGCCCAAAAAATCCTGGCCGAGGTCGTCGCTGCCTTTGACGGAGACGCGACGGCCGAGATGATGTTCGATGGGATCATCGACGGGGTCGAAGGCCAGGAACTCCGGGAGTTGCTGGAGCTCCCGCAGAAGGACTTCGATTCCAAGAGGCGTTTCGTGCGCCGCCGCCTGAACGACTATGCCGAAAGGAACCCCCATGTCCGATGACAAGAAGGCGAGGGATCGGCTCGAAAGGATGGACGACTTCGTACTGGACGATCTGTCCTCGATTTCGGACGAGGAGCTCCTGAAGGAGGCGATCGAGGACGGCATCGACTTGGAAGAGGTCGGCAGGTCCGGGCTCGCGGCGCTCGATCGGGCCCAGCTCGTCGTAGGAAGACGGCGCATGGCGGCCATCCGGCGCGAGATGGAGATGGATTCGAGAAAACCGCCGATGCGGCCCGTGCGCGGCGCGTCCCAAGCCAGTCTTCGGGGCATACTCGCGCGAAACCAGGAGGCGGCCAGCAAGTTGACGATGGCGGCCCGTAACGAGACCGGATCGCTCGACGACGATGCCGAAGGGATAATGGCCGACTTCATCGAATTGGGAGCCATTCCGGGGGAGGGTGAAGGAGGGACCTGATGAGTTACTCGGCACCCGAACGGTTGTTGCGGTCGTTGGGGATAGAGAAGCCTGAGGAGATTGACCTTGAGGCCGTAGCATGGAGCGTGGGTGCGAAGGTGAAGTATCGGCCGCTCAAATCGTGCGAGGCGCGGATCTGCGGGTGCGGCGACAAGGCGATCATATCCGTAGACGACACTAGGATCCCGCAGCGGCGGCGCTTTTCGGTGGCGCACGAAATCGGACACTGGATCTACCATCGCGGACAACTTCTCGTCTGCAGGTCGAAGGACATAGGTAGCTTCGGCGCAAGGGGAGCTACCAATCCGGAATCCGTGGCTGACCAGTTCGCATCAGAGCTTCTGCTGCCCGCCTACATCCTTCGGCCGGTCATCGCCCAATACAAGGTGCTGAACCTCAAGACCGTCGGCGAGATCTCGACTGCCTTCAAGGCGAGCCGTACCGCGACCGCGATCCGCCTGGTCCAAAGCAACAAGTTTCACGCCATGCTCGTCTGCCATGGCCGGAAAGGACGGAAGTGGTTTCTCCGGCCACCCTGCGTTCCCGACCGCTGGTTTCCGCGCGACGAGCTGGACCGGGAAAGCTATGCCTTCGAGACCCTCTACGGCTCCAAGGTCGAACAGACGCACCCGCGGAAAATCGATGCTGACGCCTGGTTCGACCGCCGCGGCGCCGAGCGCCACCAGATGTTCGAGCACACGTTCCCTCTGCCGAACGACGAGATCCTCACTCTCCTAACGTTTACGGATGCGGAGATGATGGAGGAACAAGACTCTTCCTGGTCGTACAAGCGAAGAAACTGAAGACAAGCGCGGAATTTATGAGCTTGCGTTTAACCGAACCGAATTCGCTCAGGAGATCTAACTCCGCTCCCGCTCTCCCCATCCGCGCGACAGCCGCTGCTTAACGTCATGCCGCGCCAACACCTTCTCGCAAAGCTCCCAGCGCTCCCCCTTCGGCGTCACATCGCCGGCGTATCGCAGGTCGAACGCGTTCGCTTTGGTGCGTCGCGCCGTGTATTCTTTCAGGCGCGCCTCGAGTTCCTCCTCGTCCTCGATCCAGTCGTCGTCGATGACGTCCGGAAGCGTGCCGAAGATGTCGAAGCGATTCCGCATCCGCTCGGACAGTTTGGCGTACACCTTCTCGTCCACGGTCGGCTGCAGCATGCCGTGATACAGAAGGTTGAGCATGTCGACGCGGTCGCGGCGCTGACCGAAACGTTTGATGCGGCCGATGCGCTGCTCCAGTCGGCTGGGATTCCACGGGAGGTCGATGTTGATCAGGGTGCCCAGCGTCTGGAGGTTCAGGCCCTCGCAGGCCGCATCGGTGGCGACCACCAGGCGGATGGTGCGCTCCTTTACCGCCCGCTTGATCTGCTCGCGCTCGACGCTTTTCCACTCGCCACTGATGAAAATACCAGACTTGCCGGCGCCGGCGTAGACCGCGATCGGCTCGCCCAGAATCCGCTGCGTGAGCGCCTCGCCGACCCATTTGGCTGTGTCGAAATATTGGCTGAAGATGATGCATCCCTTCGGCAGCCAGGGATCCGGACGCTCCAGTAGAAAGTAGAGGACGGCGTCCAGCTTGGGATCGGTCGGATGCGGCGACAGGACGTCGAGGATCGCCTGAAGCTGCCGGACCTCCTCGCCCACGAAATCCAGGTTTTCGTCGCCGAGTTCGAGTTGCATTTCCTCGTCGTCGAGGACGCGCCCGGACAGCAGCTTCTCGGCGGTGGCCAGACCGCTCGCATAGCTGGAGCACAGGCGCTGCAGCATCAGGCTCCGCATGAAGCCGGCGGACTTCTTCCGCTTGCTTAGGGCGCGGGTGAAGTTCTCGGCGGCCTGGTAGGCGGCATCGAAAGCGCTCGAGGTCCGAAGCCCGAGTCCGTCGAACATAGGCGGCATGTGGGCGCCGGGGAGCGGGTGGATATCGACCGGGATACGCGGAATTAGGCCCATCTCCTCAAGCGTTGAGCGCTTCCGGAGCACGACATGCCGGACGACCGGATTGTTGCGCTGAAAGAATCCGAGCGAGCCGCGCGGCGTCAGGACATCATCGACGAATTGATCGCGATAGAATTGATCGTCGATGTCGCTGAAGGCAACCGACGAGACGAACCGGTTCTTGGGTAAAGCGATCGCGGCGCGCATGTGTCCGAAGATGACCTCGGCCTCGGCCGCGGCAGGAAGCGGATTGCGGAATAGCCCCCAAGCCTCGCGTTCGTCGGTGACTTGCCGCTTTCCGCTGATGACTGGCACGCCCTTCTCGGCCGAGCGCCAGTCGCTCCAGGCGTCGCCGAGCACGTGTTCGGCGCCCATGCCGAGAACCTTCAGGAGATCCCACAGGTCTTCAACGTCGGTCTGGACGGGTGTCGCGGTGCCCAAGAGGACATGCCGAGCCTTCTTGGCGATTTCGTGCATGAACGAGAGCAAGTTATTCGGCGTCCGCTCGTCGTTGTCGGTGTCGACCTTGCCGCGAGCACGGTGTGCCTCGTCCAGGATGACCATGCCGAAGGCCTTCGACATCAGCAGACGGCGTTCCTCTGTGTTGTGAACGATCAGGCCGGTCGAAACCAACGCGATCTGTCGCGGGCACCTGACGACCCCCTCGGGGCCAATCGAAGGCATGGGAATCTCGTCCGGATCCAAGCGCCATGCCTTTTCCGTCGAAAGCCAGACCGCCGATGGGATGTTCAGCTTGTCCTTGAGCTCGATCTGCCACTGCGCCGTAAGCGTCGCCGGGCACAGGATCAGGACGGGACCGTCCCCCAGTAGGGCCGAAACCAGCGCCGCACCGGCGAGCGATAGGGTTTTGCCGACCCCGACCTCGTCGGCGAGAAGCAGCCGGACGTCGCCGTAGGTCTCCCGGTGTTCGAGGAACAGACCGACGAAGGCCCGCTGCCACGGCATGAGCTCCTCGCCCTTCCGGTAGATGTCCGCTTCGACGAGAGCGGCCGGAGCGACCTCTTCAGGCCTTAATTCCTCGAGTTGGACCTCCGCGCGCCTGGCGCTGCGACCGATTTCCTCGACGATCGCATCGGGCAGCGGCTTGCCCCGCTCCCAAAGGGCCTCGAACTCTTCCTCAACCCACGCCACGCCGTCGGCGGAGGTGTCCTCCCAGACTATCTCGTAGTTGCTGGACCAGCCTTCCCGGGTCTCGTTGAGGCTGCCCATAAAGGCCGACGCAGCGCCGTCGGGACGGCGGATGACGCCGGCCTTTCCGTGCACGAAGGGGGCGTCCCGCCGGGACACCACCCTGATCTCGACATTGCCGCGCGTCAGGATCTCATAGAGCCGCTTGTAACGGGGACGACGGAAGAAGCTCTCGACCGCATCGTCGACCTCGTTCCATTTCTCCTTGAGAAGCTGCTCGCGGGCCTTCTGGGCGGCGTCGATGTCGAGTTGGTCGAGGTCGGAGTTGCAGACGATCCGGACCTTGCCGATCGTCTCGACCTCCTCGTTGATGAGGTCGAAGATCGAGGAGCGGAAATAGCCGGCGATCCGGTGATACTCCGAGGCGCCCCTAAGCTGATCCTTGAGGTAGACGTGGGAAAGCCGGTGGGTACGGGACGAGAAGCGCTGCAGGTTGCCGCCCCCGACGAGGCCGGTCGTCCGGCCAGCCGCCAGCATCTTCATTTTTCTCTACCCCAGGCGCTCGTTCCGGATCAGTCCGTGGAGGATACGCGCTGCGCGGGATTCTGTCTCGTCCACCTTTTCGCGCTTCTTCACGATGTACTCGGCCATGGCTGCTAGATCGTCGCGCTTGGACATGTACCCCGGCACCATATCCCGGAGATGCGCCAGGACCTCGTCGCCCTCGACGTCGTTTCCGATCTCGAAAAGGGCATACAGGACGGCGCGGGTCGCAGAGGGGCCGAAATCGGGTATTTCGAAGCTGTTCTTCTTAAATTCCCGGGCCAACTTCAGCCGAGCCTTGTTGGGTTCGACGCTTCCCATCAAACCTGCGTAATCGCCCACCCGAAAAGCCTTGGCGAAGTTCTGATAGTTGTCGAGCTTTCGAAGCGTCGTGGTCTCGACATCCATCATCTTGAAGTAGAAGCGCTCCGCTCCGGAAAGTCCCCCCCAGAGCTTCGGATCCATGGGATCCGGCACCATATGCTCGTTGGCCACCTGCACCGCGAACTCGATCACTTCGCCGACAAGGCTCTTCTCTCCTATGCGTCGGGGCCGTAGTGATTCCTTCGTCATGTCGATGCCGTCGATTACGCTGTACCGCGTGAGCACGCGCAACGCCGCGGCATATCCGGCCATCTGAAGATCGGCGTCTTCGAACAAGTTCTCGATACGACCGTGACCGACGAGGTCTTGGTTGAGGCCCGACATGGTGTCGATCTGATCAGACACCTCGGACTTAACTTCTTGCACGATCTCGTCCTTGTAGGCGTGTTCGGCGCCGATTCTTTTCCGCAGCACCAGAATGACCGTGCCTTGGACGTAACCGCCCTTCTTGAGCTCCGATGAGACCTCGGTCGCGATGTACCAAGCTGCGACGACCTGCAGCCCGGCGCCCCAGAAGATCAGCGCCATGTCGGCCCACACGGAGGCCGATTGATGGGTGAACATGACGATCTGCAGGCCATTGGCTGGCATATGATCGGCCATCGCCTTGTAGGCGTCGATCATTCCCTTCTTGAATTCCTCGCCATCTCCCTTGATCGCGAGGGCACGTCGAGAATCCCAGATGAAATTCTCGAACATCGCGGGCGGTTTCTTTCGGAGCCATGCGATGAAGAATTCGGTGATTTCCTCGTATCGGACGGAATCCGCGTATGGCGGATCGGTAACGTAGATATCGTTCTCCACCGAGATGGCAGCTGCCGGCTGATTTCCGACCTCGCAGTCCGTTCCGATAGGATGGTTCTTCGGTTTCGTGATGAGTTTGATCAGGTTGTAGGAGGCGTATGCGCCGTAGTTGAAGAACGTGTTCAAAGCTTGCGTGTCGAACACGTTAGTCGGTTGTCCGCTCGAGCCATTGGACGAAGACCATCGATTGACTTTCGAGGAGCGGTCTAGCAGACGAGCGATGTCGAGCCAGCCGGTCGGAAGGTGTCGACGCACGTGCCTGGACAGGGTCGCAAAAAATATGAGTTGAAGAGGACTGAAGAGGTGATGCCAATGGGTCCAACCGTTGGTGCGGATCGGCCCCTCGTTCTCCTTTCCTGTTTCGATAGGCATGTCGGGAACGAGGCCGACGTCCTGCCAATGTGCCAGGTTCCCCTCGACGAACTCGATGGCCTTTCTTTCGCGCGCGCGATCGGCTTCGGTAACTGACGCGAAGAAGCTCCTTGGTCGAGCCGACTGCAGCGTTTCCTTGTCCATCCACTGGATCGCGATCAGTCGCTCCTGCAAAATATCGTCGGGCCGGGGCACGACATCCGACACTTCCCACTGGCGGAGCCGATTCCTGGAGACGCCGGCAGCATCCTTGAAGTCCCCTCGAATGGCTTTGATGGAGGTCGAATATGTTTCTCCCGCGACTGTGTGAACCAGGTTGCCCTTCTGGATGGTCCCCTTTTCCGCGGCTTTGAGTTCGCTGTCGGATACGCCGGATCGGATTTCGATTTCGTAGCGCTTGCTCTTCGCGTCGGGCACCAGCACGGCGATCGTTTTCCACGATTTGGATATGACCCAAGTAGGGGCCATCGGAACCATCCAGCCGGTCTGAGGGCAACGGGTCTCCAGACAATAGAGGAGTGTCTTCACGCGGTTGCCCGTCTCATCGTATTCGAAGCCGAGATCCTTCAGGTCGTTCTCGACAAGGTCGGCGACGATCTTCTGACTTTTCTCGATGCTCTTCAGGTGGGCGGGCGTGGCGCCGACGACATTGAGCGCGCCCCAAGTGAGCATTGCCGCAACCGGATTGAGATCCGACGCGAAGACGTCGCATCCAATGCGTGCCGCCTCGAAAGGAATCGAGCCTCCTCCGGCGAAGGTGTCGGCCACTCTCGGTCGCCTTCCGAAGCGCATGATACCAAGCTGCTCGATCAGCTCGGTCAACGTAGTCGCGGAGGTCCCCAACTTCGCGTTGATGCGCGCAAAGTAGGGTCCGAGCAGCGGATCTTCGGGTAGCTCTTCGAGACGATATAACCGTTCGACCCTATCCTGATAGGGCATCTGGGAGATGATTTCGCACGACAGGGCATCTCGATCGGTCCGCGCAACCGGTCTTTCGCTATCCTGCATTCGCGCGAAAGCCTGCTTCTGCGATTCGCTTCCGAATTTCTCGACGTCCGCAGCCGTGACACCGACCTTCAAACGAGCACCGATCTGATCATCGTGCATTCCCATAAGAAGGTCGAATATTTCGAGATCGCCGGCTACGTCATCGGAGGCAGGCAACAGAGACGCAAGAATGCAGGCCCGCGCCAGAATCAGAGGCTTACGGCCCTTCCAGTAGGATCCCAATGACGTAAGCGTTTGCGCCTGTTTGGCGTCGCGCTCCTTGAACGTTTCGACCGAAATCTTCTGGGCGGGCCACACCTTTTGGATCAAGGAAGGCGCGTCCTTCAGGACGAACGGGGTCACGGCCGTTTTCGGGGTAACTGCATCCATGGCGACACTCTTCACTTGACGCGCTCGAATAACGGGAGAGTGGGACGCTCCTCGGGACGGCGCGGATTCTTCGAACGGATCGCTCCGACCTCTTCGCCCGTCGGATTCTCCGTCATCGCGACGCGGATCGCCTTGCGCCACCCGATATCGACGTCGTCGGACGTGCCCGTGACGGACGCAGCCATCGCGAACAGCCACCAGCGCTCTTCGGGCTTGAGTCCCGTCCAGTTGCGGATCGCGTTCGGGATTGCCTCCTTCGGTGCCGCCTCGACGGCCCACAGCAAGACGCACAGTTCGCGCCCGAGCAGGCGTTCGACCTGGTTCTTGCCGCTCTTCCAGCGGGCGGTACCGAGTTTCTTCTCTTTGAGACGCTCGTTGAGGACCCGCTCCAGTTCCTTCCGGACGGCGTTCCAGTGGTCCTGAGGCAACTTGCAGCGCACGACTGTGTCGGCCAGGCCGTTGGTGCCCCCTGCCAGGCCGAAATGCTCAGTGACCACCACGGGATTCTCGCGCACGGCAGGTATCTCCACCACGAAGTGGTGGGGATCGATGTCGTTGGGCACGCCGAAACCGGTGGTCTTGCGATCGTTCACTGCTGTTCGACCTCGTTGGGCTGCACGTCCCATCCGACGGCGCCGATGAATTCCTCCATGTCGCGCCCGGTGGAAAACTCCACTTCCGAGAAGCCTACTTCGACCTCCGCCAACTCGTCGGCGATGGCCGCGCGGCCGGCACTGAGAAAACCTTCCAGGATCTCCGCCGTGAGTTCCGTCTTGGGCCCGAAACGTGTCGTTGCGTTGACGTCGCCCTGACCTACTGTCGCCGAAAGGCTGCCGCGGACCTTGCCGCGGGCCCCCTTGAGCGCCTTGATCAGAACGAAGACGTCCTTGGTCGAGGCGATCTTCTGACGCTTCTTGAGCACCACGGGCCTGTCCAGATCGATCTGGACTTCACCGCCCTTCACCGGCCGGATGACGAAGGTCTTCTGGGTCTCCACACCGGCGTCTTCCGCGTAGGCGTAGATCTTCACCTCGTCGCCGCCGTCGATCGGGATCGGACCGGTATAGGGCTTGCCTTCGCGAGCGTTGGTGCCGTCGGTGTTCCAACGAATCTTGCCCCGCGGCTTGACCGTCAGCGCCACGCTGCGCTTGCCCATGACTTCCTTCGGCTCATAGGTCAGGGTCAACGTGTTGACCCACTTCACCGGCTCGCCGACTTCGTGCTTGCCGTCCGGATCCACCGCGACGAACCAGAGCACGGTCTCGTCCCGCTCCATGATCAGATCGGGGACGATGGGCGATTTGTCGGAGACGTCGGCGGTCTGGGCGAAGTGGATCTTGCCGTTGGGACCGGCGTCGGTCGCCGTCAACTCGATCGTCGCGACGCCCGTCTGGCCGTCGTAGCTGCGGGCGAGCACCTTAACCGACGTCTTGGCGGCGGGGAACGGGCCCTTCTCGACGTAGCCGTCGCCGTTATCGCGCCACTGCCCGTTGGCCAGCGCGGCACGCTTGATCTCGTCAAGACCGCGCAGCGGCAACCATGGCCAACGCACGTTGCAGATGGCCCGCTCCTCGACGTCCTTCCAGCGCGTCTTGCGCTCCGTCGTCCCCCAGAGCTGGTCTTCCGCCCTGGATCGCAGGCTCGAGAGGGTCTGCTCGGTCGTGAGATCGAGAATGAGCTTGGAGGCGCCGGTGGCGCTCAAGGCTTCCTCGACGGCGGCCTCTCCGTCGATCGTGGTCGGGCCTCCGCTCTGACTGCGACGTTCGACGAGCTTGAGCGCGGCGTAGGTCAATCCGTCGACGCCGCCCTTGGGTAGCCTGGCGGGAAAGTAGACACGGTTGAAGAGGTTGATCAGCGCGGAGTTGAACTCGAACTCGGCCGTCTCCGCCTCCTCCTCGAGCTCGGCGAGGTTTGGCGAACGCTCGCCCCCGTCTTCCTGCATGACTTTCGCGGTCGCCCATATGCGGCGGACCTTGTCTTCGAGCTTGGCGAGATCGGTGCCGTCGCCGGTCACGACGCAGAAATTGTTCTTCTCGGCGACGGCGTTGAACAGGCGCTCCGCCTCCTCCGGCGGGACGCGCTTGTCGGGACTGAGAACGAGTAGGATGCGCTCGCCGCTGGTCTTGATGTCCTCGACCTTCGGAAGCGGCAGCACCGCCGAGTAGGCGTTCCGGCGCTTGGGCTCGAACACCATTGTGAGCCGGCGCTCCATCTCGGCGTCGATCTTAGGCTGGGGGGCGGTGACCGCGTACTTCTCGATCTTCTTCTTGAGGTTCTCGTTCTTCGAGAAGTACCAGGCGTCGTTCTCCTTGCGGTGCAGGTACCAGCACTCGATCCGCAGCTTCTCGAACGCCTCGTCGAACTCGATCGGGGAGCGGTGGGGAGCCACGAGGTTTTGGACGACTTCGGCCTTCGCCAGTCCTTTCACCGCGTCGTTCGCCTCCGAAAGCGAGGCCATCAGGACGAGGCGAGCGACCTGGCTCGCGGAATCGTTGTCCATCTGCTCGTCGATGGTCTGGGCATGCGCCTTTTCGGCTCCGGTGCCGGCGATGTCGTGTGCGATGGCGCCGGAGAGGTCGTAGACGTTGGTGATGGCGTCGCGCACGTCCGGATTAGACAGGTCGATGTGCTGGCAGCCAACCAAGAACACGTCGTTGGTCGGCCGGGCGAGGGCCGACTTCACCATGAGGGCCGCCATCGTCATCAGGCCGCGGGTCTGGCGGAAGCGCTCGTTTTCCTTGAACAGCGCCAGAATGTGCTTGAACGAGGGATGAAAGGGATAGCTGGCCGCAATCTCGTCGGCGATCTGCGTCGCGGACTTGGCGACCGCCTTCGATTTCAGGGCGTCGGAGATGGCGTCGGAGAATGCTGTCGCGACGGAATTTACGACCTTGGGATTCGGCTGCTCGTTCAGCAGGCGCGTCCGGAGGATACTGTAGATCTCGTCCGATCCGAGTTCGACGGGAGTGATGCCCTTGGCTTGGCGGCCGGTCTCGTTCTGCAGGTCGCGGGTCGCCTTCGCAACCATCGCGGTGATGTCCTTCGTCGCCCCTTCGTAGGCGCCGGACAGGTTCGAGATCACGATGCAGAGCCGCTGCAGCTTGAGCGCCGCCGACAGCAGGTTCGAGACCGCGTAGGTCGTGACGTCGGCGAGCGTGCCGCCGCCGACGGGCTGGGTGATCGCGTTGCGGAAGTAGGGCGGAAGCTCGTCGAGCAGGATCAGGGTCGGCTCGTCGCCGATCAGGGCGGTCCAGTCCTTCTCGTTGGGCGCGGAGGGCGCGCCCTTGTAGAACGGCAGGAACTGCTCTGCCTTGCCGAGTTGCTCCGCGATGTCGCCCCACAAATGCTTGTCCCGTGAGATTGACCGCCCGGAGATGGCGACGATCCTCGCGGCCGACGGTAGCTTGACGCCCTTCGTGACCTCGCCGTCAACCAGCGGGAACAGCGAAGGATTCGCAGCTAGATACCCGAGCGCGAGCATCGAGTGGGTCTTGCCGCCACCCATCGCCTGCTTGAGTTCGAACACGGCTTGGCCGGACGCGCCGGTGAGCCGCTGCAGCCCCTGCCGAAGCAGGGTCTTCATTCCGCCCGTGACGTAGGTTTTGTCGAAGAATTCCTTGGCGGCCTTCGCATCGTGCCCGATCAGGTCTTCGAGATTCTCGATCTGGTCGCTCAGGGCGTAGTCGATCGCTTTCGGATCAAACTTGCACGCGTCTTTCACTGTCTGGAGCATCGTTCCCCCGGCCTAACCTTATTTCTTCAAGCCCGTGTGCAAGTGGAGCCGAACTACGCGGCCTCAGACAGTCTTAGCGCGCAGCTTGGTGACGGACAAACCTGCAGTACCCCTGTCACCTGTTAAATCTTGCTACCTTAGTCGGGCCTCTCGCACGCTTTCGTCGCGGAAGCCATGGAGGAAGATCGCGGAGGAGATGCTCATGATCCCAGTGCCTCTCTCAGGGGATAAAGGATCAAATATTTGACAGCGTTCTCGTTCTGTGCTAAACAACAATCACATCGTCAATCATTTCGCAGAGAAAAGCCCCGCCACAAGTGGGGTTTTTTGCGTCGCCCGTCCGCGCCTCGGCAAACCCGCCGGGGCGTTTTGTTTTGGAGGAACTATGACTAACCGCCTTTTCTACGATCCCGATACTGCACGGCCATACGTCGGCTTCAGGTTGTCAGCGCACCAACTGGCCGCGCTCGATGAAGCACGCCTGAACCTACGTCAGGGCAGGTCGGCGTTCGTGAGGCAGGCCATCGAGGAGCGTCTGCAACGGCTTCAGGCCGCGTCGAAGTAGCACCATCAAGCGAAAGCCCCAGCGTTGGAGCGCCGGGGCTGAGAGAAGTTCAAAATCTAGCAGAGTTCTTATGTCAGAGAATCGGAAAAAATTCAAGTCGAAGTATCCGCTGAAGCTCAGCGACGAGAAGCGCGCCTTCGTTGTGATCGCGCTCACGGACAAGCTGAGCCTCGCCGGCAAGGCGGCGGCTGCAAACGCACTGGCTCACTACGACTCCCGCAAGGGCTACGCCTATGCTTCGATCCCAACGATGACGCGGGAAGCCGGGTACGCACCATCCTCTACCAAGACTCTCAACAACGGTCTGAAAGAGATCCACGATAAAGGCGCGTTCAAGGTTGTGCGGCGCACGGGCGCAACGAACACGCACCACATTTGTCCGATCCTGGCCTGGTTCAAGGCTGAGTACGAACACCTCCGGAAGTCCGGCAGGGTGGAAGAGGACGAGTTCGCCAACATCAGGGACGCGGAAGATATCTCGGGTTCTCAACCCGAGATGAACCAGGGCTCTGAGCAAGAGAAGTCGGGTTCAGGACTCAAAAACTCGGGCTCTCAACCCAACAACTCGGGTTCTGAGCCGAAAAACCCGGGTTCAGAACCCGACGAAGAAGGCTCTGTGAAGAGGGCTTCTGAAGAGGACCAAGAGAAGAGGATCAAACCAAGATGGACGCTCGCCTCCGGCGAGCGCGGGCCGGATGTTGGCTTGGATGTTGATGATCGGACCACGCCGCCAGAGGATCGCCGCAGCCGCGAGACCCAAGAAGATAAGGTGGTCCAAGATAACCAGAAGGATGATCGACGTCTTGAGCAATACCGGGAGGCCGGCGAGAAAATCTGGCTGATGTTCCACAAGGCTCCCGTTAAGCAGCATGACAGGTTCATCGAACTGTTCGTTGAGTTGGCGCAGGCGGAAGAGATCAAAAGCTCAGAGGAAGTGCGGTACGGACTCATGTGTCATCTGCGCGACACCGAACCGAAGTGGCAGAAGAGCCCGGTTAATTTCCTGACCGAACGAGTTTGGAAGACCTACCGGGCGACAGCCAGCGGCGCGGGCGAGACCCAAAAGCGCATGGCCATCTAGCCAGCGATCCTGACCGGCAGCCGCCGACCCACCGCGCTGCCGGTCACCCTCATGTCAGCGCCACCACCATCATCACCCATGCCGGTACGCCCGAGCGCGCCACCGGGCGAAAGCATTTGCCGTGACAGCTTCACAGGACCAATCCACTGGCCGCTCTAACTCTTCCCGACCTTCAGGAAAACCCGCTGGCCGCCACCGCATCACCATCAGGGAAGCTGACGACCGACATGGCCGGTTCGAAATCCTGCTCCCGGACAGGGCAACCCTGCCGGCCTCCCGCACGCCGCTGCTCGCCGCAGCTCGCTACCTGCTCGGTGAAGGTGCGGACCCTTCCGCCGTTGTCGAGATGCGTCACGATAGCCGGCCTGATACTGTCGCCGCATTCGGCAGGGTGGGCGCACTCGCAAAGCTCGACGTTCGGGAGGATCAAACGAGTGGACCGCGTTTCTGTAAGTGGCGACCACCACCGCAAGACCGGGCCTAGACGCTGCGGGTATCGATCGTGGGTGCGTTATTTTGCGGTGGGGCTATACCAGCGGCCTTCGACGTCAGTCGCGCTCCGCGGGACTGCTGCACGACACCCAGCGCGATCGATCGTGGGTTATAGAAGGGGCCGTCGACTCGCCCGTTACACTGTATAAAAAGCGAGAGGCATTTTCGGGACGAAATTTGCATTCCGATCCTCGCGGGCTAGACAAACTCACAATATGGGTGTACATTGTTTGCCACGATGCCACCCGATTAAACGGCGCCCCAGCATCGACCACATGGACCCCGAGCGGGTCCATTTTCAATTCTACCCAGACCCGCTGCCGCCTTCACTGGCGTGGCGGGTTTTTCTTTGGAGAACACCATGAAGAAAACCACCTTCGACGCGGACGAACTGGTCACGTCGCCGATGGTCTACGTCGGGATCAGGCTGCCCAAAATACTGATCGACAAGATCGACGACGCGGCACAAGCCGACGACCCATCGGCCCCGAACCGATCGAGCCTGATGCGTCGATTTCTAATCGCCGGTCTCAAGCGGGAGGCTGCCTAAGATGACCACTGACTCAATCGAGGACGCGGTCGTCTCTGCCGCACGCTCCAAAGGCTACGCGATCAACTCCACGACTATGGCGACAGTCGCAATCGACCTCGCCGGAAGCAAGTTGGACGGCGAACTGATCGCAGTCCCCGGTAAGGGTTCGCTGTCCGTCCAGGACTATCTTCGCGACCTGCATGACCGGGCACCGAGCGGCTTCAGCCGACTGCAACAGCCTGACAAGCCAGACGCGGAGCGGACAGTCACCGAGATGCGTCGGAAACGTTCGCTCGATGCCACATGGCATGCACGCCATGCCAAGGCCACCGGCATCACCAAGACCATGATGGACGAGATCGCGAGGAACCGCGCATGACCTATCGAAGATTACGAAGTGCAGTTGCCACCAGGGAAGCGATCGAAGCGATTCCGCCGGATGCGCGGGAGCAACGGGCTCTGCACCTCGTGGCCCGCGAACGAGGCCAGCGACTTGCCGCAGCTCAAGTGGAGTTGGCCATGGCAGAGCGGACGCATGCGGACGCCCTTGCGCTTGTGCCGGAGGCTGAAGCTGCTTTAGCAGCCGCCAAGTCACGGCTCGCGGAGATCGAAGCAGAGATGAGCGCTGCTACACGGGCCGCCTGATAGGCAGCTCACTAGTTCGGACGGCAGTTTCAGCATTTCTCCTGGGAGTCTGCCGTTCGTGGAGGGAGGCGTAATGGTGATCGAGACAACTCGTCGCGGCTCTCGCTGTTGCGCCTCCCGCCTTCACCGCACTCAATGCCGCGGCTCAGAAGCGCCTTGCTGAGGTCGAGCGAGAGGCGACACATGGCTGACCAAATTGTTATGCCAGTGATACACTTCGGACGGCGGTTCAGCTCACTCTCTCCAGAGGCTGCCGTTCGCATAGGGAGGCGCGACAGGTGATCTGCAGACTCGCGAAACTGCACGCCCTCGCGGTGGCTCTCGCCGTCGTCGCACCTCCCGCCCTTGCCGGACCCTACTGCATGCCCGTCCACGGTCGGGATCAGATCGCCAAAGGCGGCAGCGTGTGCCCGGTCGGGTATCTGGCGTCGGGACCGTGCTGCATCGCGCTCCATGTGGACACGCCACGCGCCTTTGCCCGTCTGCCCGGCCGATCGTGTCCGACCGGGACATTCACCAGCGCTGGCAGCTATTGTGTGTCACTACGGTAGCCGCGCCAAAACGCGCTGCACCTGCACCGCCTGCCACTTGCCATTGCCGAGCGCGGTAGGAATGCCGGCCTCGTTCAAGGCATCTGCAATCGCCCGCAAAGACGTTGCGCCCTCCGCCTGTAGCTTACGGATCGTCGGGCCGATATCTGCTGCATGTTTCGTGGTGCGGTCCCGTAGGGCTTTCCGAGACGCTTCCTGCATCTTCGCCCCGGGGACAACGCCACGGTTGCCACCGAGCTGCTTACCGCGCCGCTTGGCCGCTGCTAGTGCGGCCTTAGTACGGGCTGAGATCATGCCGGCTTCCAACTCCGCCACTGCCACCATCTGCTGAAGCAGGAAGCGGCCGGTAGCGCCTTCGATCACGGGCAGGTCCGCGAACCGAACGTCAACGCCGGCCTCAAGCAGGCGGGACAGGAAGGCGACAGAGCGAGTAAGGCGGTCAACCTTGGAAACCACCAGCGCAGCCCGATGCAGTCGCGCCGCGGCCAGTGCCTGCTCCAGTGCGGGCCGGTCAGCTCGCTTACCCGACTCCACCTCGGTGAACTCGGCAACGATCGTCCAGTCGCCTCCGTTGAGATACGCCGCGACTGCCGCGCGTTGAGCCTCGATGCCGAGACCAGACTTGCCCTGCTTCCCAGTGGAAACCCGGTAATAGGTAACGAACTTCCCGTTGTGCTGCGCCATGGTCGCCTTGTTACGAATACTTCAACGTCCGTTGACGTATCTGTAACGGTCGGCCCAGGACTTCGTCAACACGAATCTTGCGCCCGCAAAGGACGCCGGACAGGCGATGATCGCCGATCCACCCGCCCTTGCAGCACCAACTAGGCGACGATCGTTTCGCTTGGGTGCAACACGCCTGCGTCTTGGCACCAGCGCTCCACCGCCCCGAGATCGCCAGCGTCCAAGATGGAGTTGCCATCGATCAAGGCGAAGCGGCTGCCGTGCATGCCCTGCCGCTCCCGTGGCGAGAGCGTGCAAATTTTGCTGCGGTGGTTCTGAGAGCGTTCGAAACGACGCTGGATGGCTTTGAATGTAACTGTCGTGCTCATGGCATGATCCTGCCATGGGCCGCGCCAAATACGGCACAGCCTTGTGTTGATGATCGATGCGAGGCGTTGCGATGAGCACGGTCCCCGACGAAGCGGGGGCGCACAGGTCTCATGAAGAGACTTCGCCGCAGCACTTACACCCAACATCTTCGCTGCACAAGGTCTCGCGCCCGTCGTCCTCGCCATCGCCCAAGCGCAGGCCTGTGAGGTTTCCCAGCGCTCGCGAGCGCGGGAGGGGATGAAGGCGAGATTTTTTGTGCGGCATACCCCCTCGGTCGGCCAACCCCTTCCTACTAGCGAGCAGCAAAAGGCGCCTTTCTGAAAGGCCCACCCCACCAAGAAAAAGACCCCACCCCGTTCGGGTGGTCTCCGTCCGCGCGCCAGCCGCGCCAACAACACAAGAGAAACATGTCAGAGATCATCAGCGTCCACGCATCATTGACCGCGACCGACAGCGCGAGTCCCGTTATCGCCGGACTTCTCCGGAACGTTCGCAAGCTCGAAGCCGCGGTCAAGTCCATCAAGGGCGTCTCAGCATCCAAGCTGTTTCCCGACAGTGTCTCAGCCAGCCTCCAGAAGATCACCGACGACGCTCGGAAGGCCGCCTCGACCTATCGCACTGAATGGAAATCGGCGTATGCAGACAGCCTGCGTGACGCGAGGGCATTCCATCGTGAACTGGACCGCCTCGACCGGCAGACCTACAACCGCCGGCAGGCTGAGCAACGCGCCTTTGGCCGTGGTGCCACCTCCGGGGGTCGTGGCTCGCTCCCCCGTGGTACGTCGCCGACCACCGCGCTCATAGCAGGCGGAATCACCATCTCCGGCGTCGCATCCGCCTTCAAGCGACGGATGGAAGCCGATGCTGCCGAGACCAAGGCGCAAATCTTCGGTGGGCTGTCACAGGCTGAGGTGAAGCGGCTTCGTGGTGACTGGTCGGATCAGGTCGCGATCAAGTTCGGCGAGTCTGCCGCCGCGGTGCTGGACAGCTACACCGAGGCGCTCAAGCAGGGCTTCGACGGATCGGCCGCAAAAAAGGTCACAGAGAACGCCTTGGAAGCGTCGTCAGCGCTGGAGATGAACATCGGCGAGCTGATGAAGTTGGCGGGTAAGACTGCGACCAGCCTCTATGGCAACGTCCGGAACGCAGACCCTGCCCGCGTTGCCAGAATGATGACCTCGGTTGCCGTCGCCGCCGCTGCGACCGCCGCAGACCCGAACGAAGTGGTTGAGGCGAACAAGCGTGCCCTGTCCGCCCTGAGCACGACGAAGATGAAGGAAACCGACCTGAGCGCCTTCACGTCGGTTGGCATCTCAGCAGGCCTCCAGCCGAACAAGGCTGGCACGTTCCTCAGTTACTTGACTTCGGAATTTGCAAACGCTGGCAACGCTCGCGGCCAGCGCGGCAAAGATCTGGACCAAGCTGCACGGATGATCGGGTACGGCGGCCGGGCGCAGATGGCTCAGCGGATGGCCTCGGCTCCAACCGAGTTCATGTTGGATATGTTTTCGAAGATGAGGAGCATGTCTGAGCAGAACCGGGCGAAATTCGCGAACCTCGCCGGCATGCGGGAGTGGCGCGATGAGCTGGTGCAGATGGCCAAGGCTGCCGATCAAATCCGGGAGACCTTGAACGAAATCGACCAGAAAAGCGACGCGGCGTCCGCGTTCTCCCGCACCAAGCTCAACTCGCTTCAGAAGCGGTGGGACCGCATCAAGGCGATGTTCGGTCTCGCGTGGGAAAAGTTTGGAAGCGGCTTTGACCAAAGCTTCATTGAGGTCTCGGATTGGTTCGATAAGCACACCAGCATCGTCACCTCCGGCCGGATCGGGGAGAAGTCGAGAGAGTTTGTCGAGAGGCTGAAAAAGGCCTTCGGTGTCTCCAACATGGGGGAAGCTCTCGACAAGATCGCGGCGAAAATATCGTCGATCGACGTAGACCGGATCATCGGCTTCGCGTCCAGCTTCGTCGGCGGATTGAAGTCGATCTCCGATTCCCTCATCATCATGCTGAAGGCCACCGCCAGCCTCATGAGTAAGGACGGTAACAGCGCCGAAGTCCTGGGTAGGTTGGCCGGCCAGATCGTCGGCTTGTCTCTCGCACTCGGATTGCTTGCTCCCGTCATCGCCGTGCTCTCCGGCTTCGCGAACATCATCAGCCGCATCGCCGGCCTGCTCACTGGTCGGGCGTTGCTCGGGGCCGCCAGCGCCAACCCTGTAGGAACCACCGCGTTGCTGGCCTGGCTCTTGGCAGAGAACAACGACACCGGCATCTCGGACGCCGCCAAGAAGCGACCCGGGGAGACGACAAGCCAGTGGCGAGAGCGTCAACGCCAGCACAAGAAAGACCTATACCAGAAGCAGAGTGGCGACGGCTTCAACCCCGCGGACGTTCACCCGATGAGCTTCATCGGGAACATGCTGGACAACCTTGGCGGCAAGATCGAACGAGCTTCGCTGATCAGCACTGACTTCAGCAGCCGTGGTCGCGGTGGGCTGAGCGGTGGCACTGCCGTAGCCACCAACATGAACCGCATCGCCAGCGGCGTCGGCACGCCGGATGCTCTGTGGAAGAACGTAACGCCGGGCGGCATCCTCCCGAACTTCGGCCTGGAGTCATCTGGCATCATCAAGCGCAGCAACATCCCGTCATTCAACGGCGGAGGCGGCAGCGTTGACGACATGAGCCGGTCAGCCTTCGATAAGAAGTTTGCCGGCACTCCTCTCGCCGGCAGGTACGATCAGATCGTCGCGGCGGCCAGAGCTAACGGCATCTCGCCTGCGCTACTGGCCGGTGTCATCGCACACGAAACCGGCAATGGTCATGTGCTGTCTGGAAACAACGTCGCGGGCCTGATGGACCCGGCAACCGGCATGGCGAAAAAGATGCAGTTCGGCAGTCTCGATGCCGGCATCAGCAAGGCCGGCCAAGTGGTCGCGAACAACTACCGTCTGGCCGGGGGCGACCTCGACAAGATGGGAGCACGGTACGCGCCCCCGGGAGCCGCGAACGATCCGCGTCGGCTGAACGGCGGTTGGCCCGCGGGCGTACGCAAGCAGATGAATGCGCTGTCCGGCGGTGGATCAGCCGGCAGCGGCGATGCCGTTGCATGGGCCGAGAAGTACAAGGGCATGAACGAGTATACCGACAACCGAGCGTTGGCGGCGGCCCTTGGCGGCGACGTGCGCGGCAGGTCGAATGCTTGGTGCGCTCGCTTCGTTAACAAGGCATTGGAGGCGGCTGGAGGCAACGGCACGGGCAGCGCGGTGGCGAACAGCTTCCAGAAGTGGGGTTCGGCGATCAGCCCGCCCGACGTCAAGCGCAATGACGTTCTGCTTCAGACGAAAGGCTACGGTTACAATCAGCCGGGCGGCCACGTCGGACTCGCTACCGGGGAGACCCGCATGCAAAACGGCCGACTGCAAGTCAAGATGCTGGCCGGGAATGACGGTGACGCTGTTAGGGAACACTGGATCGATGCCGACAAGAACCTGATGGTTCGTCGCGGCAATCCCATCGGTCAGGTCCCGGCGCCAGCAGATGCGATCAAGAACGTCCCCGAATCGAACGGCACGATCACCAACAGCCTGCTTCAGCGCAACAACAGCGCCGTCCTTGGCGGTGGCCGCGGTGGTCCGGTAGCAATCAACATCAACGGCAACAGCCACGATCCGGTAGCGCTCGCCACGTTGGTGCAGCGCCGCGTTGACGAGTCCATGAACTGGCGCGCCCATGACTCAGAAAGTGAGTACACCTGATCCCAGTCCTACGGGGGCCGGGGGGAGAGACATCACTGCGCAGGCGCATGTAACCTCGCGTGATGGCTCTCCCGTTTGTCTGAATGCAAATGCTCAGCTCGAAATTGCAAATTCCAATGCCCGGATTCCGCCGGTATGAATCACCAGACTATCATCCAACGGAGTCACACATGCACTATGCCAGCTATATCATCACCAGAGAAAAGGACCGCTTCGTCGGGTTCGATCCGAATGAGCCTGAGGCCTTCAAGATCTTCTCGCGTGATCTGAGACGGCTCAAGGCCGGCATCGATGCACTGTGGCTGCCATGCGTTGTCGGTAATTCGAGACAGCTTGCGGATGAGAGCGCGCCAAGATGGCGCCGCGAGTGGGCGAGAAATCCGGTCGGTGAAGTCGATCTCGACGCAGAGAATGCACGCGGTGCCTGCTGAGACATCAGCCACACCGACCACCGGACTCCTTTGCAACGCCCTCAGCCGATCCGGCCGGGGGGTTTTTTTGCAATCCGGGGGATGGCATTGATCACCCGGGCCATGGCGAACACCGACACGTCGCCGTAGTCCTCGCCAGATGTTCGGGCCGCGTGGCCCTGAATGGCGTCAACGACACGCGGATCGAATCCAAGGTTACGACTGACTGACTTGAGGCGATGCCGCCATGCGTGGTTAGGCTGGACCCGTTCGTCGGTTACCACTGCCCGAACGAAATCAAGAACACGTTTGTAGCTGCCTCTCGCGAACAGCGGGCCGTCTCTCGAGTCAGCGACGAAGCGCAACAACCCGAGTTCGATCAGGTGTGGGTGGATCGGGACCAGCCGGTAAGTCCCGGTCTTGATGCTTCCAGCAAGTGGATTGAGATCAAAAACATGGTGACCTGACTCGGTGCGAACATCCTCTTTCCGAAGCTGGAGCGCCTCCGCGATACGGCAGCCGGTGTAGCAGGCGATCAGCGGAGCCCACCGCTTGGCGGCGGCAGTCATCGGGTCCTCTTTCCGCTTCTGCACGTATGAAAGGCAGGCCCCGAAGATCGAGCCGGCTTCCTGATCTGTGAAGCCCTTCGGACGGGTCCGGATTTTCTTCTCTGCCTTGACCTTGACTGCGTCCGCCGGATTTTTCGTCAGCCTGCGATTGTCTACGGCCCAGCCGAAGATGGATTTGATCCCCGGCAGATCACCATCCTTCAAGGTCTTGGCGGTCACGACCTTCAGACGGGCATCCTTGAATGCAAGCATGTCCTGCTCGGTCACGCGGTTGGCATCGTCATGACCAAGATGCTTAACTAGTCGATCAACGGCCCCCTTGTAAGTGTCATAGGTGGTCCGACTGCGGCCAGTTGCTTTGGCTTCAGCCCACCATAGGTCGAGCAGGCCGGTGATCGTCTGTCGCGGCTTGATTGCTGTTACGCTTTCGATCGGAGGGAAGCGCTGCGCCCTCGGATCGGGGCTGTAATCCCCCTCCGCATTGCGCCGGAGCTGCCAGCCTGCATCGAGGCTGGCCGTTCCGACAAGGCGCAGGAAGCGTTGTCGATCATTCGGGTTGAGGTGGATGCGCTGGCGGATCAGAACCCAATCCGCGAGCAGCCCGAACCGATCCTCCAGCGCGTCATGCTGACCGGCAGGGAAGGTGTTGACCGCCGCAGTCAGGTCGTCAGTCCCAAACAGTTCTATCGCGGTGTTCGCCTCGTTCGGCATCAACGCGGCAGGTGGTGGGTTCTTGATGCGACCTTCGAGCGCCGCGCGACTGAGCGCCTTGTGATACATCCATGCGTCAGGTTCGCCCGGGTTGTCGCGGTGGATTTCCTGATACAGCCGGTAAGTCTCGCCGCTCAGCGCAACCATGTCTTTGTGACTGAGACTGATCGGAGCCGCTTCGGTCAGATCAAACAGCCGGCGCAGATGATCCAGAGCGTTGGCCTGTCGCGCCTCTGCGATGGTCCTGTCGTCCGTTCCGAGGCTAAACGCTACATCGCTGCCGATCGTCACCGTCCGGACGAATGGATAGTCGTCTGGTGTGCTGATGCTCAGCAACACGCGCTTGCCGCGTAGTCGATCGACGATCTTGGTAGGAACGCGAATTCGAAATTGGGGAACGGTCGAGCCGGCACGTTGGGACATTGAGAACTTCAGAGAAACCATTGGTCTGTGTGGCACTTTTGTGTGGCACTCAGGACCGAAATTTCAAGAAAATCAATGTTTCCAGCAGGATGGGTGGTGCTGCCAGACAGGATTGAACTGTCGACCTCTCCATTACCAATGGAGTGCTCTACCACTGAGCTACGGCAGCATGTGCTGGGATTAAGAATCGGCCGCCACGAGGGGCCTACCAAGCGGGCCGATATCTGCCACAAGGCCCCCTCCTGTGCAAGCTTGCTAGCTCTGCCAAAGCGATAAAATCGGGTCGATATCGGGGCCAAAATGCCTGTTCTGGCGCGAAACGGCCGACTTTCCGCGGAATAGGTTCCGATATCCCCACCCAACTGGCCAGTTGCCCGATACGCCGGATTCGATCCATTTCGATTTTCGCACGATCGGATCGCGCAGGCCTCTTGAGCCGCCTTATTCCTCGGGCATGTTATCGCCGATCGCTGTAATGGACCGGTGATGGCAGACGAGAACGACAAGAGCACGAAGCAGGACGCCAGACAGGCGAGGGCGTCCCGCGACGACCGGCTCAAATCGGCGCTGCGCGAAAACCTGAAGCGGCGGAAGATGCAGGCGCGCGAACGCGCCGCAAGCACCGACCCCTCGCAGAATGAAGATGGTTCCCTAGATGAGGGGGCCGCCGGCGAGATAGCCGGCAAGACCGGCGACTAGAATTTTTGGAGTGCATGGACGTGGCAATGGGGCAGGACGAATCGCAACGACCCGAGAGTGACGCGCAGATGTCGCGGTTCACCCGCCCTGAACAGACCTTTCCGGCGCTGACACCAGCCGAGATCGAGCGTGTCAGGCATTTCGGCGAGGTCCGCAACTATGCCGATGGGGAATTCCTGTTCGAGACCGGTAAGCCGGGACCCGGCATGTTCGTCGTGCTCAAGGGCCACGTCGCCATCACCCAGCGCGACGGCCTCGGCCATGTCACGCCGTTAATCGATCAGGGGCCGGGGCAATTTTTGGCCGAGCTGAGCCAGCTCTCCGGACGGCCGGCGCTGGTCGACGGCCGCGCCGAAGGCGATGTCGAGACGCTGCTGTTGCCGCCGGAGCGGCTGCGCGCGCTGCTGGTCGCCGAGGCCGAACTCGGCGAGCGCATCATGCGCGCGCTGATCCTGCGCCGGGTCAATCTGCTCCAGGGCGGCGTCGGCGGCGTGGTGCTGATCGGTCCGTCGCATTCGGCAGGCGTGGTGCGGTTGCAGGGCTTCCTCACCCGCAACGGCCAGCCGCATCATCTGCTCGATCCCGCGCGCGATCGCGACGCCGCCGACGTCATCGCGCGTTATTCGCCCAAGCCGGACGACTGGCCGCTGGTCGTCACACCCGATGGTGCGGTGCTGCGCAATCCCGGCGAAACCGAGCTTGCGCGCGCGATCGGCATGATCGGCGGTCCGCGCAACGACCGTATCTACGACGTCGCGATCGTCGGCTCGGGGCCAGCCGGGCTCGCCACGGCCGTGTATGCCGCGTCCGAAGGCCTCTCCGTCGCCGTGCTCGACACCCGCGCCTTCGGCGGCCAGGCCGGCGCCAGCGCGCGCATCGAAAACTATCTGGGCTTTCCGACCGGCATTTCCGGCCAGGCCCTGACCGCGCGCGCCTTCAACCAGGCACAAAAGTTCGGCGCGGAAATCATGATCCCGGTGACGGTGAAGTCGCTCGACTGCACGCGCAAGGACGGCGCGTTCTCGGTGGCGCTTGACGGCTGCGATCCCCTGCATTCGCGCGCGGTGGTGGTCGCAAGCGGCGCACGCTATCGCCGGCCCGAGATCGAGAACCTCGACAAGTTCGAAGGCCGTGGCGTCTGGTATTGGGCCTCGCCGGTCGAGGCGAAGCTCTGCGCCGGCGAGGAAGTGGCGCTGGTCGGCGCCGGAAACTCGGCGGGGCAGGCCGCTGTGTTCCTGTCGGGGCACGCCAAAAAAGTGCTGATGATCATCCGCGGCGGCGGTCTCGGCGCCAGCATGTCGCGCTATCTCATCGAGCGCATCGAAGCCACGCCGAACATCGAACTGATGTTCAACACCGAGATCACGGCGCTCGAAGGCGACGAGGCCTCGCTGCTGCGGCGCATCCGCTGGAAGAGCCGGCTCTCGGCCGACGAGGATTTCGCCGACATCCGCAATCTCTTCCTGTTCGTCGGCGCCGATCCCGCCACCAACTGGCTCGACGGCTGCGGCATCACGCTCGATCGCGGCGGCTTCGTCGTCACAGGCGCGCAGTCCGAGCAGAACCAGGGCCGGCTGGTCGCGCCGCTGGAGACGTCGGTGCCCGGCGTGTACGCCGTCGGCGACGTCCGCTCCGGCTCGGTCAAGCGCGTCGGCGGCGCCATCGGCGAAGGCGCCCAGGTCGTGGCCTCCCTGCACGGCTTCCTCGGCGACGCCGCAAAACCGGCGCTTTAGTCAAGGACAAGGCAAGTAAATGGCAAGTCGAATGAGGCTTGCCATCTTGCGGTGTGATGCGTGACTATCTCCTCATCCTGAGGAGCGCGCATTGCGCGCGTCTCGAAGGAAAGGCCCAGCTGCCAAAGCCGGGCCTGCATGGTTCGCGCGGCGATGCGCAAGCATTGTCCGCAGGGGCGCTCGCGCGCCTCCTCACCATGAGGATCGACAAAGAAGCGCTTAACGGGAGGACTAAATGGCTGAAATCGTCGTGCTGTATAAAACGCCAACGGATGCTGCGGCCTTCGACAAATACTATGCCGAGACCCACATTCCGCTCGCCAAGAAACTTCCAGGCTTGAAGAAGTACGCCATCAGCAAGGGGCCGGTCGGCTCCCCCGCTGGACCTTCCGGAATCCATCTCGTCGCCATTCTCACCTTCGACAGCACAGCCGACATCCAGGCGGCATTCGCTAGCCCGGAAGGCAAGGCGACCGGTGCCGACGTGCCGAAATTCGCCAGTGGCGGCGCCGACCTGTTGATCTTCGACACCAAGGAAGTGTGAACCGCGATTCGACTTCGTCGACTCGTAGCCCGGGATTTCGCCTCGCTCCATCCGGGCTACAACTGCCGTCGTTTGTGACAGCGGTGCAAATAATTCAGCCATGCGTTTTCTATTCGCACGATGACGCATGGCTGCGCACGCATGTGTGACGCCAGCGCGTGTGGCAATTCGATGAGGACCGTAATATCAATCCCGACCTCAATACGGAGAGTAGGAGAGATGTCATGGTTCTTGGGTTGAGCTTGCCCGCCTTCACGCTGGTTCATGTCATCATCAGCCTGATCGGCATCGCCGCCGGCCTTGTCGTGATGTTCGGCCTGCTCGGCTCGAAGTCGATGCCCGGCCTCACCGCGATTTTCTTAGCGTTCACGATCCTCACCAGTGCCACCGGCTTCCTGTTTCCGTTCAAGGAGCTGCTGCCGTCGCATATCATCGGCATCATCTCGCTGGTGCTGCTCGCGATCGCCTGCGTCGCGCTCTACGGCATGAAGCTCGCTGGGGTGTGGCGCCCGGTCTACATCGTGACCGCGATGATCTCGCTCTATTTCAACGTCTTCGTGCTGGTGATCCAGTCGTTCCTGAAGGTGCCGGCACTCGCCGCGCTCGCACCCGCCGTGGCGCCCGCGCCGCCCTCAGGGCCGGTGTTCGCCGTGGTGCAGGGCCTCGTGCTGGTGTTCTTCGTGGTGCTCACCATCGGCGCCTGGCGCCGCTTCAAACCGATGGCGTTCGCCTGATCGTTCAAGGAGCCTGACAATGCCTACCATCACCACCAAAGACGGCGTCGAGATCTTCTTCAAGGACTGGGGCTCGGGCCAGCCGATCGTGTTCAGCCATGGCTGGCCGCTGTCGGCCGACGACTGGGACGCCCAGATGATGTTCTTCGTGACGCGCGGCTATCGCGTCATCGCGCATGACCGTCGCGGCCATGGCCGTTCGTCGCAGGTCGCCGACGGCCATGACATGGATCATTATGCCGATGATCTTGCGGCGGTGACCGCCCATCTCGATCTCAAGAACGCAATCCACGTCGGCCACTCCACGGGCGGCGGCGAAGTGGTGCATTACATCGCGCGCCACGGCGAGAGCCGGGTGGCGAAGGCCGCGATCCTCTCCGCAGTGCCGCCGCTGATGGTGAAGACGGAGGCCAATCCCGGCGGCCTGCCGAAGAGCGTGTTCGACGATTTCCAGGTGCAGCTCGCTGCCGGCCGTTCCAGCTTCTACCGCGACATCGCGGCCGGCCCCTTCTATGGCTACAACCGTCCCGGCGCAAAGCCCTCGGAAGCGGTGATCCAGAACTGGTGGCGCCAGGGCATGATGGGCGGCGCGAAAGCCCATTACGACGGCATCGTCGCGTTTTCGCAGACCGACTTCACCGAGGATCTGAAGAAGATCAATGTGCCTGTGCTGGTGATGCACGGCGACGACGACCAGATCGTGCCTTACGCCGACTCCGCGCCGCTGTCGGCCAAGCTCTTGAAGAACGGCACGCTGAAGACCTACAAGGGTTTCCCGCACGGCATGCCGACAACGCACGCCGAGACCATCAACGCGGACCTGCTTGCGTTCTTCAAGGAGTGAGCGGCCTCAGTCCACGCGCGGACCGATCTGATTTCGAACGGGCCGGGTGCGAACACGTTCCAGTCGCGTGTGAGCCGGTGGTTGCAGCCTTTCATTAGTCAGTCTGCCGCGGAAGGCGCACTGCGGGGAGGTCCCGATGCAGATCATCATCTTCGGCGCGACCGGCATGGTCGGGCAGGGCGTTTTGCGCGAATGCCTGATCGATGCCCGCATCGATCGCGTGCTCGTGGTCGGCCGCAGCCCGACCGGCGTGCGCCACGCCAAGCTCACCGAGATCACACACGGCGAGTTCACGGACTATTCGGCGATCGAAGCGCAGCTCACCGGCTTCGATGCCTGCTTCTTCTGCCTCGGCGTCTCCTCGATCGGCATGAGCGAGGAGCGCTACCGCCATCTGACCTATGACATCACG
This sequence comes from Bradyrhizobium sp. 187, assembly GCF_023101005.1. NCBI lineage: Bacteria > Pseudomonadati > Pseudomonadota > Alphaproteobacteria > Hyphomicrobiales > Nitrobacteraceae > Bradyrhizobium > Bradyrhizobium sp. 187. Next base: position 615,500 of record NZ_CP064693.1, read on the forward strand.
CTCGCAGCGGCGACCGCGCTGGCACGGCTCAATCCGCAGATGACATTCGTCTATGTCACGGGCGCCGGCACTGATTCCACCGAGCAGGGTTCGCGGATGTGGGCGCGGATCAAGGGCAAGACCGAGAACGACCTGCTCAAGCTGCCATTCAAGGCGGCCTACATGTTCCGGCCCGGTGCGATCCAACCGCTCCACGGTGCCCGCTCCAAGACTGCGTGGGTGCAGGCCGTGTATGCAGCAAGTTGGCCGCTGTGGTCGGTGCTGCGCCGGCTCTCGCCGCGGCTCGTTACCTCGACCGAGCAGATCGGCCGCGCCATGATCCGGGTTGCGCGGGAGGGGTATCCGCGAAAGGTGCTGGAGATGGAGGATATCAATAGCCTCTAGTCCCGTAGGGCATTAGTTCTAGGGAAATTTCGCCGCCCGCGCGCGTTGAGCCCTATCCGCCCGAAGGAGAAAGCGCCGTCGATGTCTCCCCAGCTCAAACTGATCGCGCTCGACGCCGACGACCTCTCCGTGATCTCGGCCCACGTCCAGGACGCCCACGTGCAGCCCTCGGACATCATCTGGCGGCAAAGTGAAAAGCGGCTGGTCGTCGGCATGAGCCGGTTGGACTGGGAGCAGACGCTGGACGGCGAAGCCGAGCCGCGCAGGCTGGTGGCGGCTCTCCGGTTCGACCGCGTGCTCGCCTGCAAGTCGCGCGACATCGACCTCGACGCGCCGGACACTGTCCTGGACCTTGTCGGCATCGAATTCCACGGCCAGGACGCCCCCGGCGGGAGCGCCCTGCTGCTGTTTGCCCAAGGCGGCGCCATCCGCCTCGACGTCGAATGCCTGGAATGCGAGCTGACTGATCTGGGGGCGGATCAGCTGGGGACGGGGTTGGAGGCTGAAGGCGAGGGGTGAGGTGGCATGCCAACGCCACGCCTTCCGGTTTCGCCAGGACGACGCCGGAGGGGAGCGGCCCGGCTCAAGGGTTGACGCAGCTTCCCCGCCGCGCCATTGAGCAGGGGCCTGGTGAGCCAAACCGCGCCCCCAAAAACCAGTTAGAAGCCAAGATGCCCGTTCGTCTCGACCGCAGCAGCGCCGATTTTGACCAGCGATTCGGGGCCTTCCTCGCCGCCAAGCGCGAGGCCTCGGCCGATGTCGAGGCGGCCGCGCGTGCCATCGTCGACGACGTGGCGAAGCGGGGCGATGCCGCCTTGCTCGAGGCCACGGCAAAGTTCGACCGGTTGACGCTCGATGCATCCGACCTGCGCGTCACCGCCGCCGAGATCGAGGCCGCGGTGAAAGCCTGTGATGCAGCGACGCTGGATGCGCTCAAGCTCGCGCGCGATCGCATCGAGACCTATCACCGCCGCCAACTGCCGAAGGACGAGCGCTTCACCGATCAGCTCGGCGTCGAGCTCGGCTGGCGCTACACCGCGATCGAATCCGCCGGCCTCTACGTGCCCGGCGGCACCGCGGCCTATCCGTCCTCGGTGCTGATGAATGCGGTGCCGGCAAAGGTCGCCGGCGTGACGCGTCTCGTCATGGTGGTGCCCTCGCCCGACGGCAAGCTCAATCCGCTGGTGCTGGCGGCGGCAAAGCTTGGCGGCGTCACCGAGATCTATCGCGTCGGCGGTGCGCAGGCGGTGGCCGCGCTCGCCCATGGCACCGCGACGATCGCGCCCGTCGCCAAGATCGTCGGCCCCGGCAATGCATATGTCGCCGCGGCAAAGCGGCTGGTCTTCGGCAAGGTCGGCATCGACATGATCGCCGGTCCCTCCGAGGTGCTCGTCATCGCCGATGACACCGGCAATGCCGACTGGATTGCCGCCGACCTGCTGGCCCAGGCTGAGCACGATGCCAGCGCGCAGTCGATCCTGATTACCGCTTCCGCGCGCCTTGCCGCCGATGTCGAAAAAGCCGTCGAGGCGCAGTTGAAGACGCTGCCGCGCGCCGTGATCGCCAGCGCCTCGTGGGCCGATTTCGGCGCCATCATCATGGTGAAGAACCTCAACGACGCCATTCCGCTCGCGGATGCGATTGCCGCCGAACATCTCGAGATCATGACGCAAGATCCCGACGCGCTCGCCGCAAAAATCCGCAACGCCGGCGCCGTGTTCCTCGGGCCGCATACGCCGGAGGCGATCGGGGACTATGTCGGCGGCTCCAACCATGTGCTGCCGACGGCGCGCTCGGCACGATTCTCGTCGGGGCTCTCGGTGCACGATTTCCTCAAGCGCACCTCGATCCTGAAATGCGGCCCGGATCAGCTGCGTGCGCTGGGACCAGCCGCGATGATTCTCGGCAAGGCGGAGGGGCTAGATGCCCATTCGCGCTCGATTGGATTGCGCCTCAATTTGTCATGACCCAGCCGCCCGAACAGGACGACTCGACCAATCGCATCGTCGGCGTCACGCTCGACGAGGACTCGATCGGCCGTTCCGGGCCTGACATCGAGCATGAGCGCGCGATCGCGATCTACGATTTGATCGAGCAGAACCTGTTCGCGCCGGAGGGCGCCGACGGGAAGGGGCCGTTCACGCTGCATATCGGGATCACCGGCAGCCGGCTGATGTTCGACATCCGTCGCGAGGACGGCACGCCCGTGGTCGCGCATCTGTTGTCGCTGACGCCGTTCCGGCGGATCGTGAAGGACTATTTCATGATCTGCGACAGCTACTATCAGGCGATCCGCACGGCGACGCCGGACAAGATCGAGGCCATCGACATGGGCCGCCGCGGCATCCATGACGAGGGATCGCGCACGCTGCAGGAGCGCTTGAAGGGCAAAGTGCGGATCGATTTCGAGACCTCGCGCCGGCTGTTCACGCTCATTACCGTTCTGCACTGGAAGGGTTAAGCGCGATGGCGGGTCCGCCACGCGCACGCGATCCGCAATCGGTGCTGTTCGCTTGCGCCATGAACAGCGTGCGCTCGCCGATGGCCGAGAGCCTGCTGCGGCACATGTTTCCGCAAGGGCTCTACGTGAAATCGGCCGGCGCCAGGCGCGGCGAACTCGATCCGTTCGCGGTGTCCGTGATGGCCGAGCTCGGCCAGGACATCTCCGCCCACAAGCCTCAGACCTTCGAGGAACTGGAGGATTGGGAGGGGTTGAATTTCGACCTGATCATCACGCTGTCGCCGGAGGCGCATCACAAGGCGCTGGAGCTGACCCGCACGCTTGCCGCCGACGTCGAGTATTGGCCGACGCATGATCCCACCACCATGGAAGGCAGCCGCGACCAGAAGTTGGCTGCCTATCGCGACGTCTGCGACCAGCTCCTGCTGCGCATCCGCCGGCGGTTTTCGAAGGTGGGCGCGGCGAACGGGTAGCATTCGGCGCCCGTAACACCCGCGTCACAGACTGCAGGCACACGCATCCTGTACCCGTCGAATCAGTAAAGTCCGGGTTCCCGGGTTGTGAAATCAGCCCCCGTCCGATAGGTTCCGCGCGCAATTCACCCCCTGCTTCATTCCCCAAATCACCTGATGCTCGGCCGCCCCAAATTCGTTCTCGCCTCCGGTTCGCCGCGGCGCCTGTCGCTGCTCAACCAGGCCGGCATCGAGCCGGACGCGCTCCGGCCCGCCGACGTCGACGAGACGCCGAAGCGAGGCGAGCTGCCGCGCGCCTGCGCCAACCGGCTCGCGCGGGCCAAGGCGGATGCGGCGCTCAAATCGGTGCAGCTTGACGACGAGCTGCGCGGCGCCTTCATCCTCTCCGCCGACACGGTGGTGGCGGTCGGCCGCCGCATCTTGCCCAAAGCCAACCTCGTCGACGAGGCCGCGCAGTGCCTGCGGCTGCTGTCGGGTCGCAACCACCGCGTCTACACCGCGATCACCCTGGTGACGCCGCGCGAGGCCTTCCGCCAGCGCCTGGTCGAGACCCGCGTCCGCTTCAAGCGCCTCTCGGAGGACGACATTCAGGCCTATATCGGCTCCGGCGAATGGCGCGGCAAAGCCGGCGGCTACGCGGTGCAGGGCATCGCCGGCTCCTTCGTGGTCAAGATGGTGGGGTCCTACACCAACGTGGTCGGCCTGCCGCTCTACGAGACCACCACGCTGCTGGGCGGCGAAGGTTTCCCGATCCGCTTCGGCTGGCTCAACGCCACCGCCGTCTGAGCCGAAAAGCCGCTCCTGCAAAAATCGCGAAAACAACCCCATGCACAGTAGAATTGCCCCGCGGAAATCTGGCCGGGACGCCTGCGCTTCCGCCGGAGGAACCCCTTTGGCGACGGGCTCTTGAACTCTCTCACCTCGTGTAAGCTGAGCACCCTATGGACGACCAGGTGAAAAAGCCCGCAAGCCCCCTCAAAACCTGTCCGATCTGCGGCAAGCCGCAGTCCGAGGCCACCCGCCCGTTCTGCTCCTCGCGCTGCCGCGACGTCGATCTGAACCGCTGGCTGAAAGGCTCCTATGTCATTCCCGGCCGGGATGACGAGGCAGACGGAGAGGAATAACCCTGTTCTATCAAGCATTTAAATTGTCGATGCACCGCTACGCGGCGTTGCCTCCGAGCCACGTCCTGCCTTGTGCACAGCCGGGCCACGCCCCGCGAAGCCATCGGCGAAGCGTGGGTGGACAGGCAGCCTTCAGCCCACTATAAACCGCCCGCTCGATGGGCTTTGGCCCCTCTTTGGAGCACGCCCAGGTAGCTCAGTTGGTAGAGCATGCGACTGAAAATCGCAGTGTCGGTGGTTCGATTCCGCCCCTGGGCACCATTTTCGCTCTCCACGGGCAACATCTTGCCCAGCGCCAAGCCTTGAGCGCCAAGCCTTGACCAGCCGGCTCGCGCAGCAATCCGTTCCGGAACCAGATCGCGCCCGCCGTTGCTGGCACTCTGCTTGCTCAGCCAGGACCAAAGTCTGGCCTTGGAAGAGAGGCCGTTTCAGGTTGAGGCAAGTGATGCAAGAAATGTCCCGTTCTGGTGCTGCCGGCGAACTCCGGCTCGATGCGTTGGTCGCCGATTTGTGGTGGCGCGTTAGACTCATCAACACCGACATTCTCGAGGAAGAGGCGAGAGCAGGGGTGTTTGACGTGCTTCAGCCGACCTATCCGCTTCTTGCGCTGAATCTTCGCGCGCGACGCGACAATTTGGTCTCGCCGATCGGCGTGCTCGAGCAGCGTGCGCGATCAACGTCGGAAGCGGCTTGAGCGCGGTCTTCTGTTACACCGGGAACGTCAGCGATTTCGCGAGCCTGACCAGATCGACCTGGCGCCGGCAGCCCGTCTTTTCGAAGACGTGAATGAGATGGCTCTTCACGGTGCTGACGGAAACGCGGAGCAAGGCCGAGATTGCGTCTCGTGTGTGTCCCTCGCAGATGAGCTCGAAGATGCGAATCTCGGCCGGCGTCAGGTCATAGAGCTGGTTGAGCGCATCGTGAAGCAATCGCGGCGGCCCGGAGGCTGACGTCACGAACACGGCGGCAGCGGCGCTCTGGATCAGACCGGATCGTGTGTGGCTGCGTCGCAGCGGCAGAACGTGGATGACGAGAGGCTCACCGCTTTGGCGAGGGATCGGGATGCCGATGCCTTTTTGCCCGAGCGTCGCCTCGTCCTTTGCCGCCTGCGCGACGGCTGATTGCAATGTGGCCGTGCTCGCCGCGGATTGAACCGCGATCCTGCCATGCCTTGCCACGATCGGATCGCCGGCCGCGAGCATCGCCGCGGCTGCGGCGTTGGTGTGAACGATCTTCGAATCCTCGTCGGCCAGGACGACGCCCACCGTCAGGGCCTCCACCGTCGCCGCGAATGTGTTGGCTTCCACCGCCTTCATGTCGAACAGATTGCTGATCGTCACGGCGCGGCGGATGTGAGGCGCCAGAAGGCGCAATCCGTCGACCTGCGCATCGTCGATCCGGCCTGCCGACTCATGCTGGCTGAATATCGCATTTCCAACCATCGTCCTGTCGCGAACGAGGCCGACGGCAACGGCGTCGAACAGGCCCCTGGGCATGGCCCATTCGCGATAGTAGCGGTTGCTGGAAATAACGTCCGGCCGGACGGCTTGGGATTGAACGACCGGCTCGCCGAGCGGGTATTGCCGAATGCGTTCGGCGCCGCCCCAGAGCTCGATGATGTCGGGGCCGTAGCCGACCCCGTTCTGGGCCATCTGGGCCAGGTCGGACCCGGAGACCGCATTGACGACGGCCTTCATGTTGGTGAGGCTGGCGACCGAGAGCGCGCCGGTGGCAAAGCCGAACTGGGCGCAGATCTGATCTAGAACTTCGGTCCAGCCTTCCGGCGCGATCACACAATCATAGACACTGCCGATGAGGTCCGAGAACTTCTCGACCGAAGCCTGCTGCATTCCAAACCACTCACTTGAAAATAACGGACGTCACGTGAACGCTAGTTTAGGAGTGGCTTCGTCGCCTATGGTGTATTTCACAATCCTGAGGTGATCTTATCATCGTGATTCCGTGGCGCAAACGGGAACACCGAACACAAATGCTTATGACGCTCTCCTGGGCAGCTGCCATGATTTTCACGAATTACGGAACGTCAACGCCTTGGCTGCATAAGCCCGACGCTCGGGTGTCTGATTAAAACTGCGGCAGATTCGACGTCGATTGCAAAATCTACCTTGTTGTCAGGTAGCTCGCAGTGATCCACCAAGCGAAAGGCAGAACTCCATGCACAACTCCATCCAGCGATCGCATTGGCGACGTGGTTACACCCTCGAGCGCGACGACGCATCGTCTGCGACCATCGCGACCAGCCCATCGTGGGCGACCATCGCAATCAACCCATCGTCCGGGACCACCGCCACTAAGCGTCCTGGCGACGGAGCCGAACTGAGGAGGTTCGGCTCCGCTTCGCGTCATGCATCGTCTGCGCGTGGCGCCTATGTCCATTCGCGATTGTGAGGCTGGAGAACGAGCCACGCCCGCGCTCTCATGCTATTGCTGCCTCGCAACGACGCGAGGACACCCATGCTCCCCCTTCCCGCCGATATCTTCACCGAGCCCGAGGACGTCTCGCCCGACGGACTTGCCAATCTCGGCCCGCTCCGCCGTCTCGCCGGTGTCTGGCAGGCCGACAAGGGTATCGACATCAATCCGAAGGCCGAGGGGCCGGAGCGGCGGACCTTCATCGAGCGCATCCGGATGGACCCGATCGATCCGCAGGCCAACGGGCCGCAGCTGCTCTATGGGCTGCGGTATCACATCCACATCAACACGCCCGAGGAAGACATCACCTTCCACGACCAGGTCGGCTACTGGTTGTGGGAGCCCGCGACCGGGTTGATCATGCAGACGCTGGCGATTCCGCGCGGGCAGGTGCTGCTGGCGTCGGGCAAGGCCGGGCCGGGCGACAAGGAGATCTCCGTGACCGCCAAGCGCGGCGACACCGCTTACGGGATCTGCTCGACTGATTTTCTGGAACAAGCGTTCCGCACCGATGCTTACCGCTGCGACATCACCTTCAACGACGACGGCAGTTGGACCTATCTGATCCAGACCGAGTTGTTCGTGCACGGCGCGCCGTTCAACCATCGCGACACCAACACGCTGAAACTCATCGCGCCGCCAAAGCTCAATCCCCTCGCTTTGATCGTGAACGATCGCGCCACGGGGAATGAGAAGGGCAATGAGCCGGCTGCCTGAGCGCGGCCCGGAGATACGCATGAAGCCTTACGTCATCTGCCTGATGCATTCGAGTCTGGACGGCCGCACCCATCCGAGCCGCTGGCGCCCGAAGGGGGCAGGAACGGACTGGTTCGAGAAGATCCACGACGAGCTCGGCGGCGACGCCTGGGTGATCGGCCGCATCACCGGCTCGGAGTTCGCCAAGGGCGATGCCTATCCCACGACGGCGGACGCGAAATTTCCGCGCGAAAACTGGTTTGTGCGACGCGACGCGAAAACCTATGGCGTCGTGCTCGATGCGCAGGGCAAGATCGGCTGGGGCCGCTCCGATATCGGCGGCGATCCGATCGTCGTCGTGTTGACCGAGAGCGTCGCCGATTCGCATCTCGCGGGGCTCCGCGGCGAGGGCGTGTCCTATATCTTTGCCGGCAAGTCCGAGATCGACCTCGCGCTGACGCTGGACATCCTCAACCGCGAGCTCGGCGTGAAGCGCCTGCTGGTGGAGGGCGGCGGTGTCGCCAACGGCGCGTTCCTGCGTGCCGGCCTGATCGACGAGTTCAACCTGATCCTCAGTCCCGCGATCGACGGTGCCAAGGGCGCGCCCTTCGTGTTCGATTCCACGGACTCGGACGGCGACCGGCGCGCACCGCTGAGCGCGATGACGCTGGAGAGCACGCGGGATCTCGGTGGCGGCGTCCTGCTGCTGCGTTATCTGATCCAGAACGATCCGCAGGCCGTGGGCAAGTAACAGCACCGAGATGTCGGCAACATCCGAGCATATCGTCATTGTCGGTGCCGGCGCGGCCGGTCTGATGGCGGCGCGCGAGCTGGCGCGCGCGGGCAGGACCGTGACAATCCTGGAGGCGCGCGAGCGCTGCGGCGGCCGCATCCACCCGCTGCCTGCTTCGGAGTTCGGCTACCCCGCCGACGGCGGCGCCGAATTCGTCCACGGCGAGGCGCCGGTCACGCGCGCGTTGCTGCGTGAAGCCGGGCTGTCCCTACAGGAGATCGAGGGCGAGCGATGGGGCTTTGACGGCGCTGACATCGTGCGCGAGGATCGCCACGATCCGCATCAGGCTGAGCTGCACGCCGTGGTCCGGGAATTGAACGACGACCTCACTGTCGCCGATTTCCTGCGCCGGCATTTTGCCGGGGATGAGCATGCGCGGCTGCGCCATTCGATCGAGCGAATGGTTGAGGGCTATGATGCGGCCGATCCCGAGTCCGCCTCCACGCTGGCGCTGCGCGAGGAATGGATGGCTGGCGGGCACTCTCCGCAGGCGCGCATCAAGGGCGGCTATGGTGGGATGATCGACTTCCTGGCAGCCGAGTGCCGCAAGCTTGGCGTGACGTTTCGCTTCGGCTGCGTGGTGTCGGCGATCGAGGAGGAGGGCGGCGCGATCGTCGTTCGCTGTGTCGGCGGCGACGTGCAGGGCTGCGATCGCGTGATCATCACCGTTCCGTTGCCGTTGTTGCGCGAGATCGGGCTGCCGAGCCGCGCGCGCGCGAAGGCGGCGGCGGCCGACGATATCGGCTTCGGTAACGTGATAAAAATCCTGCTGCGCTTCAGGCGGCCATGGTGGCGTGAGCGCAAGGAAGAGCTCGCGGACATGGCCTTCCTTTTGTCCGACCAGGCCATCCCGGTGTGGTGGACGCAATATCCGAACCGGCATCCCGTGCTGACCGGATGGTTCGGCGGCCCGCGCACGGCAGCGCTGTCGCGTCTCGACCCGCAAGCGCTGATCGATACCGGGCTCGATTCGCTTGCGATCGTCTTTGGCCTGTCGGGCCAGGACCTCGCACGCGAACTCGTCATCGCGGTCGCGACAAACTGGGCGCACGATCCCTACGCCCGCGGCGCTTATTCCTGGGCGACGCCGCGAACGCGCGAGGCGCAAACGATCCTTGCGCGCGCCGACGGTCCGGTGCTGTTCTCCGGCGAGGCGCTCTATCGCGGAGCCGACATGGGTACAGTCGAAGCGGCGCTGGCGAGCGGTCAACAGACGGCGGGGATAATCTTGCGGGAATAGGCTGACGAGCAAAGAAAGGCCCGCGTTTCGCGAGCCCTTCGTCTTGCTGCCTTTCGTCTTACCAGCGGCTGCCGCCGAAGCCGAACGTCACGCTGGGACCGCCGCCGCCGTAATATCCGTACGGTCCACCGCCGTAATAGCCGTGGTGCCGCGGATAATAGCCGTAGCTCCGGTAGTGCGGACGATGAAATCCGTGATGGTGGTGAGGACGCCAGTGATGGCGATAGCCGTGATGGTGGTGCCTGTGCTGCGCGCTGATATCGGTTGACTGGGCGGCTGGCGCGTTCTGTTTCGCACTTGAATGATTGGCCGCGTTCGCCGCGGATCCGCCGACAAGCGCCGCAGCACCGACGGCCATCGCGACAAAGAGATACTTCATGTCATCACTCCGGTTGAATGTCGTGTGACAACACATGGTCATCCGGCACGTTCCGGCCAGTGCGGGCGTCGAAACGACGCAGTTACATTGGTCCGGTTCGCGCGGCTGCGTGCGTCTCTTGAGATCTATTGTCGCATCACCGGCGTGATCGCAACTCTGCCATCACTCTGCCGCGAATGACGCAATCACGTCATCGGTGGTGACGATGCGCGCGAATTCGTCGGTGAGCAATCTCGGCTTCGACACACAGCTGGTGCGCGGCCATCTGAATTCGACCCTGGCGTCTTCGAGGATGCGATCTGCATTCCCTGCCGCATGCCCTACATCACCAGCATGTTCATGCCGCGCAGCGCGGCCGACCGCTGCCGGTGCCCAGGAATTCCGTCAATCTCGCCTTCTTCGCGACGCTGGAAAGGCGTTCACGTAACGGATGGAGCTATTTGAACGGATCCTGGATCGACGGCGCCGACTGCCTGATGCGGCGCACGCTCACCGGCGTGCCGTCGGAGACGAACAGGAGTTCGTACTTCCGGCCCTCGCTGTCGGTCGCGGAGCAGGTGACGTCGTTCACCTTCTTGGCGGCGAAATTGCCGGTCTGGCGGCAGAGGCCGGTGGAGGTCTGCTCGGCCGGCACCGGCAGCCCGTCGACCTTGGGGCGGTCCTTGGAGTTGAGCAGCATGCGGTCGATCGGCAGCTCGTAGGAATTGTCGTCGGCGCGCTTGCCGTTCTCGCCGGAGAACGACACGACGTGATTGTCATCAGCGGGATCGTCGACCGCGACCGTGAAATTGACCCGGCCCTTGTCACCATGAGCGTAGGCGACCGTCTTGCAGGGGAAGGTGCGGCCGGCAACCTTCAACGTCTTGCAGTGGCCGGACATCAGCGCCAGCAAGTCGATAAAGGCGGTCTGTTGCCCGGGCGGATTGTTGACGGGAATCGGCGCGGAAGACTCGGCAAAACAAGGGCTTGCCAAGAGGACCAAGGTGGCGACGAGGGCAGCAGCGAGGATGGGGCGGCAGAGGCGCATCGGAAGGCTCACATGCCAGGGAACGACCGAAAAGTCCCGTCGGATAACCAGCGAACCGTAAATTGGTTGCGATCCCGTTTGTTCTGCCGGACTCGTCTGAAATACCACCGCGCCACCCCAACGGCAATTCGCCCATATCGCCCAACCCATTCCCGGCCAGCACTTGCCGTCAGGCCGGTGTTTTTTTCGTGGCGGGCTACCCCATAGCCGCCCGCCAGCGCGTATCGCGCAAGGATGGGCGGCGGTGCAGGCGGGCGTCGAGCAGGGCGCGGGCGCGCGGCAGGTCGCCGCTGCGCATGAGGGCAACGACAAAAGTGTCCTCGATCAACTCGCGCTGGGCGTGGCTGCCGCCGAGACGCACGACCTCGTCGAGGACCGGCGCGAGCATTTGCACGCATGCCGCGTAATCCTCGTCCGCAAAGGCTGCCAGCGCGCGGCAGACCGCCGGCACGACGGGGCCGGCCGGCAGCTTGCCATCGGCGAGCCGCTGCTCGATCGCGGTCAACCGCGCGACAAGCGCCTCGCGATTTTGCGTTGCGGCTGCGAACAGTGCCATGTGGATATCGGCGAAGGGCAGGCTCGATTTCGGAAACAGTCTTTGCGCGGTGGCATCGGCTTCGACCCAGAGCGCTCTCGGCACGACGTGGCCGTAAGCCGACAGGCGCCAGAGCAGTGACGCACCGTCGGTGACGAGATTGAGCGGCGGCGCCTGTGTGGCCTTTGGCTGCAGCACATCGGCATAGATCGCGAGCGCCCGCGCGGCATCGCCATGCTCCAGCGCGCCGAGCGCCTGATGCCAGCGGATGTGGCCGTGCAAGATCCCGGCGCGGTCGTAACAGGGGATCCAGTCGTCGACGAGCCGGTCGGCCGCTTCGATCGAACCGTCCTCGAACATCGCATGCAGCACGGCGTGCACGGCATGGGCATTCTGCCGGCGCAGCTCGAAGCCGCGCTCGGTGACACCGCGGCCGCGACTGACATTGCCGTTCTCGGTCATCGCCCAGCCGTACATGGTGAGGAACCACCAATCCTCGCCATAGTCATGCGCGACGCGCTCGCACAGCTCCTGCCGGGCGCGGTCGTGATCGGCCATGCCGGAGAACGCGAACAGGCCGAAGGCGCCGAGCGGCAGCGACAGCACCAATGCATCGCGCGGCCACGCCTCGACGTGCTTCATCGTCGCCGCGATTGCCTCGGGCAGCCGGCCCTCAATTGAAAGCGCCAGCGTCTCGACATGCGAACGCTCGCGTTCCGTGCCGCGTGTCGCCACGAGCTCACGGGCGAGTGCCGCCTTCTGCCGTGCCAGATCGCCTTGCTGATAGAAGCCATGCAGGCGGGCGCGGGCGATATGGGCCAGCGCAAAATCCGGATCGGCCGCAATCGCGCACTCCAAGGTTTCCGCCGTGCCGGTCCAGCCCGCGAGCATGAGGTCGACGCCTTCGCGATAAGCGGACGCCGCCTTGGGCGAAGAGGTAGAGAGCGGCAGGCCGTAGCGATCTTCGAGGGCCATTCTTGTCTCCGGCTCAGGCCGTCCGCGCGCGACGTCCTTCAATCGGATAGGCCGGGTCGTTGTAGCCTGGCGTCGAGGGATGACCCGGCACGACCAGTCTGTCGATCAGCGCCTCGTCCTCGGCGGTGAAGCGATAGTCGAGCGCGCCGGTATAGCCGTCCCATTGCTCCTCGGTGCGCGGGCCGGCAACGATCGAGGAGACAAAGGCGGAGTTCAGCACCCAGGCGACCGCGAACTGGCCTGCGGTGATGCCATTTTTCTCGGCGTGGGCCTTGATCTCCTGCGCCAGCTGGAGCGATTCCGGCCGCCATTCGGTCTGCATCATGCGGGTGTCATTGCGGCCCGCGCGCGTCTCCTTGTCGGGAGCCGCGTCGGGCGTGTATTTGCCGGTCAGCACGCCGCGCGCCAGGGGGCTATAGGGCACGATGCCGAGGCCGTAATAGGAGCAGGCCGGGAAGAGCTCGACTTCGGGCATGCGATTCATGGCGTTGTAATAGGGTTGGCTCACCGCGGGCCGGTCGATGCCGAGCCGGTCGCAGATGTTGCAGATTTCGGCGACGCGCCAGGCGCGGTAGTTCGAGACGCCGAAATAGCGCACCTTGCCGGCGCGGATCAAATCGCCCATCGCGCGCACCGTCTCCTCCAGCGGCGTCGAATGGTCTTCCTTGTGCAGATAATAGATGTCGATGTGGTCGGTGCCGAGCCGCTTCAGGCTCTCATCCGCCGCTTGCAAGACCCAGCGTCGCGACAGGCCGACACGGTTGGGATCGTCGCCCATGGGATTGGCGAGTTTCGTGGCCAGCACCCAGGCGTGACGGTTGTTGCCGATGGCGCGTCCCACGACCTGTTCGGATGCGCCCTTGGAATAGGCGTCGGCGGTGTCGATGAAATTGACCCCGGCCTCGTGCGCCTTCGCGATGATCCGCTTTGAGGTGGCTTCATCGGTCGGCCCGCCGAACATCATGGTGCCCAAGCAGATCGGCGACACTTTCAGGCCGCTGCGGCCGAGTTGGCGGTATTGCATGGGCGCGTCCTTGCTGCTTCTTCTGGCGACAGCATAACCGTCTCACTCCGTCATTGCGAGCGCAGCGAAGCAATCCAGAGATGCGTCTGCGGCGGCAGTCTGGATTGCTTCGCTGCGCTCGCAATGACGCGGTTGGCGGAGATGCTTGCTACGCTCTCAGCTGTCATCGCCCGGCTTGACCGGGCGATCCAGTATTCCGAGAGGGCTGTAGTTCAATCGAGAAGCCGCGGCGTACTGGATTCCCCGCCTGCGCGGGGAATGACAGCGGTGGGTATCGCTCCTACCCCGGCCCCTTCAAGATCTTGAACACACCATTGGCCATCACCACGCAGCGGCCGTCCACCGTCACCTCGGTGCTCATGAAGATCAGGCTGCGGGTCGAGCGCACCACGCGCGGGCGGGAGATCAGGATGTCGCCGATCTGGCCGGCTTCGACGAAATGTGTGTCGAGCTGCACCGTCGCCATGAACTCCTTGCCCGAGACATAGCGGGCAGTCATGCCGCAGGTACGGTCCGCGAACGTCATCATCACGCCGCCCTGGACCATGCCGCGGCGATTGTGGTGCTTGTCCTCGGTCGCAAGTGCGAATTCGTACTGGCCGTCGACCTTGCGCTCCCACAATGGGCCGATCAGGTGCATGAAGCCCGTGGTCTCCAGGATGGTCCAGCCGTCTGCTTTCAGCCTCGCGGCGGTCTTGTTGGTCATGTCGTCCATTTCCTGAGCGGGTCGTGCGATCTCGTTTCATCGGGGCCGGACGTGGTGTAGTCAAGCATGATGAGACCGTTCGACGATGCCACACGGCGGAATATCGCGGCTGCCTGTGCGGCCTTCACGCGGCTGCCGGAGGATGAGGCGCCGGCGGCGTTGAAGCGTGCCGCTGTGGTGATTGCGCTGACCGCAGCCAGCGAGCGCGATGACACGGCGTTCCTGCTCACGCTGCGCGCATCGCATCTGCGCGCCCATCGCGGCCAATGGGCTCTTCCCGGCGGACGCTGCGATGCCGGCGAGACGCCGGTCCAGGCGGCACTGCGCGAGCTCGACGAGGAGCTTGGCCTGCGCCTCACCGGCGCGGAGGTGCTCGGCACGCTCGATGACTATCCGACCCGCTCCGGTTATCTGATCACGCCGGTCGTGGTCTGGGCCGCCGATAGTGCCGCGATCAAACCAAACCCGGACGAGGTCGCCTCCGTCCATCGCATCGCGCTTGCGACGGTCGAGCGCGCCGACGCCTTCGATTTCGTCGCGATCCCCGAGAGCACGCGCCGTGTGATCCGTTTCCATCATCAGTCGAGCTTGATTCACGCACCGACGGCGGCCCTGATCTACCAGTTCCGCGAAGTGCTGGCAGGACGGCACACCCGCGTCACCGAGCTGGAACAGCCGGTATTCGCCTGGAAATGATGCGAGGGGCGAAAACGAGGTAAACGGCGCGTTAACGTGACAGTTACCGGATGCCTGCTAAGAGGGCAGCATGCATCAATCGATTCGAAATGCCGTGAGACTGGTTCCACTCGCGCTCGTCCTGCTCGCGCCTGCCGTGCGCGGCGGCGAATCCGACGCGCTGCCGCCGGCCGTCCGCAATGCCAATGCCCAGCTGTTGTCGCAGTTCTTTGCGCAAGGCGGCGTGTCGCCCGCCGTGCTGGAATATCGCCGCAAGCTGCAGGAGTATCAGGCGGCGCGCGCGGCCTTTGACGAGGAAGCCGGCGCCTATTGGAGTCAGATCTCCGAGAAGCGGAAAGGCCGTAATGCCAAGCGGCGCAGCGGGCAGCAGGTCACGCTCGACGATTACGTGCTGGAGCATCCGCCGCTCTATAACGGGCCGAAACGGCCGGTGAATCCGGAGCCGGAGGAAACCCCGGACCGCCCGACGAAAAAGCCGATCCCGGTGGTCGCCGATCTGCTGCGCGCGGCGCAGGAGCTTTATCAGTTCACGCCACAGCGGCCGGCCAACGAAGTCGAATTCAAGCGCGTCTATGCACGCTACGCGCTGGCCTCGGGGCTGACGCGCGAGCAGGCGGTGCGGGTCTACGCGTTCGAGACCGGCGGCACCGGCAGTTACGACGTGCAGGCGGGAATCGAACATGGCGGCAAGCGCGCCATTTCGACCGCGATGGGCTACAACCAGCTGCTGACGACCAACAGCGTCGAGCTGCTGGCCGAGCAAGGCCATGAATTCATCCGCGCTCTCTCTGACAAGGTGGCGCGGACCTCAGGCCCGGCGCGTCAGTCGCTCGAGCACAAGCTCACTGTGCTCAAGAAAATGGTGGCGCACGCCAAGTCGGTGCCCGACACCTGGTCGGAGCACGAGAAGATCGGCAACACCGCGCAGGGCTGGGCCATGCATGCCATGGTGCTCGACATCGATATCGGGCCGATGCTGCAGACTCACAAGCTGCTCACCTCGGTGCTGTTCGCGCGTGCCAAGGGCTACAACCGCCCGCTCAGCGCGGCCGAGCTCGAGATGATGAACCTCACCGGCGACGGCACCGGCCTCGACATGGTGACAATGCCGCAGGTAATGCGCGAGCAGGTGCCGACTTCGAACTTCTTCCAGCGCGGCGGCTACGAGCGTAACCCGGTCGCGATCCGCCACAACACGGTGGCGAAGCTGCTGGCGGTGACGGATACGAGGATGGACAGCAACAGCAACAACGCCGGCGCGCGCGAGCTGGCGGGGGCGTTTTAGGCGGCGTCGTCCGGCGAAGGCCGGGACCCATTACCACAGGGCATAGTTTGGGAGGACGGTCGTTCGGTACTGCGGCCGTACGCAATCGAGGGATCACGCGGTATGGGTCGCGGCCTTCGCCGGGACGACAGCAGTGTGTGGCGTCGCCGCGACCTCGCCCTACTGATCCGACCCGAACTTGAACTTGCCGTCGCCTTCCAGATACGGGCCGCTGCGCATGTAGAGCTGGCCGTTGTGGCCGAGGAAGAACAGCGTGCCCTTCGGCACCTTCTTGGCGCCCTTCAGAAGTTCGCCGGCATTGCTGGTGCCCATCTTGTAGGAGAAGGTCTTGCCGTCCTTGTCATAGGCGTAGCCGGTGTCGGGCTTGAGCTCCCAAGGTGTTGCAGCGGTCTGCGCCAATGCGGGTGCAGCGAACGCGCCGAGCACGGCCGTCACCAAAAATATCCTTGTCGAAAATGCCATCACCCTATCCTCCCCATCGAGGCTCCCGGCTTGAACAAATCACGAACGGCGCTTCCAGGTCAATTTGCGAAAGCGCCGCAGCGCATCACGTCTTGCCGAGCAGTTTGTGATTTTCCCTTCGTCCCCGCGCGACTATGTTCCGCTTTCCGTCTAGAACGCAATTCGACAAAAACATTGGGTAGGGGATGATTCGAATGAACCTCGTCATTAAAGCTTGCTGGGCCGCCGGCCTGTTGCTGACGGTGCTCGCGCCGGCCGCCCGTGCCGATGATTACCAGCTCAGCCACAACCAGAGGATCTCGTGCAGCCGCGGCCTGGCCCCGGGCAAGCTGAACACCGCGACCTGCAAGTCATACACCTACCTCTTCAACACCAAGACCTCGGAATATTTCCGTTGTCAGGTCTCGCTGGCGCTGACCCGGGACAACAAGGAAGTCATCAACGTCCAGACCGACGGCGGCTGTACCAAGAAGCCGCGCATCTTCGACACCGACGGCCATTACGATTTCGACGCGACCGAGACCGAGCCGCCGAACACCAATTCGTTCTTCGGCCCCGGCGGCTACTCGGTGTGGGCCGCCGACGTCGGCGCGCAGAAGGTGCGCGGCTGCATCATCATCTCCTCCGGCCTCGGCTCCGACATCTCCAAATGCCTGGACATGACCTTCCAGTGAGGGGCTGACCAGACCTGGCTGCGCCACCTCGCCGCACCTGGCGAGTTCCCCAAAAATCGAACCAGCACAGCCATTTACTGCAGTCCTGTTTTGACTTTTGGATGGGTTGACCCGCCCCCCTCATCCGGCCAACTTCCGGCCGGTTTGGGGAGTAGAAAGATCATGAAACGAACGATTTTCGGCGTGGCCGCGGCTCTTGCTCTGGCGGCCTCGGCACCTTGCGCGCAGGCGCAATCCTTTATCAATGTGCTGACCGGTGGCACCTCCGGCGTCTACTATCCGCTCGGGGTCGCGATCGGGAAGATCTACGGCGACAAGATTCCTAACGTGAAGACGCAGGTGCAGGCCACCAAGGCGTCGGTCGAGAATCTGATCCTGCTCCAGCAGGGTCGCGGCGAGATCGCGTTCACGCTGGGTGACTCGCTGAAAGCGGCCTGGGATGGCGACGAGGAAGCAGGCTTCAAGTCCAAGCTCGACAAGCTGCGCACGATCGGCGCGATCTATCCGAACTACATCCAGATCGTCGCGACTGCCGAGAGCGGCATCAAGACGCTTGCGGATCTCAAGGGCAAGAGCCTGTCGGTCGGCGCGCCGAAATCGGGCACGGAGCTGAATTCGCGCGCCATCCTGGCGGCGGCCGGCATGAGCTACAAGGATCTTGGCAAGGTCGAGTATCTGCCGTTTGCCGAATCCGTCGACCTCATGAAGAACCGCCAGCTCGGCGCGACGCTGCAATCGGCCGGGCTCGGCGTGGCCTCGCTGAAGGATCTGTCGACCTCGAGCCCGATCGTGGTGGTGTCGGTGCCGAAGGAGACCGTCGACAAGATCGGCCTGCCCTTCATCGCGGCGACCATTCCCGCCAACACCTACACCGGGCAGGACAAGGACGTGCCGACTGCGGCGGTGGTCAACTACCTCGTCACCAGCTCGGCGGTGTCGGACGATCTCGCCTACCAGATGACAAAACTGGTCTACGAGTCGCTGCCCGAACTCGCCAACGCGCATGCGGCCGGCAAGGAGATCAAGCTCGAGACGGCCGCCAGCGGCAGCCCGGTTCCGCTGCACCCCGGCGCGATCCGCTATTACAAGGAAAAGGGGCTGATCAAGTAACGTCGGCCTCGTTATCGGACGTCATGGCCGGGCTTGTCCCGGCCATCCACGTTCTAAGGCCAGGCGAGAAAGATCGTGGATGCCCGGGACAAGCCCGGGCATGACGGCGCGGATGGACCGTGCCAATGCTATAAGCGCTCGACGATTGGGGATGGGTTGAAATGCTGGAGAAGGCAGAGGGCGCTCAAGAGCCCATCAAGGTCGAGTTCGACAATTTCGAGCACGGTTTTCCGGAAGGCTTTGGCCCGGGCTGGTGGGGCACGCTCGCCTACTGGATCGGCATCGCCTTCGCGATCTTCCAGCTTTATGTCGCGGCCTTCAATTATCTGCCGAGCCAGGTGGTGCGCGGCGTCCATGTCGGCTTCCTCATTCTCCTCACCTTCGGCCTGATCGGCAACTTCACCGCCAAAAGCGATTTCGGCCGCGCGATCGGCTGGCTGATCGGCGGCATGGGCTTTCTGTGCGGGCTCTATCAATGGATCTTCTATGCGGATCTGATCGCACGTGACGGCGATCCGACGCGCCTCGATCTGGTGGTCGGCACGCTGCTCGCCGTCCTGATCTTCGAGGGCACGCGGCGGCTGATGGGCGCAGCGCTCCCGCTGATGTGCGGCGCCTGTCTCGTCTACTGGTTCTTCGGCCAGTATCTGCCGTCACCGCTCAACCATCGCGGCTATGATTTCGACCAGATCGTCACGCATCTGTCGTTCGGCACCGAAGGTTTTTACGGCGTGCCGATCTACGTCTCGGCGACCTACATCTTCCTGTTCATCCTGTTCGGCTCGTTCCTGGAGCGCGCCGGCATGATCCAGCTCTTCACCGACGTTTCTCTTGGGTTATTCGGCAGGACCCGCGGCGGCCCGGCCAAGGTCGCGGTGTTCGCCTCGGGCATGATGGGCACGATCTCCGGCTCCGGCGTCGCCAACGTCGTCACCGTCGGCCAGTTCACGATTCCGCTGATGATCAGGTTCGGCTATCGCCGCGCGTTCGCGGCCGGCGTCGAAGCGACAGCGTCGATGGGTGGGCAGATCATGCCGCCGGTGATGGGCGCGGTCGCCTTCATCATGGCAGAGACGCTCGGCGTCCAATATTCTGAGATCGTGAAGGCGGCCGCGATTCCCGCGATGCTCTATTTCGCCTCCGCCTTCTGGATGGTGCATCTGGAGGCCGGCAAGCACGGGCTCACCGGCATGAAGCGCTCGGAGATTCCGAGCGCCTGGAAGGCCCTGGTGACGCGCTGGTATCTCGTGCTGCCGCTCGCGGCGCTGGTCTACATGCTGTTCGAAGGTTTTACGCCGCTCTATGCCGGCAGCATGGGCCTCGCGCTCACAGTGGCGCTGATCCTTGGCACCGCCATCACGACAGGCGCGTCTTCGATGGCGATCCGCTATGTCTTCTGGATCGGGCTCGCGCTCGTCGTCGCGGCGCTCTCGCGCGACGGCCTTCAGATCGTGCCGGTCGCAGGCGTCGTCGTCGCGCTGATCGTGATCACTGCGTTCGTGCGTGGCGGATTTTCCGCCCTGCGCGCCTGCCGCGATGCCTTGGCTGAAAGCGCCAAATCCGCGATCACCGTCGGCATGGCCTGCGCCATCGTCGGGGTCATCATCGGCATGATGTCGCAGACCGGCGTCGGCACCATCTTCGGCGGCTGGGTGATCGGTCTCGGCGAGAAGAGCCTGTTCCTGGCGCTGATCATGACCATGCTGCTGTCGATCCTGCTCGGCACCGGCATCCCGACCATCCCGACCTACATCATCACGGCAGCGCTCGCGGCGCCCGCGTTGGCCAAACTGGGTGTGCCCCTGATCGCAAGCCACATGTTCGCGTTCTATTACGGCATCATGGCGGACCTCTCGCCGCCGGTGGCGCTGGCCGCGCTTGCCGCAGCACCGATCGCGAAGGAGAATCCGGACAAGATCGGCTGGGAGGCGATGCGCATCGCGCTCGCCGGCTACGTCATCCCCTTCATCTTCGTCTATTCGCCGGCGCTGATGCTGCAGGGCGGCGATCCCATGGCGGCCAAGCTCGGCTTCTACGGCGCGGTGGCATTGGCGACTGTCAAGGCGCTGGTGGCGATCGCGCTGTTCGGCATGGTCGCGATCGGATTCCTGTTCACGCGCCTGACGTTCCTCGAACGTTTGGTCGCGCTCGGTGCCGCGCTGTGCCTGCTCGGCGACTTCCCGTTCAGCGACACCGCGGGCTTCCTGCTCGCCGCTGCGATCGTGCTGTGGCAGTGGCGGCGGCGGCCGCCGGCGCCGGTCGAGGCGGTGTGAGCCTCTGCCTCGTCACAGCCTCAGGCCTGAAGGCGCTGGCGCTGTCCGCGTTCACACTGGTGTGGACGCATTCGATCGCGAAGGTCGACTGGCAGGAAGACTGGCGCGTCACCCCCGCCGGGCTCGAACTGGTGCAGGCACGCGTGAAGGGCACCGGCCCCGGCATGGAGCCGCCGCCCGAGGCGCGCCTCGTCGACGGCTGGTTTCAATGGAGGCCCGCGCGCGCGCCGATGCCGGAGGTCGTGCTGGGCAATTCGGACGCGGCTGGCGAATGGCGGCTATGCCATGACGGCAAGTGCCGGACGTTGTCCGAGATTGTCGGTCATCCCATTGGTGCTAACGTCACAAAGATGATCGTCTGCAAAGAACAATAATAAGGGAGACACGCGATGGGTCGGCTCAAGGGCAAGGTTGCGATGGTGGTGGGTGCCGGCTCGATCGGGCCTGGTTGGGGCAACGGCAAGGCCACCGCGGTCACCTTTGCCCGCCAGGGTGCGCAGGTGTTTTGCGTCGATCGCAACGGCGCGGCCGCCGAGGAGACCGCGAAGATCATCGCGGACGAAGGCGGCCAGGCGAGCGCGTTCACGGCCGACGTCTCGCATGCGCGCGAGGTCGAGGCGATGGTCGCGGCATGCCTCAAGGCCTACGGCCGCATCGACGTGCTCGACAACAATGTCGGCATCGCCGAGATGGGCAGCGTGGTCGAAGTGACCGAGGAAAGCTGGGACCGGGTCTTCAGCGTCAACCTCAAGAGCGCCTATTTCGCCATGAAGCACGTCATCCCCGTGATGGTGAAACAGGGCGGTGGCTCGATCATCAACATCTCCTCGATCGCTTCGATCCGCCACATGGGCATCTCCTACGTCACGTACGGCACCTCGAAGGCGGCGATGAACCAGATGACCCGCACCACCGCGATCGAGTTCGCGCGCCACCATGTCCGCGTCAACGCGATCCTGCCCGGCCTGATGAAGACGCCGATGGTGGAACATTCCGCAGGTCTTGCGAACAGCTATGCCAAGGGCGATGTTGAAGCGATGTGGCGGGCGCGCGATGCGCAAGTGCCGATGGGCCACATGGGCGACGCTTTCGACGTCGCCAACGCCGCGCTGTTCCTGGCCTCGGACGAAGCGAAATATGTGACGGGCATCGAGCTCGTGGTGGACGGCGGGATCACGTGCAAGGCGGGGGCCTAGGCGTCGTTCCGTGTTCGCCGTCGTCCTGGACAAGCGAGCGTAACGAGCGCTGATCTAGGACCCATAACCCCAGGGAGAAGTTTGACGAAGGCTGGCGGCTCCGGCTACTTCAACATTCGGCATTCGGGGTAATGGGTCCTGGCTTTCGCCAGGACGACATCATTGCGCCAGCGCCAGAATCCCGCCGGCGAATGAATGCCATGCCGCCGTTTCGCTGATCGGCCAGTTCAGCACCTTCACCGCCAGCAGCGCGAGCGTGCCGGTGATGTAGACTGGATGCACTCGGCCCGCGGTGCGCCAGTCGCGTACCATGGCGACGACGAGCAGCAGCGAAGCGACCATCGCGGGCGCGATGGTGACGGGCACCGGCGGCGGCCCTGGCGGTCCCGAAGGCGCGAGGAAAGTGAGAAACCAGCGCGCGATCGCGGCATCGAGGATGGAGACCGCCGCGAGCAGCATCAGGCGTTTGTGAATCTCCGGCTTTCGCGTGTTCATGATCGCGAGCACGAATACACCAGCGAAGAACGCGATCCCGCTCATCGGCACGATCGAGAAGGCGATGCCGGCCTCTTTCTGGCCGAGCGCCGCGGAATGCTGCATCACATGGACGGAGGCGAGGAAGCCGAAGATCGTCATCGCGGTCGCGAGCGAAACGCCGGCTATGCCGAGCGCACGGTGATTGACCATGCGGCCTGAGGCGGCGAGCCACGTCTGGATCACGAAATAGAGAGACCAGGTGAAGAACAACAGGCCGTGGAAATGAATGACGGGGCTTGCGGACAATGTCCGGTTCGCGAGCGGCACAAAATAGGTCGGTGCGAAGCCGAGAAAGGCGGTGGCCGCGCAGGCCAGTGCCATGTGGAGATAGAAATATCGTGCGGGCGACGCATCTCGCGCGCGCACACGACGGTCGTCGATCAGGGTCGTCATGAGGGATGAGTCTGGAGAGGCGGCGTTTGGTTCAAACCCCTAGCCACCTGTGCAGGGCGCTTGTCGGGATGACGAAATCTAACCCCCCGCGCTCAGTTCCGCGCGATCGAGCTCCTCCTCGATCCTGTGAAACGCGTCGTCACCGATCACCTCGGTGGCCCGGAGGTCGAAGATCGATTTTCGCGCGGCTTCGATGGCGCGGCGGCGCAGCGGATCGGCGGGCAATTCGCCGTTGGTGATGCCACCATGGGGATCGTCGTCGGCCTGCATCAGGATGGCACGATATTCGAGCCGCAGGATTTCGGCTTCCTCCGACGGATCGTCCTCGATCGCGTCGAGCGCCGCGCGATAGGCGACGGCGCGGGCGCGCGCGACCTCGATGCCGACGGGATTGTCGTCCTTGAGGCCGAACGCCAGGATCAGCGGCCGCAAGGTCAGGCCCTGCACGACCAGCGTGCCGAGCACGACCGCAAACGCCGAGAAGACGATGAAGTCACGATGCGGAAAGTTTTCCGGCAAGGCAAAGGCGGTGGCGAGCGTGACGAGGCCGCGCATGCCACACCAGGAGATGATGAGGCCGCCCTTGGCGGAGGCGACCTGCTTCGGATCCTTGGGGTGATAGATCCCGTGCGCCACCAGCGTGCGCAGCGTCGTGCGGTAGAGCGTGACCCAGGCCAACCGGACCAGGACCACGGTGAGCAGGATCCAGGCGGCGGCCAGGCAATAGTCCCAGCGCACGTCCGCGTCCAGCCGCGTCCAGATCGGTCGCATCTGCATGCCGATCAGCATGAACGCGAGCACGTTGAGCACGAACACCATCGTATCCCACACCGCGTAGGACGGCACCCGCAACCGCGCCGGCATGCGAGCGGGTGCAGCGCGTGCCATCGTGATGGCGTACACGACGATGGTGAGGATGCCGGAGAGGCCGAGATGTTCAGCGCCGATCCAGACCATGAAGGTAGTGGCGAATTGCATGATGATCGAACTGGGAGCCTCCGTGATCCGCACGATCACCAGTGGCATGACTCGCGCGGCGAGATAGCCGGCAACGACGCTGCCGACCAGGGCCAGAGCCATGGTTGGCGCGACCTGGCTCCATGCCAGATGCTCGGTGGCGGTCGCTCCGACGGCGATGCGATAGATCAAGAGCGCGGTCGCGTCGTTGAGCAGGCTCTCGCCTTCCAGGACCTTCACCATGCGGTGAGGCAGCTTCACCTGGCTCAGGATCGCGACCGCGGCGGCCGCGTCCGGCGGGGCCACGATGGCGCCGAGCGCAACCGCGGCGGCCCAGGGCATATCAGGCATCAGCCGGTGCGCGACGTAGGCCACAGCGGCCGTGGTCAAGCCGACCGCGGCGACGACGAGGGTGGAGACCGGAACCCAATTGTTGCGGAGATCGCGCAGCGAGGTGTCGAAGGCGGCATCGAGCAGGACCGGTGCGACAAAAAGAGCCAACGCCAGGTCGGGCTCCAGCGTCCAGGACGGGCTCGACGGCACAAAGGCGATCAGTGCGCCCCCGATTGCGAGAAAGGTCGGGTAGGGGACCTTGATCCGCCGCGCCAGCGCCGATAATGCAACGGCGCCGAGCAGAAGCACGATGATCCATTCGAATGTCGACACGTTGATCCCCGAACCCGATTTGAGCGGCGCCACAAGCTAGCACCAATCCGGTCGTATGATGGATGGTGCAGCCCCAAGGCAAGACCTCAAGGCGGACCTTAACTCAAGACTTTCCAACTGTGGCGAGCATGCGTTTTCTCATTCAATGGTCCGGCGCCGGGTTGCTCTTTGCGCTCTCGTTCGTTGCGGCTCATGCTGCGACCGGCGGCGAGCCGGCCGCGGTGCCGCAGGTCGACATCGCGCCGTGCCTCGCGGCTGCCGCAGCCGACGACATCGACAAGGCCGCCACGGCCTGCGCCGCCGTGATCGACAACGAGAAGACGGCGAAAGGGGACCTGATCAAGGCGCTGATCGCGCGCGGCGGGCTTTATGCGCGGCACGACCAAGTCGACCGCGCGATCGCCGACGACAGCCGCGCGCTGGAGCTCGATTCCGGTCTCGCCGATATCTTCAACGCGCGGGGCGAACTCTGGCTAAGGAAGGGCGACAAGCCCAAGGCGGTGCAGGATTTCGGTGCGGCGTTGAAAATCGATCCGAACCACGAGAAGGCCAAGCCCAATCACAAGGCGATGGCGCGCGAGATCGAGCGGATCGGCGCGCAGATGGCAGTCGCGGGCAAGCCCAGTTTCATTTGCAAGGGTGTGCGCCGTCCCGTCGAGAAGGCGATCTGCGCCAACCGCGAGCTCGCAGATCTCGACCGCGAGATCTTTGCCGCCAACGCGCGCGTGTTGCGCGAAGCCCGCAATGCAGGCGAAGCGAAGGCGCTTCAACGCGAGCAGGACGATTTCATCGCCGGCCGCAACGCCGGGTTCGGCCGGCCGGGGTACGATTTGAAGAAGGCGATGCAGGAGCGGCTGCAGCGGCTCAACGGGGTGGACGGGTATTGAGGCTCCTCGTCTCGCTCGTAAGAGCGGGACGAAGGAGGGAAGGGATCGGTGCGCCGCTGGCACGCCTCGATTTGAACCGATTCTTTGGCTGCCGCGACAATGGTGAAAGCCTGATGTCCCGGAGCCCTATGCCATGTGCGGCACGCATCCTTCCGCGCAAATGCTCTCGTTTGCAAAAATCTCGTTTCGCTCGCTCCTGCTCAGCGCGGCAATGAGCGTCGTTCTCGTCGCCCCTGCTTCGGCCGGCGTCGATTGCGTAATCGGGAGCAAGGCCGCTCCGGCTGAGCTGATCCCGGCCTGCAGCGCCATCATCGACCAGGCCTCGAATCCATCCCTCGATCGCGCCGCGGCATTGCTGGTGCGCGCCGACGCCAATGCGCGAACCTCGGGCGCCCTCACGCAGGCGCTGCGAGATATCGATCGCGCCATCGCACTCGATGGCAAGAACGCAAAAGCCTGGCGCCTGCGCGGTGATCTCCTGCGCGAGGCCGGCGGCGATCTCAACCGCGCCGCGGCGGACCTCAGCAAGGCCATCGAGCTCGATCCGCAGGATTCGGAATCTTACGAGCTGCGCGGCGTCGTCTACACCAACCAGCACCGGCTCGACCGCGCGCTTGCCGATTACGACCAGGCGATCAGGCTGAAGCCTGACAATGCACAGGCCTGGTCCGACCGCGGCGTGACCTATTATCTCGGCGGCGACAACGAGAAGGCGATCCGCGATCTCAGCGAGGCGTTGCGCCTCGATCCGAACCGGCCGCGCAGCTACACCAATCGTGGCGCCGCCTACAAGAAGCTCGGCCAGCTCGACAAGTCGGTTGCCGACGACGGCGAGGCGATCCGGCTCGATCCGAAAGTGCCCGAATATTACGACAATCGCGGGCTGGCGCTGGCCGCGATGGGGGAGTACGACAAGGCGATTGCCGATTACGATCAGGCGCTCCGGCTGGCACCGCGGCCGAATTTCTTCACAAACCGCGGCGATTCCTACCACCTGAAGGGCGAGCTTGGCGCGGCGCTGAGCGATTACGAGGCCGCGCTGAAACTCGATCCGAATTTCGCGCTGACCTACAACAACCGCGCCGTGCTCTACAAGAAGATGGGCGAGCGCAAGAAGGCGCTGGCCGACTACGAGACCGCGCTGCGGCTCGATCCCGGCAACGACAATGCGGCCGGCGGCCGCCGAACCATGATCGCGGAGATCGCGAAATTCGGCGGCGAGCCGCTGCGGCCGCTCGCGGCGAATTCCGGCAATGGCCCGTCGTTCGATTGTGCCACCGCGAAGCGCGAGGTCGAGAAGGTGATTTGTGCCGATCCGCAGCTGGGGGTGCTCGATCGCCAGATCGCCGAGACCTACGAGCGCGTGCTGAAATCGGCCGGGTCCCGCTTGCCGGCGGCCTCCGTCGCACCCAGCGCGATTTCCTCACCACCCGCAATACGAGCTTCGGCCGCCCCGGCTATGATCTCAGGAAGGTCATGCAGGAGCGGCTGCAGCGGCTGAATGCGATGGATAGCTGAGCATTGTTCTTTTCAGCTTGAACCGCGGCCCGTTCCCGGGAAAATACCCCTCAAACAAGGCCGGTACTTGATCCCTGTCATGGCGGGACGTCTGTCCTGCAACAAGGTCAAGGCCGGGCGAATAAGGGAACGGGAGCGCGGGAATGAACGTCCGAGGAAACATCGACGGAAAAAGTCTCTATCACGAGGTTTATGCGCGCTCGCTGGCTGACCCCAAGGGCTTTTGGGCCGAGGTGGCCAAGGAGATCGACTGGATCGAGCCACCGAAAAAGATCTTCGATCCCTCGCAAGGCGTCTACGGCCGCTGGTTCAGCGGTGGCGTCGTCAACACCTGCTACAACGCGCTTGACCGTCAGGTCGAACGCGGCCGCGCCGACCAGGTCGCGCTGATCCATGATTCGCCGCTGGCAAATAGCGTCACCAAATTCACCTACGCCGAACTGCTGGCCGAAGTGCAGGCGCTTGCCGCCATCATGCAGGATTTTGGTGTCGCCAAGGGCGATCGCGTCATCCTGTATATGCCGATGGTCCCCGAGGCCGTCGTCGCGATGCTCGCCTGCGCGCGCATTGGCGCGGTGCACTCCGTGGTGTTCGGTGGCTTTGCCGCGAAAGAGCTCGCCACCCGCATCGACGATGCGCAGCCAAAGTTGATTCTGTCGGCGAGTTGCGGCATCGAGCCCGGCCGGATCGTGCAGTACAAGCCGCTGCTCGACGAGGCGATCAGGCTTGCGGGGGCAAAGCCGAAGGCCTGCATCGTGCTGCAACGTCCGCAGCTCGTCTGCGCCCTCACGCCCGGCCGCGACTATGATTGGGCGGGCCTGCGCCGCGAGGCGATGAACGACGGCAAGAAGGCGCCTTGTGTGCCCGTCGCCGCTACCGATCCGCTCTACATCCTCTATACGTCAGGCACGACCGGCATTCCCAAGGGTGTCGTGCGCGACAATGGCGGCCATCTCGTCGCGGTGAAATGGTCCATGTTCAACCTTTATGGCGTCAAGCCGGGCGAGGTCTGGTGGTGCGGCTCCGACATCGGCTGGGTGGTCGGCCACAGCTACATCGTCTACGGCCCGCTGCTGCATGGCGCGACCTCGATCATGTATGAGGGCAAGCCGGTCGGCACGCCCGATGCCGGCGCGTTCTGGCGCGTGATCAGCGAGCACAAGGCCGTCGCCTTCTTTACTGCGCCGACCGCGTTCCGCGCGATCCGGAAAGAAGATCCGGAAGGAAAATTCATCCGGCAATACGACCTCTCGACGTTCCGCACGCTGTTCCTGGCCGGCGAGCGCGCCGATCCGCCGACGGTGGAATGGGCGGAGCAGCAGTTGAAAGTGCCTGTGATCGACCATTGGTGGCAGACCGAAACCGGCTGGTGCATCGCCGGCAATCCGGTTGGCTTAGGTCAGCTGCCGGTGAAGCACGGGTCGCCGACGGTGCCGATGCCGGGCTATCAGGTCGACGTGGTCGACGAAGCGGCAAAGCCGGTCGGTCCGAACACCATGGGTTCGATCGTCATCAAGCTTCCGATGCCGCCGGGCTGTCTGCCGACGCTGTGGAATCAGGACGAACGGTTCAAGGAAGCCTATCTCACCGAATTCCCCGGCTACTACAAAACGTCGGATGCCGGCTACAAGGACGACGACGGCTATGTCTTCGTCATGGGCCGCACCGACGACATCATCAACGTCGCCGGCCATCGGCTCTCCACCGGCGGCATGGAGGAGATCCTGGCTTCGCATCCCGATGTCGCTGAATGCGCCGTGCTCGGCGTCAAGGACGCGATCAAGGGCGAGGTGCCCTGCGGCTTCCTGGTGCTCAAGGCGGGTGTGAAACGGGCCCCGGCCGAGATCGAGAAGGAGATCGTCGCGCTGGTGCGCGACAAGCTCGGTCCCGTTGCCGCGTTCAAGCTCGCCATCACCGTCGGCCGCCTGCCCAAGACGCGATCCGGAAAGATCTTGCGCGGCACGATCAAGAAGATCGCAGATGGTGAAGCTTGGACCATGCCGGCGACGATCGAGGACCCCAAGGTGCTGGACGAGATCGGCGATGCGCTGAAGGGGCGGGTGTGAGGTTTGCAATGGGGCTTGAATAGGCCGCATTTTTCCGCTCAATCCTCATCCTGAGGACCTGGCGCGCGTCTCGAAGGATGAAAGGCCCCGCTGCGGCAGCTTGGCCTGCATGGTTCGAGACGCCCGCTGCGCGGGCTCCTCACCATGAGGATGAAGGGCCTGCCATGAATTCGAAGCCGTTTCTAGCGATTGCATTTGCGGGCCTCATTCTCTCCGCCTGCTCCGCGCGCTACCAGACGCCGGTGGCGATGGGCGGCGATGATGACGACGCGGTCTGCCAGAGCCGCGGCTATGCGGCCGGATCGCCCGAATACGTGGCGTGCCGCAAGGACCGCGACGTCCAGCGCAGTTCCGCGACCACCCGCGCCGACCGCCGCCAGCGCGACCTCGGCGAATACATGCTGAACCATCCGGACCGGCCATAAAGGCTGCGCTGCGCCGCTGCGCTCGCAATGACGAGGTTGCTGAAGCTTCTTGCGTCAGACTAAAAACGCGGCGAGTTTCCCCGCCGCGTTTGCATTCGATGACGACTGAAGTGGAAGGATTACTCCTCCTCCTGGTCCTGCTTCTTGCCGCCGAGCGTCTTCAGCTTGGCGAACACAGCATCGACGTTGAGATCGTCGCTGGACCTCTCCGCGGGTTCGTACTCGTCCTTCTTGGTGGTTTCTGAGGCCGGCAGCAAAGTGGCGCCGCCATAGGCTGCGTCGATCGGCTTTTCCTTCGCCGCGCGCGCGACCTCGAAATCGAGCTCGATCTGCGAGCAGAGGCCGAGGGTGACGGGATCGATCGGCGTCAGCTGGGAGGTGTTCCAGTGGGTGCGATCGCGGACACTCGCGATCGTACTCTTGGTCGTGCCGACCAGGCGCATGATCTGGGCGTCCTTGAGCTCGGGATGGTTGCGCAGCAGCCAGAGGATGGCGCTCGGGCGTTCGTGGCGGCGCGAGACCGGGGTGTAGCGCGGGCCCTTGCGCTTGGGCTGCGGCGGCAGCACCACCTTGCTCTCCTGGAGGCGGAGCCGGTAGTCCGGGTTGTTCTCGCCCTTCTCGATTTCCTCGCGGGTCAGCTGGCCATTGGAAAGGGGATCCATGCCCTTGATGCCCTGGGCGGCGTCGCCATCGGCGATCGCGCGCACCTCGAGGGGGTGCATTTTGGTGAAATCGGCGACCTGATCGAAGGTCAGCGCGGTATTGTCGAGCAGCCAGACGGCGGTCGCCTTGGGCATCAGAGGTGCGTTGCTCATGGCAAATCTCCTTTGTGCTTCGCCCACCCCTTTGGAGGCGAAACCGGTGGTCATCAGCGATGACTGGGAATTCGCGCTATATAAGCCCGGAGGGGCTAGCCACGCAATGGTTCTGCTATAGATAGTGCCTTGACAGCGCCCGAAAGGGGGCCCAATTCCCTCTGAAGTCTCTGTAAGACCGTACCCAAGCCCTGTTCATCCATCGACCGCTTCCCGCCCATTTGGCGAGGTGATTCGGTCCCGAGATCGCTCAATGTCAGCCAAACCAGACCTCAAGATCGTGCTTTGTTCTCCCCGTGGCTTCTGCGCCGGGGTGGTCCGGGCGATCGACACCGTGGAACGGGCGCTCGATAAATACGGCGCCCCCGTCTATGTTCGCCACGAGATTGTGCACAATAAATACGTCGTCGATGGGTTGAAGAAGAAGGGCGCGATCTTCGTCGAGGAACTCGCCGAGATCCCGGAAAACACCACCGCGCCGGTGGTGTTCTCGGCCCATGGCGTGCCGAAATCGGTCCCGGCCGACGCCACCTCCCGCAATTTGTTCTCGCTGGATGCGACCTGCCCCCTGGTCACCAAGGTGCACCGCGAGGCCGCGATCCATTTCAAGCGCGGCCGCGAGATCTTCCTGATCGGGCATTCCCATCATCCGGAGGTGGTGGGCACGCTCGGCCAGCTCCCGACCGGCGCCGTGACCCTGATCGAGACTGCCGAGGACGCCAAGACCATCGCCCCGAAGGACCCGAACAACCTCGCCTTCGTGACCCAGACCACGTTGTCGATCGACGACACCGCGGAGATCGTGGCGCTCCTGAAGGAACGCTTCCCGAACATCAACGGGCCGCACAAGGAAGACATCTGCTACGCCACCACCAACCGCCAGCTCGCGGTGAAGAAGGTGGCGCCGGTGGTCGACGCCCTGATCGTGGTCGGTGCGCCGAACTCGTCGAACTCGCAGCGCCTGCGCGAAGTCGCCGAACGCGAGGGTTGCCCGATCGCCGTGCTGGCGCAGCGCGCCACCGAAATCGACTGGAAGCGGTTCGAGAACATCACCAGCCTCGGCATCACCGCGGGTGCCTCGGCACCGGAAGTGATCGTCGAGGAGATCATGGACGCGTTCGCCGAGCGCTTCACGCTGCATGTGGAGACGGTCTCGGCCGCGGAAGAGAACGAGTTCTTCCCGCTGCCGCGCCAGGTGCGCCCCGAAGCCGCCGCCGAGTAGACGTTCATGGCGGTCTACACCGACGTTGCCGCCGACGAGCTTGCGGACTTCCTCAACCAATACGATCTCGGCGAGTTGCTCTCCTACAAGGGCATCGCCGAGGGCGTCGAAAATTCCAACTTCCTGCTGCATACGACCAAGGGGTCGTTCATCCTCACGCTCTATGAGAAGCGCGTGGCGAAGAACGATCTGCCGTTCTTCCTCGCGCTGATGACGCATCTTGCCGAGCACGGCGTCAACTGCCCGCTGCCGGTGAAGGGAACGGACGGCGAGGCGTTGCGCGAGCTGTCGGGCCGGTCGGCCGCGATCATCACCTTTCTCGAAGGCGTCTGGCCGCGCAAGCCGAACGCGGTCCATTGCGCCGGCGTTGGCGAGGGGCTCGCCAGGATGCATCTGGCCGGCGCGAATTTCGCGATCAGGCGTGCGAACGCGCTGTCGGTCCCGGGCTGGCGGCCGCTGTTCGATGCCGCATCACACCGGGCCGACGAGGTGCAGCCCGGCCTGCGCGCGTTCCTGAGCCAAGAGCTCGACTACCTCGAGAGCGGGGTCTGGCCGACGCTTCTGCCCGAAGGCGTGATCCACGCCGACCTCTTCAACGACAACGTCTTCTTTCTCGGCGACAAGTTGTCAGGGATCATCGACTTCACTTTCGCCTGCAATGACTGGCTCGCCTATGATGTCGCGATCTGCCTCAACGCCTGGTGCTTCGAGCCGGATCATTCCTTCAACGTCACCAAGGCGCGGGCCTTCCTCAATGCCTATGGCCGCGTGCGAAAGCTGTCCGAGCCGGAAGAGGCAGCGCTGCCGCTGCTCGCGCGCGGCGCTGCGATGCGCTTCCTGCTGACGCGGCTGGTCGACTGGCTCAACGTTCCGCCCGGCGCGCTGGTTCGGCCGAAGGATCCGCTGGAATATGTCCGCAAGCTGCGCTTCCACCAGAGCGTTTCCAGCGTGCGCGACTACGGGCTGATGCCGTCGGGGCTGGTGGCGTGAGCGAGCTTCCGATTGTCACGATCTACACCGACGGCGCCTGCTCGGGAAATCCGGGGCCCGGCGGCTGGGGCGCGATCCTGAAGTTCGGCGACAAGGAAAAAGAACTGAACGGTGGTGAGCGCCACACCACCAATAACCAGATGGAATTGATGGCGGCGATCTCCGCGTTGGAAGCGCTGAAGAAGCCGTGCACGGTCGATCTCTATACCGACAGCCAATATGTCCGTCAGGGCATTACCGGCTGGATCCACGGCTGGAAGCGCAACGGCTGGCGCACCGCCGACAAGAAGCCGGTGAAGAATGTCGAGCTATGGCAGCGCCTGGATGCCGCGCTGAAGGCCCATGACGTGCGGTGGCACTGGGTCAAAGGTCACGCAGGCCATCCCGAGAACGAACGCGCCGACCAGCTCGCGCGCGACGGGATCGTGAAGGCGCGGTTGCAGCAGAGGCTGGCGGAGTAGGCGCGCGGTCGGCGCTCCTTCCTCATGCTCCGCCGTCATCGCCCGGCTTGACCGGGCGATCCAGTACGCAGCGGCCTCTCGATTCAACAACAACTGCTCTGGAATACTGAATGCCCCGCTTTCGCGGGGCATGACAGAGTCGTTTGTGGCTGAAAGCGGCGTCTAAAGCTTACAGCTGCCCGAGCAGCGTATCGCCGCCGGACACCTCGACCTTGCCGGGCATCGCCTCGAGGTTCAGCTTCTTGACCACGCCGTCCTCGACCAGCATCGAATAGCGCTTGGAGCGGATGCCGAGACCGTTGCCGGAGGCGTCGAGCTCCATGCCGATCGCCTTGGTGAAGTCGGCATTGCCGTCGGCGAGGAAGATGGCCTCGTCGCGCTGGTCGGTATCGCGCTTCCAGGCGTTCATGACGAAGGCGTCGTTGACGGAGACGATGGCGATGGTGTCGACGCCCTTGTCCTTCAGGGCGTAGGCGTTGAGGAAAATGCTCGGCAGATGCATCTTGTGGCAGGTGCCCGTATAGGCGCCGGGCACCGCGAACAGCGCCACTTTCTTGCCCTTGAAGATGTCGTCGGTGGTCTTCACCTGCGGGCCTTCGGCCGTCATCACGCGGAATTTCGCCTCGGGCAGTTTGTCGCCAGTCTGGATCGCCATCGTCAGTCTCCCTGAAAATCGGTCCCGCTTTTTAGACCGTGCGGCGGCGCTGCACAATGTTGCCGGTAGGGCAGGCGGTGAGGGCGGGACCCTTCACCGTTATGTCATCAGCCGGCGAACCCGCCGCCGTCGAGGAAGGCCTGCTCGTCCGGGGTGGTGTCGCGGCCGAGCAGATGGTTGCGGTGGGGGAAGCGGCCAAACCGCCGGATGATGTCGGCGTGCTCACGCGCGTATTTCAGATTTTCGGCATTGTCGGTGTTTTGAAACAGCGCGACGCAGTGCAATTGGTCGGGCAGGTGCTCGGAATGCATGAAGGGCAAATAGAGGAATTCGAGCAGGACCGGATCGATCCTTTGATCTGCGCCCCGCGCAATGGCGCGGCGGGCGACGTCGCGCGCCAGCGCATCGCTGGCAAAGGCCTGCGACGTGCCGCGAAACATGTTGCGCGGAAACTGGTCGAGCACGATGACGAGCGCGAGTGCGCCCTCATCGGTCGCCTCCCATGACGAGAGTTCGCCGGCGACCGCCTTCTGCCACAGCGCGAGAAAGCGGCGCCTGATCTCCGCGTCGAATGCGTCGTTGCGCTCGTACCAGGCATCGCGGCCGGCCTCGCGCCAGAAGGCGAGGATGCCGGCCGGACTGATGTTGCCGTCGTCGGTCATGAACGAAAGAGGCGCTTACGCCGCCTCCGCCTTCTTCTCGTCGCGCAGCTGCCGCCGCAGGATCTTGCCGACATTGGTCTTCGGCAGGTCGGTGCGGAATTCGATGTGCTTGGGCACCTTGTAGCCCGTCAGCTGCTCCTGGCAGAACTTGACCAGGGCCTCCGCCGTGAGGTTCGGGTCCTTCTTGACCACGAACGCCTTCACCGCCTCCCCCGACTTGGAATCGGGAATGCCGATGACGGCGCATTCGAGCACCCCGGGGTTGCTCGCGATCACTTCCTCGATCTCGTTCGGATAGACGTTGAAGCCGGAGACCAGGATCATGTCCTTCTTGCGGTCCACGATCTTGGTGTAGCCCTTCTCGTCCATGATGCCGATGTCGCCGGTGCGGAAATAGCCGTCCGCGGTCATCACCTTGGCCGTCTCCTCCGGCCTGTTCCAGTAGCCCGACATCACCTGCGGGCCCTTGGCGCAGATCTCGCCGGGCTGGCCGAGCGGCATCTCGTTGCCGTCGTCGTCGCGGATCGAGATCCAGGTCGAGGGCACGGGGATGCCGATAGTGCCGTTGAACTCCGGATTGGTCGTGGTGTTGCAGGTCAGCGTCGGAGATGTCTCCGACAGGCCGTAGCCTTCGGCGATGGAGCAGCCCGTGATGGCCTTCCACTGCTCGGCGACGGGGCGCTGCACCGCCATGCCGCCACCGTTCGAGATCTTCAGCTTGGAGAAGTCGAGCTTTTTGAAGTCGGGATGATGCATCAGGCCGTTGTAGAGCGTGTTCACGGCAGGGAAGTTGTTGACCTGGTACTTCGCCAATTCCTTGATGAAGCCCGGGATGTCGCGCGGATTGGGGATCAGGAGATTGCAGCCGCCGGCGCGCACCGCGAGAAGGTAGCAGGCTGTCAGCGCGAAGATGTGATAGAGCGGCAGCGCGCAAACGACCATGAGTTGATCGACATGCGGCGGCGCGGCCATCGCCGGCTGCAGCCAGGCGTCGTTCTGCAGGACGTTGGCGACGATGTTGCGATGAAGCAGGGTGGCGCCCTTGGACACGCCGGTGGTGCCGCCGGTATATTGCAGGAAGGCGACGTCGCCGGGTGACAGCTTCGGCTTGTTGAAGGCCAGAGAGCGGCCGGCGGAGATCGCGTCGTTGAAGGACACCGCGCCCGGCAGCGACCATGCCGGCACCATCTTCTTGACG
This sequence comes from Bradyrhizobium sp. 187, assembly GCF_023101005.1. Taxonomy (NCBI): domain Bacteria; kingdom Pseudomonadati; phylum Pseudomonadota; class Alphaproteobacteria; order Hyphomicrobiales; family Nitrobacteraceae; genus Bradyrhizobium; species Bradyrhizobium sp. 187. The sequence goes on from NZ_CP064693.1 coordinate 650,898, forward strand.
CGGCGGACGACCAGATTGACGATCACTCCCTTGAAGCCGAGCAGGTCGCCCATGCTGCCGACGATGACGTGCTTGACTTGCGTCTTGGCGATCACCTGCTCGACGGTGTGGGCGAAGTTCTCGAGCACGATGATGGCTTCGGCGCCGGAATCCTTGAGCTGGTGCTCGAGCTCGCGCGGCGTGTAGAGCGGATTGACATTGACCACCGCGAAACCGGCGCGCAGCACGGCTGCGGTCGCGACCGGATATTGCAGCACGTTCGGCATCATGATCGCGACGCGGGCGCCGCGTTGCAGGCCGCGCCCTTGCAGATAGGACGCCATCGCCAGCGACATCTGGTCGAGGTCGCGATAGCTGATCGACTTGTCCATGCAGATGAACGCCTTGCGGTCGGCGAACTTGGCGAAGCTCTCCTCCAGGAGGTCGACCAGCGATGAATATTGCGTCGGCTCGATATCGGCGGGGACGCCGGGCGGATATTGCTTAAGCCAGATGCGCTCCATGGAAACTCCCCTCATTGACCAGAGCCCGTTGTGTCTCGGGCTTGCCTCGTTGCCGTCAGTATCGAGCCTGCCGGAACGGGTGGCAAGCGGTCGAGGCTTAGGACAAACGTCAGGGAGTGGCTACCGGAATCCTTGCAAATGGCGCTGCCGCAACTGCGAAGTGCGGCGCGGTCTCGCCTCGCGTCGGCTGTTAACTGTTGTTGGCGGGCTTGGCGGGCTTGGTCGCGGCCTTGGGCTTGGCGGGCTTGGCCGCCTCGCCGCTCACCGCAGGCTTTGCCACCGCATCGGGCTTGGCTGCGGCATGCTTGGTACCGGCCGGCTTAGCTGCGGACTTGCCGTCGGCCGGCTTTGCGGCCGCCGCCGTCTTGGCATCGGGCTTCGCCGCCGCCGTCTTGGCATCCTTCGGCTTGTCTGCCGCGTCGGGCTTTTTGGCGACGCGCGACTTCTTGCCACGCGGCTTTGGCGTGGCCTGCTGGTCGGCATCGGCCGCGACCGCCGCGATCAGGGCGGTCCCGGTGCGGGTCGGACCGGTATACACCAGCACGGGCTCGGCCGCCGCCGGGGCCGAGGCCATCAGCTCGGAGGCCTTCATCAGAGGCGGCTGAAGCCCGGCCGTGAAGAAGGTGACTTGGGCTTCGCCGCCGGTGGCCGAGGCGGACCCGGACGTGCCGCCATTGGCCGCGATCAGCGCGTCGTCATCGTCGCTGGCCGGCCGCTTGCGATGGCCGCCGCACATGTCGTCACGCAGGTTCGGCGGCGAGGCGTCGACCGGGACCAGCTTGTCAACGGTGCCGAGCGAGGGGCGGAGCCAGGTGAGATTATCTTGCGAGAAGCCGCGCTCCAGCAGCTGCGCCGCCTTCACCGCGCGCGCGGTCCCGGAGTTGGCGCCCAGCACGACGGCGATCAGCCGGCGGCCGTTGCGGGTGGCCGACGCGACGAGATTGTAGCCGGAGGCGCAGATGAAGCCGGTCTTGAAACCGTCGGCGCCGGGATAGCGGCCGATCAGCTTGTTGAAATTGCCGGTGACGCGCTTGCCGAAGCGGATTGCCGGAATGTGCACGAAGTACTCGTACTCGGGCAGGTCGCGCAGGAACGAGCGCGCGAGAATGCCAAGATCCCGCGCGGAGGTGATCTGTCCGTCGGCGGGCAGGCCGTTCGGATTGACGTAGCTCGTCTGCGTCATGCCGAGCTTCTGCGCCGTGTCGTTCATCAGCGCCGAGAAACCATCGATCGAACCGCCAACGCCTTCGGCGAGCACGACGGCCATGTCGTTCGCCGATTTCACCATCATCATCTTGAGCGCGTTGTCGACGGTAAGCTGCGTTCCCGGGCGAAAGCCCATCTTCGAGGGCGACTGCGAGGCTGCCGTCGGCGAAACCGTGAGCAGTGTGTCGAGTGTGAGCTTGCCGTCCTTGACCGCCTTCAGCGTCACATAGGCGGTCATGATCTTGGTGACGGAAGCCGGATACCAGGGAATGGTCGCGTTCTCCGCCTGCAGCACCTTGCCGCTATCGGCCTCGATCAGGAGCAGCGCTTCGGCGCTCGCCGCGCGCGGCGCGAGCAACGCGGCACACGCGAGTGCCGCGGCGAACAGGTTGAACAGGGATTGACGAAGCAGCGGGCGAAGAGCGTGCACTATCCGATTCCGGTCCTTGGAGACCCGCCGGTTCCGGTCGGCTCTCGTGATCTGATGTTCGGTTCTGAAATCCAGCGCCGCCGCTTGCGGCGCCGCAAACCTATACCGGCTGGTGCGTCGGGAATAGGGGCATCAGCCGGGTATTCCGCAATGAAATGGGCCGAATTTCGACGATACGATGGGGACTTGCCAAGGCGGCTTGTTAAGGCGACTTGGCGGCCGTCGCGGCAGCCTCAGCCGCTGTCACGCTGGCCCGTGCGTTCTCCTGAACCATGAATTGAGCCCTGGCGAGGTCGGCGAAATGGCCGCCTTTGGCCACGAGTTCATCGAAAGTTCCGCTTTCGATCACGCGCCCGTTCTCGAACACCAGGATACGCGTGGCATTGCGGATGGTGGAGAGACGGTGGGCGATCACGAAGGTGGTGCGGCCCTTCATCACTTCGTCGAGAGCGGTATTCACCTTGGCCTCGGTGACGGCGTCGAGTGCGCTCGTCGCCTCGTCCAGGATCAGGATCGGCGGATCCTTCAGCAGTGCACGTGCGATCGACAGCCGCTGGCGCTCACCACCCGACAGCATCCGGCCCCGCTCGCCGGCATTGGTCTCGAAGCCGCCGCTGCGCTCGATGAATTCGAGCGCCTGCGCGCGCTCCGCCGCCTTGCGCATCTCGGCCTCGGTGGCGTCCGGCTTGCCGACGCGCAAATTCTCCGCGATCGAGCGGTTGAACAGCAGCGCCTCCTGAAAGACCACGCCGATGTTCCGCCGCAGCGATGTCAGCGTCACCCCGCGCACGTCCATGCCGTCGATCCTGATGAAGCCGGACTGCGGATCGAAGGCGCGATGCAGCAGCGCAATCGCCGTCGACTTGCCGGCGCCCGTCGCGCCGACCAGTGCGATGGTCTGGCTGGGAAGCGCGGTGAAGGAGAGGTCCTCGACCGCCGGCCGCTTGCCGTCATAGGAGAAGGTGACGTCGTTGAATTCGACGAGGCCGGAGAGCCGACCCGCATCGATCGCGTCGTGCCGGTCGTGCACCGCAGGAACCGCATCGAGCACGTTGAAGAACTCGCGCAGGCGCGGGGCTTCCATGAACACGTTGTTGATGAAGCTCACGACCTGCTCCAGCTTCTGGATCAGAAGCGTCGCGAAGCTCACGAACATGACGATCTCGCCGACAGAGGTCAGCCCCTGGTCGTGCAGCGCGATGCCGAAAGTGAAGATCGCGAGCACGGTGATCGTGGTGGAGGCGCGCGTGATGACGGTGACGAGTGCCCACCACGACAGCACCGGCATTTGCGCCGCTAGCAACTCGTCGGCGACGGAGCGCAGGCCCTTCACCTCGGATTCGACGCGGACGAAACTCTGCACCAGCGCGACGTTGCCAAGGGCGTCGGACGCGCGCGCGGAGAGCTCGCTGTAGTGCTCCTCCACCTCCATCTGCATGCCGAAGGTTCTGCGCACCACGAAGGTGGTCAGCGCGGTGAAGACGATGCAGAGCACGAACAGCAGGATTGCAAGCCGCCAGTTCAGGTAGAGCGATAGCGGCAGCAGCACCACGACCGAGAGGATCGCGGCAAAATGCTCTCGAAAGAAGCCGACCCATAACCGCCACAGCGCATCTGTGCCGTTCAGCATCACCTTCATCAACCGGCCCGAATGGGTGCCCGAATGGAAGGTCAGAGGCAGCTGCAGGATGTGCTCGAAATAGTCCGTCAGGACCGCCTGCCGCTGGCGGTGGGAGAGCCGGTCGGCCTGCAACGCTACGACCGCGCTGCAGACGATGGTGAACAGTCCGAACGCGACCCATGCAACCAGGAACGGCCAGGCCGAGTTGGAGCCTGCGACCGTCTTGCCGGAGAGCACATCGACGATCCGGCCGAACAGCACCGGTTCGGCGAATTGCGAGCCCGCAAGCAGGAGATTGACGACCGCAAGCAGCCAGCCCAGCCGTGCCTCCTTACCGAGCAGCTCGAGAACGCGGGTGTAGAGGCGGAGAATGGGCATGGGCGAGGAGCTCGGGCGGCTGGAACGGAGTGAGCGCATACTCTAATCAGGGATCGCCCGTGAGATATAGCGGAAGCTGTCGGTTTTGCTCAGTTGATCAACCGCCCTGCAACTGGCGGCAAGAACCCGCTGTCGAAGATGTCGCCCGCCGCCGGCCGGTTGCGGAATTTGAAATCCTGCCCGATCTGGTCGATCGCGCGATCCATGCGCGCCGGGTCGATGTCGCCGAGGCCGTTGCGACGGACCTCGTCCGTCAGGATGTTGTCGACGAGGACGGTGCGCAGCCGCTCCAGCTCAAGATCGCGATCGCCGCCGTCGATGCGGCTCGCGGCTTCGTCCGCCGCACGCGCCGGGTCCTTGACGGTCGCGTTGATGCCGGCGATCAATGCGCGGACGAATCCCTTCACGGTGTCCGGCTTGGCCGCGGCGAAAGCCGGGTTGACCACGACGGCAAAGCCATAGGCCTCGCAACCATAATCGGCATAGCGAAGCGCGACGAGATCGCCGCCTGGCACGCCGCGGTCGCGCAGGTTCACTGCCGAGAGATAGCTGAAGCCGGCGACGGCATCGACCTGTCCCGCGGAGAGGATCGGCTCGCGCACCGCGGCGCTGATCTTGTGGAATTTCACGTGAGCCGTGTCGATGCCGTTCTGCTGCGCCAGCGCCGGCCACAGCCGCATCGACAGATCGCTATCGGCAACGCCGACGGTTTTGCCGTCCAGGTCGGGCAGGAGGTGGATGCCGCGGCTCCTGCGGGCGACGATCGCGTAGGGCGCGCGGTTGAACAGCACGAATACCGCCTTGACCGGGGTCGCATCCTTGTCGCGGAAGCGGATCAGCTCGTTGATGTCGACGAGCGCGAGCTCGCTGTTGCCCTTGGCGACGCGCGCAAGCGCCTCCGGCGATCCGGCCGCGCTGCTGAAGGAGACGTTGAGACGTTCGGCGCCGAAGCTGCCGTCCTTGGCGGCAAGAAAGAACGGCGCCATGCTCGCATCGATCGGGCGGTCGAAGGTGAAGTGGATCGCAATGGAGGGCACGACGGTCTCGGCCGCGGTAGCATCGCGCGCAGTCAGCACCGCAAGCGAGATTGCAGCGGCCAGCAGACCGCGAAGAGCAATTGTCGTGAATTCGAACATCAGTCGCGCCGGTCCGGTGTTGTTATGGCTTGGTGACGCTCGGAGCGCCGGCTGGCGACAAGCTTGTTCGCGCCAACATGAACGGCGGATGAGCGGCGGTTGCGTCACGATCACGCAACCCCGTTCAGCTTGTGTTGGGGTTGGGGAACCCAACATGGGATGCGGGTGTTTGAGAGACACGAGCCTGTCATCAGGCACCATTCGAGGTCCCAAGGAGGGTCCAGGACATGTTTGACAGATTTTCAGGATTTGCCGGCCGTAAGGCCGTTCTCGCTACCGCCGCGGTGCTGGCGCTGACCGCAATAACCCCGACCGCTTCCTACGCGGGCGGCCGTCATTGGCATGGTGGCGGCGGTGGCGCGGCGGCTGCTGCAGCGTTTGCCGGCATCGTCGGCACCGGTCTTGCGATCGCCGCGACCCGCAACGCCTACGCCTATGACGATGGCCCCTATTATGGCGGCCCCGCCTATTACAGCGGCCCTGCCTATTACGGCGACGGCCCGTATTACGGACCCGGCCCGAACTACCAGTATCAGCGTTACGGCGGCACGGCTCCGTCGGAGCTCTGCGGCCAGGGCCACCGCACCAACTGCTACTAGTTTTGGCCACAACAAAAGGTTGACCACAAACGGGCCGTCGTGCTTGCCGCGGCGGCCCCTTTTTGGGCTCTACTATCGCGCGTTAACGCGCTGGCCATGGGTTTAGAGTAGCGTCGCGTACATGAGTGATTCGCTTGAGCGGCTATATCTGGCTGTGCTCGCGGCCAGGGACCTTGATCCGGCAACATCGCGCACAGCGCGGCTGTTTCAGCGCGGCCCGTCAAAAATGGCGAAGAAGCTGGCTGAAGAGGCCATCGAGGTCGTCATCGACGCGGTCAACGGCGATAGCGAAGCCGTGATCCGGGAAAGCGCAGATCTACTCTACAATCTGACCGTGCTCTGGGCCTCGGCCGGCGTGCGCCCCGAGGACGTCTGGCGCGAGATGACGCGGCGTGAAGACATGCTCGGCATCGCCGAGAAACTGCCGAAGTCGGCTATGAAACTGCCCAAAGTTGCGTCACCGCGTGTCGCCGCCAGGCGGCCAATCGTCGCGCTCGAAGGCCGCACCGCGCGCAAGCGCCACTAGTATTGGCACAAATCGGTCCCATCTCGGCATGGACAAATCCGTCCCATGGTGCTTCATCGCGGCGCCATGCTGAAACGTATTTACGACTGGTGCATCGACGCCGCTCACAAGCCTTACGCGCTCTGGATCATGGGCGCCGTGGCTTTCGCTGAAAGCTCCTTCTTTCCCGTCCCGCCGGACGTGATGCTGATCCCGATGTCACTGGCGCGCCCGCAACGCGCCTGGGTCTATGCGGCGATCTGCACTGCGACGTCGGTGCTGGGTGGCCTTCTGGGCTACGCTATCGGTGCGCTGCTCTTCGACTCGGTCGGCCATTGGCTGATCGAAGTCTATGGCCTCGGCGGCAAGGTCGACGCCTTCCGCGCCTCCTATGCCGAATGGGGCGCCGTGATCATCCTGCTCAAGGGCCTCACGCCGATCCCCTACAAGCTCGTGACCATCACGTCCGGCTTTGCCGGCTACAATCTCGGGCTCTTCATCCTGTGCTCGATCGTGGCGCGTGGCGGGCGCTTCTTTATCGTGGCGATCCTGCTAAACCGCTACGGCGACTGGATCCGGATCAAGATCGAGAAGCATCTCGGATTGGTGGTGGCAATCGGCGCCGCGGTGCTCGTGCTCGGCTTTGTCGTCGCAATCAAATTGATCTAACGCCCAAGGCGCTTTGCCACCGCGCCTCGTTCGGCTACGGTTGCCATGATGCTTCGATCCGGCAATCCGGTCCTGCGACTGGGCACGCTGACATTTGCGGCGCTTTCGGTCCTGCTCGCTGCCGGCGGTACCGGATGGCCGCAATCCGCACCGCCGGCGCTCGGCTTGCAGGAGCAAGGACCGCAGGCCGCACCGGCGCCCTCGACAGCTCCTTCGTCGCCGCCGGCGCACGAGGAAAACCCCGGGCTGATCAACGAAATGGGCAAGCTGTTCGAAAAGCTGCCCTCGATCCTGCCGCCGATCAAAAGCCCGAGCGAGACCATGAACGATTTGTCGCGCCTGGCGAAGCCGTCGACCATGGTGTCGGGACGCGTGGCCTGTCCGGCCTCGTCGAACGGCGCGCCCGACTGCAAGCTCGCCGCCGACAAACTCTGCCAGAGCAAGGGCTACACGGAAGGCAAGAGCCTGAATGCCGACTCCGCGGAAAAGTGCTCGGCCAAGGTTCTGATCCCGGGCAGGCAACGCAAACCGGATGACTGCCGCACTGATACCTTCGTCACCAGCGCGCTGTGCCAGAACTGAGGACGTCGCGCGAGCAAGCAAGGAGCGCCCATGAGCCGCACGGAGCAGGACTTCCTCGGACAGCGTGAGATCGCCGACGACATCTATTACGGCGTCCAGACCATCCGCGGGAAGGAGAACTTCCACATCACCGGCATTCCGATGAACCAGGAGCCTTACTTCGTGAAGGCGCTTGGTTACGTCAAGAAGGCCGCCGCCATGGCCAACCGCGATCTCGGCGCGGTGGACACCAAAGTCGCGGAAGCCATCATCGTGGGCTGCGATCGCGTCATCGCCGGCGATATGATGGACCAGTTCGTCACCGACTTCATCCAGGGCGGGGCCGGCACCTCCACCAACATGAACGCCAACGAGGTGATCGCCAATCTCGCGCTGGAATCGCTCGGCTTTGCCAAGGGCGACTACCAGCACGTCAGCCCTAACGATCACGTCAATTACGGCCAGTCCACCAACGACACCTATCCGACCGCCTTTCGGCTGGCGCTGATCCTGCGGCTCGAGAGCTACATGACGGCGCTGCGTCAGCTCCAGGAGGCGTTCTTCGCCAAGGGCAGGGAGTTCGAGCGCGTGCTGAAGATGGGCCGCACCCATTTGCAGGACGCGGTGCCGATGTCGCTCGGCGCCGAATTCCGCGGCTGGGGCACCACCATGGGCGAGGAGGTCGATCGAATCTCCGAGGCCCGCGCGCTGCTGCGCGAGATCAATCTCGGCGCCACCGCGATCGGCACCTCCGTCACCGCGGCGCACGGCTATCCCAAGCTCGCGGTCCGGCATCTGAGCGCGCTCACCGGCGTCGACTTCATCCTAGCAGGCGATCTCGTGGAGGCGACGTCGGATACAGGCGCCTATGTGCAGCTCTCCGGCGTGCTCAAGCGCACCGCGAGCAAGCTGACCAAGATCTGCAACGACATCCGCCTGCTCGCCTCGGGCCCGCGTGCCGGCTTCAACGAGATCAACCTGCCGCAGCTTCAGCCGGGCTCCTCGATCATGCCCGGCAAGGTCAATCCTGTCATCCCCGAGGTCGTCAACCAGACTAGCTTCCTCGTGATCGGGCTCGACACCACCGTGACGCTCGCGGCGTCCGCGGGTCAGCTCCAGCTCAATGTGATGGAGCCGGTGATCTCGTTCGCGCTGTTCTTCTCGATCCGCACCATGGAGCGCGCGGTCAACAGCCTGCGTGAGAATTGCGTCGTCGGCATCACTGCCAACGAGGAGCACACCCGCAACATGGTGCTGAATTCGCTCGGTATCGTCACGGTGCTGAAGCCGCTGCTCGGCTACAAGGAATGCGCCGAGATCGCGCGCGAGGGCTACAAGAGCGGCAAGTCGCTGCATCAGATCGTCGTCGTCGAGCGCAAGCTGCTGACCCAGGAGAAATGGGACGAGATGTTCTCGTTCGAGCGGCTGATCAATCCGGATTTGCTTGCGTGATGTCGTCGGTCCGCGCTGAATTCCGCGGCTTGGAATTGCGGTAACGGCGTCCCTCCACGGCGCTAAAACGCAATACTTGACAGTGGAAAGATTGCCTTGTTGGTATGGCTCCCAACTTCGATGTGACCGCCAACAGAGGATCGTCTCGCAATGTCCATGCCTGCCTTGTTCAAGGGACGCCTGTCGATCCCCGTGATCGGTTCGCCGCTCTTCATCATCTCGGTGCCCGATCTCGTGATCGCGCAGTGCAAGGCGGGCGTGGTCGGCTCGTTTCCGTCGCTGAACGCGCGGCCGCCGGAGCTGCTTGACGAGTGGCTGGCGCGCATCACCGAAGAGCTCGCGGCCTATGATCGCGCGCATCCCGACAAGCCGTCGGCGCCGTTTGCGGTCAACCAGATCGTGCACAAGTCGAACAACCGGCTCGATCACGACATGCAGCTTTGCGCCAAGTACAAGGTGCCGATGATTATCTCCTCGCTCGGCGCACGCGAGGAGCTCAATCAGGCCGTGCACGGCTGGGGCGGCATCGTCTTCCACGATGTGATCAACCAGAAGTTTGCGCACAAGGCGATCGAGAAGGGCGCCGACGGCCTGATCCTGGTCGCCGCGGGCGCCGGCGGCCATGCCGGCACGATCTCGCCATTGGCGTTCGTCGCCGAGACGCGAAAATGGTTCGACGGCCCGATCGCGCTGTCGGGCGCGATCGGCAACGGCAAGGCGATCCGCGCCGCGCGCATACTTGGCGCCGACTTTGCCTATATCGGCTCGGCCTTCATCGCCACCAAGGAAGCCAATGCCGTCGACAAATACAAGGAGATGATCGCGGGCGCGACGGCTGACGACATCGTCTATTCCAACCTGTTCACCGGCGTGCACGGCAACTATCTGAAGCCGTCGATTCTCGCCGCCGGTATGGATCCGGAGAACCTGCCGACGTCAGATCCCTCCAAGATGAACTTCGGCACCGACGCCTCCGGCGAGCGCGCCAAGCCAAAAGCCTGGAAGGAAATCTGGGGTTCGGGCCAGGGCGTCGGCAGCATCGACGGCATCGTGCCAGCCGCCGAAATGATCGCGCGCTTCAAGAAGGAATACGACGAGGCGGTCGATCCGCCGTTGTGAACTTCGCCGGGACGACAGCTTTTGCTCAGCACCGAATGTGCATCACGGAGAAACGATGCCTCCCATCTACCGCATCGACGGCGACAGCGTCGTCACCAGCCCGGATGCCGCGGGCCCGTGGGACCGGCGTATGCAGCACGGTTCGGCGCCGGCCGCGCTGGTGACGTGGGCGGCTGAGCGCATTCCGACGCCAGTTGCAATGGACATCGCGCGCGTCACCATCGACCTGATGCGCCCGGTGCCGGTGGCACCACTCACGATCGCGACCGAGATCTTGCGCGAGGGCCGCAAGATCCAGCTCTGCGGAGTCAAGCTGCTCGCCGACGGCGTCCAGGTGGTCGGCGCCACCGTGCTCAAGATCAAGCGCCAGGCGCTGACGCTGCCCGAGCACGTCAAGGCGCTGCCGGTTACGCTGCCGTCGCCGGAGGACTCGCTGCTCGAGGACGGTCATGCCGCTACCAGCCCGTTCGTACGTTCAGTCTCGATGCGCGCTGCGCGCGGCCGCTTCGGGCAAGCCGGCGCCGGCGCGATCTGGTTTCGCGTCGACCATCCCCTGATCGCGGGCGAACCGCTCTCCCAGGCGACGCGCGCCGTGGTCGCGGCCGATTTTTCCAACGGCACCGCCTCGTCGCTCGATTTCCGCGCCTGGACCTACATCAACGCTGACCTCACCGTGAGCTTTGCGCGCCAGCCGGTCGGCGAATGGATCCTGCTCGACGGTGATTCCTGGATCGGCCCCGATGGTGCCGGGCTTGCGATGTCGCGGCTCGCCGACCGGCAGGGCTATTTCGGCCGAGCCGTGCAAAGCCTGGTGATCGAGAAGCGGTGAGGCACCTTATCTATCCCACCATCCGGCCCCGCCCGCTCCAAAAGCTCGCGCGCAGCATCTTCTTGTCGACCTTGCCGACGCCGGTCATCGGGAGTTGCTTGACGAACTGGATCTGCTTCGGTGCATGAGCCGAGCCTTTTCGCGTCTTCACCAGATTGATCAGTTCATCGGCGTCAGGTTTTGCGCCTTCGCGCAGGACGACGACAGCGGTCACGGCCTCGCCCCATTTCTCGTCGGGGATGCCGACGACCGCAACCATGGCCACATCGGCGTGCTGTGACAGCACGTCTTCGATTTCCCGCGGAAAGATGTTGAAGCCGCCGGAGACGATCATGTCCTTCTTGCGGTCGAGGATGAACATGTAGCCGCGATCGTCCTTACGAGCGATGTCGCCGGTGTGCACCCAGCCGTTCTTGAGCGTCTCGGCGGTGGTGTCGGGCCGCTTCCAGTACTCCGCCATCGCATGCGGAGCGCGCACGCAGATTTCGCCGGCCTCGCCCGTCTTCACCTCCTGGTCGTTGTCGTCGAGGATCTTGACCTCGCACGCCGCGATCGGGAAGCCACAGGACAGGAACAGTTCGGGCGTTTTGGGATCGTGATCCGCCTTGCGCAGCACCGAGATTGGGTAGCATTCGGTCTGGCCGTAGAGCTGCGAGAACACCGGCCCGATCCGTTCGATGCCCTCGACCAGCCGGCTCGGCGACATCGCGGAGGCGCCGTAGAGCACCAGCTCGAGCGAGGAGAGGTCGGTCCTGCTCAATGCGGGATGATCGAGCAGCACATAGACCATGGTCGGCACGAACAGCGTGAAGTTGATGCGCTCGCGTGCGATAGTCCCCAGCACCGCCTCGGGATCGAAACCCTTCAGCATGTGCACGGTGCCGCCCCGCATCAAGGTCGGTAGCACTTTCGTGCCGGCGACATGGCTGATCGGTGCCACCGCGAGGTAGCGCGCGCCATCGGGAATCTCGAAGTCGGCGAGGATCGCGGCCGCGGCTCCGGCATTTTCGCGGTGGTAGCGCAACGCGCCCTTGGATTTGCCGGTGGTGCCACCGGTGTAATTCAGCGTGGAGAGGTCGTCGGGTCGGGCGAGGCAATGCGCGCTGGCATGGCCTTCGATCTCGATCGCCTGCAAGAGATCGACGCCATAGTTGGCCGGTCCCGTGGTGAACACCGCCTTGAGCCAGGTCGCCTGCGCGGCGAGCTCGCCGCCGCGATCGTGGAAGGCGGCCGCATCGACCACCAGCACCTCGGCCTCGGAATCCTCGAGCTGGAACATCTGGTCTCCCGGCGATCCCAAAGGATGCAGCCAGGTGACGCAGAGCCGCGACAATTGCGCGGCAACGCCGGCGCACCAGGTGTCGGCGCGGTTCGCGGTGAGGAAGGCGACCCGCGCGCCGGGCTGCAATCCAAGCCGCATGAACACGCCCTGGATGCGCCCGATCAGGTCGATGGTGCCCTGATAGCTCAGCGATCCGCCGGGCCACGCGAACGCGGTTCGGCCCGGATAGCGCGACAGCGCCCGCAGCGCCTGCGCGCAAGTCGGGGACGATGCATGGAGCGGATCGGACATATGTTTCCTCGCTGCTTTGTTATCGGCTTCCGGCGTGCCAATGTTTACCGCGACGCTAGCACAGGGAATGCGGGATGGAACGACTAAGCCCGCGCGAGGGAGGCACGCGTGACGTCAGATCGGCTGCAACATTTCCACGGTCGTCTCGCCCTGCCGCTGATTGCCGCGCCGATGTTTCTGGTGTCGGGCGTCGAGCTCATGGTCGCGGCCTGCCGCAACGGCGTGATCGGCAGCTTCCCCACCGCGAATTGCCGTAGCACCGAACAACTCGATGAATGGCTCACCGACATCGAAGCGCGGCTGCGGCGGCATGAAGATCAAACCGGCCGAAAGGCCGCGCCGCTTTGCCCAAACCTGATCGTGCACCGCTCCAATGCACGGCTGGAGCAGGATCTCGCCGTGTTGCTGCACCACAGGCCGGAGATCGTCATCACCTCGGTCGGCTCGCCCACGACGGTGCTCAAGCCGCTGCACGACGTCGGCGCATTGGTGCTTGCGGATGTTGCCTCGATCCGCCACGCCGAACGCGCGGCGGAAGCAGGTGCCGACGGGCTCGTGCTGCTTACCGCCGGCGCGGGCGGGCAAACCGGCTGGCTCAACCCGTTCGCCTTCGTCCGCGCGGTGCGTGCGTTCTACGATGGCATCATCGTGCTCGCGGGGGGCATCAGCGACGGCCACGCATTGCGCGCGGCCGAAGTGCTCGGCTGCGATCTCGGCTACATGGGTACGAAGTTCATCGGGACGCGGGAGAGCATGGCGGATGAGCGTCACAAGCAAATGCTGGTCGACGGCAGCGCGGACGACATCTTGCTGACCACCGCGTTCACGGGCCTGCAGACCAGCATGCTCAAGCCGTCGATCCTGGCAGCCGGTCTCGACCCCGACGATCTGCCGGCGCGCGGTGCAATCGACGTCGGCAAGGACATCGAAGTCAACGCGCGCGAGAGCCGCCCCGAGCGCTGGCGCGATATCTGGAGCGGCGGGCATTCGATATCGGGTGTAACCGAAGTGATGGAGGCCAACGATCTCGTCGCGCGGACGGTCGCGGAGTATCGAGAGGCGGGTGGCCGCCTCTCCCCGTAAAAACCGGAGACCGACAGGGCCCGTCCCCTCCATCACAGTTAGTCGAGCGCTCCTTAGAAGCGGTCACTTAACGGCAGATTAACCATCGATCGCCCAGAATCCCCTCAGGCGCCAATCAGGACCGAGAGGGACAGGCGATGGACTTCGACTTTCTCAACGCCAAGACGGCGGCTTCGCTGGACGAAATTCGCGTTCGCGTGGCCCATGCGCTGGCCCGCCACCCGCTGTGCCGCAATGTTCGCTTCGACATCGTCAGCGTCCCCCGCACCCGCCGGGGCGGCAATTGGACGGTGGCGCTGCAATCGGTCGAGCCGCGTGGAGTCTGGGAGGCCTCGGAGATCGTGGCCGACATCCAGGACGCTTACGATCTGGCGCTAGCTGCTTGATTTTGTTGACCTTTCCAGATCATGTCGCCGCAGTCCGCGCGATTGCCGCCGCGATGGCACGGTTAAGCCTTAATTTTCGCCCAGTTTGCGGGCAGTGATCACGTGGACTTGAAGCCGGTTGCGGAGAGACGTTTGTCGAAAGCCATCACCATCGTCGTGTTGACCTGCTTCCTCGTCCTCGGCGCCGCCACCACCGCCATTCTCGGCCGCGATAGCGTGCCCAGCGTCAGCGCCGAAATGATCACGCAGGCGCCGGCGCCCAAGCTGCTTGCAACCAATCGGGCCGCCAAGGCCGACCGTCTGGTTCCGACGCTGGCGCTAGCCTCGGCCGCCATCGACCCGGTTCAGGTTCCGGCGGACAAGCTCTCGCAAATGCCCGTGCTGACCGAGCCGCTGCGTCAGGCGTTTGCCGCCGCCACGCCATCCGATTTCCCGATGCCCAAGGCGAGCGTGAACGAGGCTCCGGCCGCTGCAGAGATTCCTGCCGTCGAAGTCCCGGCCAAGCCGAAGGTCGTCGCCAAGCCGCAGCCGCAGAAATCCTATTCGCTGTTGTCCGACGTACAGATTGCGGGCATCAGGGACCGTCTGAAGTTGTCGTCGTCGCAGGAATATTACTGGCCGTCGGTCGAGACCGCGCTGCGCAACGTTGTCCGCAAGATCTCGGCAAACAAGCTGTCCAATCCGAACGTGCAGGGCGTGCCGATCGATCCCAATTGCGACGAGGTCCAGCAGTTGAAGTCGGCCGCGATGCCGCTGCTGTTCCAGCTGCGTGACGACCAGAAAGAGGAAGTGCGCAAGCTCGCCCGCATCATTGGGCTCGAGAAGGTGGCGCAGCAGATCTGACGCGCAAGTTCCTTCCGGAACTGCGGCTATATCGGGAACATCCTGCAATTGACAAGCGTTGCCCGCTCCAAAGAGGGAGTGGACCAATGCGCGCCTCGACAGCCTATTTCGTCGGTGCAGGAACCATCGTCGCAGCCATCGCCATTGGTCTCGGCGGCGGCATTGTCGCCGGCAATATCATGAATCCGGTCTCGCCCAAGCAGGGGCCTGATACCAGCAAGATCGCGCAGCGCGCTGACGCCAAGCCCGCCACGACGGAAGCGCCATCCGAGCGCCTGCAATATCTCACCGGCTCGCAAGCCTTCGGCGCCATGGTCGCCGCGCCAGCGCAGGCCGAAGCCAAATCCGACGCCAAGGCCGAGTCCAAGCCTGAGGCAAAGTCCGAAGCGGTGAAGCCCGACACGCAGACCACTCAAGCCAACGCTGAACAGCCAGCGCAACAGCCTTCGCAGGCGGCAGCGGTGGAGCCCCCGAAACCGCCACCGGCGTCGCCTCCGCAAGTCGCAAAGCCTGCCGAGCGGCAAGCATCGACAGAGCCGTCATCCTCATCCGACAACGCCTATGCCAAGGCCAGGGATTCTGACGTCAAGCGCGCCACGTCTGAACGGCGCCGGACGGAGCGCCGTGAGCGCTGGGCCGAGCGCCGCCACTACGATTTCCGCGATCCGCGTGGGATGCGCGACCGCACCGATTGGGACGACGTCGCGCGCAACATCCGCGAAGATGCCGATGCGCGCGAGGTCCCGAGCAGGCCGCGCGGCGGCTTTCCGCAGATCAGGCTATTCGGCGACGACGATTAGCGTCCATCCTCGCCGTCGTGCGCGCGCCCGACCTATGACCGGCGCATCGACGTCTATGGCCTGACGGCTTTGACGCCGCCGAGATTTGTGTTGTGGACGCGAGCACTCACCCGCCGTGTGACTCCACGACCTTGCGGCAGCCGTCCGAAAGCTTCGACTTGTTCTCGCGCAGGCAGGCATTCATCTGTGGCGGCTTGCCGATATGTTCGGCGCAGAATTTGTTCGCGTCGCTTCGGCAGGTCATCTGCTCCTGCGGCGTCGGACCGGATTGCGCAGCGGCGGTCTGGGCGGTAGCGGCGAGCAGCAGCACGGCAAGAACCGAGATCTTCATAAAACACCTCCTTGGGAATGTCGTTGGTCCCGCCTGGGATCAAGCGGGCCGGACCATCTCGCGAGCGCCGGGCGCAGGTCCATGCCATGTTCATGGCATCGGCCAGCCCCTCCCGCCGCCGTACCCCCATTTTCATGGCATGTATCAGCGCGCCGTCTTTTGTCATTCAGGCTGCACGTCGGCCGCGAGACCCGGTGATTGCATCGGGACGCCGAACGGGAAGCAGGAGAGCAAGATGTCGAAAAGAGCGGGAGCGCTGAGCGCCGGGCTGACAATTTTGGCGCTGGCAGGTGCGGCGACGGTCTCGCTGGGCACGAGCCCGGCGCAGGCGGTGGTCTATTGCAAGACGGTCGGCATACCCAAGGGCTGCGTGGTGCGGCCGAGAGCGGCAGTGGTCGCTGCGCCGGCCGCCGCAGTCGCGGTCGCGACACCCGGGGTCGGTGCGCCCGGTGTCGGCGTGCGCGCGGGCACGCCGATGAATCGCGGTGGTCCGGTCAATCGCGTCGGCGTGCGCTGAGAAAGACGAAAGAGTTCGGGCGAAGGAGCATTGCGGACGAACCCCCGTCTTCCGCAGGCAAATCATCCGGCCCGTCCCTCTCTCCGCGCGTCCCACACGTTCGGAGAGGGGGCTTTTCAGCCGACGGCGGCACCGCTGTCGGGGAAAATCTGCGGCAATTGCAGCCGCACGCGCGTGCCTGAGGAATCCGAGCTCAGATCGAGCATCGCCCCGCAGCGCGCGGCACGGCTCCTCATGTTGCGAAGCCCCCGCGCGGTCTGGCCCGCGTCGGTGGCTCTGCCGCTGCCGACCGGCGCAGAACCGTTCGCAAAGCCCTTGCCATCATCCGCGACCTTGATCACACCGAACGGCCCCTGACCTTCGTCGACCGTCTCGATGGTGACCGCGATGCGGCGGGCCTGTGCGTGCTTGACCGCATTGGTCACGGCCTCGTCGAGGATGCGCACGATCTGGATGACATGCCATGGCCTGAGCTCGGGATGCAGCGGCAGCCCCTGCGGCGTGGCCACGTGCCAGTCGAGCGCGATGTCGTGCGGTCGCAATTGCGCGGTCGCTCGCTCGCGCCAGGAGCCGAGTGCGAGCATCAGGTCGCCGCCGATGTCGTCCATGGAGTCGATGACGAGGCGGAGGTCCTTCAGCGCCGCACGGGCAGCGTCGGTGATGGTCGCGCCCTCGTGCCCGCGCTCGGACAGTGCCACGATGCTGATGAGCTGGCCGCCGAGGCCGTCATGCAGGTCGCGCATCAGCCGCGTGCGCTCATTGGCGAGCGCGGCTGCCCTTGCGCGCTCCTCCTCGCGGGCAAAGCTCGCCTTCAGCCGCTCCTCGGCCTCACGTACGCGCGTCACGAGCTGGTCGGCAAAGCTGTCGACCTGGTTCAGCGCGCGCGCGAACCGCCAGGTCAAGCCGGCGCCGATCGCGACCAGCATCGCCGAGTAGGACAGGCGCGAGAGGAAGATGCGCTCGTCGGTCACGATCTCGAACACCGACAGCATGTCGTGGACCCAGCAGATCAGCACGATGGTCACCGCGCAGCCGAGCGTGAAGCTTGCCGCGTCCTGCCGCCGCACCACCGCGGCAGCGGTGACGCAGGCCATCAGGAGCAGGCAGAGACCGACGGTCGGAATGCCAAGCAGGAGAAACAGAATGCGCGGCAGCGGCGGGCCGGCGATCAGTCCGACGCCGAACACGACGAGCCCCGGCGCGAACAGCAGCATGCCGTAGCGCGGCCAGCGCCAGCCGAAGAACAGCACGCCGAAGACGACGACCAGGGCGCTCTCGATCGGTGCGGACGCGAGCAATACCGCGGCGAGCCGGGACGTGTTGAGGGGGGGCACCGGTGGCGGCGCAAAGGCCTGCACTACGCCGAGTACCATCGCCACGGCCAGCACGCCGTAAACCGGCTCGCGGCGGCGCATCAGCCACATGATCGCCAGGATGACGGCGAGGATCGACTGCCAGGCGGAGAACACCACGGGCAACGTGACGAACATCAGCGTGCGTGTCTCGTAGGCCGGCCGCAAGGCCGCATCCAGCCCGACATAGACGGTGTCGAGAAAGCCCTTGAGCGGTCCCCAAACCAACAGCCGTACCGCGATCTCGTTCGTGCCCTCGCGCAGCAGCGAGGACGGGATCGCCCCGATTTGCGGAGTGTTGCGGTCGGGTCGGTTGGCGTTGGCATCGCGTCGGGAATCCAGGATGACGACGCCGTTGATTGAGACTTCCACCGCGTTGCTGAAGCGCGGCAGGAATACCGACCATCCCGACGCGACATCGCCGCGGCGGAACGTGAAGGCGCCGGTGTAGAGCGGCGGGTCGGCCAGGGAATAGCGTGACGACGTGAAATGCGGCAGCGTCACGGGACGTGCCACGCCGTCCTCGCGCAGCGAGAATTCGCTCAGCGCAAAGTCGTCGGGGTCGCTGGGCTGGAGCAGCCGCAGCCCGAGGACGGTCGCGACCACTATCAGCGCCTGCAGCAGCAGATAGGGCACGAGACGCGAGACCAGCAGCCGGCGCCGCCCGGGTTTGACCGGTGCCTTGGCCACGATCTCGCTCACAGCTTGATCAGGCCCTGCTGCACCGCTTCGAACACCGCTTCGCTGCGGGTGTGCACTTCGAGCTTGCGATAGATGTTCTTGATGTGGCCGGGCACGGTCTGCCGGGACAGGCCGAGATGGCTTGCGATCTCGGCGTAGCTGAAACCTTTGGCAATGCCCCAGAGGATGTCGATCTCGCGTGGGGTGAGCCTTGCGGTGTTGAGCGCGGGGCCCGGCGGAGGCTCGGCCGCATTCTGCGCGGAACCTTGCGTCCTGCGCACGATGAAGCGGGCGATCGAGGCCGAGATCGGCGAATGGCCGGCGACAAGATCGCGCACGGTGGTGGCGATATCAGTGGGGAACGCATCCTTCAGGAGATAGCCGGTGGCGCCAACCGTGATCGCGGAGATCACACTTTCTTCGTCGCCGAGCGCCGAGATCACCATGATCTCGGTGTCGGGAAAGCGTTGCCTTGTCTCGCGGATCAGCTCGACGCCGTGGCCGTCGGGCAGCCGCAGATCGGTGAGCAGCACGCGCGGCACAGCCGCGCTCAGCGCCGAACGAGCCTCTCCCAGCGTACCGGCGCTTCGCACCTCGTAGCCGGCCTTGACCAGCGCGTCCTGGAGCCGCCAGCAGGTCGGCGCGTCGTCCTCGACGAGGAGGATGGTGATGGCTTCACCCGTCTCGCCCTGTTCGGTCATGATCATCGTCGTCCTGCACCGCGTGTCCCCCGCGGCGCAGGGCCAAGTTTAGCCGCGGTGCGGGCGCCGCGACACCCATAATCATGGGGGCGCAAGGCATCGGTCTGGCGTTCCCGACGCGATGCCTACTGCTTCGTCGCACTGGCTCGTCCGGCGGCATGGGCGGGCCCGGCAGTCGCTGCACCAGATGCGCGGTACCGGCATTGTTCTTGTAGAACTGCTGATACGGCTCCTTGATCAGGTCGAGCTTCGTCGGCCGCAGTCATGCCGCCGTAGGTTTGGCCTGACGCCCACGGCGGCACCGGGAAGTGAGATAGGCCACAGACGGGTTGACTTACGGGAGGAGACCCTCGAAATCATCCCGGAGCCAGCCTAGGGCTCCTTGACGGAATGAAGCCTGCACCATGGTCGGATTGATCCTCCCGGCTCCGATGTCACGCCTGCAGCGTCTGGCCGGCCGTGTTGCGCTGGCGATTGCTCTGATGCTGGCAGCGGCGACGACCGCGCAGGCCGACAAGCGAGTGGCGCTGGTCCTTGGTGTGTCCAACTACCAGAGCGTCGCGCGGCTGGCCAATCCCGACAGCGACGCGGCCGCCATCAGCGACGTGTTCAAGCGGATGGGGTTCGATATCGTGGAGCTTCGCCGCGATCTCGGCGTCATCGAGATGCGGCGGGCGGTGCGCGATTTTGCTGCGGTTGCCGCGGATTCCGACATGGCCGTGGTCTATTACGCCGGTCACGGCATCGAGGTGAACGGCGCGAACTTCCTGATTCCGGCAGATGCCAGGCTGCAGAGCGATTTCGACGTCGAGGACGAGGCGGTCCCGCTGGACCGGATTCTCCAGGCGATAAATCCGGCGAAGCGGCTGCGGCTCGTCATCCTCGATGCCTGCCGCGACAATCCATTTGCAGAGCGGATGACACGCAGTGTCGCCACGCGTTCGATGGGCCGCGGCCTCGCCAAGATCGAGCCCGCCACGGCGGATACGCTGATTGCGTTCGCCGCCAAGGCCGGCGCGGTCGCCGGCGACGGCGACGGTGCGCACAGCCCGTTTGCGACCGCGCTCCTCAATCATTTGGCGACACCGGGCCTCGACCTTCGCCTGACGCTTGGCCGGGTTCGCGACGAGGTGCTCAAGAGCACGGGGCGGCGGCAGGAGCCCTTCGTCTACGGATCGCTCGGCGGCGACACCGTGGCGCTGGTGCCGCTGATTGCCCCAAAGGTCGATCCGGACGCGGAGTCCCAGCGAGACTACGAATTTGCGGCGCAGATCGGCACAAGGGAGGCGTGGACCTCGTTTCTCGGCGTTCACGGTAGCGGCCCCTACGCTGTGTCTGCTCATGCGGCCCTCGACAAGCTGGATGCGGCGGAGAAGGCCCGTGAAAAGGCAGACCTGCTGAGGCGGCAAGCCGAACAGCAAGCCAGGCAGAAGAACGAGGATGTCAAGAAGCAGATCGAGGAGCAGGCTGCGCGCCAGGCCGAGCAGGCGAAGCTCCAGGTCTCAGAACAGGCCCGGCGCGATCTGGAGAAGGAGCGCCAACGCATCGCCGAGCAGGCCAAGCGCGAGCTCGACGATGCCCGGCGGCAGGTTGCGGAGGCGCGCCGGCAGGCGGAGGATGCGGCCCTTCAGGTCGAGCAGGCAAAGAAGCAGGCCGCGCTGGACGCGCAGCAGCAGATCGAGGCCGCAAGGCGCGAACAGGAACAGCGCGAGCGGGAGCGACAGGCCACACTCGCCGCGCTAACTCCGCCGGCTGCGCCTGCCCCTGCGTCGGTTGTCGTGCCGGCAATGGATCCGGCGGATATTGCACGCCTGCTCCAGGCCCATCTGAAGCGCGTCGGCTGCGATCCCGGGACCACCGACGGTGCCTGGACGGCGCCGTCGCAAAAGGCGCTCGACAATTTCAACCGAAACGCCGGCACCAGATTCGACGTCAAAGTTGCCAGCCTCGATGCGCTCGATGCGGTGCGCGGCCGGCCCGATCGTGTCTGTCCGCTGGTGTGCGCCAAGGGACAAAAGGCAGAAGGCGATCGTTGCGTCCAGATCGTCTGCGACGGCAATGACGTGCTGGATGCCCAGAGCACGTGCCGCCGGCGTCCCGATCCGCCGCCGCAGAAGCCAAAGGCGGTATCGCGCCAGGAGCCGAGCCCGCGCGGTCGCGCACGTCCGTCCGGCGGAGCCGATTCATGCGGAGGCAGCTGTGAGGGTGATTGAGACCGGTGCCGAGAGCACGGTGCTTCGGCAGCTCACAGGCTGGGAACGACGTTGACGTTGACTTTCAGATTCAGGAACGTGCGCTTGCCGGCGCCGTCCTCGAAGTAGAGTCTGCTCTCGAAATGGTCGCTGCCGGTAAAGCCGGAATTCGGCCGGTACACAGCCTTCGTCGAGTTGACCAGGCTGTAAGATCCGTTCGCCGGAGAGACGACGACGTCCTGGCCCACGAACGGACCCAGGGATTGGAAATTGAACCCGCAACCGCGGTCTTGCGCGACCCGCATCGGGATGACGACATTACAACCCTGGCAGATGTTGAAATGCGGGCGACGGCAAGCTGCGTTGGCATTCAAGCCGTGGGCGTTTCCGTAGCTCTTGTAGCCCGGGCGCATCTTGTCGGCGCTCGCAGTGCCGGAAAGAAGCAACGAGGCGCTGGTTACAATCGACAATACAACTGTCATGAAAGGACGGATCATTCTGAAAACCCCTTGGCGGCCAACGAAGCAAAAGCGATTTATGCCGACATAGAAGCTCAAGCGCCCCGGGGAGGCAAGTATCTGCGGAAGGTTGCTGGACAGCTTCCCAATGCCATGCCCCTTCCACTATCATTTCGAACAGGGAGTCGCCCGGCAGGACACTGCGCGGCGGCAACCGTCTCGCCTGACGGCCGGGCCTGATGTGTGATCGATGGCACAGACCCGAGGGCGGACCGCTATCGAAATAGTACTCATATCGATTGCAGCCACATTGCTGACGCGTGGAGCGAAGCCTGCATCATGATCCGATTGAGCCCTTCAGTCCCGATGTTGCGTTCAAGCCGGTTGGTCTGCCGGCTTGCGCTGTCGATGTTGTGGATGCTGGCGGCGGCGACGACCGCGCAGGCCGACAAGCGAGTGGCGCTGGTCCTTGGTGTGTCCAACTACCAGAGCGTCGCGCGGCTGGCCAATCCCGACAACGACGCCGCCGCCATCAGCGACGTGTTCAAGCGGATGGGGTTCGATATCGTGGAGCTTCGCCGCGATCTCGGCGTCATCGAGATGCGGCGGGCGGTGCGCGATTTTGCTGCGGTTGCCGCGGATTCCGACATGGCCGTGGTCTATTACGCCGGTCACGGCATCGAGGTGAACGGCGCGAACTTCCTGATTCCGGCAGATGCCAGGCTGCAGAGCGATTTCGACGTCGAGGACGAGGCGGTCCCGCTGGACCGGATTCTCCAGGCGATAAATCCGGCGAAGCGGCTGCGGCTCGTCATCCTCGATGCCTGCCGCGACAATCCGTTTGCAGAGCGGATGACACGCAGTGTCGCCACGCGTTCGATGGGCCGCGGCCTCGCCAAGATCGAGCCCGCCACGGCGGATACGCTGATTGCGTTCGCCGCCAAGGCCGGCGCGGTCGCCGGCGACGGCGACGGTGCGCACAGCCCGTTTGCGACCGCGCTCCTCAATCATTTGGCGACACCGGGCCTCGACCTTCGCCTGACGCTTGGCCGGGTTCGCGACGAGGTGCTCAAGAGCACGGGGCGGCGGCAGGAGCCCTTCGTCTACGGATCGCTCGGCGGCGACACCGTGGCGCTGGTGCCGCCGGTTGCACCGCCGATCGATCCGAACGCGGGAGCCCGGCGGGATTATGAGCTTGCGGCGCAGGCCGGCACCAAGCAGGCCTGGCTTTCCTTTCTCGCCGTTCATGCCACCGGCATCTATGCCAACTTTGCGCATGCGGCGCTCGACAAGCTCGAGGCCGCAGAAAAAATCAGCGAAAACGCCGATGCCGTACAGCGGCAGGCCGAGCAGCAGGTCCGGCAGAAGAGCGACGATTTCAGGAAACAGATCGAGGAGCAGGCGGCGCGTGAGACGGAACGGGCCACGCAGCAGATCTCCGAGCAGGCCCGGCGCGATCTGGAGAAGGAGCGCCAACGCATCGCCGAGCAGGCCAAGCGCGAGCTCGACGATGCCCGGCGGCAGGTTGCGGAGGCGCGCCGGCAGGCGGAGGACGCGGCCCTTCAGGTCGAGCAGGCGATGAAGCAGGCCGCGCTGGAGGCGCAGCAACAGATCGAGGCGGCGAAGCGCGAGGCAGACCGGCGCGAGAAGGAGCGCCAGGCTACGCTTGCCGCTCTGACCCCGCCCGCCGCGCCCGCTGCTGCTCTCGCCGTGGCGCCGACTAGCGTGCCAGCGATGGATCCTGCGGACATCGCCCGCTTGCTCCAGGCGCACCTGAAGCGTGTCGGTTGCGATCCCGGTGCGGCCGATGGCGCCTGGACTGCACCGTCGCAAAAGGCGCTCGACAGCTTCAACAGATATGCCGGTACGAAATTCGACGTGAAGGTCGCAAGCCTCGACGCGCTCGATGCGGTGCGCGCCCGGCCCGATCGCATCTGCCCGCTGGTTTGTGCGAGGGGGCAAAAGGCGGTTGGCGACCGCTGCGTCCAGATCGTCTGTGACAACAAATTCGTGCTGGACGCCCAGGGCGTGTGCCAGCGGCGTCCCGATCCGTCGCCCCAGAAACCAAAGGCGGTGTCCCGCCACGAACCGAGCCCGCGCGCGCCGTCTGCTCCGGCCAGCAGCGAGGGCGGCAAATGTCATACCTATGGCGGAAAACAGTACTGCCAGTGATGCGGCGTTGCTCGCCCTGGGTTGACGGGGTGGCGAGATCCTCGCGTCCGTCCAGGATGGCCCCTCTACGAAGCCTCTGCCCGCGGCGGCGGATATCGCCGGGCCAGCGCCGACAACGGCAAGTGTCGCTCGCCCTCAGGTAGCTCGAGATAGGCGAGCACGAGCGGCCGTTTCCAGTCACCGACGCCGAAATCCATCGCCATCCATTTCTGCGGTTCGGGGCCCTCAAGACCGCGCACCCAGACGAAATAGCGGGGGAGATCGTCGGCTTCCGTTTCCGTCACGCGTCTCCTGGCCATCAAAGCTGCTCGCTGTATCGTTACGTGTTGCCACACGATGTGGGGACTGGCCTGGCAAAGTCGAACCGTCGAGGGAGGGGATGCCGGGAAGCACGCGGCCCTCTCCTGGCGAAGTGTCCGAAGGATGCGAGCCGTACATCCGCGAGGAAGCTCCGATTTGATCTTTCGATACTGTCCTTCTAGCCTCACGGTGACGTCTCCCGCGCACGGGTGGTGCGAACGCAAGGGTTTGTTCAGTGAGGATTCTGATTGTCGAGGACGATGCCGCCATGGCGCGCGGCCTTGCCGAGCGGCTCAAGCTGTCCGGGTTCGCCGTCGATATCGAGTCTGACGGGGCTTCGGCGGCGCAGACCGCCTTGCTGGAACCCTACAGCCTCATCATTCTGGACATCAACTTGCCGAACGTGTCGGGTTTCGGCGTCCTGCACAAGATACGGCAAGCCGGGTCGACCGTTCCGGTCATGATTCTGACTGCCCGTTACGCGACCGGCGATAAGGTCAGCGGGCTCGATCTCGGCGCCGACGATTATCTCTCCAAGCCATTTGATATCGCCGAATTTGATGCCCGCGTTCGCGCGCTCGTGAGAAGGGGACAGGGGCTTCCAAATCCAACCTTGATCTGTGGCCCGCTCGCGTTCGACCGCGCCGCGGGCACGATTACACTGAGCGGCCGGCCGCTTGAATTGCGACGGCGCGAGTTTGCCGTGCTGGAAGTGCTGATGACCCGCGCCGGCAAAGTCGTCTCCAAGGAGCGCCTGATCGCGGAGGTATTTGGCTTCGACGAGGCGGTAGCGCCGAACGCGGCGGAACTCTATGTTGGTCGCGTTCGCCAGAAACTCGGTCCTGACGGGCCGCGGATCCGAACCGTCCGCGGGCTAGGCTATCTGCTGGAGGTACAGTGATCGCCACCTGGCGGCCGTCGTTGAGGCGAACGCTCCTCACCAATCTGGTGGCGCCCGCCATTGTATTGGCGATGGTGCTTGGAATCGGCGGTATGTTGCTGATCCAGCGCGTTGTGCAGACAGTTCATGACCGGTTGCTCGATGGGTCGGTTCTCGCCATCGCCGAACGCGTCGGCGTGGAAGATGGCGAACTGACGGTCGACTTGCCGCAGGTTGCGCTCGGCATGCTGGAAAGCCAGTCGCACGACAGCATCTATTACAGCGTGACTTACCTCGGCGAATTGATCACCGGTTACAAGGATCTTCCACTATCCGGCTTCGATCGATTGAAGGCTGGCGAAACCGGCCATCGCGATGGCGCGTATCGCGGCAAAACGGTTCGTATCGGCGCGCAGGCGCGGCAGGTCTACGGCAGGCCGGAGCTGGTCCTCGTCGCAGTGGCCGAAACGGTGCAGGCGCGCCGCGTCGTCGAACGTGAAATGCTGATCGGACTGGCGATGCTCGAGGCCGGGTTGATTAGCCTCATCGCTTGCCTCGGCTGGTACGCCGTCGATCGAGGCCTGAGGCCGCTTGGCGAACTCAAGCAAGAAATCGACGCGCGCGGTATTCAGGGCGGTCCAAATCTCAGTCCGCTCGACCTTTCCCGGGTGCCGCAGGAAGCTTTAGCACCGGCGCTCGCGGTAAATTCCCTGCTACAGCGGCTGGATCTGGCCATCGGACTGGTGCGCCGATTCACAGCCGATGCCTCGCATCAGATGCGAACCCCATTGGCGATACTGCGGACGCATCTCGATCTGGTGCGACGCCTGGGGTCGGAAACGCCGGCGGGCCAATCTGCCCTCGACGAGGTCGATAACGCCATCAACCGCCTTGAACGGCTGCTCGGGCAGCTCGTGACACTGGCACGGGCCGACGAGCAGAACATTGCGCAACCGGCCGCGGAGAACGTTGACCTGAATGAGGTCGCCTTCAATGTCCTGTCGGAGCGTGCCCCACAGGCTTTCGCGAACGACATCGACGTCCAGTTCGATCGATCCGACTGTCCCGCGGTCATCGCCGGCAATACGGTCCTGATTGGCGAATTGCTGGCAAACCTGATCGACAATGCGATCCGCTACAACCGCCCCGGGGGGATGGTCCTGGTTCGCGCGGTTGTTGACGCCACGACCGCGCGAATTGAAGTCGAGGATACCGGTCCGGGAATTCCGGAGGCCCATCGGGCCCGCGTTTTCGAGCGTTTTTATCGGATTCCGATGGCGAACGGCCCTGCAGGCAGTGGTCTTGGACTAGCCATCGTGAAAGCCTTGTCGGACCGTCTCGGGGCCCAAATCGTGCTTGCACCTGGCCCGGAAGGCCGGGGTCTGCGGGTTTCCGTGAGCTTTCCTCTTGCCAAGCGTGATGGTGAAAGCTCAAGTTGAGGCCGGATTGTGCGCTGCCGTACGAATGGCTGCGGTCCTGAACAAACTGAAGTCCGCAAAGCGGCTCATGGACGAGGAAACGTCACGATGGCGGCTGCCAAAGCCTTGGCCTTGTGCGTTGGGATCTTGCTGACGTGGCCTGCCATGTCGGAGCAGGCGCAGCTCGGCCCTCTCAAAGGGCAAGCATCCGCTATCGCCGGAGCTCGAGAGCAGCTCAACATCGTATCGACGACCCAGGACGCGGACGTCGCCGACTTGCTTGCCGATTTCCGGGCAAGTCATCCGGACATCGAGATCGTCCATACAAAGATCAACTCGAACGATATCTACAATCAAGTCGTGGATCCCTCGACCTCCAGCGCAGCACCCGGAGACATTGTCTGGAGCTCCGCGATGGATCTGCAGATCAAGCTCGTCAATGACGGCTATGCTCAACCCTATGTCTCGAAGGAAATTGCGCATATCCCGGATTGGGCCATCTGGAAAGACGAAGCCTATGCCATCACGGCGGAGCCGATTGTCATTGTTTATAACAAGAACCTCGTTGCGGAGTCCGATGTACCCCGAACCCGCACTGACCTGAAGAGCCTTCTAAGCCGAAAGCCTGACATCTATCGAGGTAAGATCGCAACCTATGACCCGGAGCAGAGCGGGACCGGTTTCCTGTTCATCACGCGCGATGCCGGAATCACCAGGACAACGTGGGATTTGGTCCGTGCGTTTGGCAGCGCCGGTATCAAGCTCTATTCGACCACCGGAACGGTGCTTGATCGGATTTCATCCGGCGAACATCTGCTCGCCTACAATATGATAGGGTCTTACGCGATCGAACGGGCCAAGGAAGATGCCTCTATCGGAATCGTGTTTCCTGCCGACTACATCACCTTGATGTCGCGAATAGCCTTTATACCCGTCACCGCGCCCCACCCGGAATCCGCG
Source organism: Bradyrhizobium sp. 187 (assembly GCF_023101005.1). Classification (NCBI taxonomy): domain Bacteria; kingdom Pseudomonadati; phylum Pseudomonadota; class Alphaproteobacteria; order Hyphomicrobiales; family Nitrobacteraceae; genus Bradyrhizobium; species Bradyrhizobium sp. 187. The sequence goes on from NZ_CP064693.1 coordinate 678,553, forward strand.
AAATTGTTTCTTGATTACCTGCTTTCAGAACGCGGCCAGAAATTTCTCCTGGCCCGGTCAGTCGGTCCTGTGCGCCTCGGTCTCGGCGCGGAAGGCGTGATACCTGCGGATCGCAGCGGCGCAGTCAAGCCGATCCATATTGGTGCAGAATTGCTCACCTATCTCGATCAATCGAAACGAGCGAGCTTCCTCAAAGAGTGGCGCCGCGCGTTGCAGGATCGATAGAAATCCAGGGATCTGGATTTCAGACGGAATAACATCCGAGAGAAGCCCCCCATATCTGCCGGCTCATCAAGCGCGTCGTCTTCAAACCGATTTTCTTGCGGAGTGCGGCAGCGACAGGTTGGTGACAGGCAGCTGATATACGATGAGGCAGCAATCGTAGCTTGAACGATCGCTCCTCGCGTATCGGTCAATCCGGCCGCGATCAAGTTTGCAACACCTGCAAGACGGGTGAACAAGACAAAAAAACATAAACGATAAAAGGGAGGACGGCATGACGGTTACCACCGGACAGTCGAAGCTTGGCATGGTGCTCCGCGTCACCAGTGGCAACTTTCTTGAGATGTTCGACTTCTTTCTGTCGGGCGTCTACGCGTCGTACATCGCCAAGGCATTCTTCCCACTCGAAAATGAATACGCGTCACTGCTGCTGACCTTCGTTGCGTTTGGCGCAGGCTTTCTGATGCGCCCGCTCGGCGCCATCATCCTCGGCGCCTACGTGGATCGGATCGGCCGGCGCCAAGGCCTGATCGTTACACTGTCGATCATGGCTGCCGGCACGGTGCTCATCGCGTTCGTGCCAAGTTACGCAACCATTGGCATATTGGCCCCGATCCTCGTCTTGATCGGACGCCTGCTGCAAGGCTTCTCGGCTGGCGTCGAGCTTGGTGGGGTTTCCGTCTATCTCTCGGAAATGGCCACACCGGGAAAGAAGGGTTTTTACGCCAGCTGGCAATCGGCAAGTCAACAGGTCGCGATCATCGTCTCGGCCTCGCTGGGTTTCGCTCTCAATGCATGGCTTGCACCGGCGCAGCTTGACGATTGGGGCTGGCGTATTCCGTTCTTCATCGGCTGCCTGATCGTTCCTTTCGTATTCTTCATTCGACGCTCGCTGCAGGAAACCGATGAATTCCTGGCGCGGAAGCATCATCCGACACCCCGCGAGATCTATCGCTCCATCCTCGCAAACTGGAGCATTGTGCTTGCCGGGATGATGATGGTGATCATGACCACGGTGTCGTTCTACCTCATTACCGTCTACACGCCGACATTCGGCAAATCGGTCCTCAAGCTGACCGCGGCCGATGGCCTGATCGTGACGATTTGCGTGGGAATATCGAACTTCATCTGGCTTCCCATCATGGGCTCGTTGTCCGATCGGATTGGTCGTCGGCCGATCCTCATCGCCTTTTCGACTTTGGCATTTCTGACTGCATATCCCGCGCTTTCCTGGTTGGCCGCAGGCCCGACGTTCCCGAAGATGCTGACGGTCCTACTTTGGTTGTCTTTCATCTACGCCAGCTACAACGGCGCGATGATCGTCGCATTGACCGAAGTCATGCCGGTGGGTGTGCGAACGTCGGGATTCTCCCTCGCATATAGTCTGGCAACGACGTTCGGCGGGTTTACGGCAGCGATCTGCACCTGGCTGATCGCTGCCACTGGTGACAATGCGTCGCCGGGATATTGGATGAGCGCGGCAGCGCTCTGTGGTCTGGCCGGGACGTACCTCGTTTACAGGCCGCAACAACGACGCGCGCTATCCGGCGCCAATTCGGTCGAGACGGTGATAGGGACGTGACCACCAAAGTGCTCGATGACGTCGACCGTCATCGAGCAAGCACAGTCCTCGAATAATTGCATCGAAGGAAATTGCCGATGAGCGTGACGATCGTCGTGCGCAGGCGAGTTGCGCTAAGCTTGCTGATTGTCTTGGCGGCCGCGGCTGGAATCGCCAAGGCGTCCGAAGTCAGGGTCATGATCTCGGGAGGCTTGGCGACGCCTTATAAGGAGCTCGTACCGCAATTTGAACGCGCGACGGGAAATACGGTCGTCACGGCCTATGGCCCCTCGATGGGAACGACGGAGAACGCCATCCCCGTGCGACTGGCACGCGGCGAGGCGGCGGACGTGCTCATCATGGTCGGCGACGCGCTTGGCGAGATGATCGAGCAGGGCAGGGCGGTCAGAACCAGCCGCGTCGACCTGGTACGCTCGCCGATCGGGATCGCGGTACGCGCCGGAACGCCAAAGCCTGATATCGGTACTCCTGACGCATTGAAGCAGGCACTGTTGAACGCGAAGTCAGTTGCATACTCCGACAGCGCCAGCGGCGTCTATGTGGGCACCGAGCTGTTCAAGCGTCTCGGGATCGCCGCCGAGATGAAGGACAAGGCCAAAATGATTCCGGCGGAGCCGGTCGCGAGTGTTGTTGCACGCGGTGACGCCGAACTCGGCTTTCAACAGATCAGTGAACTTCTGCCGATCGCTGGAGCCGACCTTGTCGGGCCGCTCCCGCCAGACGTCCAGAAAATCACGATCTTTTCTGCAGGCATAACCTCCGGTGCCAGTCAGCCGGAAGCCGGACGGGCTCTGATTGCCTTCCTCGCTTCCGCTGCTGCTGCTCCGGCCCTGAAAAAAGCGGGTCTCGATCCCTTTGCAGCATCGGAGAAATAGACCGCTTCAGATCTGCGCGAGGCGGACGATTCCAGCGAAGGGGGACTTGATAATGAAGCAGTATCTCAACAGCTTCGGCGCACGCCAGACACTTGTCGTCGGTGCAAAGAGCTACGCCTACTATTCGCTTGCCGCAGCGGAAAAGAATGGCCTTCCCAGCATCTCCAGAAGCTCGCGATCGAGATCCGCGAGTCCGATGGTGCGAATAAGGCCATCATACCCTTGACCTGCCGCATCGATACGCTCGACGAGCTCGAATATTTCCGCAACGGCGGAATTTTTCAATACGTCCTGCGCCAACTCGCTGCCTGACCGTCAACCCGAAACGAGGACGCCATGCCAACGAATTCCGCGCCGCTACCGAGGATCGAAGCGGAAACCATGCGCCGCATTACATGGCGCCTGCTTCCGTTTTTCATGGTGTGCTATTTCATTTCATACGTTGACCGCGTCAATGCCGGGTTTGCGGCCCTGCAAATGAACAAGGATCTGGGCCTGACGCAGGCTGCCTTCGGGGCGGGCGGGGCGCTGTTCTATATCGCCTACATTCTTTTCGAGGTCCCCAGTAATCTGGCGATGCAGAAAGTTGGCGCGCGGATCTGGATCGCGCGCATTATGATCACATGGGGGATAGTCGGTATTCTCTCCGCTTTTGCGGTAGGGCCGATTACTTTTTATCTGAGCCGCTTCTTGTTGGGTGCAGCGGAGGCCGGGTTCTTTCCTGGTGTGATCCTGTATCTGACCTTCTGGTTTCCGGCGGCCTATCGCGCACGGATCGTTGCGGTTTTCATGGTGGCGATACCGCTATCGAGCTTTTTGGGATCGCCAATATCCGGCGCTTTGCTGGCGATGGATGGCGTGCTCGGCCTTCGTGGTTGGCAATGGCTTTTCATCGTTGAAGCCATTCCGGCCGTCCTGCTCGGCCTGGTCTCGTTCTTCGGGCTTCCGAACAAACCCGCTGATGCAAAATGGCTCGAGCCGGAGGCGCGCAATTGGCTCGACGCGCGCCTGCAGTCGGAACGATCGATGGCGAAGCAGGTCGGCCACATGTCGCTGTGGCAAATTCTGACCAACAAATATGTGCTCATCCTCGGTTTGATCTATGCGGGAAGCTCGGCCACGAGCAACGCGTTGTCGCTGTGGCAGCCTCAGATCGTGAAATCGTTCGGGATGTCCAACATGGAGACCGGCTTCCTGAATGCCATCCCATTTGGCATCGCCTCCGTTGCGATGATCTTTTGGGGAAGATATTCGGACAGGTCGAACGCCCATGCCCAAAACACCGCAATACCACTTGCGTTATGCGCAACGGCGCTGCTTGCGACCATGCTCACGAGCTCATTACCCGTGACGCTTGCTATTCTGAGCGTGGTCTTGATCGGTAATTATTCGATCAAGGGACCATTCTGGGCCCTGGCGACTGGGACACTCTCTCCGGCAACTGCTGCGGCCGGAATTGCCGGCATCAATACCCTGTCGCACATCGGCACTTCTGGCGCGGTGTGGCTGCTCGGCGTCATTAAGGAGGCGACGGGTAGCTTCCCCATGGCCTTGATACCGCTGGCTTTGCTTCAAATCGCCGGGATCATCGCGGTGCTTTGGATCAGCAAGCAGGAAACGCTACCCGCCACCTCCGCCGCAAGCCCCGTACATTGAGTGCAAGGCAGCATGTCTGACATTCACAAAACCCCGCGGCTCTCATCTTCGAGGACATAGTAATGCCTGCTCAATCCAAAACGAAGCGGCCCGCTACGCTCATTCCAGGCGATGGTATCGGCCCCGAGATCGTGAAATCGGCCGTCGACATTCTCGAAGCGCTCGGCTCTCCATTCGAATGGGACATCCAGCAGGGTGGCCTGGCCGCGATCGAGGAAAGCCGTGATCCGCTGCCGCAGGCGACGCTGGACAGCATCCGACGTACGCGGCTCGCCCTGAAGGGCCCGCTAACGACGCCGGTGGGGGGAGGATTCCGCTCGATCAATGTTCGTCTGCGCGAAGAATTCGGCCTTTACGCCAATTTGCGGCCGGTTCGAAGCATGGTTCCCGGAGGACGATTCGACGAAATCGATATCGTGCTGGTGCGCGAGAACCTCGGCGGGCTCTATGTCGCTTTCGAACACTATATTCCAATTGGGGAAGATCCGCACGCGGTCGCCATTTCGACCGGGGTCAATACGCGTGAAGGATCGCGCAAGATCATCGAATTCGCATTCGACTACGCGCTCAAGAACGGTCGCAAGAAGGTGACCGTCGTGCACAAGGCCAACGTGCTGAAGGCGCTGACCGGCATCTTTCTCGAGGTCGGTCACGAGGTTGCAAAGAAGTACGAGGGCAGGGTCAAGATGGACGATCGCATCGTCGATGCCACGGCGATGCAGCTCGTCATGAATCCCTGGCAGTTCGACGTCATCGTCACTACCAATTTGTTCGGTGACATCCTGTCGGATCAGCTCGCCGGTCTGGTCGGCGGCCTCGGCATGGCGCCCGGCGCCAACATCGGTCCGGATGCGGCGATCTTCGAGGCCGTGCACGGCTCGGCACCGGATATTGCCGGCAAGGGAATCGCCAATCCGCTCGCTTTATTGCTGGCGGTCGGGCTGATGCTGGAGCACATTGATCAGCCTGATCTCGCAAACCGTCTTAGAACGGCAATTGATCAGGTCTTGCGCGAGGACGGCGTTCGCACGCCCGATCTGGGCGGCAAAGCGTCCACTGGCGACTTCACTCAAAGCATCATCCGTCGATTGGGAGGGTAAGCAAATGACCGCTGTTGCTGCATCGCACCCGGCAATCCCCGCTGACAGCACGGCGCAAAAGCTGTCGCGTATCAAGGCGATTGTGGCTGCGTCGTCCGGAAATCTGGTCGAGTGGTACGACTTCTATGCTTACGCATTTACCTCGATCTATTTCGCGGCGGCGTTCTTCCCGTCTGGCGACCAGACCAGCCAGTTGCTGGCGACGGCCGGCATTTTCGCCGTAGGGTTCTTCATGCGGCCGCTCGGTGGCTGGCTGTTCGGCTGGATCGCCGATGCGCATGGCCGCAAGAATTCGATGGTGCTGTCGGTGCTGCTGATGTGCGCGGGATCGCTGATGATCGGAATGCTCCCCACGTACCAAACAATCGGCGCCGCGGCGCCGGCGCTCCTACTGTTTGCGCGCATGGCACAAGGCCTGTCGGTCGGCGGGGAATATGGAACGGCGGCAACTTATATGAGCGAGATTGCCGGCAAGGGCAACCGCGGGTTCTATTCGTCATTCCAGTATGTCACGCTCATCGGCGGGCAACTTCTCGCACTCCTCGTTGTCGTGGTTCTGCAGCAAACCTTGTCGCTCGACGAGCTGAAGGAATGGGGATGGCGGGTGCCTTTCCTGTTCGGCGCCGTCGCGGCCGTTGTGGCGTTGTATCTCCGCCGCTCGTTGCAGGAGACGGCCTCGGCGGAGACCATGCACCGCAAGGAGGCAGGTTCTCTCTCCGGCCTCTGGCATCATAAGCGCGCGCTGCTGATCGTTCTCGCATTCACGATCGGCGGATCGCTATTTTTCTATACGTTTACGACCTACATGCAGAAATTCCTGGTCAACAGCGTGAAGCTGGATGCCAAGACGGTCAGCTCGATCATGACCGCTGCCCTGATCGCCTTCATGCTGCTGCAACCGGTGTTCGGGGCGCTATCGGACAGGATCGGCCGGCGCAACAACATGATCCTGTTCAGCGCATGCGCTACCCTCGCTGCGGTGCCGCTATTGATGGCATTGTCCAGCACCACCAACGTCTACGCCGTTTTTGGCCTGATCATGATCGGTCTTGTGATTGCGTGCTTCTATACCTCGATCAGTGGCGTCGTGAAGGCCGAACTGTTTCCGCCCGAGGTGCGCGCCCTAGGCGTCGGACTTCCCTACGCGATTGCCAATGCGATGTTCGGCGGAACGGCGGAATATGTTGCATTGTCGCTGAAATCGTCCGGATACGAAACCCTGTTCTTCTGGTACGTCGCGGCGATGGCGCTGGTCGCCCTGGTCGCGTCGCTCTGGATGCCGGATACGCGGACGCGAGGCTATCTCGACGGCGATGGCCGGATCTGAACTGAAACACGACGGCCCCGTCATGCCTGCGACGGCGTCCGGAGAGCATTGAATTCGAATGGGAGAGACGCGCTGATGGCCAAGGGATCAGATTTGTTGGTTGCCGCACTCGAGAACGAGGGCGTCGACCGAATTTTCGGCGTTCCCGGCGAGGAGAACCTCGATGTCGTGGAAAGCTTGCGCAACTCGTCGATCAAGCTGATCCTGACACGCCACGAGCAGGGCGCGGCCTTCATGGCCGCGACTTATGGACGGCTGACCGGCAAGCCCGGCGTGTGCATCACCACGCTTGGCCCTGGCGCATTGAACCTGACGACTGGCGCCGCCTACGCGCTGCTCGGCGCCATGCCCATGATCATGCTCACGGGCCAGAAGGGCATCATGAGCAGCCGACAGGCCAAATTCCAGATCGTCGATGTGGTTAGCGCTTTCAAACCGTTGACCAAGCTGTCGCTCCAGATCGTCAGCACAAGCGGCATTCCGACAATCGTTCGCGATGCCTTCCGGATCGCCATGGAAGAGCGTCCGGGTCCGGTTCTTCTGGAACTGCCCGAGGACATCGCGGGCGAGGAATCCGAAGACGTCGCGATGGTGGCGCCGCATCCGATCGAGATCCCGGTCGCCCATCGTGCCTCGCTGGATCGCGCTGCCGACATGATCCTCAAGGCCAAGCGGCCCTTGATCATGCTCGGCGCCGCCGCGTCCCGGCCGCGCAGCACGGCCGGCATCGGCGGCTTCGTCCGCCGCACGAAAATTCCGTTCTTCACCACACAAATGGGCAAGGGAACGGTACCCGGCGGCAGCAACCTCTACATGGGGACGGCTGCACTCAGCGAGCGCGATTACGTTCATGAAGCGGTCGACCGAGCCGATCTGATTATTGCCATAGGTCACGACACCATCGAAAAGCCGCCCTTCATCATGGGCCCCAAAGGTCCTCAAGTCATCCACGTCAGCTACACGCCGGCCAACGTGGAGCGGGTCTACTTTCCGCAGTGCGAAGTGGTCGGCGATGTTGGACCGAGCCTGGAGTTGCTGGCCGATCGTCTCGAGGGGCGGCTGCATCATGCCGGCGCGCTGTTAAGCCTTCGCGAAAGTATCCTGGCCCGGATCGGCGATCGCGCGACCGAGGACCGTTGGCCCCCGACGCCGCAACGCATCGTGCACGATGTGCGAAAGGTCATCCCTGAAGACGGCGTCGTCGCGCTGGATAACGGGATGTACAAGATCTGGTTCGCCCGCAACTACCGCACCTATGTGGCGAACACGCTGCTGCTGGACAATGCCCTCGCGACAATGGGCGCCGGGCTGCCATCCGCCATGATGGCGGCGATGCTGCATCCGGAACGCCGCGTGCTCGCGGTCTGCGGCGACGGCGGCTTCATGATGAATTCGCAGGAGATGGAAACCGCGGTTCGCCTTAAATTGAATCTCGTCGTGCTGATCCTGGAAGATTCGGCCTATGGCATGATCCGCTGGAAACAGGCGGTCGATAGTTTCCCGGACTTTGGCCTCACGTTCGGGAATCCGGATTTCGTCAAATACGCCGAGAGCTACGGCGCGAAAGGCTCGCGGGTCGAAAGCACGGATTCGTTGATTCCGACGCTCGAAAACGCTTTCAAAGGTGGCGGTGTGCACCTCGTCGTCGTGCCGATCGACTACAGCGAAAATACCCGCGTGCTCGTGGATGAACTTCGCGAGAAGCTGAAGCAGGTTATTGAGCCGACCGTGTGAGCCGTCGGCGAGGGCCGATTGATGAGCTGAGCTGAAATTGGCGTGGTCGCAAGCGCCGGCAATGGAGAGTGCAATGAGTGAGCAGATCAACGAGCAGGCTGAGAAGATGCGGGAAATGGCGCAGACCACGCTGGACAAGGCGAAAGAGGCTGTGTCGAAATACATAACCGAATCCCAGAAGTTGAGAGAGAAGGCCGATTCCAGCGTTCGCTCAACCTATTCGGCGGCGAAGGAGATGAACGAAAGAGCCGTCGCGTTCGCCGAGGAAAATGTGGCTTCGGGCTTCGAGCTTGCGCAACGGCTGTTGCATGCCAAGGACCCGCAGGAAATGGGTGCAGTTTATCAGAGCCATCTCAAGGAGCAGATGGAAAAAATGAACGCGCAGTTTCGCGAGCTTGCAAGTGCAATGAACCAGCCGTCGACTGTTGACCTGAATAAGTAGCGCCGGTCGCCTCAGAGCGAAATCAAATCGCTGATCACAGGATGTTGCCTGCACGCGTTCCGAGCGCGGACGATGCATCATCCGATCAAGACAATCGCATCGCAGTGCGTCGGGGAGGCTCCAAGGTGGGCACGGAAAAGTCAGATACGCTGATCCATGACGTGCCGGCCGGCTGGGCACGGCGGGCTCATGCTGACGCTGCGAAATACAGCAGCATGTATGCTTCGTCGGTGTCGACGCCGGATGCTTTCTGGGCGGAGCATGGCAAGCGGATCGACTGGATCAAGCCGTTCACGAAGGTGAAGAATACCTCCTTTGCGCCCGGCAAGGTCTCGATCAAGTGGTTCGAGGACGGCACCACGAATGTGGCGATGAACTGCATCGACCGGCATCTTGCCCGGCGTGCCGGTCAGGTCGCGATCATCTGGGAGGGCGACGATCCCGCCGAATCCAGGCACATCACCTACGCGGAGTTGCACGATCAGGTCTGTCGTTTCGCGAATGTCCTGAAAAGTCACGGTGTGAAGAAAGGCGACACCGTCACGATCTACCTGCCCATGATTCCGGAAGCCGCCTATGCCATGCTCGCCTGCGCGCGAATCGGGGCGGTCCATTCCATCGTGTTCGGCGGGTTCTCGCCGGATGCCCTGGCCGGACGTATCGAGGGCTGCCAGTCCAAAGTCCTGGTCACCGCCGATGAGGGGCTGCGCGGCGGGCGCAAGGTACCGCTGAAGGTCAATGCCGACGATGCGCTGAAGAAGGTGGCCGGCATCGTGAAGACGATGATCGTGGTCAAGCGCACCGGCGGTGGCATCGACTGGGTCGACGGCCGCGACGTCTGGTACGCGGACGAGGTGGCAAAGGCCTCGGCCGACTGCGCGCCGGTCGAAATGAACGCGGAGGATCCGCTATTCCTTCTTTACACGTCGGGTTCAACCGGTGCTCCAAAGGGCGTCGTTCACAGCACGGGTGGCTATCTCGTTTTTGCGTCGATGACGCACCAGTATGTGTTCGACTATCACGACGGCGACATCTACTGGTGCACCGCCGATGTCGGCTGGGTCACCGGCCACAGCTACATCGTCTATGGGCCGCTGGCCAACGGCGCGACCACGCTGATGTTCGAGGGGATCCCGAACTATCCCTCAACATCGCGCTTTTGGCAGGTCGTCGACAAACACAAGGTCAACATCTTCTACACCGCGCCGACCGCGATCCGTTCGTTGATGGGTGCGGGGGAAGAGCCGGTCAAACAGACCAGCCGTGCGTCGCTGCGCTTGCTCGGCTCGGTGGGCGAGCCGATCAATCCGGAAGCGTGGGATTGGTATCACCGCGTGGTCGGCGATGGACGTTGTCCGATCGTCGATACCTGGTGGCAGACCGAGACAGGCGGCATCTTGATCTCGCCGCTTCCCGGCGCGACGGCTTTGAAGCCCGGTTCGGCAACCCTGCCGTTTTTCGGAGTGATGCCGGAAGTGGTGGACGCAAGTGGTGCCGTGCTGACCGGCGCATGCGAAGGCAATCTCGTCATTGCCGATTCCTGGCCAGGCCAGATGCGCACGGTCTACGGCGACCACGAGCGCTTCATGCAGACCTACTTCGCGACCTATCCGGGCAAGTATTTCACCGGCGATGGCTGCCGGCGCGACGCCGACGGCTACTACTGGATCACCGGCCGCGTCGACGACGTCATCAACGTATCCGGTCATCGCATGGGGACAGCCGAAGTCGAAAGCGCGCTCGTCGCACATCAGAAGGTTTCCGAAGCCGCTGTTGTCGGTTTTCCGCACGACATCAAGGGGCAGGGCATCTACGCCTACGTCACCTTGATGTCGGATGCGGAGCCCTCCGGAGAGTTGCGCAAGGAACTAGTGGCCTGGGTCCGCAAGGAGATCGGACCGATCGCCGCACCCGATGTCATTCAGTTTGCGCCGGGCCTGCCCAAGACCCGCTCTGGAAAGATCATGCGTCGTATTCTGCGCAAAATCGCCGAGGACGAAGTCGGCGCGCTCGGGGACACCTCAACCCTGGCGGATCCGGCGGTGGTCGATGATCTCATCAAAAACCGCCATAGCCAAAAGGCGGCGCGGAAATGAATATCGACGCGATTTCGATCGGCGACAATCCCCCGGAGGACGTCAATGTCATCATCGAGGTTCCGATCGGCGGTGAACCGATCAAATACGAAATGAACAAGGCGGCGGGCGCGCTGTTCGTCGACCGCTTCCTGTATACGCCGATGCGCTATCCCGGAAATTACGGCTTCGTTCCGCACACGCTTTCGGACGATGGGGATCCGATCGACGTGCTCGTGGCCAATTCGCGGCCGATCGCTCCTGGCGCCATAATCAATGTGCGGCCGATCGGCGTGCTCAAGATGGATGACGAGGGCGGCGGCGACGAGAAGATCATCGCCGTGCCGATGCCGAAACTGACGATGCGCTACGCACACGTCAACGGGATCGCCGACATGCCGCAGATCGCGATCGAGCAGATCCAGCACTTCTTTGAACACTACAAGGATCTGGAGCCGGGGAAGTGGGTGAAGGTGATCGGATGGGGCGACAGTGCCGAAGCGCGCCGGCTGATCGTCGAGGCCATCGCGCGGGCAAAGAGCTGAAACCGAGATATGGGCAATGATATGAGACTGGTTCTGTTGGGGCCGCCAGGCGCAGGTAAGGGCACGCAGGCGACGAGGATCGTCACTCGATTTGCGATCCCGCAATTGTCGACCGGCGACATGCTGCGCCAGGCGGTTGCGGAAGGCACGGCTGCGGGATTGCGCGTCAAGCACATCATGGATCGGGGTGAACTTGTGCCCGACGACGTCGTGGTATCGGTGATCGCTAATCGTATCGACCATTCCGATGCGGTAAGCGGCTTTATCCTTGACGGCTTCCCGCGCACGGTCGCGCAGGCCGAAGCGCTCGATCAGGAACTCGCCACCCGGGGCATCAAGCTCGATGCGGTGCTTGAGCTCGAGGTCGACGAAGATGCGCTGCTCGACCGCATCAAAGGGCGCGCCGACGATGCGGCAAGCCGAGGCGAGCCGGTGCGCCGCGACGATAATCCCGAGGTCTTCAAGACCCGGCTCGGCGTTTATCGCGAGCAAACCGCGCCGGTCACGGAATACTACCGGTCGCAGGGACTGCTCAACGTCGTCGACGGTTTGCAGCCGATTGACGCCGTGACCGAACAGCTCGCCGCGGCGCTTGCGGCAGTAACGTCCGATCAGATCAGGAGTGATGTCAGATGAAAGCGTTTACCTTCCAGGCACCCCCCAACATCCTGTTCGAGGCAGGCGCATCGAAAAAGCTGGCGGAGTTGGTCGCTGGATACGGGGCAAAACGTGTTCTGCTGGTCACGGATAAGGGCGTACGCAATGCAGGCCTGACCAGAAACGCCGAGGCTGGCCTGGTTGCCGGCGGCTGCGAACTGACGATATTCGAAGATGTGGAGGCGGATCCGCCGTCGCATATCATCGAGCGGGCGGTCGCACTGTGTCGTGACAAGGACATCGAGCTGGTTGCCTCAATCGGCGGCGGCAGCGCGCTCGATACCGCGAAGTTGGTGGCCTATCTGGCCAAAACGCCTGATCGCCTCGAAGATATCTACGGCGTCGGCCTTGCCAAGGGCGAACGCCTTCCGCTGCTGCTGGTGCCGACAACGGCCGGAACGGGCTCGGAGGTGACCCCGATTGCGATCGTCACCACGCCGACGACCGAGAAAAAGGGCGTCGTTGCGCCCCGCCTGCTCCCGGACTGGGCGATCCTCGATCCGGAGCTGACGCTCGGCCTGCCGCCGCATGTCACCGCGGCGACCGGCATCGACGCCATGGTCCATGCGATCGAAGCCTATACCAGCAAGCACCGGAAGAATCCGATGTCGGACCAGTTGGCACGGCAGGCTCTCGCCCTGCTGTCGGCGAATGTCCGGACGGTCTGTGCGGACGGATCTAATCTCGAAGCGCGGTCGCAAATGCTGCTGGGTTCGATGCTGGCCGGCATGGCGTTCGCCAATTCCCCGGTCGCCGCCGTGCACGCGCTGGCCTATCCGATCGGCGCGCTGTTCCACGTGCCGCATGGCCTGTCGAATGCCTTGGTGCTGACCCAGGTGCTGCGGTTCAATTTGCCGGAGGCGGAAGGCCTCTACGCCGAACTGGCGCCGATCGTCGATCCCAAATCGGAAGGAATGAGCGTCAGCCAGCGGGCACGGCTGTTCGTCGATGCGATCGCGGCGATCTGCCGGGATTGCAACGTGCCGGCCTCGCTGGCCGATGTCGGCATTGCGAGGGGCGACCTGAAGAAGCTCGCCGAGGATGCGATGAAGCAGACGCGGCTTCTCGTGAACAATCCGCGGGAATTGAGCTTCGACGATGCGCTGGCGATCTACACCGAGGCGTTCGGCAACCGCGCGGCGGCCTGAGCGGCACAAAGAGTGAGCAGCATGAGCGAGAACGACAAATCGGCTTCCGCTGATTCCGATCCCGGCCTCGAATGGGCGAAGCTGTGGCAGACGATGGCCGAATCCTCGAACCGCATGGTCGAGGCGTGGTCGGGGTCGATGGCACCGTTCATGCTGGCGCGTCTGTCGGAAAAGCCGGGTGGTTTTGGCGACGGCAACGAACTGTCGGCAGCGATCGAGCGGATGGCGCAGGGGCCGCGGCTGGCCGACGTCTGGGACATCGACCGGAAAATGGCGTTGGCCTTTGGGGCCTGGATCGAGATGCGCCAGCGGCTTGCGAGCTACAATGCGGTTGCTGCCGCTCCATGGCCTGAAGCGTCGAAGCGGTTTTACGAGACGATGTCCGCCACCGGTAGCGATGGCTCCCCGCATCCGGAGTGGCGCGAGGCGTTCGCCAAATGGAGCGAAATCTCCAACGAGGAACTGATCCGGAATCAGCGCACCGACGGCTTCTTGCAAGCTCAGAAGGAACTGCTGCAGGCGGGATTGAAGTTACGGAGCCGGCAGGATGATGTCGCTGAGGCCGCGTCAGCCATGTTGGGGCTGCCGACCCGCAAGGATTTCGACGACGTGACGCAGCAATTGACCGAACTCCGCCGAGAAGTCCGTACGCTCGCCCGCCAGATCCGCGACCAGAAGAGCGAAGCCGCACGATGAGCGATCAGGAGAACCAAACCTCGCGCTTCGCCCGGGACATGGCGGCCAACGCCGAGAAGATGTTCAAGGCGACACAGTTGATCGCCAATACGCGGGATGAAGACGTCGCCATCGGCACGACACCGAAGCATCTCATGATGCGCCGCGACAAGGTCGAGCTGTTCCATTATGAGCCGATGGCGGAAGCGACGGCGAAGACGCCCGTCCTTTTGGCCTACGGCCTGATCGGGCGGTATACCATGGCTGATTTACAGCCTGACCGCTCGCTGGTGCGCAGCCTTCTCTCAAAAGGGCTCGATCTCTGGCTGATCGACTGGGGCCAGCCGGGCCGAACCGAGCGATGGCTGAAAATTGATGATTACGTCGATGACTACATCGATGCCGCAGTCGACCGCATCGCGCAGGAAACCGGCCATGACAAGATCACGCTGCTCGGCATCTGCGAAGGCGGCGTCTTTACGACGTGCTACACCGCTCTGCATCCGGAAAAGGTCAAAAATCTCGTCATCACCATTACCCCAATCGACTTCCATGCCGATGTCAAGGACAAGGCCGCGCACCACGGCTTCCTCAACCTTTGGACCCGCAGCCTCGATCCTGATGACATCGACAAGCTGGTCGATACTTACGGCGTGCTGCCGGGCGAGTTCATGAGCTCGGTGTTCTCGATGATGACGCCGATGCGCTCACTGACGAAATACAATGTCGATCTCATCGACGTCGTCGATGACGAGGCCAAGTTCATGAATTTCCTCCGCATGGAAAAGTGGCTCGCGGACCGTCCGCATCATCCTGGCGGAGCGGCGAAGCAGTGGCTGAAGGATCTCTACCAGGAGAACCGCCTGGTCGATGGCAGCTTTGAACTGTCCGGCCGTCGGGTCGATCTGAAGTCTATCACGGCTCCCGTGCTGAATGTTTTTGCGTTGGATGACCATATCATTCCGCCGGACTGCTCGCGCGCGCTCGGAGCGAAGATAGGCAGCACGGATTACACCGAAATTCCGCTGCCCGGCGGCCATGTCGGCCTGTTCGTCTCCAGCAAATCGCAGGGCAAGCTGAGCCAGAGCATTGCCGACTGGCTGGTCGCCCGCGACGCCAATCCCGGAAGTGAAGCCTGATGCGCAACAAGATCGTCGACGCCGCCGAGGCGGTTGCCATCATCCGTTCCGGTGACACCGTCGCCTCGTCCGGCTTCGTCGGCGTGGGAACGCCCGATGAAATCATCAAGGCGCTGGAGCGGCGTTTCGTGCAGACCGGAGAGCCGCGGGACCTTTCGCTGGTGTTCGCGGCGGCGCCGGGAGACGGCGCCGATCGCGGCCTCAACCGCCTGGCGCATCCCGGCCTGATCAAACGCCTGGTCGGCGGACATTTCGGCCTGGTTCCGAAGCTCGCCCGGATGGCGGTCGACAATCACGTCGAGGCCTATAACTTGCCGCTCGGATGCGTATCGCATCTGTTTCGTGAAATTGCGGGGCGCAAGGCCGGGCTTCTCTCCAAGGTCGGGCTCGGCACCTTCGTCGATCCGGCCAATGGTGGCGGAAAGCTGAATGCGCGCACCACCGAAGAGCTGGTGCGGATGATCGAAATCGACGGCGAACAATGGCTGTTCTACAAGGCATTTCCCATCAACGTTGCGATCATCAGAGGTACCACCGCCGACCACAACGGCAACATCTCGATGGAAAAAGAGGCGTTGACCCTCGACAATCTGGCGCTGGCAACGGCCGCCAAGAACTGCAAGGGATTCGTCATCGCGCAGGTGGAGCGCATCGCCGCCTCCGGCTCGCTCAATCCGCGTCACGTCAAAATTCCGAGCGTCTTGATCGACTGCGTCGTCGTTGCGCAGCCCGAAAACCATGTCCAGACCTATGCCACGGGTTACAACGGAGCATTTTCGGGCGAATTGCGCGCGCCGGCCGATCGCAATGTTCCGATGGCGCTGGATAACCGCAAGATCATTGCGCGCCGCTGCGCCCTGGAATTGCCGATGGGCGGCGTGGTCAATCTCGGCATCGGCATGCCGGAGGGAGTCGCCTCGGTTGCCGCCGAAGAAAAGCTGTTCGACTTTGTGACGCTGACTGCCGAGCCCGGCATCATCGGCGGTATTCCGCAAGGCGGTCTCGATTTCGGTGCTTCGATCAATGCAGAATCGATCATCGACCAGAACCAGATGTTCGATTTCTACGACGGCGGCGGGCTCGATCTGGCCTGTCTCGGCATGGCTCAGGTCAATGGCCGCGGCGACGTCAACGTCAGCCTGTTCAATGGCCGTCTGGCCGGCGCCGGCGGCTTCATCAACATATCCCAGAATGCGCGCCGGCTGATCTTCGCAGGCACCTTCACCACCGGTGGGCTCAAGACGTCGGTCGTGGATGGTCAGCTCAAGATCCTCAGCGAAGGCAAGTCCTCGAAATTCATCGACAAGGTGGATCAGATCACGTTTTCGGGCCAGCTTGCCGCAACCAACAGGCAGCCCGTTCTCTATGTGACGGAGCGATGCGTGTTCCGCCTCACTCCCGAGGGTCTCGAACTGATCGAGATCGCGCCGGGTATCGATATGGAGCGCGACATTCTCGCGCTCATGGGCTTTCGGCCCATCATCCGCGCGCCGAAATCCATGGATGTTTCGCTGTTCAGCGAGGCCCTGATGCAGCTCGACGACCGGCTGCTCAATCGGCCGCTGGCGGAGCGGCTGTCGTACGATGCCGATCGCAACACGCTTTTTCTCGGACTTGACGGCTATCGGGTCCATAGAGATGCCGACGTCGAGGTAATCCGGGCGTCGATCCTCGAACTCTTCCATCGTGTCGGACGCCGGTTTTCCACAGTCGTCAACTACGATTCGTCTTACATCGCTCCCGACATGACGGAGAAATGGTTTTCAATGGCCGCCGAGGTCGAGCGGACCTGCTACGATCATGCCTCGCGCTACACCACCAGCGCATTCATGCGCCTGAAGCTCGGCGACGCGCTGGCCCGCCGCGACGTCGCGCCGCATATCTTCGAAACCTCGGCCGACGCCCACCGGTTTGTCGAATAGACCGATGGGGCTGAAATCCACCGAGTTGCGCCCCACGGACTGGCCTGAAGGACGGCAGAGGGCGCCCGACCGCACCGGATCGGTGCGCGGGCTGACCCGGCGCAGCTTCCATCGTATCGCATTCACGGATTGGGGGCCCGCGCCCGCGGTGCGGCCGGTGCTCTGCGTCCATGGCTTGACCAGAAACGGCCGGGACTTCGATCACCTCGCCGCAGTTCTCGCAATGGCAGGGCGGCAGGTCGTCTGCCCGGACTTGCCGGGCCGCGGACAAAGCGAACGGCTGCACGACAGCAGCGACTATGCCTTGCCGCAATATTGCAGCGACATGACCGTGTTGATGGCAGCTCTTGGTGCAACGGAGATCGATTGGGTTGGAACGTCGCTGGGCGGCTTGATCGGGATGGTGCTGGCTGCCCTTCCGGGCAGTCCGATCCGTCGCATCGTCATCAACGACATCGGACCCTATCTGCCCTGGACCGGATTGCTTCGTCTCGGTGCCAATCTCAACGAGGCGCCCAAATCGTTTGAGACGATCGAACAGGCCGAAGGCTACTACCGGCGGGTTCTGGCGCCTTTCGGGCGATTGGAGGATGTGCACTGGCGGCATCTGACAACGCATAGCGTGGCCTGGAGCGTGGAGGGGCGCTGCTTCAAGCCGCTGTGCGATGCGAACATCGCTCAGGCCTTTCGAAACCCTTGGCACTACAGCGTCGATCTCTGGAAATACTGGGATGCGATCGATGTCCCCATTCTGGTCATACGCGGGCAGCAATCGGATTTGCTTTCCGAAGGCGTCCTCAAGGACATGATGCGGCGCAATCGCAATGTCCGCGTTCACACCGTCGCGGACTGCGGGCATGCGCCGGCCCTGATCGCTGACGAACAGATCGAGGTCGTGACGCAGTTTCTGAGCGGCCACGACTCCACTTAGCGCTGAATGCTTCATGCCGAACTGCATTATAACGTGTTAATTCCAACCTGGCTGTCTTCATCATGGCTTCGAAACTCACGCTCAAAGATCCGACCCTGTTGCGCGATGCCTGTCCGGTGGCAGGTGCGTGGGTAGCCGCCGATAACGGCGCCACCATCACGGTCGATAATCCCTCGACCGGCGCCGTGGTCGGACATGTCCCCAACATGGGGATGGCCGAGACCCGGCGGGCGATCGAATTCGCCAACGCTGCGCTACCGGCGTGGCGAGCCCGTACCGCGAAAGAGCGCGCCGTGATCCTGCGACGCTGGTTCGATCTGATGATGGCGAACCAGGACGATCTCGGTGCGATCATGACGGCGGAGCAGGGCAAGCCGCTTGCTGAAGCCAAGGGCGAGATCGCCTATGCCGCAAGCTTCGTCGAGTGGTTCGGCGAGGAAGCAAAACGCGTCTATGGCGATACGATCCCGGGGTTCACGGCCGACCGACGCATCATCGTGCTAAAGCAGCCGATCGGCGTTTGTGCCGCAATCACCCCGTGGAATTTTCCGGCCGCGATGATCACGCGCAAGGCGGGCCCGGCCCTGGCGGCGGGTTGCACCATGGTCGTCAAGCCGGCAAGCCAGACACCACTGTCCGCGCTGGCGCTTGCGCTGCTGGCGGAGCGGGCAGGCGTCCCTCAAGGTGTGCTGTCCGTCATCACAGGTTCGGCGTCGGCGATCGGCGGCGAAATGACCTCCAATCCGATCGTACGCAAGGTGACATTCACGGGTTCGACCGAAATCGGCAAGAAGCTGATGGCGCAGAGCGCGTCGACGGTGAAGCGGACATCGATGGAGCTCGGCGGCAACGCGCCGTTCATCGTCTTCGACGATGCGGACATCGATGCCGCGGTCAAGGGCGCGATGGATTCGAAATACCGCAATGCCGGCCAGACCTGTGTTTGCGTCAATCGCTTCCTTGCGCAGGACAAGATCTACGATTTGTTTGTCTCGCGTCTGGCTGAGGCGGTTAGTGCGTTCAAGATCGGTGACGGGTTCGAGCCCGGCGTCGCGATTGGTCCGCTGATCGACATCGCCGCCGTGGAGAAAGTCGAAGAGCATGTTTCCGATGCGGTTTCCAAGGGAGCGCGCGTCGCCATCGGTGGGAAGCGCCATGCGCTTGGCCGCACGTTCTTTGAACCGACGGTATTGGCGGACGCCACGCCGGACATGTTGATCTTCCGGGAGGAAACTTTTGGCCCGGTCGCGCCCGTATTCCGCTTCAAGACTGAAGAGGAAGCGATCCGCCTTGCGAACGATACCGAGTTCGGACTTGCGGCCTATTTCTACGGCCGCGATATCGGACGGGTCTGGCGCGTTGCCGAAGCGCTCGAGTACGGCATCGTCGGTATCAACGAAGGCCTGATCTCGACCGAGGTTGCACCGTTCGGCGGCGTCAAGGAGAGCGGCAACGGCCGTGAGGGTTCGAAATACGGCATCGAGGACTATCTGGAAATCAAATACCTCTGCATGGGTATCATCCAGAGTTCGGCCACTTGAGCGGCTGCCGGCATCGCGGAACAACGCATGGGCGGAAACCGTTTCGGGCCGTAGCTTGAATGGGGAGGGAGCGGCCACGTAGGGAATAGTCGCAACATTCAGCGGTTTAGTTTTGTTGCTCGGAATATCGAAATTCGCCGCGAAAATTTTTCTGACACTCCGGAATCGAAGTTGCCGAATAAGTGGTCGTTATCATTTATATTCGTGGGACAGGCGCCACTAACAATTCGCTTCACAGCTCAGCTCAACGCGTGAGCGGCCAATCCGTAGACCCACGGCTCGTTTTCCTTTCGGTTGAGGAATCGCCGCCCCTTGGACATGGTTGTGACCGTCTCGCTGATCGCGAGGCGGCTCTGCTGAAGATAGTCAGCAAACAGGCCCGTTTGCTCCCGGGTATCGACGCGGGCGAAACGGCCGGTGAGATCCTTAAGATGCACGGCCGTGAGATGGATCGCGTCATAATCATTGCTGGCGACAATGGGACCGATCACGTGACCACGCCCGAATTCGCGCTTCATGGAGTAGCCGACGGTCTTGCCGTCGCGGCGCAGTACACAGATTGACGCACCTTCCGAAAGCAGAGCAAGCAGCTCCCGGCGGCTCGTGCCGAATGCGCGCTCATCCAGCGCCGCAATCTCATTGAGAGTTTCGGCTGACGCCGACCTCAATTCGCCATCCAGAACTGATGTCGGTGGAAGGGGTGATACGATCTCTCCCTGCCACTGATACACGACCGCTTCCTTGGTGAAGCCCAGCGACAGATAAAGATGATAGGCAGCATCGGTCGAGTTCAGGGCAAGACTCCGATCCTCGCACCGTTCGAACACCTGTTCCATCAGCCATCGGCCGGTACCTTGTGCTTGGGTGCGCGGCGATGTGAGTACCAGGCCGATGGTGGCGAATTCGTGTCCGTGGGGGAACCACATCGCACTTCCGAAAACGCGCCCGATGCCGTCAACAGCGACGATGCCCTGACCGGCGCGGCGCAGGAAATCCCAGTCCTTTGGCCGATGCGGCCAGCCGACGGCAATCGAGAGCGCGTGGAGCAGCTTCACATCAACGTCTCGAATGTCGCGCGCGACCAATTCGAAGGACTTCAGGCGTACGGATCGTCCCATCTCAGTTCATTCCTTCGCGGAATGCCAACGTCTATGGCTTGTCGTGCTTTAGCTGCCCAGTTGCGACAGCAGACGTGTTTGCCGCAGCATTGCACGGAAAGCCAGCAGGTTTCACCTGTTTTGGTGCAAGTGTTCGAAATGTTCGGCATATAGCGCACCGATATTCGGCAGAGAAAGCTTCTGCTTGCCGCTAGGCTGTAGATGCCCGGCGAGCTCGCTGCGCGCCAACAAGTCATCGAGCATCTCGCCGCGTGACACGAAGGGTCCCTAGATGGGGTTTCTTTTCAATTCCGATGCCGCTCGGGGCGCAATTTTCCGCCAGATATTTGCGCGCGAGCTCCCCGATCTTGAATTCTACCAGGGTAGGAAAAGCATCGACCCGGAAAAGGTGCGGTATCTGCTGACCTGGAACGTGCCGGACGACGTCTCGCGTTATCGCAATTTGGAGGTGCTCTTTTCGATCGGTGCCGGAGTCGACCAGTTCGTGCCCGAGATCATACCCGATCATGTGATGCTGGTGCGTATGGTCGAGGATGGCATCATACGCATGATGCAGGAATACGTCGTGCTTGGCGTGCTGGCGCTCCATCGCGAGATGCTCGCATATCGGGAGCAGCAGAGAAGGGGCGAGTGGCAAGATATTGTCACTCCACAGGCGACCGAACGCCGCGTGGGTTTCCTGGGCGTTGGGATGCTGGCGCAAGCGGCAATCGATCGCCTCAAGCCCTTTGGATTTTCCCTTGCCGCATGGAGCCGCAGCAAAAAGGTAGTCGAGGGCGTCACCTGCTTTCATGGCGACGATCGGCTAGGCAGTTTCCTGAGAGGAACGGATATTCTCGTCTGTCTTCTGCCCCTGACGGAGCAAACCCGCGGCCTCCTGAACGCAAAACTCTTCTCGCTTTTGCCGATGGGAGCGCGACTGCTGCATCTCGGCCGCGGCCCGCAGCTCGATCAGGCCGCACTCATCGAGGCGCTCGACAGCGGCCGCCTCGCGGCAGCTATGCTCGATGTCACTGACCCCGAGCCGCTGCCGGAAGGCCATGCGCTCTGGGCACATCCGAAGGTCATGATAACGCCGCACATCGCATCCGTGACGCAACCGCATACGGCGGCACAATCCGTCGTAGAAAACATCAGGCGCCACCGCGCGGGAAAAAATCCGATCGGGCTTGTCGATCGAACACTCGGCTATTAACCAGGGATAATGCCATGTCACTTCTGATTACTATCGATACCAATCCGGACTTCGCACCAAAGAACACCTTGCCTGCTCCGGAACGACTCATTTCGGGCAATCCATCCTTCAAGACCTGGGCGCAGGACGCCTCCAAAGCCGAGAAGGTGCTGACCGGCGTCTGGGAAGCAACGCCCGGCGAGACCCATTCCATCAAAGGCACCACTTACGAGTTCTGCCACATCATCTCGGGTCTCATCGAAATTGAGGAAAAGGGTGGTGAGACCAGGACTTACCGCGGCGGCGACAGCTTCGTGATGAAACCGGGCTTTGTCGGCGTCTGGCGCACGATCGAGACCGTGCGAAAGATCTACGTCAGCGCTTATGACTGAGCGCAATGCTCAGAGCGGTCGAAATCTGGCTTGGCAGAACAATCGACTTTCAAAGTCGCGCCTGACCGGCTTCAGCGCCGTCAGGCAATTCTCGATGAAAAAATGCGGTGTGCGGCCTTTATTGCTCAAATGAGCCGGCTTTGCTCGCCAGTCGCAAATCCAAGAGCGTTCTCGTAGTGCAGACCTGCTCGGTTGGCAAGCAGGAATGGCGGAGTTGGGCCCGAAGGCAAAGGAACATGTAGATGATTGCATTGAAGGACAAGGATCTGTTTCGCCAGCAAGGGCTGATCGGCGGCAATTGGCGAGATGCGAGCGCGAAAGCCACTGCCAATGTCATTGATCCTGCCAGCCAGAACGTCCTTGGTACCATCCCCGATATGGGGCGTAACGAGACTGCGGCTGCAATCAACGCTGCGGCTGATGCGTTCAAAGCTTGGAAGAAGACTACTCATGCAGAACGCGCGGCACTTTTGGAGCGTTGGTATGAGCTGATGCGGCAGCATGAGCAGGATCTGGCGCTCTTGCTGACTCTGGAACAGGGTAAGCCGCTTGCTGAATCGCTCGGAGAAATCCGCTATGGGGCATCCTTCGTAAAATGGTTTGCGGAAGAGACACGCCGGATCAACGGATCGACCATCCCTTCACCCACTGCCGATCGCCGCATTCTGGTGCTGAAAGAGCCGGTAGGCGTCTGCGGGATCATCACCCCCTGGAACTTTCCTAACGCCATGATCACGCGCAAGGTGGCACCTGCGCTTGCTGCGGGCTGCACCGTGGTCATCAAGCCATCTGAATTTACGCCATTTTCGGCGCTCGCGATCGGCGTTCTTGCGCAGCGGGCAGGGATCCCGGCGGGCGTGATTAATATCGTGACGGGCATGCCCGCGGAAATCGGCCAGGAACTGATGGACAATGAAACTGTCCGCAAGATCTCGTTTACCGGGTCGACTCGCGTCGGCGCATTGCTGATGAAAGGCGCCGCCGCCAACATCAAGAAGCTCAGCCTCGAGCTCGGCGGCAACGCGCCGTTCATCGTCTTTGATGATGCCGATGTTGACCGGGCCGTCGAGGGCGCGATTGCGTCGAAGTTTCGTAATGGCGGACAGACCTGCGTTTGCTCCAATCGCATTCTGGTGCAATCCGGCGTTTACGATGCCTTTGCGAAAAGGCTCGCCAGCCGGGTCGCAAAAATGAAGGTCGGTGCCGGCACCGAAGAAGGTGTCGAAATCGGACCAATGATCAATGGCGCGGCGATAGAAAAGATCAAGCGGCACGTCACAGACGCCCTGGACAAAGGCGCGAAGATCATCTCGCAGAGCGAACGTATGCCGGAAGGTCGGCAGTATGCGCGCCCCGTCGTGCTCGGTGAGGCAACGACTGACATGCTCTTGGCCTCAGAAGAGACGTTCGGACCAGTCGCGCCGCTTTTCCGCTTCGAGACGGAGGACGAAGCGATCGCGATCGCGAACGGCACGCCCTTCGGCCTTGCCGCCTACTTCTACACTGAAAACCTCAAGCGCTCGTGGCGCGTTGCCGAGGCGCTGGAATTCGGCATGGTGGGCCTGAACACCGGCCTGATCTCGACCGAGGTCGCGCCGTTCGGCGGTGTAAAGCAGTCCGGGCTGGGGCGCGAAGGATCCCAGCTCGGGATAGATGAATATCTTGAGATCAAAACGCTTCATGTCGGCGGATTGGAATAAGGGGGCGATTCCTGGTTTCAGGAGAGGAATCGAAGGGTTCTCCGATTTTGCGGCGGACCGCATCCGCGCGACAACACCATGATGCCTCGACAGCGAAGTAACACAATTCTGTCGGATGAGTAGTTCGAACACAGAAAAAGGGAGCGGTTGAACCGCCCCCTTTATTCATCACGCAACAGTCTCTACTGAAATTTTCGAAGGTCTACGTGCCGCGAAAGAGCCCGAAAAGGATACGCCTTCACGCACTTCTTCGAAGGGGCTCCAAGCCGACTGCGGCGGCGAGCCCGCCGATGTCAGCGACCTCAGTGTATTCATAGAAGGGATTCGCGGGCTCATGACCGCGGTTCACCCACACCTTGCTCTTGATGCCCAGGTCGTAGGCTGTCATCAGGTCGTAGCGGAAGGAGGATGAGACGTGGGTGATATCTTCCGGACCGCAGCCAAGCTTGTCCAGCATGTATTCAAAGCCTTTCATGTGCGGCTTGTAGGCGCCGGTTTCCTCGGCCGTGATGACCGTGTGGAAGGGCGCGCCGAGCTTCTCGACGTTCGACATGATGAGGTTCTTCATGGAATTCGACAGGATGACCAGCGGAATCTCCCTGGCAACTTTGGCCAGACCCGCCGGGACGTCGGGGTGTGGACCCCATGTGTGGATCTCTTCATTGATGCGCTGGGCATCCTCCGGCCGAAATACGACACCGTTGCGCTTGCACGCGCGCTCTACCGAATTATGCACGACCTCGAAGTATGGCTTCCACGCGCCAAGAACTTCGTCCAGGCGATAGGCGGCGAAATCCTTGATGAAACTTGCCATCGTCGTGGCAGAAAGCTGGGAGCCGTAGACTCGCCTTGCCGCACCGGCCATGTCGAAATTCGTCAGCGTGCCGTAGCAATCGAAAGTGATATATTTCGGTCGGAACTCGGTCATGTCGTGGTATCCTCCAATCCTCTCGGCACCGCGTGCCAGTACGACAAGCATCATAATGAGCATCGCGTAAGATAAAGCGCCGCTTTCGCTGGAGCCGGAAGCAGATTGTGTCGTATCGGCTCGAAGCCTTGGCAGAGAGTTGCGCCAAGCAACCTTTCGAGTTGAACAGCACCGCCACGCGGCGGACGCCGCCGCGGTATAAGATGCGGCGTCGATCAAAAACGAAAGTCAAAACTCCTTTGGCTCAGGCGCAGCTTGGGAGGAACTGCTGTCGTCGATATCCTACTTTGCGTTTCGGGTTGATATGGAGGCCGAAATGTTGAGCAATTCGCTGATCGAGCTGGACCGCGCACATCTGGTTCACCCGGTCTCATCCTATCGCGGTCACGAGGCCTTGGGTGTGCGGGTGTTAAGATCAGCGAAGGGCGCGACCCTGACCGATGCATCGGGACATCAATTGCTCGACGGGTTTGCTGGTCTGTGGTGTGTCAACGTCGGGTACGGACAAGAGAGCATCGTTGAAGCTGCCACGAAGCAGTTGCGCGAGCTGCCTTACGCGACGGGCTATTTCGGGTTGGGCTCCGATCCGGCCATCCGGCTGGCCGCCAGGTTGGCCGAATTGGCGCCTGGCGATCTGAACCATGTTTACTTCACGCTAGGTGGCTCCGATGCCGTCGACAGCACAATCCGATTTATTCGGTACTATTATCATGCCAAGGGTACGCCGCAGAAGGATCAGTTCATTTCCGTCGAGCATGGCTACCACGGATCGTCGACGGCAGGGTCCGGCTTGACCGCGATCCCCGCCTTTCATGCGGGCTTTGGGGTACCTTATAGCTGGCAGCACAAAATTCCGTCGCACTATACCTATCGTAATCCTGTCGGTTCCCATCCTCAGGCTATCATTGCTGCGTCGGTCGCGGCCCTGCGAGCCAAGATCGCCGAACTTGGCGCAGATCGCATTGCGGCTTTTTACGTCGAGCCAATTCAGGGATCAGGGGGTGTCCTCGTGCCACCGCCATCTTGGTTGAAAGCCATGCACGCCGTTTGCAAGGAGAACGATATTTTGTTCGTAGTCGATGAGGTCATCACTGGCTTTGGTCGTGTCGGCCCATTTTTCGCCTGCGAAGAAGACGACGTCGTGCCGGATTTCATGACCACCGCAAAGGGTCTGACGTCGGGCTATGTGCCGATGGGAGCCGTTTTCATGTCCGACCGCGTCTACAACACGATTGCGGACGGAGCCGGCAAGACGGCCGTCGGCCACGGCTACACCTATTCCGCGCATCCCGTCAGTGCAGCGGTCGGGCTCGCGTGCCTGGATCTTTACGAAAATGGCTTGTTGGCAAACGGCCGAAAGGCGGGGCACCGCCTGATGGAAGGCCTTCGCGCGCTTGCCGATCAACCACTTGTCGGCGATGTCCGTGGTCGCGGCATGCTGGCCGCAATCGAGCTCGTCACGGACAAGGAGCGCAAGACGCCCCTGCCGGCGGAAGCTGACGCCGCGCGCCGCATATTCGACCGCGCATGGGACAACGGTCTCGTCATCCGCGCCTTTGCCCAGGGCGTGCTGGGTCTTGCGCCCCCGCTCTGCTGCACGGATGCGGACATCGACGGCATCATCGAACGAACTCGCATGACGCTCGACCAAACCCTCGAAGACAGGGACGTCCGCGCGGCGATGAAAGGATAATCACTGCGCCTGTCATTCCGAGGCCAGAAAAAGCCTGAGCCGTAGCGCCGGCCCGGCGATCTGCCCATGCTCCCCGGGGTGGAGGATTGTTCTTCAGCTATTGAATATGCTTTCGAGAGGCAGATGGGATTTCACGATCGGGGACTTCAGCACGACAAAACTGAAGTATTTGTCGATTCCGATATCCATCTCGACGAGACGTTCCATCAGCGCTTGATATTCGCTGATTCCCGCTGTGATAAACTTCACCAGGTAGTCATATCCGCCCGAAACCAGATGACATTCGACGACCGAATCTATCTTTTCGATGGTCGTGAGAAAGCGCGCGAAATCGATCTGGCGATGATTTTTGAGCGTGATCTCGGCGAACACAGTCAGAGTTTGTCCGAGCTTGGAGACGTCGATCTGGGCGGAATAGCCGGTGATGAAGCCCTCCGTCTGGAGCCTCTTGACGCGCATCAGGCACGGGCTCGGGGAAAGGTTTATCAGCTCTGCGAGCTCGACGTTGGAAGTCCGCCCGTTCTTCTGCAGTTCGCATAAAATCCTGATGTCGATCTTATCGAGCTTCATAGGCAATGCCATGAGATGGGAGCCATAGCGGCGTCAAGGCTTTGAGGCTTCAGCGTCATACGCACTGTCATAGCACCAACCAGCATCCTTTCCCACCGGGCGGAGAGATTGCTTTTCAGAACTCGGCGACCTTGCCCCAGGCACCCGTTTTCAGCCGCTCCGGCCTGTATGGACGCGGGTCGACGATCGGTGCAGTACCAGTAATGATGTCCGCCATCAGGTGCCCTGCGCCGGGACCAATCCCGAAACCGTGTCCGCTGAACCCGGCCGCAAGGATAAAGCCCGGAATCGCCCCCACCTCACCGATGGCGGGAACGCCATCCGGTGTGCTGTCAATATAGCCGGCCCAGACATTGGAGATTGCGACGCGACGGAGTTCAGGCAGCAATTCGCAAGCTCTTTTATGTGTCAGCCGAATCTGCCGCATGTCGGGACGGGGATTAAGTGTCCGGTTCAGCTCCATCGGGGTCGTCTCATCGAGCGCCCACTTCGCCAAGGATTCATGACCTTGGCGCATGCCCTCGAATGCTCCAGGGGCGAGACTGCGCCAGCGGCGAGCAAACATCGGCACGAATTCGCGGGCGAACCTGAATTGCTGCGGCGTTGGATCGACTCGCGCGCGCCCGCTTATCGCCAGCGTGTACCCGCCGCTGCTACGCCGCGTGAGCGACACGACTGCAGTGTGCAGGGCGTCGGGCAGACCCGCCGCGCCAGGAGCCACGGCGAGAATGGACTGGCGCACGGACGCCTGTGGGAAGCGAATGCCGAGCTGGTTGCAGAACGAAGAGGCCCAGGCCCCTCCTGCCATGACCACCGTGTTGGTCCGGATTGTGCCCATTTCGGTCACCACGCCGTTCACCCGGCCGGCACGGAGCTCTATGCCGCGAGCGGCGCAGTGCTGGTGCACCGTGCCGCCCGCCGTCATCATCGCACGCGCGACCACGGGCACAGCCTTCGAAGGGTCTGCCGTTCCGTCGGTTGGAGAGGAGACGCCGCCTTTCCATTTGCGGCCCGTCGCTTTGCCTCTCTCGCTAGCTTCGTTCGTGCTCAACATGTGTGTCGTAACGCCGACCGTCTTTGCAAAATCGCGCCATTTCGCCCAGCAGGTCAGCTCATTCTCGTCATTCGACAGATAGAGAAGCCCGCAGCGGCGGAAGCCCGTGTCTTCCCCGGTCTCCTGTGCTACTCTCTCCCAAAGATCGAGACTCTTGGTGGCGATCGGTAGCTCGCGTGCGTCGCGATTCTGTTGACGGCACCATCCCCAATTGCGACTGGACTGCTCGGCGGCGACACGCCCCTTCTCTAGCAAGGCGACCTTAACGCCGCGGCGGGCGAGATAGTAAGCCGTGAACACGCCCACCACGCCGCCGCCAATGACGACGACGTCAGCCTCTTGAGGCAGAGACGGGCTTGATTCAATATGGATGAGCGGCGCACTCATGAAGCGAGGACTCCCGGCGTTTGACCTATCGTAGCTGAGCATTCGCGGCAGGTGCTCTGCGGGAATTTGTGATTAGACGGAATATTCTGCGGTTTGCCGACTACTGTTCAAGCTATTATTGCGAGAACACGTTGCTCGCGCCCACCTCATTCGCCAAAGCACCAGGGCATCAGGCGTTGAGCGCGTGCAGCCGTGCCGTGCACAAGGCAGGCCGCCTGAGAGTTCTCTCGTCGCGGCGCAGACTGAAATGCCAGATGGCACTTCGTTTTCAGAACTTCCTGCTGCCCATACGGCGCGTTTCGGCGACTCTGGGGTGATTGAAGCAGTCAAACTCGCGAATGCCGGGTCAATGTCGATCAGTGGCAGAAGTTCTAAAGGGACGCTGGATGAGCCTTGTCCAGGAACAGACCTCCACAAGAGCAATCAAGCTGGATGGGACTGTTAGCTCCACGAACTTCGATTCAGTGATCGAGTTGGCCGCTCGTCCGATGTTTTGGCTTGAGCGACAGCTTTTTCCTGTCGAGCACCAAGCTTTGAATCATGTCGCACTCTCCGAACAGGGAATGGCAAAATGAGCGGCGAATTTTCGACCTGTCCGATCGTCGCGGCGGCAACAATGGCCGAAGAGCCAATCCGCAGCAGAATGACCCAACGCCGTTGAAAGGGGAGACTGTTCAAATGGCCTCTGCCTCTCAGGCTGTAGCTTCGGAAGATGTGGCACTCTCGGTGCGCGAACTGACCGTGAGCCTGCCGGCCGGGATGGAGCGGGCTCACGCCGTCGAGAACGTCTCCTTTGATCTGAAGCGGGGTCAGATACTGTGCATCATTGGAGAGTCCGGATCGGGCAAGTCGGTCACAGCCAATGCGATCATGGGGCTTCTGCCCAAGGCGATACGTGTTGCCTCGGGTTCGATCGACCTGAATGGGACCGACATCGTAGCCATCTCGCCCGATAAGCTCCGCAACCTTCGCGGCCGCGTCGTCTCGATGATCTTTCAAGATCCGCTCTCAGCGCTCAATCCGCTGATGACCGTGGGCGCGCAGATCGAGGAAGTGATGGCAGCGCACGACGTTGGGACCGCGAAATCCCGTCGCAGCCGCGCCATAGACTTGTTGGTTGAGGTCGGCCTTCCCGATCCGCAACTCATGTATCACCAGTATCCATTCCGGCTTTCGGGCGGGCAACGGCAGCGGGTGATGATCGCCATGGCTCTGGCTCTTGAGCCCGCGATCCTGATTGCGGACGAGCCGACGACCGCCCTCGACGTGACGACGCAGGCGCAGATCCTCAAACTGATCCGCGACATTCAGCGCCGCAAGGGAATGAGCGTGATGTTCATCACCCATGACTTTGGAGTCGTGGCGGAGATTGCCGATTCCGTTGTGGTGATGGAGAAGGGTCATTGCGTGGAGCAAGGCAGTGCCGAGCAGGTGCTCAAGTCGCCCAGTCACCTCTATACGCGCCGCCTGATCGCGGCCGTGCCGCACCTGACCGGCAAGGACCGCAATCCCTTGGAAGCCGCCGACAGGGCGTCAATCCTGAAGGTCGAGTGTCTGGTCAAGACCTATCGTAGCGGCAGTGCGCTTTTCCGTACGCAGCGCATCGTGCCTGCGGTCAATGGTGTCTCGTTCGATCTCACGCAGGGCCGCACGCTAGGCGTTGTCGGAGAAAGCGGTTCGGGCAAATCGTCGCTCGGGCGGCTGCTGATCAAGCTCATGGAGAGCGACGGTGGCTCGATTTTCTTCGAAGGCCGCGACGTCGCCCGGCTTACCGAGGCCGAGTTTAGGCCGCTAAGGCCAAAAATCCAGATGATCTTCCAGGATCCTTTTGCGTCGCTCAACCCGCGCTCGACGGTCGGGCAAATTCTCACAGTCGGGCCGGTCGCGCATGGCGTGCCGCACAGAGAGGCTGGTGAGCGGGCGCGGGAGCTTCTGTCCCATGTCGGCCTGGATTCAGGCGCCTTCGACCGCTATCCGCACGAATTTTCCGGCGGTCAGCGCCAGCGCGTCGGCATCGCCCGTGCGCTGATGTTCAAACCACAACTGCTGATCGCCGACGAAGCCGTCTCCGCGCTTGATGTCTCGATCCAGGCCCAAATCCTGAAGCTGCTGGATCAGATTCAGCGGGAGACCGGCGTCTCGATGATCTTCATCACGCATGATTTGCGCGTTGCCAGCCAGATTTGCGATGAGATCGCCGTCATGCATCGAGGACAGATCATCGAACGCGGACCGCCGTCGCAGATCTTCCTGGACCCGAAATCCGCCTACACGCGCGAGCTCGTCGCTGCCATCCCCGGCAAGCAGCCAAGGGGCGCTCGCGCGCTCGCGGGAGTCAATGAATACCGGCGGGACACAGCCAAGAACGAGGAGAGGTCATGACGGAAGCCTATTTTGACTCGAGCTATTCACGGCGCAATGCACTTCGATTGATGGTGGCCGGGGCTGCCGGCCTCGCTGCACCAGGCCTGTTGGGTACGCCCGCCTTCGCTCAGAAGGCCCCCGCCAAACCGAGCGGTCGCATCGTCGTCGGACTTGGACAAGAGCCGACCGTCTTCAATCCGCTGATGGCGCACATTGAAGTCGATGATGGTGTGCATTTCTCGGTTTTCGACGCGCTCTTCCGGATCGACCCAAAGGGTGAGATTGAGCCCAACCTTGCCGTCGAAGTACCGAACCAGAAGAACGGCGGCATTTCGGAGGACGGCCTCAAATGGCGCATCCGTCTGCGTGACGGTGTGCGCTGGCACGACGGCAAACCCTTCACGGCCGAGGATGTGAAATTCACCCTCGAACTGATCACCAATCCCGCCTTCCGGAGTTGGCGCACAGCTGGCCATGCCCTCGTGCGCGACATCACGGTGATCTCGCCCACGGAGATCTCGTGGCGAATGGAACAGGTTTTTGCGCCTTATCTTTCGTTCCTGACCGAAACCTTCATCGTGCCCAAGCACATCCTCGAGAAGGAGGCCAATCCAAACAACGCCGCCTTCAACCAGGCGCCGGTCGGCACCGGCGCATTCAAATGGGGTAAGCGGGTTGCAGGCGATCATCTCGAACTCGTGGCTAACCCCGAATATTTCGGAGAAGGCCCACACATCGAGAAGCTGATCTTCAAATACATTCCCGATCTCACCGTCCTCTACACTCAGTTCAAGAGCGGTGATGTGGACCTGATGGGGCAGCCGTACATCACAGCTGATCATTACGAGGAAGCCAAGGCGCTGGCGAACCGAGTGGTGACACTGGTCCCAAAGGCTTCATTCGAGTCCTTTTACCTGAATTTGGAGCGTCCACAGTTCAAGGAACTTGCAGTCCGTGAGGCGCTCTACGCAGCCATCGACAAGGAATCGATCATCCAGGGGCTCTATTACGGCGTGCCGACTCCGACGGAGACCTTCATGCCGAGGCAGTCCACCTACTATAACCCCAATCTTCCGGCACACGCATACAATCTGGACCGCGCGCGCCAGATCCTCGACCAAGCCGGCTGGGCGCCCGGGCGGGATGGCGTTCGTGCCAAAAGCGGCGTCCGTCTGTCCTTTGCCAGCTCGACCACGTCAGGCGATCCGCTTCGCGAGCAGGTGCAGCAGTTCTTGCAGCAGACATTTGCTCAGTTGGGCGTCGAGATGAAGATATCGAACTTGCCCGCCGCGGTGATGTGGGGCGAGTTCTGGCAGCAATCGCAATTCGATTCCGTGATCGTCGGCAGCACGTATCTGATCGGCGCCGACCCGGACGTGACCAATCGCTTGCACTCGCGTGCGATTGCAGCGAAGGGCGGGCGTGGTTCGAATAATGCGCAGTATTCAAATCCAGAGGTCGATGCCTTGCTCGACCAAGGCGCTCGCAGCTTCGATCCGGACGCGCGGCGCTCGATCTACCGTCGCGTACAAGAGCTCGTTCGCCGCGACCTGCCCTTCCTGCCGCTGTACCAGACCAATTCGGTCCAGGGTAACAAGAAGGGCATTTCCGGCGTCGTGCCGAACGTCAACACGCGCACCGAATCCTGGAACGCGCTGGCTTGGTCTTGGGCGAGTTGACGTATCGCCGCCCGAGGCCCGTATAGGCGCAGGGCGGCGCCTAGGCGCTGTCAAGCTAACATGGAGACTCGAATGCCCGGGTTCCTGCTTAATCGCTTTTCGCAAAGCATCGTGCTGTTGGTGATCGTCTCGATCATCGGCTTCACGGTGCTCAACTTCATGCCGGGCGGTCCTCTCGCGCAGTTCGGGCTGGATCCCGGCATGACCCAGAAGGACATTGAGCGACTGGCAGAGCAGCTCGGGCTGAACCGGCCGTTGTGGATTCAGTATTTTGATTGGGCCTGGCGGTTGGTTCAGGGCGACTGGGGTCACTCTTTCCGCGACGGAACGCCGGTGCTGGCGGTGATTGGGCGTCACCTCTTCGCTACGCTGCTGCTGATGGGGACTTCCACGGCACTGGCCATCGCCCTTGGTTCCTGGATCGGGATCCGCGGTGCCACCCACCGCTATTCCCTGTTCGATTATTGCGCGACGATTGGCGCCATGGTCGCGCTGTCGGTCCCGACCTTCTGGTTCGGCCTCGTCGGCATCTATATCTTCACGTTGAAGCTCGGTTGGGTGCCTGCAGGGAACATGTACACGATCGGCGACGGATCGGTGCTGGACTACTTGCATCACCTGATCTTGCCAAGCTTGGTGTTGTCGCTGGTCCATGTCGCGGTCTGGAGCCGCTACATGCGCACCGCGACCCTTGATGCGCTGAGCCAGGATTTCGTCAAGACGGCTCGTGCCAAGGGCCTAAGTGAGCGCCGCATCCTGCTGAAGCATGTCGTCGGCAATGCGCTGTTGCCGATGATCACCCTGGCTGGGGTGCAGTTGCCGAGCATTCTGACCGGCGCGTTGGTCACTGAGACCATCTTTACCTGGCCGGGAATGGGGCGGCTGTTTCTCGACAGCCTCGGCTACAGTGACTATCCGATGGTCATGGGGCTGTTGATATTCTCAGCCATCCTTGTCGTGCTGGGCAATCTCGTCGCAGACATCCTTGTCGCACTCGTCGATCCGCGCATTCGTCTCAGCTGAAGACGCCGGTTCGTGCCGTCAACAGGAGTCCCCCGTTATGACTGACATCTCCGCCCACCTCCCTCCAATTCGCTGGTGGCACAGCCGCGGGGTGCGCCGGTTCATGCGACACCATCTGGCGCTGCTCGGGTTCGCGATGATCGCCCTGCTCGTGTTGGCGTGCGTCGTGGGCCCCTACGCCTTGCCTTACGATTCGCTCTATATAGATCTGCGCGCCCGCTTTGCTCCTCCCTTGAGCGGTCATCATTATTTCGGCACCGACCCGTTGGGGCGAGACTTGGCCGTGCGACTCTTGATGGCCGGGCGTGTCTCGCTACTGGTGGGATTCTCCGCGATGTTGTTGTCAACGCTGATCGGAACGCTCGTCGGCGTGACCGCAGGCTATCGCGGGGGCTGGATCGGAGCCGCGCTGATGCGCACGGTGGATGGCTTTCTTTCCTTCCCCTCGATTTTCCTCGTGCTGGCGTTGGCCGCGACGCTCCGGCCCAGCCCGATGATGATCACTGTCATCATTGCTGTCACGAGCTGGATGGAGGTTGCCAGGATCGTCGAAGCCGAGGTCCGTTCGCTGCGCGAGCGCGAGTTTGTCCAGGCCGCGCGCATGGTCGGTCTGAGCGGCAGGCACATCATGCTTCGCGAAATTCTGCCCAATGCCACGGGTCCGATCATCGTGGCCGCAAGCCTCACCGTCGCCCGTGCGATTCTTCTGGAGGCCTATATCAGTTTCCTTGGTTACGGCATCCAACCACCGCTGCCCAGCTGGGGCAATCTGCTCAACGGCGCCCAGCAATATCTGGCCAGCGCTCCCTGGCTTGCCATCATTCCAGGCGCTGCGATTACGATCGCAGTGACCAGCTTCAACTTCATCGGCGACGGGCTGCGCGATGCGCTTGACGTTAGAGATGAC
Source organism: Bradyrhizobium sp. 187 (assembly GCF_023101005.1). Classification (NCBI taxonomy): domain Bacteria; kingdom Pseudomonadati; phylum Pseudomonadota; class Alphaproteobacteria; order Hyphomicrobiales; family Nitrobacteraceae; genus Bradyrhizobium; species Bradyrhizobium sp. 187. The sequence goes on from NZ_CP064693.1 coordinate 713,113, forward strand.
CACATTTGACGGCTTGAGCCCAGGTGGCAGGCAGCGGACAGCGTTGAAGGCTATCCAGCAGAACCTCTTGATAGCGTAGACGTCGCAAGCATCGCGTTGGCTGATCAGAATCCGTCTTGTCAGTAATCCAAGGCCACTTTTAACACACGAGAAGTCAGCGACATGCACGAGCCCAGAGCCGCAGAGAAGGACACGCCCTATTGGTGGGAAGCCGCACCACTTAGGTCGCTGCCTCAACAGACTCTTCCCAAGAAACTTGACGTGCTGATCGTGGGCGCTGGCTATGCCTCTCTTTCGGCCGGGCTGGTGCTGGCGCGCGAGGGACGCTCGGTTGCGGCCTTTGACGCGATGAGTCCGGGCGAGGGAGCCTCGACGCGCAACGGTGGAATAACCAGCGCGAGCATACGGCCGGATTACGCCGCGATCTCCCGACGCTTCGGCGCAGACAAGGCGCTGGCAATCGAGGCGGAAGGCAAGATCGCCCGCGAGTTCCTTTACGATTTCATCAAGACCGAGGGGCTTGCCTGCGATTTCCAGCTGGTCGGGCAGTTCAAGGGCGCGTTCGGATATGAGCAGTACGACACGATGGCGCGTAGCGCGGAAGTATTAGCGAAGAGGCTGCGGATCGAGTCTCACGCCGTACCTTATGCCGAGCAGCACAGCTACATCGGCACCGATGTCTACCGGGGTGGAACAGTCCGGATGGATATCGGAGGGCTACAACCGGCGAAGTTTCACGCTGAACTGCTTCGCGTGGCGCTCGCTTCGGGCGTCGCGGTTCATGCGGATACGCCCGTCATCTCCATCGAGAGAGATGGTTCCGGATTCCGTATCGTGACCTCGGCCGGTTCGGTGCAGGCGCGTCAGGTGCTGGTTTGCACGAATGGCTATACTGATAGCGCCGTTCCCTTCCTGCGCCGCAGGCTGGTCCCGGTTCGCAGCCGGATCATTGCAACCGAGGAGCTCGCACCTGACGTCATGGCGCGGCTGATGCCCAAACGCATGATGATGACCGAGAACCGCCAGGTCGGGTTCTATTACCGCCCATCGCCCGACGGCAAACGTATCCTGTTAGGGGGGCGCGACAGCTCTCGTGTCGGTAACCCGGTGGCTCCAAAGCTCCTGCTGCGCAAGGGGTTGGTGAACCTTTTCCCCGAACTCGAGAATGTTCACCTTTCGCACAGCTGGTTCGGCAATGTGGCGATGAATCGCGACATGCTCCCGCGCATCTTCGAAGAGGACGGTGTGGTTTATGCCACTGGCTTCTGCGGTTCAGGCGTCGTCTGGGCGCCTTGGATCGGGATGCACGCGGCCCACAAGCTGATCGGAAACCACGAACGGGCGCGCACCGCCTTTGACTTCCGTCCGCCGGACTCCATCCCGCTCTATCGTGGCGATCCCTGGTTCATGCCCGCCATGATCTGGGGATATCGGATGCAGGATCGTTTTGCGCTGTGGCGCGACCGCCGCTGACGGCTGGAAACTCCATCGGGCATTCCCAAAGGTACAACTCAGGTCATGGAGCTGGCGGCACTGCCGCCTCTCGAAAGAAGAGCATCGATGCACTACGTATCCACGCGCGGACATTCAGGTCGCAGACAGTTCTGCGAAACATTGCTTGAAGGCCTCGCCGAGGATGGCGGGCTGTACGTACCTGAGACCTACCCGCGTGTGGACGCCGCTACATTGGATGCGTGGCGTGCCTTGTCCTATCCCAGCCTGGCCTTCGAGGTCCTGTCGCTCTACGTCAGCGATATTCCGCCCGCTGACCTGAAGGCAATCTGCGAAAAGACCTACACGCCCGAGATCTTTGGAACCTCGAGCATCGTTCCGCTTCGAAAGCTCGAGACGCGGCTTTACCTCCAGGAATTGTCGAACGGTCCTACGCTGGCGTTCAAGGACGTGGCCATGCAGTTGCTCGGCAATCTGCTCGAGTACGAACTGGCACGGCGGCACGACGAATTGAACATTCTTGGGGCGACCAGTGGCGACACCGGGAGCGCTGCGGAATACGCAATGCGCGGCAAGAAAGGGGTGCGGGTCTTCATGATGTCGCCCCTCGGACGGATGAGCTCCTTTCAGCAAGCTCAGATGTTCAGCCTGCAGGACGACAACATCCACAACATCGCCATAGATGGCGTGTTCGACGACTGCCAAGACATCGTCAAATGTGTGTCCAGCGATCTGGAATTCAAACGACGATATAAGATAGGTGCGGTGAATTCGATCAACTGGGCCCGACTGGTCGCGCAGGTCGTCTATTACTTCTCCGGCTATTTTCAAGTCTCCGAAGGGAGGTCAGCAGGCGTTGACTTTTCCGTGCCTTCAGGAAACTTCGGAAACATCTGCGCTGGTCATGTTGCGCGCATGATGGGACTTCCAATATCCCGTCTCGTCCTTGCGACCAACGAAAACGACGTGCTCGACGAGTTTTTCCGCAGCGGCATTTATCGCGTCAGAAGCCGAGCTGACACGCTTGAAACATCGAGTCCTTCCATGGACATCTCCAAGGCGTCAAATCTCGAGCGTTTCGTGTTCGACTTGCTCGGTCGCGACGCCCGTCGGACGAAATCGCTGTTTGAGAACCAACTTTGGGAATGCGGTTCGTTTGACCTCAGCGGTGATCCCAGCTTCGTAACGGCGGCGGCGCGTTTCGGATTCCGCAGCGGCAGGAGCACTCATGCCGATCGACTGGCGACGATCCGTGACACGTGGGAGCGCTACAACACAATGATCGATCCTCACACTGCGGATGGTGTGACGGTCGGGCGCATGCATGCGAGCCCCGAGACGCCGATGCTTGTGCTCGAAACTGCACAGCCAATCAAATTCGCTACGACGATCAAGGAAGCGTTAGGCCGGCAACCAGATCGTCCGCAACGGTTCGATGGACTAGAAGGGCTGCCGAGGCGAGTCAAAGTCCTTCCCCCGAATGCACAAGCTATAAAGAACTACATTGCGGACATCACGCAGGGTGCAACCTGTTGAAGGGTCGATTCCGGATCGAAGAGTGTTTCAGCCGTGGCTGTATTTACGGTGCTGTCACCCGACGAGGTCGCAGCGTTCGTTCAAGCGCGCTATCGGAGCGATCCGCGGTTGATGCCCGGTATCGTTCCGGGCCATCGGATGCCGGAACGGGATCGCGCTGCGGCGTGGCGAGACGCTGACAGCACATCGTCCCTTCTATCGGATCATCAATGCAATTCCCTGCCGAACTCTGCGTCAGCCTGATCGCGTAATGCTGTCGCAGCCAAGATACGCTGCAATTCGCGGGAACATCGTCAGATGGACCTCGCCGTGTCAGGCACTGACGATTAGTCCGCTAACCCAAGCATGAGACGTCGACGCATCATGGCAACCGAAGCTACCCAAGCCGGAGAACGCGAGATTGAAGACGTGGCCCTAGTCCCTTTCGCGAGAGCGCATCTGAAAGGTGCCTTGAAGCTCTCGCAGGAGATGTCTTGGCCGTATCTGCTCAAGGATTGGGAATTTGCGCTGCAGCTTGGCCGCGGTTTCGTGGTGACGAGTGCGGGTGCTGTGGTGGGGACCGCGCTGTGGTGGCCTTACGGCGACACCCATGCTTCCGCCGGAATGGTCATCGTCTCGAAAGCCGTTCAGGGACGGGGGTACGGGGCCCGGCTGATGGACGCGCTGCTCGCGGCGGCACGACCACGAATCGTCACGCTGAATTCGACCGCCGAAGGCCTTGCGCTTTACGCACGCCGCGGCTTCGCCAGCATCGGCATGCTGCACCAGCATCATGGCGTTCCTGGCCAGGGCCGCGACATGCCGCCGGTCGGAAACGTCAGAGCGATGGTTCCGTCGGACTTCGAGGCCATAGTCGGTCTCGATCACGAGGCCACCGGCTGGATGAGGCGCGAGATGCTGAACCGGCTGATCGAGGTCGGTTGCGGCTATGTCCTGCTGCGTGACGGCATACCCCGCGGCTACGCCATTTCCCGTCTCTTCGGCCGCGGGCATGTCATCGGCCCTGTGATCGCCGAAAGCCCGACCGATGCGCGCGCATTGATCGAGGCCGCGCTCGCGCCCCTCGGGAGTGTTTTCGTCCGGATCGACACCTCCGCCTCCTCGCAACTCGGTGACTGGCTTGGAAACATCGGCCTGCAGAAGGTCAGCGACGCCACCACCATGGTCTTGGGGACGCAGATGCCATGGACCGGGCCGGCGCGCACGTTCGCGGTCGCCAACCAGTCGTTCGGCTAGGAGACCTTGAGATGCAACGCCCCGATATGCGCCGGACGGATAGCCAGAACGCCGCGCCACGCGAGATAACCGCGACGGTCGGCGCACTGGCGACGCCGGCCCTCCTGCTCGACAAAGACCGGCTGGATCGCAATCTCGCCCGTCTGTCCTCTCGTATGGCCGCGGCTGGCGTCGTGCTGCGCCCCCATATGAAAACCGCGAAATCCATCGAGGTTGCCCAGCGCGCCTATCCCTCCGGGCCGGGGCCGATCACGGTCTCCACCTTGGCGGAGGCTGAGTACTTCGCGCAGTACGGTTTCCGTGACGTGACATATGCCGTCGGCGTGGCACCGCACACCGCTGAAAGGGCGATGCGTCTCCGCAAAGCCGGCGTTGACCTTAAGGTGCTGCTCGATTCGCCTGAACAGGCGGCGATGTTGGGCACGGCAGCGCGTGCCGCCGGCGTGACGCCCTCCGCCTTCATCGAGATCGACTGCGACGGCCATCGCGGCGGGCTGACCGCCACCGATCCCAAGCTCATCGCCGTCGCGGCGGCCCTGGCCGAGGCCGGCGTCACGCTCGCCGGCATTCTCACCCATGCCGGCGAATCCTACAGCCTTTGCTCGTCCGATGCCCTCGTCGCGGCCGCAGAGAACGAAAGGGCCGTGGCCGTGGCGGCCGCGGAGACATTGCGGGCGGCGGGGCATGAATGCCCGGTCGTAAGTGTCGGTTCGACGCCGACCGCCCATTTCGCCGAAGGCCTGACCGGCGTCACGGAGATGCGGGCCGGCGTCTACATGTTCTTCGATCTGGTGATGCACGGCGTCGGTGTCTGCACGACCGACGACATCGCGATCTCGGTTCTCGCCACCGTCATCGGCACGAAGCCGGAGAAGGGATGGATTTTGGTCGATGCGGGCTGGATGGCACTGTCACGTGATCGCGGCACCGCGGCGCAGCGGGTCGACCAAGGTTACGGTCTCGTCTGCGATCTGTCCGGCCAACTCTATCCGAATCTGATCGTCGCGCAGGCGAGCCAGGAGCACGGCATCCTCGCCATAAGGTCCAGATCGGCTGCAGCCCTCCCGCATATCCCGATCGGCGCGAAGGTCAGGATTCTGCCCAATCATGCCTGCGCGACGGCGTCACAGCACGAACTTTACAATGTCATCTCGGCGGGAAGTGACGCAATCGAAGCTCAGTGGCCGCGGATGCGCGGCTGGTAGATCTGAAACAGAATCGGGCGGCGATTTGCGCATGCCCAGCTTCCGCTGGTCGGCGTCTATTACCGGATCAAGGATCGCTTCCAATGACCTCGGCCGTTCGACACCTGACGGAAGCCGGCTTCCTCGGCAAATTTTACATCGACGGAGAATGGCGGAAGCCGACAGGGTTGGCGACGGCGATCGTCGTCAATCCGGCGATCGAGCAGCCGGTCGCAGAAATCGCGCTCGGCGATGACGAGGATGTAGACTGCGCGGTCGTAGCCGCGAGAAAAGCCTTTACCGGCTGGTCCCGTAAGCCGGCTGCCGAGCGGGCGGCGCTGCTCGACCGGGTTCACGGTTTGCTTCTCGATAGACTGGAGCTGTTTGCGCAGGCCATCACGTGCGAGATGGGGGCCGCCATCACTTACGCGCGCCGCGCCCAGGTGCCGCTCGCTGCCGAACATATCCGCGTCGCGCGTGACAATCTCGCGACCTATCCGTTCATCGCCACGCGCGGCAGCACCGCGATTATGCGCGAGGCAATCGGCGTCTGTGGTCTTATCACCCCCTGGAATTGGCCCCTCTACCAGATTACGGCCAAGGTCGCTCCGGCGCTGGCAGCTGGCTGCACGGTGGTGTTGAAGCCGAGCGAACTTTCGCCGCTGAGTGCCCTGTTGTTCGCCAAGGTGATGGACGATGCCGGCTGTCCGCCCGGCGTCTTCAACCTCGTCAACGGGACAGGTCCAGTCGTGGGGACCGGTCTGGCGTCGCATCCGCAAGTCGACATGATCTCGATCACCGGCTCGACGCGGGCAGGCGTTCTCGTCGCGCAAGCAGCGGCGCCCACCGTCAAGCGCGTCGCACAGGAGCTCGGCGGCAAGTCACCGAACATCATCTTGCCGGATGCGGATTTGAGCCGGGCTGTTCCGCTCGGTGTCGCCGCCGCCTTCCGCAATCTCGGCCAATCCTGCAGCGCACCGACGCGTATGCTTGTGTCCCGCTCACAGATGGCAAAGGTCGAGATCCTGGCGGCGGCGGCCGCTTCTGAATTGGTGGTCGGCGATCCGCTTGCGGAAAGCACGACCCATGGTCCGATCGCCAACCCGCCGCAGTTCGAGCGTATCCAGGCCATGATCGGCATCGGCCTGGAGGAAGGCGCCAAGCTTGTCATTGGCGGGCCGGGGCGGCCCAACGACCTTCAGGTCGGCCTCTATGCGCGGCCGACCATCTTCTCGAACGTCAATCGCGACATGAGAATTGCGCAGGAGGAGATCTTCGGCCCGGTGCTGTCGATCATTCCCTACGATAGGGTCGACGAGGCGGTCGAGATTGCCAACGATACCGTCTACGGCCTCGGCGCGCATGTGCAGGGCACGGATATTGAAACGATGCAGGCGGTCGCCGGGCAGATCCGGTCTGGTCAAGTTCATCTCAACTATCCCGACTGGGACCCGAACGCACCTTTTGGCGGATACAAGCGTTCCGGAAACGGCAGGGAATACGGCCGCGAGGGCATGGAAGAATATCTCGAGACCAAGGCCGTTCTCGGATTCTATCGATGAAATTCATCTCGGAAAGCGAATCGGCTTCCGCTGACGCGGAAGTGTTTCCGGCGGTGATCGCACACGCGTCGAATCGACGAACACCTTCTCAAGTCGGGTTCAACGCCTGATAGCGCCGAGCCCTTGAGGAGCGCGAAGTTGAATCATTAGATCAGATTGCACTGTTCCTGCAGCCATGAAGCAAGATAGTTCGCTTTCCCAGACAGTTCAGTTTCTCCCGCCCAGATGAGGCCATAGTGGCTTTCGTCCGGATCGAAACCGGCAGGTGCGATGAGCCGCCCTCTATCTACGTCGTCCGTTGCAAGGACCCGCGGGCTGAGGGCAACGCCCAATCCCGCCAATGCTGCTTCGACGATGAGGAAGTGGTGATCGTAGAAGCGTATCTCCGCGGGGCGCCGCACCGACGGGTGGGTGGAAAGCCATCGCGACCAAGCGTCCGCCCGAGTCTTCGAACCTAGGGCGATGTAGTTTCCTGAGGCAAACACCGCTGCGAGCTGAGGGCTCATGACCGGTCCTACCCTTTCAGGAAAAAGGCGCCGGACGTGCCACGCCTCTGGGAGCGCAAAGTCGAGCCGACGTATAGCCAGATCGATCCGATCGCGGCGAAACTCGACGGGGCCGCCGGCGACTGACAGATGTAGAGCGATGTCGGGATGGACGGCCTGAAAGCTTGCAAGCCGTGGAATAAGCCAGCGCATAGCGACTGAAGGCTCGCATGAGAGAACGAGGGAGTTCTGCTGTGCGTTGGCAGCACGCAAGCTCTCAACGGTTGTCGCCAGCTCGGTGAAGAAACGGCCGAGTGTGAGGTTGAGCACTTCTCCAGAGGCAGTGAGACTCAAGCCACGTCCGCTTTTTTCGAAGAGTTTGAAGCCAAGGTCTTCCGACAGTTTGGTGATACGGCGACTCACAGCCCCATGGGTCAAGGCAAGGCTGTTCGCGGCAAGCCGAACCGACCCCAGCCGCGCAGCGGTCTCGAACGCACGCAAGTCGTCCAATGAAGGTATTTCTGATCGCCTCATTGGTGATCTCATATCACCAATGTAGCGCAAAAAATATCGCTTTTTATGTTGAATTTGCTTAGCATAATTGATCCATGCGAACCAATGGCGAATACACAATCGGTATCCTAGCCGACGACCTGACCAGCGCCGCCGATGGGGCCGGTCCGTTTGTCGAGCGCGGTTTGCGAGCCGTTGTCGGCCGACGCCGGCTGCCGCACCAGGAGGCCACGATTGTCGCCGTTGATAGCGGATCTAGATCAGTGCCGGTTTCGCAAGCGGCGCGGCGGCAGTCAGAACTTGCCGAGCAGCTCGCTTCGCGGGTTGTCCTCTACAAGACCGTCGACTCGACTCTTCGCGGGCACGTGACGGCCGAGATGGAAGCGGCCTTCACCGTAAGCGGCCGCAAGATGCTGGTCTTTGCACCTGCGTTCCCTGGCGCTGGGCGTACAACCGTCGACGGCGTTCAGCTTGTGGACGGCATTCCTGTAACGGAGACCGAATACGGTCGCGACCCCGTCCATCCGGCGCGACATTCTCGGCTGGCTGAGCTCGTTCCGGCCTCCATCGGAAGCGTCGTCATCCTTGATGCTGCAACACAGGCCGATCTCGACAAACAAGTTGCGGCCCTGCCGGATCCGGAGTCGATCCTATGGGTGGGCTCTCCGGGCATGGCCCTTGCCCTGGCGAAGCGTCTTGCGCCGCTTGCGGTTGCGTCGGACGTGACCGCCGCGGTTAGTGGCGACATTCTTGTTGCGATCGGCAGCGCCAATCCGCGCAGCCATCGTCAGGCCGACTGCATCGCAATGGAGCCTGGAATCGCTCTGCTGCAGGCTCCGATCGAACGGATGAATGATCCCGGATCCGTCCTGCGCGACATTGCTCAAAATGCGGCTCGACGGCTGGCCGACGAGCGTTTCGATATGGTGATCGCCACAGGCGGGGACACCATGGAGGCGATTCTGGACGGCCTGGACATTTATGAGTTCGAGATCCTGCAAGAGCTCGAGCCAGGCTTTCCGCTTGGCCGCACGTCCCTCGGAGATGGACGAGAGCTGCTGATCGCCATGAAGGCAGGCGGCTTTGGCGACGACGATACGCTGCGTCGTGCGATCACGCGGCTCCGCCTTGGCACCTCGGTATCAGAACTGGTTGTATCATGACCCAATCCGCTCCCCTCGCCGTCACAATGGGCGATGCCTCCGGCATCGGCCCGGAGATCGTGGCGAAGACATTGGCCAAAGCCGGCGAAGGCACGGTCGTATTCGGCAGCTACGTCGTGATGGAGAATATCGTCCATCGTCTGGGTCTCGAGCTGACGGTCAGGCGTATCGCCCGACCTGAAGAGGCGCGCTCTGAGCCGCGGTCCATCGAAGTCGTCGAGGCGACGCAAATCATCGCGCCGCCTCCGCTCGGGAGCGTCAGCGCCATGTCCGGCCAAGCTTCCTTCGATGCCATCGTCGCCGCCGTCGCGGCAGCCAAGGCCGGCAAGGTCAGCGGCATCGTCACCGCACCGATCAACAAGGAAGCGATGGCAAGCGCGGGCATTCGCTATCCCGGGCACACCGAAATCCTCGCCGACTATGGTGGTGCGGAGCGCGTTGCGATGATGCTGGCCAACGATGATATCCGCACGGTTCTCGTCACCATCCACATGTCGCTGCGCAAAGCCATCGACCAAGCGGATTTCGATGCCCAGATGTCGGCGATCCGGCTCGCAAATGAGGGCGGCAAGGCCCTCGGGATCGCGGCGCCGCGCATTGCAGTGGCAGGGCTCAACCCCCATGCCGGCGAAGGTGGTCTCTTCGGCGACGAAGAAATCCAGATCATCCGGCCTGCGATCGAAGCGGCCCGCGCCGAGGGCATCGACGCCAGTGGCCCCTGGCCCGGGGACACTGTCTACATGCAGGCCCGCAAGGGCCGCTTCGATGTGGTCGTGGCCCAATATCACGATCAGGGCCTAATTCCGGTGAAATATCTCGGCCTCGAAAAGGGTGTGAACATCACGCTCGGCCTGCCGTTCGTCCGTACAAGCCCTGATCACGGCACGGCATTCGACATTGCGGGTCGAGGCATCGCCGACACCGGCAGTCTCGAGACCGCGCTGGCTTACGCGCGAAGGCTCGTCGCCGCGCAAATTAAGACCAAAGAAGGGGTAGTCTAATGGGCCTTCGCTTTATCTTCATGCTCACGCGCAACGATCGCACCGTCGGGGACGCCTCTGAACAACTCAAGACCGCCCTGAGGCTTGGCGTTCGCCACATCGGTTTCAAGGACATCGGCCTGCCGATTGATCGACTCAAAGTTCTCAACCGGGTCATCAAGGCAGACGGCGCCACCTCCTATCTCGAAGTCGTCTCACTCGACCGGCAAAGTGAGATCGTTTCGGCGAAAGCGGCGGTTGAAATCGGCGTCAACGTCTTGCTCGGCGGCACACATGTTGACGACGTGTTGCCGATCCTTGCTGGCACCGGCATTCAATACTGCCCCTTCCCGGGTCGCATCACCGGTCATCCGAGCGTGCTCGAAGGGAGCATCGAGGAGATCGTTGAGAGCGCCCAGGCGCTCGCCGTGCGGGAGGGCGTGTATGGCCTCGACCTGCTCGCCTATCGCTCCAAGGAAGACGTCCCGGCCCTCATCAAGGCGGTGTGCGCGGCGGTGCCCAAGCCCGTCTATGTGGCCGGCTCGATTGATACGCCTGAGCGGATCGCCATCCTGAAGGACGCAGGAGCCGCCGGCTTCACTATCGGCACGGCCGCGTTGGACGGCAAGTATCCGGCCGACGACAAGGACGTCGCTCGCCAGCTTGGGGCCATCATCCGTGACGTGGCCGCTCTGAACCGGCATCTCTCGCCGCTCCACAAGAAGAACCTGGCCAGCTCGTTCGGGCAGCTCAAGGAGACTTGGTCTCCGAAGATCGCGGGTCAGATTAACGACATGCAGATCAAGCTCGCCAAGTTCGCGGGCGAGTTCGCCTGGCGCTTTCACAGGAGCGGTGACGAACTCTTCCTGGTGCACAAAGGCCGCCTGCTGATGAAGTTTCGTGATCGGGACGAGATCATCGAGCAAGGCGAGTTCATCGTGGTCCCGCATGGGGTAGAGCATTGCCCTGTCGCGCTGGACGACGTCTGCGAGGTCGTGCTGCTCGAACCCGGCACATCCATGGATGCCGGCACCGCTCACGACCTCGAAGGCTAGACCGTCTGCCTGCGATCGGAGCAAACGCTTGACGCCGTCGACCGGCCTTCGCCGGTCCGGCCTCGATGACCTCAGGACCTGGGAGCAGGACTCCTCCCGCGCCGACTCGGTGAAGACCGGAGTCTGGGAAGCCACGCCTGGCGAGAACCGCTCGATCAAGGGCGAGACCTTTGAGTACTGCCACATCCTTTCCGGCGTGGTGGAGCTGACCGAGGAAGGCAAGGAGCCTCGCATTTTCCGCGCCGGCGACAGCTTTGTGATGAAACCCGGCTATGTCAGCGTATGGAAGACGATCGAGACAGTGCGGAAGATGACTTCGGGCGCCGAAATGGGCTTTGCCGCCGCGCTGGTGCCTTCTCGACGCTCGTGGTTCAGGACATCACTCGTCCCGGTGTCGCCGAGCCAATCGCGACGGTCTGGGTCCATTTTTCTGGGGCATCGAAAAGCGGTCCAGTCTCCGTGGACAAGCAGGTCGCGCCGCCGTTGCGCCGAACTGGGACGATCGCGCTTGAGCAGCTCGTATCGCTCAAGCGCTCAAAAACCCGAACATCTTGCGAAGTCCTAGATGATTTCAGCACATTCTATCGGGCGCCTGATGCGATGAAGGGTTGATCGGAATTTTGCTTCCGCGTTCTTGGCAGCCGAGGTTCGTTGGAACATGTCGCCCCATGTCGAGCGCATTCACAGCGATGAGCGTCTCCCGGCCGAGGCCGATGTCGTCATAGTCGGCGGCGGTATCCTCGGCGCTACGGCCGCCTATTACCTGGCGAAGCGCGGCCTCTCTGTGGCGCTCCTCGAGAAGGGTCACGTCGCCTGTGAACAATCGAGCCGAAACTGGGGTTGGTGCCGGCAGCAGAACCGCGATCGCCGCGAACTGCCACTCTCGGTGATCTCTATGCGGCTGTGGGACGAGCTCACGCGCGATATCAATCGGGACCTCGGATTTCGGCGCTGCGGACTCGTCTATGCGACCCACGACGAGGCTGTGCTCGCCGGCTGGGAAAGGTGGCGCGAGGTCGCCAGGGAGTACGACGTCGACACCCGCGTGCTGAGCCGGGCGGAGGTGGCCGAGCGCGTCCCCGAAGCGCGCGACAAATGGGTCGGCGGGACCTATTCGGCTCGGGACGGCAAGGCCGAACCTGCGCTCGCCGCGCCGGCTATCGCCGAAGGGGCCAGAATTCTGGGCGCCACGATCCACCAGGGATGCGCCGCGCGGGCGCTCGACTTGGCCAATGGCAAGATTGCAGGCGTGCACACGGAGAAGGGCTATATCAGAACCAGCGCGGTGCTTTGCGCCGCCGGCGCCTGGTCCTCGCGCTTCCTTCGGCCGCTCGGGATCAGTTTTCCCCAAGCGAGCATCCGTCAGACCGCGCTGCGTTCCACCCCGACAATCAACATAGGCGAGGCGGTCTCCACACCCTACTGCACGATCACGCGTCGACTGGACGGCAGCTATACGCTTGCGATCAGCGGCAAGGCGAACCTCGAAATCACGCCCCAGGCTATCCGGTACAGCCGGGAATTCATGCCGCAGTTCTTGCGTCGCCTGAAGAACGTCAGGATTGGCGTCGGCCAATCGTTCGTTTCGGGGCCGGATTCAATGACGGCGCTGCTGACCAACGACGATCGGATCTTCGAACAGAATCGCGTGCTGGATCCTCCGCCCTTGAAATGGCTGGTGAGCCAAGTGGTGGCGAGTGTCCGGAAAACCTTCCCCCAACTCGGCGAAATAAAGCTCGGTAGCGCTTGGGGCGGCTTCGTCGATTGCACGCCGGATGCAGTGCCTGTCGTGTCGAAGGTGGACCGGGTGGAAGGCCTCGTCCTCGCAGCGGGCTGCTCGGGTCACGGCTTCGGTTTGGGCCCGGGCCTTGGCTATCTGGCCGCACAGCTTCTCGTCAACGACACTCCTTGCGTCGATCCCGCACCGTTCCGGCTGTCGCGTCTGACCGATGGCTCGAAGCTGGACATCTCGGCCATCTGAAGATCGAGCCGGAAGTCGGGCCTGACGCGTACCGAGCAACGCCAGGTTTGGAGTACTGCGGATGGTTGCGGACGATTTAGAACGGGCTTGAACAGCCTAGTTGGTGCCCCTGGCCGGAATCGAACCAGCACTCCTTGCGGAACTCGATTTTGAGTCGAGCGCGTCTACCAGTTCCGCCACAGGGGCCCTCGGTCGGCCCTAGGCGGGCGTCGCGAAGCCGGCGGACTATAGCCATGGACCAAGCGGGGTCAACCCGCGCCAAAGTGATCCGGGCCGTTCTCGACAGCCGCATGAGCCGGGGTTACAGCCTTGGAAAGCGACCCATCGAAAGGAGGCTGCCGTGACAACCCAGAGTGCCGCAATACCTGCGTTCAAACCGGCGGCCACGACCCCTGCGCTGGCCGCTTCGCTCGCGGTCGCGCTGACGGCAGCCGCGACCATCGCGGGCGCCTGGTTCTTCCAGCTGGTGCTCGGGATTGTGCCCTGTCCGCTCTGCCTGGAGCAGCGCTACGCCTATTACCTCGTGATCCCGCTCGGCCTGCTCATCGCACTCGCGGCGCGGGGCGGTGCGCCGAGACCGCTGCTGCTCGCGGGCCTGGCGATCCTTGCGCTCGCGAGCATCGCCAATGCCGGGCTCGGCACCTATCATTCCGGCGTCGAATGGGGCTTTTGGAAGGGACCGACCGACTGCTCCGGTCCCGTCGTCAATCTCGGCAGCGCCACCGACCTGCTGTCGCGGCTCGACACCGTGAAGGTGGTCCGCTGCGACGAGGTGCAGTGGCGCTTCCTCGGCCTCTCGCTTGCCGGCTACAACGTGCTGATCTCGCTCTTGATGGCTGCGATCGCCGCGTGGGGATTCGTTGCGACGGTGAAGCGCTGAGGCTCAATCATCCACATCGTCCTGCGTCCGGCCGAACAGGTGCACAATGCCCGGCGTCGCGATCGTCACGAAGACGAAGCGCGAGAGGTGATGTGCGCCGACGAAGATCGGATCGATGTGCAGCGTCAGGGCCAGCGCCAGCATGGCGTCCATCGCGCCCGGTGCGTAGGCGACCACGACGTCGGAGAATTTCACCTGCGTGGTGAGCGCCACGATGCCGACGAAGATCGCGGAAACGGCGATGGCGATGGCAAACGAGCCCAGTGCCGCGTTGATGTGGCCGGCGAGCGTCTTGATCCTCATCCGCGCGAAGCGGCTGCCGATCAGGGCGCCGATGCCGACCAGCGCCACGCCGCGTACCCAGTCCGGCAGGCCGCCCTCGACCCAACCGGCGCCATGCAGCACGCTTGAGCCGATCATCGCACCGAACATCCAGCTCGCCGGAAACCTGATCAGCCGCAGGAGGAGTGCCGCGGCCAGCGAGGCCGCGACCAGCTCGACGAGGTCGAGCGGCGAGGCGATCGTCGTCGTCAGCGATGGCGCGACGGAGGGCGCGACGCCGGCGAACGCCAGCACCATCGGCAGGGCCGCGGTGAGGATGATGACGCGCATGGTCTGCACCACCGCGATGCCCGGCAGGTCGGCGCCGCGCTCGACCGCCAAAATCGTGATCTGCGACAGCGCGCCGGGGCTGCCGGCGAGGAAGGCCGAGGTGCGGTCCCAGCCGTGAATGCGCTGGAGATAATAACTGGAGCCGAAGGTCGAGCAGAAGGTCGCGAGCGCGAGCAGCCCGATGGTGAGCGGATAGGCACTGACCTGTTGAAGCAGGTGGCGAGAGACGACTGATCCTAACGAAATGCCGAGCAGCACCAGCACCGTCTGGGTCAGGATCGGCGGCAGCGTCAGCTGGCGACCGGCGATCGCGGCGATCCCTACCGCGATCATGGAGCCCGAGATCAATCCCCCCGGAAGGCCCGCGAGCAGAAACACGAGGCCCCCGGCGGTGCCAATGACGAGCGTTTCCACCGTGCTCAACATCTTGGCACGGCTCGGCCATTCGAACGGCAGGGAGGCGGTGATTTGCTTCACACCACCTTATCGCAAATCAACAAGAGGCGCACAATTGCGGCCACGTCATACCGCAATGCGCGCGCCTCTCGCCGAAGCCGCGAGCAGGGGGGAAGGATTTACTTCTTCTCCGCAGCCGGCGCGGCCATGCCGGCCTTGGCGGTCTTGATGCATTCGGAGCGGAATTTCTTGCGCTCCTTGCCGTGCAGGCCCTTGGCGTCGGCCTGCTTGGAGCATTCGAGCGACTCGGCCGAGTGCTCCTTCGGTGCCTTCTTGTCCATGGGGGCGGCGGTTGTGGTTTTGGTGTCGGTCTTTGCTGCCGGCGCGGCGGTCTGCGCGAAGGCGGTGCCGGTGGCGAGCAGGGAGGCGAGAGCGACGACGGCGAGGCGAGATGTGAGGGTCATGGTGCTGCACTCTTCTTGCGGGAATTGCGAAGGGCGCGAAAGTCGGCTGGCGTTGCTGAACGCGACATGAATAATTGGAACGTGGAGGATCACTATATTTTGGCGGCAGCAGCCATCGCTTCCTTGTCGCGGGCGGGCGGCACGCTAGGATAGCAATCCTCGGTTCACTTCCCTCGGGGGAAGATCAAGGAGGAGACCAAGGATGACCATTCAATCAAAGTTGCTATGTGCAGTTGCGCTGTCGGGCTTTGCCGCGCTGGTGGCAAGTGCGCCGGCGCAGGCGCTGACCTCGCAGGAGTGCAGCGCGAAATACCAGGCCGCCAAGAAGGACGGGTCGCTCGGCACCACGAAGTGGAATGACTTCCGCAAGGCCCAGTGCGGCGCGGACGCGACGCCAGCGGCTGCGCCGACCGCGGCCGCTCCTGCTGCGCCCGCCGCTCCCGCCGAGCCGAAGCAGGCGAAGAAGGAGGCCGCCCCGGCTGCTGCCCCGACCCTGCCGGCCGGCCCCGCGATCTATCCGAACGCGGTCGATCCGAAATACGCCAAGGAGACCCCCGGCAAGGGGCGCCTGCACACCTGCGTCGACCAGTACAACGCCAACAAGGCCACCAACGGCAATGGCGGCATGAAGTGGATCGAGAAGGGCGGCGGCTATTACAGCGAATGCAACAAGAAGCTGAAGGGCGCCGCCTGACGCTTCAAGACGACGCAGAGGCCGGAGCCAAGCTCCGGCCTCTTGCTTTAATCCAGGAGCTTCTCGGCCGATTTTGCCACGAGCTGCGATCGCTTGCGCGGGCCGCGCTCGACGAACAGCAGGCTCTGGCCGAAGATGAAGCAGTAGAACAGGAAGGCCTGCGCTTCGGCTGCCTCGGTATCGAGGCCGGTCGCGCGATAGAGTTCGGCGACGTGCTTCAGCCGCGCGGCGTCCACGTTCGCCACCGCTGCCGCGGCGCCCTCGTCCGAGCGAGCCCATTGCCGGATCGCAAGCTCGATTGCCATCCCGTCCGGATTGAGCCGCTCCGAATAGAGCTGGATCACCGCCCGCAGCCGTTCACGGGGCTCTTGGCCATCGAGACTCGTTTGCTGCGCGATCGCCGTTGAGCGCCCCTCGCGCCAGCGTTCCAGCATGGCACCGAGCAGTGCGGCACGGTCGGCGAAGCGGCGGTAGAAGCCGCCCTTGGTGACGCCCAGATTCTTGGCGAGCACCTCGACCCGAACCCCCTCGACTCCCGATCGGGCGAGCTCGGTGAGCCCTGCCTCGACCCAGACATCGCCTTTGCCGTCACTCATGCAGGCAGCCTCGCCGATTCTTGATACGGTGCCGTATTGCTAACGCGGGAGGAGGTTGATACGCTACCGTATCGACAATCAAAGGCAGAAAAGGCCAGGGAGAATTGCGATGGAGCAGGAGGCGACCTATCGCGGCACGGTCTATCCATGGCAGTGCGATCACGTCGGCCATATGAACATCATGTGGTATGTCGGCAAATTCGACGAGGCCAACTGGAATCTGTTCGCTCGCCTCGGGCTGACGCCGAGCTATCTGCGCGGCTCCGGCCGCGGCATGGCCGCCGTGCAGCAGAACATCACCTATAAGCGCGAGCTGCGCGCCGGCGACATCGTCGAGATCCGCAGCCATCTGCTTGAGATCCGCGACAAATCGATCCGCTTCCGGCACGACATGACCAATGCCGAGACCGGCGAGATCGCCGCGTTCTGCGAGATCACGGGCGTGCACATGGACCGGAGCCAGCGCAAATCGGTGCCGTTCACGGATGCCATCCGCGAGGTGGCCTTGAGGCACCTCGCCGAGAAGGCGGAGGCCTGAGCCATGGCTGCATATGAGCCGAAGAACCCGGGCTATCGCGCGGCTGGCATCGCCATGTTCGACGGCCAGCCGGCGATGCACACGCTCGGTATCGTGATCGTCCGCCTTGCGCCGGGCGAGGCTGAATTAGCCATGCTGCATTCGCCGGCCCTCACACAGCAGAACGGCTTTGTCCACGCCGGCATCATTACCGCAGGCCTCGACAATGCCTGTGGTGTCGCCGCCTTCACCCTGATGCCGCGCGAGGCCGATATCCTCACCGTCGAGTTCAAGACTACGCTGCTCGCGCCGGCACGGGGCGAGCGTTTCGTCTTCAAGGCAGAGGTGGTCAAGCCCGGCCGCACGCTGACCTTTTGCGAGGCCAGGGCGTTTGCCGAGCACGAGGGCAAGGTCACGTTGATCGCCACGATGACCGGCACGCTGATGGCAATGCTGCCCCGCGTTGCCGCTTCCCAAGCGCCGGCCCCGATACCGGCATAGCGTGGCGATGACATCGGCGCCGCGACACTCTATATGACCTGTAACAATTCCCAGTCTCGGACCGTATCCACGGAAATGGGACCGAAATGGAACGAGATATGGCTGGATTCAGGAATAAGAGCCTTGTGCCGACGCGGCGCGCGGCGCTGACGCTGATTGGAGCGGGCGCCCTTGTCGCCGGTGGGATCACCGCGGCGCGGGCGGCAACCGACGAAGACGAGGTGCTGACCGAAGCCAAGGTGCTGCGCGATCCCGACGTTCCCGTGGCCGGCAATCCCGACGGGAATATCAGCATCATCGAATGGTCCGACTATAACTGCCCCTATTGCCGCAAGCTCGAGCCCGAGTTGCGTCAGGTCATCCAGGACGACGGCAAGGTCCGGCTGGTGATGAAGGACTGGCCGATTCTCGGTCCGGTTTCGGTCACGGCCGCGCGGACCGCGCTGGCGGCGAAATTCCAGGACAAATACCACCAGGCCCATGACGCCATGATGGGCGTCAGCTCGCGCCTGACGGAGCCGCGCATCAACGAACTGCTCGCGGCGGCCGGCGTCGACATGGATCGGTTGAAGCGCGATCTCGCCGATCACGCCAAGGACATCGACGCCGTGCTCAAGCGCAACAACGAGCAGGCCGAAGCCTTCGGTTTCCGCGGCACGCCGTCCTTCATCGTCGGCAAATACCGCGTGCCCGGCGTGCTCAGCATGAACGAGTTCGAGCAGGTCATCGCCGACGCCCGCAAGGCCAAGATGAACTGAGCCGAGCGATATTCACCGCGCAATACGAAGGCGCCGCCGCGGACCCGCGACGGCGCCTCATTCATGATACCACATCGTTACTTGGAGGAGATGCGGACCCAGTCCTTGTGCGCGCGATCGCGCAGCGCGTCCCAATCGGCTTTGGCGACATCCCAGTTTACGATGGTGCGATTGGTCGTCGCGACCTCGCCATGAGCAACCGACGACGTCTGCATGGAGTCATAGACATACACGCCGCAGGCAAGCAGCAGCGCGCCCAAAATCATTCCAAGAAACATCCGCATGGCGAAACCTCCGATGACGGGCGATAACGTCGGCCCGGATCGATTGTTCCGCGGCAGTAGGGCGCAGGGAAGGAGAGGTTGTTCATTCTCCATTCAGCCACTGCACCAGCTCCGCGTTGATCTCGCGAGGATAGGTGTGGCTGAGGTCGTCGATCTCGCGATAGGTGACGTCGGCGCCGGCGGCGGCGAGGGCCGCCTGCGTCTGCCGCGCGGTCTGCACCGGAAACATCCAGTCGAGCTTGCCGTGCGCGATGAAGATCGGCAGGCGCTGCAGACGCGCAGCGTCAGCCATTTCGACCCTCAGCGGATGGAAGGTCGCCGACACCGGCGCGAGATGCGTGAAGGGCGAGGCGCCGTCGAGGCCGGTGACATAGCAGAAGGTGCCGCCGTCGCTCATGCCGGTGAGCAGCATGCGCGAGGCGTCGATGGTCCAGCGGCTGCGCACGGTTTCGAGAATGCGCATGAGGTTGGGCGTGTCGGAATCGTCACCCATCAGCGCCCAGGTTGGGCCGGTCGCGGTCGGCGCCACCAGGATCGCACCAAGACTGCGGGCATCGCGCAGCCAGCTCCACAGGAAACCGCGGCCGTTGCCGCTGCCGCCGTGCAACGCCATCACCAGCGGCATGGCGCGATCGGGCGTATAATATTCGGGCACGTAGACCGAAAAGCCACCGCGGCTGCCGGGCTCGTTGTGATCGTGGATGATGCCGGTGTGCGCGTCCGCGCCGGCTTCGAGCCGCGACAACAGGTCGGCATTCTCGCGATTCGCGGCGTTGAGGAAGAAACTGCTGACCGGCGGAAACCGCACGGCCAGCGGATAGAGTGCCTCCTGCGCGCGCGGCACATGACGTAGTGCGCGGAAGACCGCGACGAGGTCGCCATTGCCACGTTCGACCTCGCGCAGGCCGGCAAAGGCGGCGAGCGTCTCGTCGCAGGCACGATCGAGCCGCTCGCGCAGTCCGGTGAACTCCTCCGGCCATTCTCGGATTGCCGCGCGCGCCGTTTGCAACGCCTCGTCGGGAGCGCCAATCGCATTCATCACGGAGCCGAAGGCCGGCGGGTGCAGGTTGCGCTGAAAAAAGGCGAGCGCCTCCAGCGCATTGAGCAGCGGCGGCAGCACGGCCACGATATCGTCAACGACGGCCTCGCTCATCGTCGCTTCCTTGCGTCAGTTCTGATCGTCAGTGCAGCTTCGGCGCCTTCAAGAGCTTGTAGCGATCGGTCGAGGTCACCGTGACGTCGAAGGTGACGCCTTCATGATGTACCGTCAGCGGCACGTCGACGCCGGCAGCGCCGAGGCCCCACAGCTTCTTGTAGAAGCCGGTTTGGCTCGTGACCTTCTCGCCGTCGACCGCGAGGATGACGTCGCCGGTCTTGAGCTCGGCACGGGCGGCGGGACCATTGGCGGAGATCCCGATCACAACCACGCGGTTGTCGATCTCGGTCGAAAACAGTCCGAGCCACGGCCGTGCCGGCTTGTTGACGCGGCCGAATTTGCGCAGATCGTCCAGGATCGGTTTCAACAGGTCGATCGGCACGATCATGTTGACGTGCTCGGCCTTGGCCTCGCGCTCGCGTTCGAGCTGCAGCGAGCCGATGCCGATCAGCTCGCCGCGCTCGTTGAGGAGCGCCGTGCCGCCCCAATTCGGGTGCGCGGGATGGGTGAAGATGGCCTCGTCCAGCAGATATTCCCAGTAGCCGGCGAATTCCTGCTTGGCCACGATCTGGCTCGCGACCGAACGCGTGCGTCCGCCGGCGCCGCCGACCACGACGCGGTCGCCGAGCCGGGTCTCGGCCGAGATCCCGAGCGGCAAGGGGGCGACATCGAGCTGGCCGAGCGCCTGCACCAGGCCAAAGCCGGTGACGGCATCGAAGCCGAGCACATGTCCCTCCACTACGCGCCCGTCTCCGACATGCAGCCACACCGACTCTGCTTCGGTGATGAGGTAGCCGATGGTGAGCACCAGCCCGTCGTCGATCACGACGCCGTTGCCGGCGCGTTCAGTCCCCAGTGTCTCGGCGCTGAAGGCGTCCGGCGGGATGATGGCATGCAGGCCGACGACGGAGGCGAGCGCGCGGTCGAGATCGAAACCGTAATCGCTCGCACGCGGCTGATTGGCCGGTGGCACTCTCCATTCGGTCAGGGCGGGCATGGAGTTCTCCTGGCTGAGAGCATCGCTCCGCCGATTAGCGGAACGACGCGCGAAGCACGGATAATTTAGGCCGGAGGAGGCCGTCTTGAAAGCCTCGTTCCCCAACTATTCCCGAGGCACCGGATGAAATCTTTGAAAGGCGCGGGAAGGCTTGATGCACGGTCGGTCGAGCGGGCCTCCGGCATTGGCCGCATGGCTGCTGTCCGGCGAGGTGCTAGGCGCGGTACAATGAAGCTGCTAACCATTGCCGCTTCGTTTGACCGAGGGATCACGGGGCCGAAGCATGGACAACCGCAGCGACATCTGGCGTGGCATCGACACGATCAAGGCACGTTTCATCGACCTCAGCGACAAGGTCTGGGGCATGCCCGAAGTCTGCTACACCGAGGCGCGATCCGCCGCCGAGCATCTCGCCGAGTTGCGTCATCAGGGTTTCCGCATCACCGAGCAGGTCGCGGGCATTCCGACCGCGGTGATGGGCGAATGGGGCGAGGGCGGACCGGTCATTGCCTTCATGGGGGAATATGACGCGCTCCCGGGCCTGAGCCAGGAGGCCGGCGTCGCGGAGCATCGTCCGGTCGAGACTGGCGGCCACGGCCATGGCTGCGGTCACAATCTGCTGGGTTCCGCAGCTCTCCTCGCCGCGACGGCGGTGAAGGACTGGCTTGCCGAGAACAAGGTGCCGGGCCGCGTGCGCTATTACGGCTGCCCCGCGGAGGAGGGCGGCGCGGCAAAAGCCTTCATGGTGCGCTCCGGTGCATTCGAAGACGCCGACATCGCCATCACCTGGCATCCGCACAGCTTCTGGGAAGTCGCGGTGACGCCGTCACTCGCCAACACCCGCGCCGATTTCATCTTCACCGGCCGTACCTCGCATGCGGCGGCCTCGCCGCATCTCGGCCGCTCCGCGCTCGACGCCGTGGAGCTGATGAATGTCGGCGTGAACTATATGCGCGAGCACATGCCGAGCGACGCGCGCGTGCACTACGCGCTGCTCGACACCGGCGGCATCGCCCCGAACGTGGTGCAGGCGCATGCGCGCGTGCGCTATTCGATCCGCGCCCGTGATCTGCCCGGCATGAACGAGCTGGTCGGACGCGTGAGCAAGATCGCGGACGGCGCGGCGCTGATGACCGAGACCAAGGTCGAGATGAAGATCATCTCCGCGGTCTCCAACATCCTGCCGAACACGCCGCTGGAGCAGGCGCTGCATCGGGTCATGGAAGAGCTCGGACCGCCGCATTTCGACGACGTAGACAAGGGCTTTGCCACGGAGATCCGCGCAACGCTGAGCGACAAGGACATCGAGTCGGTCTATTACGCGATCGGCATGGAGCCGACCGACCGGCCGCTGGCTGACTTCCTGGTGCCACTGGATGCCAAGCGCAATCCGCTGGTCGGCTCGACCGACGTCGGCGACGTGAGCTGGGTGGTGCCGACCGTGCAGGTCCACGCACCCACGGTTGCAATCGGTACGCCCTTCCACACCTGGCAGGTGGTCGCGCAGGGCAAGAGCGCGCATGCGCACAAGGCCATGGTGCAGGCCGCCAAGGCGATGGCCGGCATCGGTATCAAGGCGCTGACGGACCCGGAGCTGATCAAGGCTGCCACGGCTGACCTCCAGAAGCGGACAGCCAAGACGCCTTACGTCTGTCCGCTGCCAGACCACGTCGCGCCGCCGCTCGACATGTCCGTGGCGTAGAATTTCGCCTCGATACTTCGTCTGATGCGGCGATCAAATTTTCTGCAGTGCAGCGCGGAATTCAGCGTGTTTTGATGCTGGATTGCCGATCGGATGGGCTGCGGAATATGGTTTTGCCCAACAGACAGTCAGAAGACCGTTTGCATACACACGGTCGCAGTTGACGCGCACCCCATTCGGTGTGCCATCTACCGCCAGCCAAGCCCGGTGGTCGCCTCGCGCGACCGCCTGCATCCATACGGGAACCAGACGGGGACAACCATGCTGGATAAACAACTGCGTTCGATGATCGGTGACGTGAAGGACGGGCGGATGGATCGCCGCGGCTTCATTCAGCGTCTTGCCGCCGTGGGTCTCACCGCGCCTTTGGCCAACCAGATTCTCGCCCTTGGCGGCGTCGCCATGGCCGAGGGCGCCTCGACCTACAAGCCGACCAAGCGCGGCGGCGGTGGCGCGCTCAAGCTGCTGTGGTGGCAGGGGCCGACCCTGCTCAATCCGCATTTCGCCACCGGCACCAAGGACCAGGACGGCGCGCGTCTGTTCTACGAGCCGCTCGCCTGTTGGGATCCCGACGGCAACATGAAGCTGGTCCTGGCCGCCGAAATTCCCTCGATCCAGAACGGTGGCCTCGCCGCCGACGGCAAGTCGGTGACCTGGAAACTCAAGCCCGGCGTCAAATGGCATGACGGCACGCCGTTCACGGCCGACGACGTCGTCTTCAACTGGGAATATGCCAAGGATCCGGCGACCTCCGCACTGACCATCGCGACGCTCCGCGACATCACCGTCGAGAAGGTGGACGACCTCACGGTCCGCATCCTGTTCAACAAGCCGACGCCGTTCTGGGCCGACGCTTTTGTCGGGGCTCCCAATACCATCATCCCGAAACATCTGTTCAAGGACTATATGGGGTCCAAGTCGCGGGAGGCGCCGACCAACCTCTCGCCGGTCGGTACCGGCCCCTACAAGTTCGTCGAGTTCAAGCCGGGCGATCTTGTCCGCGGCGTGATCAATCCCGATTATCACATGGCCAACCGCCCCTATTTCGATTCGATCGAGATGAAGGGCGGCGGCGACGCCGTCTCTGCCGCGCGCGCGGTGATCCAGACTGGCGAATATGATTTCGGCTGGAACATTCAGGTCGAGGACGACGTGCTGCTGCGCCTGGAGAAGGGCGGCAAGGGAAAAACCGTCTACGCCGTCGGCGGCGACACCGAATTCATCGCGCTGAACTTCACCGATCCCAACACCGAGGTCGATGGCGAACGCTCCTCGATAAAGACCAAGCACCCGCTGTTTTCTGATCCAGCGGTGCGCAAGGCGCTCTCGCTGCTGATCGATCGCGAATCGGTCAAGAAGGCCATCTACGGCCGCGCCGGCCGCACCACCGCCAACTTCCTCAACGGGCCCGAAAAATTCGTGTCCAAGAACACCTCGTGGGAGTTCAGCGTCGAGAAGGCCTCGAAGATCCTCGACGACGCCGGCTGGAAGCCGGGCGCCGACGGCATCCGCGAGAAGGACGGCAAGAAGCTGAAGCTCCTCTACCAGACCGCGATCAACGGGCCGCGCCAGAAGACGCAGGCCATCGTCAAGCAGGCCTGCCAGAAGGCGGGTATCGACGTCGAGCTGAAATCGGTCGTCGCCTCCGTGTTCTTCTCCTCCGACGTCGGCAATCCCGACACCTATTCCAAGTTCTACGCCGACATGGAGATGTTCCAGATCCCGCTGAGCCAGCCCGATCCGTCGCAGCACATGCGTCGTTACCTTTCGAACCTCGTCGCCACCAAGGAGAACAAGTGGCAGGGCACCAACTTCCCGCGCTGGGTCAACAAGGAGTACGACGCGACCATCCTGGCCGCCGACGGCGAAATGGATCCGGTCAAGCGCGCGGCGCTCTACATCAAGGCCAATGATCTCATGTACCACGACATCGTTTTCATCCCGGTGCAGCACCGTCTGAAGGTCGAGGCGGCCGCCAACAATCTGCGCCCGGTCGTTTCCGGCTGGGCCAACGAGACCGACAATTTGTTCGACTGGTACCGCGAAGAATGATCACGCACGCCTAGAGCGGTCCTTCTTCATGAGCCAGTATGTCCTGCGTCGCCTCCTGATCGCGATTCCGAGCCTGCTCGGAATTTCGCTCGTGCTGTTCGTCGTGCTCGCACTCGCCCCGGGCGATCCCTTCTCCGAGCTAGCGACCAATCCGAACGTGCCGCCCGAAGTCGCTCTCGCGCTTCGGGCGAAGTTCGGCCTCGACGATCCGATCTACCTTCGTTACCTGCACTGGCTCAACGCCATGCTGCACGGCGACTGGGGTTTCTCCTTCGTCAGCCGGATGAACGTGGACACGCTCATTCTCCAGCGACTGCCAACGACGCTGTACGTGATCGGCTCGGCGCAGATCCTTGCGCTCCTGATCGCGATCCCGGTCGGGGTCTACGCCGCGACGAAACCTTATTCGCTGTTCGACCAGGTCGCCAACACGCTCGCCTTTGTCGGCTTCTCGCTGCCGACCTTCTTCACCGGCATCCTGTTCATCCTGATCTTCTCGGTCACGCTGGACTGGCTGCCTTTCGTCTACACGACCGACATCAAGGGCACGGGGATTCACTGGGTGCTGGAGATGATCCGTCAGGCGATCATGCCGGTGGCGGTGCTCGGCCTGTTCCAGGCTGCGTCGATGACGCGTTTCGTGCGCTCGGCGATGCTCGACGTGATCCGGCTCGACTACGTCACCACCGCGCGCGCCAAGGGCATCGGCCAGAGGCGGGTGATCATCAAGCATGTGATGCGCAACGCGATGATCCCGGTCGTCACGTTGATTGCGTTGCAAATCCCGGCGGTGTTCGGCGGCGCCATCGTCACCGAGCAGATCTTCCGCATCCCCGGCATCGGCTCGCTGCTGATCTCCTCCATCCTTTCCAACGACACGCCGGTGGTGATGGCCGTCACCTTCGTCTTTGCGTGCCTGGTCGTGCTGTTCAATCTCATCGCGGACGTTCTTTATGGCTGGCTTGACCCTCGCATCTCCCTCCGCTGAGCGGCGCGTCTACTCGCCCTGGCGCGAGACGTGGCGGCGCTATAGCCGCCACAAGCTTGCCGTGGTCAGCGCGTTCCTGCTCCTCGTTCTGATCCTGGCGGTGGTGGTCGGCCCCTTTATCTGGCGGGTCAAGATCGACGACATCGACATCGTGGCGGGCATGCAGGGGCCGTCGCTGGCCCATCCCTTTGGCACCGACGATCTCGGGCAGGATATCCTCGCCCGCATGATCTATGGCGGGCGCATCTCGCTCGCGGTCGGTCTCGCCGCGATGCTGGTCTCGGTCTTTGTCGGTGTGCTGATCGGCGCGCTCGCCGGCATGTCGCGCGGCGCGCTCGGCCATGGGCTGATGTGGCTCACCGATCTCTTTTTGTCGCTGCCGCAATTGCCCCTGCTGCTGCTGCTGATCTATCTCTTCCGCGACGGGCTGAAGGCAGCGTTCGGCCCCGAGGGCGGCATTTTCATCCTGATCGTGCTCGTGATCGGTGGCTTGCGCTGGATGCCGGTCGCCCGCCTCGTTCGCGCCCAGTTCCTGTCGATCCGCGAGAAGGAATTCGTCGAAGCCGCGCGCGCTCTCGGAGCCAGCCCGGTACGGCAGGTGGTGCGCCATATCCTGCCCAATGCGCTCGGTCCGGTGATCATCGCCGGCACCATCGACGTGGCCGCAGCCATCATCGCGGAATCGACGCTGTCCTTCCTCGGCCTCGGCTTCCCGCCGGATACGCCGACCTGGGGCCGGCTGCTTTATGACGCGAAAGACTTTCTCGACATCGGCCCGCACTGGGCGCTGTTCCCGGGCGGCGCGATCTTCATCGCAGTGGTCGCCATCAATTTTATCGGCGACGGCCTGCGTGACGCGCTCGATGCGCGGCGGGTGATCTGATGGCGCCGCTGCTCGAGATCAAGGGACTGAAAACCCACTTCTCCACCGACGACGGCATCCTCCAGGCGGTCGACGGTGTCGACATCTCCATCAACCGCGGCGAGACGCTCTGCGTCGTCGGCGAATCCGGTTGCGGCAAGACCGTCACCGCGATGTCGATCCTGAAGCTGATCGCGATGCCGCCGGGCCGCATCGCGGCAGGCGAGATCATCTTCGAGGGCCGCGATCTCGTGCCGCTGACGAGCAGTCAGCTCGACGAGATCCGCGCCAAGGAGATCGGCTTCATCTTCCAGGAGCCGATGACCTCGCTCAATCCGGTGCTGACCATCGGCGAGCAGATCGCCGAAAGCCTGCGCCGCCATGAGAATGTCACCAGGAAACAGGCGCTCGATCGCACCATCGAGATGCTCAAGCTGGTGCAGATTCCCAACGCCGAAGGCCGCGTGCACAACTATCCGCATCAGTTCTCCGGCGGCATGCGCCAGCGTGTGATGATCGCGATGGCTCTCGCCTGCAAGCCGAAACTGATCATCGCCGACGAGCCCACCACGGCCCTCGACGTCACTATTCAGGCGCAGATCCTCGACCTGCTCCAGGACATGAAGGAACGCTTCGGCATGGCGGTGATGCTGATCACCCATGCCATGGGCGTCGTCGCCGAGACCGCGCAACGCGTCGTCGTGATGTATGCCGGCAAGGTGGTGGAGGAGGCGCCCGTCGACGACCTCTTTGGCAATCCCGGCCATCCCTATACCCAGGGACTGATCCGCTCGATCCCGCGCATCGATCTCGCCAGCGAGCACAAGGTGCGGCTGGAGGCGATCGGCGGCTCGGTGCCGATCCTGATCAATCCGCCGGTCGGCTGCCGCTTCGCTCCGCGCTGCCGCCACGCCATGAGCGTCTGCACCGAGAGGGAGCCGCTGCTGCGCGAGATCGCGCCCGGCCACCGTATGGCCTGTCATCTGGGAGATACGCAGTTGGGAGGCGCAGCATGACCGAGCCCCTGCTCCGCGTCAGCGGCCTGAAGAAATATTTTCCCGTGCATGGCGGCCTGTTGTCGCGCCAGGTCGGCAGCGTTTATGCCGTCGATGGGGTCTCGTTCTCGGTCAACCGCGGCGAGACGCTCGGCCTCGTCGGCGAATCCGGCTGCGGAAAGTCGACGACGGGACGCTGCGTGCTGCGCCTGATCGAACCGACCGACGGCGAGGTCGTGTTCGACGGTCAGGATGTCCGCCAGCTCGGCGGCAACGATTTGCGCGCGATGCGGCGGAACATGCAGCTTGTGTTCCAGGACCCGTTCGCCTCCCTCAATCCGCGCATGACGGTCGGCGCCATCCTCGGCGAAGCCCTCGTCATCCATAAGCTCGGCTCATCCGCCAAGGAGCGTGAGGATCGCGTCGCGAGCCTGCTGGTGAAGGTCGGGCTCAAGGCCGAGCACATGCGCCGCTATCCGCATGAATTCTCCGGCGGTCAGCGCCAGCGCATCGTGATCGCGCGTGCGCTCGCGGTCGAGCCGAAACTGATCGTCTGCGACGAACCGGTGTCTGCGCTCGACGTCTCGATCCAGGCGCAGGTCATCAACTTGCTGGAAGATCTCCAGGCGGAGCTGAACCTCACCTATCTCTTCGTTGCGCACGATTTGTCGGTGGTCGAGCACATCTCCGACCGGGTCGCGGTGATGTATCTTGGCCGTATCGTCGAGCTCGCCAAGGCCAGCGACCTCTACCGCAATCCGCAGCATCCCTACACGAGGGCGCTGTTATCGGCGGTGCCGGTGCCCGATCCCAAGCTCAAGCGCGAGCGCATCCGCCTCAAGGGCGACGTTCCGAGCCCGATGAAGCCGCCGTCGGGCTGCCACTTCCACACCCGCTGTCCTATCGCCCAGCCGCGTTGCGCGGAAAGCGCACCGGAGCTGAAGGAGGGAGCAGGCGGGCACTTTGTGGCGTGCCATCTCGCCTGACGCCGGGAAAAGCGGATCGCGCATTCATGCGTGAAGCAGGCCGTGCTCCGACAGGGCCCGCCTGAAAGCCTCAACCGAGGTGTGGTGATGCGCGAACAGGCCCGCCTCTCGCGCACCGGCGACATTGGCCATGAGATCGTCGACGAACAGGACGTTCTCCGGTTTGACGTCGAGCTCCGACAGACAGAGGCGGAAGCAGCGCGGGTCCGGCTTCGCCGTCTTGAACCGGGCCGAGGCGTAGATTCGCGAGCCGAACAGCGGTGGCAATTCCGGCAGCAGCGCTGCGATATGGTCGGCGACCAGCGTCGTGTTGTTGGTCAGGACGGCAATGTCGACGGTTTGACGCAAGCTGCCGACAATCTCCAGCATGGCACGATCGGCCTGCATTGAACGGCGTCGCGCCTCGATCCACTCGTCCAGTGACAGCGGATAGCCGATGCGGTCGCCGAAACCCCGCAAATAGTCCGCGGCATCGAGTGTGCAGGAATCGCCGAGCAGCTCGAAGCCGCTGTCCCAGATCGCCTTGTGGACGGATTCGCTCGTGGTCCCCGCAACCTTCGCCAGCCATGCGACACGCTTTGCCGTGTCGTAGTCGCAGAGGACATTGTCCATGTCGAAGAGGACGAGTTTGATTTGACCGGTCACCGCAGCACTCTCGGATTGGCCGAACATCCGGCCGTGATCCAAGCCATACCGCGCTGGAGCGCAGGCAACAAATCGGGCCAGCGGTCGATCCGTCACGCGCTCCTGGCGGGCCAGGGAACGACCTGTCCCGACATCACCAGCCGGTCACGGCCGTTGTCCTTGGCGGCGTAGAGCGCGCGGTCGGCGGCGCCGACCAGCGTGCTGCAGTCCGCCGTGGTTTGGGACGGCAGACTCGTCGCGCCGCCAACGCTTGCGGTCACCAGGCGCGAGGGGGGACTTTGCGCATGCGGCATGGCGAGATCGTGCAGAGCCTTGCGAATCCCTTCGCCGACCTCGGCGCAGCCCTCGGGACCGGTGTTCGGCAACAGCACGGCGAATTCTTCGCCACCGTAGCGCGCCGCGACGTCGGCCTGGCGCTTGGTGTGGGTTGATAGGATCCGGCCCAGCGCGCGCAGGCATCCGTCGCCCGCCAGATGCCCGTATTGGTCGTTGAACTTCTTGAAATGATCGACATCGATCAGCAGGAGCGAGAGCTGCGTGCCATCGCGCCGGGCCCGGGCCCATTCCTCGGCGAGGCGCTCGTCGAACGCGCGCCGGTTGACGAGTCCGGTGAGGCCGTCGGTCGTTGCAAGCGAGGCGAGCTTGTCCTGAAGATCCTTCTGCTCGGTGATGTCGCGCACCACCGCGACGACGCCGTCGATCTCACCGCTGTCCGACGCCAGGGTCACGTGCAACGCCGCCTCCGCCCAAATCTCGCCCTTGTCGCGATGACGGTGGCGATAGACGAACCGCGTCTCCTCGGCCTCGCCATTCTTAAGCGCGGCGATAGCCTGCTCGACCCGCTCCATGTCGTCGGCGTGAATGCCGGCCAGGGCCGAGGTGGATAGCAGCTCGTCGGAGGACCAGCCCGTGATGCGTACGCACGAGGGGGAAACGTAGAGCAGCCGGTTGTCCAGCCCGATCCGGGTCACCATGTCGCTGGATTGCTCGGCCAACAGGCGGAAGTTTGCTTCGTTGACGACGAGGGCCTGGGCCGTGCGCTGCCGCTGTACGAGCTGACGGACCAGGTAGAAGCCGATCACCGCGATCAGCAGCACAAGGCCGAGGACGAAGGTGGTGCGCGCAGCCGCGGCTTGCCGCCACGGCGCCAGCACGTCGTCCCGCGACTTGCTCGCCAGCACCATTAGGGGATAGCGGCTGCTGCGTTGGTAATAGCTCAGCCGCTGGACGCCATCGAGCGGCGACTTGAAATAGTAGACTGCTGCGGCGGGGCGACTTTCCCATCCCTTGAACAAGGGCGCATTGGACAGGTCGCGTCCGACAAAGGCGCCACTGTCGTCGCGGCTGCGCGCCAGCATGATGCCGCTATCGTTGAGCAGCGATGCCGAGCCGTTCGTACCGATGTCGAACCGCTCGTAGAACTTGACGAAATAGCCGACGTCGATCGTGAGCAGGGCAACGCCGGCGAAGCCGCCGTCGGCATCGTTGATCCGGCGGGACGCGGTGACGACCCATTGGCCCCCGGCTCGACTCTTCACGGGCGGTCCGATCAGCGTGCCCATCTCCGGCGAGTGCCGATGACGCTGGAAATATTCGCGGTCGCTGTTGTTGAGCTTGGAGAAGTCGAGCCGCTCGGTCGTGGCAAGCCACTGCCCGCTCGCGTCATAAACGAAGATGCCGCGGATCCGGTCCGATGATTTTCGTGTCGGCAGATAGGCCTGAAGCTTGGTGATCGTGTCCGGACCCGTCCCGTCGATTTCGAGCCGGTGGACCAGGCCTACGAGGATTGTATCAACGAGTTCGAAGGTGTCGTCCGCGTGCTGGATCAGCGAATGCGCCAGATTGGCGACGTCGATCTCGGCGTTCTTGAGATCGGCATTGCGTGTTTCCCATTCACGCCAGGCGCTCAAGCCGAGGATGGCGAAGCAGGTCAGGATGACGAAACCCGCTGCCCAGAGCGGAAGGCGCGTCTTTCCGAGTTCGCGGCCCGTGGTCATCAGGCTTGCTCCATTTCGGCGCAAACCTCTCACTTTGGCCTTAACGGGCTGTTGCAACTTCCGTGCGGATTGTGCGCTTCCGGTCGGAACAATCCTCGACAATTGACGGGCTATCGTCGAGCTAACCAGGCTGACCCCGCGCGCCGGGCCTTTCTGCCTCACTCATCCAGCGTGAAGCCGACCCGCAGCGTCACCTGGTAGTGGCGCACGGCACCGTTCTCGATATGGCCGCGCGTTTGCACCACCTCGAACCATTTCATCTCGCGAACGGTCTTTGCGGCCCGGCTGACCGCGTTCTTGATCGCATCCTCGATCGACGTCTCGGACGATCCGACCAGTTCCAGGATCTTGTAGACGTGATCCGTCTCGCTTGTGGCCATGACTATTCTCCCCTCGTGCTGTGGCGGGACCGGATATGTCTGTCGCGGACAACTGGCGCCCGCGCGACATCCGGCCTCGACTCTGAACGGATGCCGGCGCCCCGAGTTCCGTCCCGGCAGGAGCCTGCCGCTCGCCTTCCGAGCGCTGCCTAGGCGTCCCAATTTTTCTAAGTGCACGAAAATCTGGATCGCGTGTGCAAGCGGCGCTCCTGAATTGGCGCGCGGTCGCCGGCCCGCTCTTGCCGGTTCCGATATGAGTAAGCTAACCTTGGCCTTTCCTCTGGCGTCTTCGAAGTGCGGTGATGATCGAGCGTTGGACGAGGGGCGCTCTGGCTGCGATCGGTCTCTGCGTTGTGCCCGCGCCGGCCATCGCGCAGGACGATCTCGACGGTGCCCCGATGAGCATGTCGCTGCAGGTCACGACCGATCCCTCCACCATCGAGTGCCGTCGGCTGGAGAAGGTCAATCCGGCCTCGCTGGTCTTCTTGCCGCTACGCCGGACCTTCAACGAGGATTTTGACGAGCATCCGCTGGCAAACGGACGCTGGGTGCCGCATTACGCCGGCGGCGCGGCCTGGCCGGAGGCGCGTTACTGGGGCGGCGACGGCTCCGACTTCAAGCGCAAGACCAGCGCCAATGGCGAGCAACAGATCTATGTCGATCCGCGCTATGCGGGGCGCAACGCGGCGCCGCTCGGGCTCGATCCGTTCAAGGTCAAGGACGGCGTGCTGTCGATCGTCGCCAGCCGTACCCCGCCGGGGTTGAAGCCGGTGCTGTTCGACAACGAGTACATCTCCGGGATACTGACGACCCAGGGCACGTTCGCGCAGAAGCACGGCTATTTCGAGATCCGCGCCAAGGTGCCGGTCGGGCACGCAGTGTGGCCGGCGTTCTGGATGCTGGCGGATGACGGTGGCTGGCCGCCGGAGGTGGACGTGCTGGAAGGCCGCGGCGAAAAGCCGGGCGATCTCGTGATGACGACGCATTGGCGGATTCCCTCGACCCAGAAGATTCAGTCCTGCGGCTTCGACTTCGCGGTCGGCGACGCGTCGAGCGCATTCCACACTTACGGTGTGCTGTGGGAGGAGGATCGCCTGGTCTATTTCATCGACCGCAGACCGGTGTCCGACATCAAGGTGCCGATCGGTTTCGACGATCCCATGTACATGATCGTCAATCTCGCGATCGGATCCAAATTCTTTCTCGGCGTCGGTCCGGTCGACGCGGAGTCGCCGCCTACCGTCGCATTCGAGATCGACCGGATTTCCGTCTATCAGATCGATCTGGAGCAGGCGCGCAGATAGAAGCTCGCTGATCTCTCCCGGCGTTGGGCGGCGCGAGTCAACGATGGATTGCCGAGGGCCTGCACGCCGACGTTACGGATCCAGCTCCGTATCCCAGTAGAGATAATCCAGCCAACTGTCGTGCAGATAGTTCGGCGGGAACAGGCGGCCGTTACGGTGGAGCTGGTGCACGGTCGGCGCGAAGGCGTGCTGGCGTGGAAACATCTTGGCCTGCACCGGCGTCAGATTGCCCTTGCGCAAATTGCAGGGGGAGCACGCCGCGACCACGTTCTCCCAGGTGGTCTGGCCGCCTTTGCTGCGCGGGATGATGTGGTCGAAGGTGAGGTCTTCGGGCGAGCCGCAATATTGGCAGGCGAAACGATCGCGCAGGAAGACGTTAAATCGGGTGAAGGCAGGGTGGGTGGTCGGCTTGACGAAGGATTTGAGCGAGACGACGCTCGGCAGCTGCATTTGCAGCGTGGGGCTATGGACCGCCTGATCGTAATGCGCGACGATGTTGACGCGGTCGAGGAATACCGCCTTGATCGCGTCCTGCCACGACCACAAAGACAGTGGGTAGTAACTCAGCGGCCGGAAGTCCGCATTCAGCACCAACACCGGCCAATGGCCTTGCGAGACATGTGCGTTCAAGTAACGCTCCTGGCCTCCAATGTACGCTGCGAAGCAGCACGTAACTGACATACTACATGCAGCGTGACGGGATTGTGAAGCCCGTTGAGCGACTTATTCCGGCACAAGCAATGCGGCCGGGGGGTGGCAAAGCGCGCAAAACGCTGTGATTTCCAAGTCCGAGGCCGTTGAGGCAGCGTCATCCTGACAGCGCGACGTGGATGTGCCGAGGCAGCTACTCCCGCACGCGCTCCAGCTTCTGCAAACATCGCGTCGCGCGCACCACGGCCGGCATCTCCTCGTCCGGAAAGCTGGTCTTCCAGTCGGTGACGCCGACCTCGCCGACATAGATGTCGCCCCTGGAATCCAGTGCGATGCCGTGCGGCGCCAGGAACTTGCCGCTCGCAACGCCCGGGCCTTCCTCGCCACCGAGCCGCGCGATGCGGTTGCCCTTGGCGTCCACGATCGAGAGCCGCGGGCCGAGATTGGGC
The DNA here is from genome assembly GCF_023101005.1 of Bradyrhizobium sp. 187. Taxonomy (NCBI): domain Bacteria; kingdom Pseudomonadati; phylum Pseudomonadota; class Alphaproteobacteria; order Hyphomicrobiales; family Nitrobacteraceae; genus Bradyrhizobium; species Bradyrhizobium sp. 187. The sequence goes on from NZ_CP064693.1 coordinate 747,126, forward strand.
ACCTTGCGGTTGACGGCCAGGCCAGGGCCGAGTTCCCCGATGACGAAGGTCGGGCTCTTAGCCCCACCGCAACAGCATAGCGCACAAGGGCGGTGCAGATTGTTCCACTGCGTCTCGTACTTGCCGTTGCCGTCGAACACCTGCACGCGGTGGTTCTCGCGGTCGGCGACATAGACAAAGCCGTCGGCGTCGGTGGCGATGTTGTGCACGATGTTGAACTGGCCGGGATCGGTGCCGGGTTCGCCCCAGCTTGTCATCAGCTTGCCGCCGGGCGTGAATTTGTGCACGCGCGCATTGCCATAGCCGTCGGAGACGTAGATTTCACCCTTCGGCGACAGCGCGGTGTGGGTGCAGCGGTGGAAGGGATCGCCGCTCATGAACGGCGACGGTTTCTCGGGGATGCCGATCGTCAGCAGCACCTTGCCGTCGGTGGTGCACTTGCGCACGGTGTGGTCGCCGTCATCGGTGCAATAGAGATTGTCGTCGGCATCGATGTGCAGGCCGTGGGCGCGCGAGAACAGGCCTTCGCCCCAACTTCGCAAGAAATTGCCCTCGCGGTCCAGCACGACCATCGGATGGGCCCCGCGGTTGAAGACGTAGACGCGGTCCTTGCTGTCGACCGCGACCGAGGCGACGTCGGTGAGCTGCCATCCGTCCGGCAGCTTTGCGAAGTTTTCAACGACGCGGTAGCGGTGCTCGCCGGTGCCGAGAATGGCTGGCATGAATTCTCCTCTTGTTCGTTATCGTGGTGCGACACTGCTTCTACGGTGTTGTTCAAGCGGTGCTCGCCGCTGCCGCTCCAGCCTGCCCCAAAATCCCTTCCTCGATCGCCTTGATCTGCAGCGCCAGATATTTCGAGTTGATCCGGCATTGCGCGAGGCTGCCGGCGATGAACCAGAGGCCGGGCTGCCTGGTGCGCGTATACATGTTACGCAGCTCGAGGCCGTCGCCAAAGCCCCAGATCGGGCCGACCCGGTCGGCGACGGCGTCGCCGAACAGTTTCTGCACCAGATATTCCTGTGTCTTGTAACCGGTCGAGAGCACGATCAGGTCGGCCGAAAGGGTTGTGCCGTCCTTCATGCGAACGCCCTCGGTGACGAAGCTCTCGATGTCGGAAAACTGCCTGAGCTTGATCGCGCCCTCGATGATGAGGTTGGAGCAGCCGACATTGAAATAATAGCCGCCGCCACGGGTGAGATATTTGAACTGCCAGCCGGTGCCGGCCTCGCCGAAATCGAGCTTGAAGCCGACGCGCCGCAACCCGTCGAGCAGTTCCTTGTCGAGCTCCTTCGACTGCTCCGTCAGCATCACATGGGTCTTTTTCGCGAGCGGTGTCGGCATCGAGGTCGCGATCAGATCGTTGTCCTCGAGCGTGCCCTCATTGTAGGTCGCATAAGCGAGTTGGGCCGACGGCTCGATATTGGTGACGAGCGTAGGTGAACGCTGCACCAGCGTCACTTCGGCACCACTGGAGTGAAGATCCTGCGCGATGTCGTGGCCGCTATTGCCGGTGCCGATGACGATGGCGCGTTTTCCTGTCCAGGTCTCGCCGTCCTCGTAGCGGCTCGAATGCAGCAGCGTGCCCTTGAAGTTATCCAGGGTCGGAATGACAGGCACATTGGCGATGCCGCTGACGCCGGTCGCCATCACCACATGGCGCGGGTGCATGATACGCTCACTGCCGTCGGTGTGCCGCAGTGTGACGGTCCAGTGGTCTTTCGCATCGTCGTAGGCGCCGCCCTCGAATTCGGTTCCGGTCCAGAAGTTCAGCTCCATCGCCTCGACGTAAGCTTCGAACCAGTTGGCGAGCTTGTCCTTGGGGATATAGGTCGGCCAGCTCGGCGGAAACGGCATGTAGGGCAAATGATTGACCTGCACCTGGTTATGCAGGGTCAGCGCGTGGTAGCGCTTGCGCCAATTGTCCCCGATCCGTGCCTCGCGATCGACGATCAGGGTGTCGATGTTCAACTGTTTCAGCCGCGCCGCGATCGCGAGCCCGGCCTGGCCGCCGCCGACCACCAGCACGGCGGGATCGCGATCGGCGTAGTCGCGCGAGCCGTTGCGCAAGTCCAGCCAGTTCGGTCCACGGAAGTCGCGCGAATAGGCCTGGCCGCGCGGCCGCGAGGTGCCGAGCTGCTCCTCGAAGCCCTTGAGCTCGTCGAGCGCGGTGAGGAGCGTCCACGCTTTCAGGCGGTCGCCGTCGGTGGCGTCGGGCACAAGCCTGACGATGCCGCTGCCGCGCCCCAGTGCGGTTTCGAAATTGAAGATCACCTCGATAGTGTTGGTCCCGGCACGCGTCACCCAGCGCGGTGGCGCTCGGTTCGGCGCAATCTTGAAGCTGCCCGGCGCAGCCTTTGCCGCGAGCGTTGTCAGCTCCCGCTTGATCGAGTCGCCGCCGCCGATCGTTTGCAGGTTCCAGCTTAGTGCCAGCACATCGCGCCAATAGCTGTCGGCGAGGAAAAGACGATCCAGCGCAGCGCTATCGGCTGCGCCCAGCGTTAGCTCGACCTCATCGAGCCAGGCTTGCGCGGATGCGACAATGTCCTTGGTCCTGTCCAGCATGCGCGACCTCGTGCCGTCTCCGCGGCGTTTCCTCTACGGTCGAAAGCTATACTGTTTCGCAGACGGCCAATAGCCGATTACCCGAGCAGTGAGAACATGTGGCCCTGCTTCAGCGGAATGCGCTCGTTGAGAGAGACCTGCGGCACCCTCGTGGTGTTCGAGGAGGGGCACGCGAAAAAGGCTCCACCTTGGTGGAGCCTCCCTCGCGCTCTTGGGATTCACTGCCGCTGGCGTGGCGGCGAGCGGAACATCCCTACCTCACCCGCGTGCCGGCGCCGTACAGCTCACGCTCACGGCCGACATCGTCGGGTGACAACGGCGGGCTTGCGGCATCGAAGCCGTTCCAGCCGGATTTTTGCCAGGCGGCGCTCCGTTCCTGCAGGTTCACGGCCTTCTCGTGCAGAAGGGCATCGAGACGTGTGCTGTCCTGGTCGGGTACCCGCGCCGATACCAGCGTTCCGCCGCGACGGACGCCCTCCGCGTAGCGCGACGCATCATCCTTGGAGACGCCGGCTTCGGTCAGCGCGCCAACGATGCCGCCCGTCGCGGCGCCGGCCGCGGCACCAACTGCGGTCGAAGCCAGCCATCCGGCGGCAACCACCGGTCCGAGTCCCGGAATGGCCAGCAGGCCGAGTCCGGCAAGCAGGCCGGCCGCGCTTCCGAGGCCTGCGCCGATGCCGGCACCCGTGCCGGCACCTTCGGCGCGATCGTCGACGCCGTCGCGATCACGGTCAACCTTGCCGGTGGAGGAGCCGTACCAGTTATCGGAATTGTTCGCGACGATGCTGATGTCGGAGTGCGGCACGCCCGCGGCCTCCAGACGCCTGACCGCACGTTCCGCATCCGAATAGGTGTCATAGAGTCGAGAAATAGTGGTCGTCATGTTTCATCCTCCTTACTTGGCGGGGTTCACGTTGCCCTGGAAATCGACGCTCACGTCCGCCTTGGTCCCGGCCTTGTCGGCCTTGCCGCGCCAGACGCCGTTGTCGTCCTTTTGCAGTCCGGAAACATTGGAATAACCCGCGCCCTCGATCTTCGACTTCGCCTGGCCCTCGGTGAAGCTGTTGCGGCCCGCGACCGGTGCGTTGGAGTTGTTGTGATCAGAGCTGTTGACGGCGTTGTTGCCCGGCCCGCTCTGCGCAGGCTGTGACTGTGCACTGACAGGCGCTGATCCGAGCAGCAGCAGAGCTGCGGCGAGCATGGTGAGACGAGACATTTTTTATTCTCCGGCTGTTGATTGTGCCGGTCGACAACAGGCGAGATTCGAATTGGTTGCTCTTCCATTTGCGACGGAAGCGCGCGTCTTCAATCTGCCGAATATTGGAGAGGCGCAGGAACGATTGCCACTCGTTCCCGTTTATGCGGTCCCGCACTCTCGGACGGCGTTGCCTGTCCTCACATCGTCCAATAGGGCTCCCGCAGCTTGCGCTTGAGAATCTTTCCCGTGGCCTCGCGCGGCAGCGCGTCACGGAATTCGACGTCCTTTGGCACCTTGAAATTGGCAAGCCGCCCGCGCAGGAACGATCGGACGGCGTCGGCCGAGAGCTCGGCATCCGATTCAGGCTCGACAAAGGCGCACAGCCGTTCGCCGAATTCCGCGTCGGGGATGCCGAACACGGCACAGTCGCGCACGCCGGGCATTCCGATCAGCACGTTCTCGATCTCGGCGGGATAGATGTTGACGCCGCCGGAGATCACCATGTCGCGCTTGCGATCGCACAGGAACAGATAGCCGTCCGCGTCGAGATAACCGACGTCGCCGACGCTGACCAGGCCGTCACGGCCGGCTTCGGCCCTTGCCTGCGACCTGCCGTGATAGTCGAAATCGGGCACTGACGTCTGGCGCATGTAGATTTCGCCGACTTCGTTTGCACCGCACGGGCTGCCGTCATCGCGGAAGATCCTGACGATGCCGCCTTCGATGGGGCGGCCGACCGTGCCAGGCTTCTTCAGTGCTTCCTCGGCCGAGTGCCACACCGGGATCCCGGTCTCGGTGGAGCCGAAATATTCGTTGATGACCGGTCCCCACCAGTCGATCATGGCGCGCTTGACGTCCGGCGGGCAGGGGGCGGCGCCGTGCACGACGAAACGCAGCGACGACAGGTCGTAGCGCTGCCTGACCGCTTCGGGCAACCGCAGCAGCCGGACGAACATGGTCGGTACCATGTGAATGTGCGTGACGCGGTGGCGCTCGATCAGCGCCAGCAGCTCCTCGGCATCGAACCGCGCCTGGAGGATGATGGTGCAAGCGCTGCGGAACGCCAGCATGCCGTAGGAATGCGGCGCCGAGTGATACATCGGGCCGTTGATCAGCACGATTTGGTCTTCCCGCGGCTTGATGCCATAGGCGATCCCGCCCACGCGTTCGGAGGCGGCCGCCTGTTCGGGCTGCATCGGCATGCGCCGCACGCCCTTCGGCATGCCCGTGGTGCCGGATGTATAAATCATCGCTGCGGCCCGCCGCGGCGGCTCCTGCGCTTGCGGATGGTCGTCGCGCCAGCGGTCCCAATCGGTCAGTCCCACCGGGATCTCGGTCAGTTCCCCAGGGATCGAAAAGGTCGCTGCGAGTTCGGGCGGCGTCGCGACGACCAGGAGAAGGACATCCGCCGGTACGCCGTCGCGGATCTGCGGCAGCAAATCCGCGTGGCAGACCAGGATCTTCGCCCCGCTGTCGGCCAGGATGTAACGGACCTCCTCGGCCTTCAAATGCCAGTTGATCGGCACCACCGGACTGCCCAGCGCGGCCGAGGCCGCAACCACCTCGAACAGAGCGAAATCGTTGCGCAGCATCATCGCGACCGGCGCGGCCTCGGCAAGCCCCAGGGCGCGGAAGCCGCTCATCGCCCGCCTGATCCGAGCCCGGATGTCGTCATAGCTGATCTGGCGTTCGCCGCTGATGATCATGGCGTCTCCTCATCCCGCTCGTCTAGCGATCATCCAGCACGTCGCCGAAGCCGACCCAGCTCTTGCCATTGAAGCGCCGGAGCTGAAGCTGCTGGAACGGCAGATAGTCGTCGGGGCCGGTCGTAACCGCCATTCCCGGCAGCAGCAGCGGCAGCTTCACATCCTTCAACGAGGCCGCCTGGCGCATGATGTTGTCGCGGCTGATATCATCCTTGCACCCCTTCAGCACCGTCATCAGCAGCGTGGCATAGTGATAGCCCGCGGCGTAGTTGGAGTTGGAGAGGTCCGCGGCCGGCATGTAGCGCTTCATGAAGGCGAAGTATTCCTTCACGCCGGGATCGTCGACCCATTGCGGGTCCATCGTGTCCTTCTGATTGCTCGACGAGATCAGGCCGACCGCGTTGTCGAGCCCTGCCGGTTCCAGGAAAGAGATCGACGACGCCGAGGTCGGCACGAAGAACAGCTCCGGCTTCCAGCCGATCTCGGCCACGCCCTTGACCATTTGCGAGGTGAACTTGCCGAGCACGACGCCGAACAGCACGTTGGCGCCCGAGGCCTTCAAGGTCGAGAGTTGCGAGCTGATCGTCGGCGCGCTGGTCTCGTAGCTCGCTTCCGCGATGATCATGCTTGCGGCCTTAGGCCCGAGCGCTCGCTTGAAGCCGGCGACATAGTCGCGGCCGAAATCGTCGTTCTGCGAGAGGATCGCGATCCTGGCGTTGGGCTTGGCCTGCAAAATGTATTTGGCATAGACCACGCCCTCGGATTCGTAGGCCGCCATGCCCGGCATGGTCCACGGGTTCTTCTGCGGATCGGCCCATTTGGTGGCGCCGGAGAGCACGAACAGCTGCGGCACTTTCTTGGCGTTGAGATAGCGCTGCACGGCGCTGTTGGTGGCGGTGCCGAGCGAGCCGAACATCATCAGCACCTCTTCTTGCTCCACCAGCTTGCGGGTCTGCTCGACGGTCTTCGGCGGCGAATAGGCGTCGTCCAGCGTGATGAACTTGACCTTGCGGCCGTTGATGCCGCCTTCGGCATTGACCTTCTCGAAGAACGCTTCCTGCGTCCGTCCGATCGCGCCGAAGCCGGAGGCCGGGCCGCTGTAGGGCAGGGTCTGCCCGATGCGGATCTCGTCGCTGCCTTCGGCATGGGCGCTGCCGCCGGCGAGCATCAGCAACGACATCCCGATCAGTGCGGCTGCCAGCTTCATGGTGTCCTCCCGTTTTATTGTCGGTCCGAGACGTCAGGCGCTGACGCGCATCAGGAAATCCTGTCGGGCCTGGTCGAATTCCCGTTTCATCCGGTCGACGAGCTCGGCGACCGGCGGCGCGTCGGCGATCTGGCCGATACCCTGGCCCGAGCCCCAGATGTCGCGCCACGCCTTGGACTTCATGTTGCCGCCGGAGCCGAAATTCATCTTCGTCTTGTCGGCCGCCGGCAGATTGTCCGGATCGAGCCCGGCCGCGGCGATCGAAGGCCCGAGATAGTTGCCGTGCACGCCGGTGAAGAGGTTGGTGTAGACGATGTCATGCGCGGTGTGCTGCGTCAGCGCCGACTTGTAGGCTTCGTCAGCGTTGGCTTCCTTCGTCGCGATGAAGCGCGTGCCCATATAGGCGAGGTCGGCGCCCAGCGTCAGCGCGGAGGCGATCGCGAAGCCGTCGCTGATTGCGCCCGACAGCAGGATCGCACCGTCGAACCATTGTTTGACCTCGCGTACCAGTGCGAAAGGCGAGAGCGTTCCTGCATGTCCTCCAGCGCCGGCGCAGACCAGGATCAGACCGTCGACGCCCTGCTCGGCGGCCTTGCGCGCGTGCTTGACGTTGATGACGTCGTGGAACACGAGGCCGCCGTACGAGTGTGCGGCCTCGACGAGCTCGGCGGGCGGTCGCAGCGAGGTGATGATGATGGGCGCCCTGTGCTTCACACAGGTCTCCATGTCCTTCATCAGCCGGTCGTTGGAGGCGTGGCAGATCTGGTTGACGGCGTAGGGTGCGACCTTCTTGCCGGGATTGCGCGACTTGTATTCGCCGAGTTCGTCCTCGATGCGGCTCAGCCATTCGTCGAGCTTTTCCACCGGACGGGCATTGAGTGCCGGAAACGAGCCGACCACGCCGGCCTTGCACTGGGCGATCACCAGCTCAGGGCCGGAGACGAGGAAGAGCGGCGAGCCGACCACGGGCAGCTCGAGCGAATCCTTCAAGAGAGCGGGCAGCGCCATGATGTCCTCCCGGAAACGCAGCCCGCCGGCAGGCGGATGACGAGGCGTTTCCTTCTTTGATTGTCGCGGGCGAGTTGCCGCCCATGTTTCATTTGACGTCATTATAGGGGTTGGAGTGGGGCCTCTTATCGTTCAATATTGAACGGACGACTTTTCAGATTTGAACAGAGGCCGCTCATGGACTGGGACCTTTGCAAGACCTTCCTCGCGGTCGCCGATACCGGCAGCTTCACCGGCGCGGCGCGCCGGCTGCACAGCAGCCATCCCACCGTCAGCCGCAAGATTGCGGCGCTGGAAGCCCAGCTCGGCACCAGGCTGGTGGCGCGTGCCGCCGACGGCCTTGCGCTGACGGCGGATGGACGGACGCTGCGCGAGCACGCCGAGGTAATGGCGGCGGCCGCGCTGCGGGCGGAGACGGCAGTCTCGGCCGGAGGGCATAAGGCGCGCGGGACCGTCAAGCTATCGATCGGCGCAACGCTGGCCTCGCATTGGCTGATGCCGCGCCTGCCTGCGTTCCTGCGCGCGCACGATCACGTCCAGCTCGAGATCATCACCCATCCGTTTCCGGCGAGCGTGCGCCGGCGCGAGGCGGACGTGGTGTTGCGGCCCTTCGACAGCGGCGAGGAAAATCTGGTCGGCCGCAAGATCGGCCGTCTCGGCACGGGATTCTACGCCTCGCGCGGCTACGCCGGCGGGCGGTCCTTGCCGGAACGGCGCGGCGAGTGGAAGGGGCACAGCGTCATCGGTTTCGCCGATCAGACCTCCAATCTCCAGCTTGCGCGCTGGAGCGACGTCGTCACGCGTCAGGCCTGGGTGGTGATGCGCTGCTCGTCCCAGGGCGACATGCTGGCGGCGGTCCGCGCCGGACTCGGAATCTCCGCCCTGTCGTGCTTTGTCGCCGAAAGCTATCCCGATCTTGTGCGTGTCGCGCCGCAGAAGCTCGCCAGCGTGGCGGACCTGTGGCTGCTCGCCCATCCCGACCTCGTCGAACTGCCGGCAGTGCGGGCCGTCATCGACTTCGTCGCCGATTGCGCCCGGACCGATCGCGTCGGGCTGCGGGGCTAGAGCGTGTTCGAGCGAAGTGGACACCGGTTCGCGTCAAGAAAACGCGTCAAAACAAAACACTAGAGCCCCGTTCCGATTCCATCGGAACGGAACTAGCTCTAGGTTGATCCCGCGATGACGCCTTCGCGTTTTTTCACCGCGCGATAATAGCTCCACCACAGATGTGCCGCCGCTCCGCGCAGGGGGCGCCAGGGTTCGGCGAGCGGCGCCATCTGCTTCTCCGTTGGCCGCGCCTGCAAGCCGAGCCCGATGCGGATGCCTTCCTGCACGGCGAGGTCGCCGGCCGGCCAGGCGTCGCCATGGCCGAGGCAGAACAGCAGATAGACGTCCGCGGTCCAGGGTCCGATGCCGGGCAGTGCGATCAACGTGTGATGCGCGGCATCAGCGTCTTCTTCCGCGAGCACGTCGAGGTTCAGCCGTTCTGCGGTGATCTCGCGCGCGAGATGTTTCAGCGTCTTGATCTTGGCGGCGGACAGGCCGAGCCGCCCCAGCCGGTCGGTGCGGGCGCGGCGGACAGCCTCGTGGTCGAACGGATCGAACGCGGCGGACAACCGTCCCCAGATCGCCGCGGCGCTCGCAGTCGAGAGCTGTTGCCCGCAGACGATGTGGGCAAGCCCCGCAAAACCCGGCTCGCGCCGCCGCAACGCCGGCATGCCGGCAGTCGCCAGCACTGGCTTCAGGCGCGGATCGCGCTTGACCAGCGCGTGGACGGCCTCTTCGAGATCGGATTGGGTTTCGAGGTGGATGGTCATGGCAATCGTCAACTCTCTCCGGCGTCATGGCCGGGCTTCCACCCGGCCATCCACGTCTTTCCAACGTGCATCATTGTTAGCACGGCTGGTGATCATCGCATTCTCGGGGACCTTGACACGATCGGTGCGCCGCTCCGAAGAACGTGGATGGCCGGGACACAGGCGAGCGGAAGCGACGCCATCCGTCTAGACGGCTATGCCCGGCCATGATGAGTTCCGAAGCATGTCGCCACCCGTTTTCCGATTTGCCCCCAGCCCGAATGGCTACCTGCATCTCGGCCACGCTTATTCCGCGCTGCTCAATTCCGACCGCGCGCGCGAGACCGGTGGGCGGCTGTTGCTGCGGATCGAGGACATCGACGCGACGCGTTGCCGGCCGGAATATGAGACAGCGATCTACGAAGACCTCGCCTGGCTCGGCATCGCCTGGGAGACGCCGGTGCGGCGGCAGTCGGAGCATCTCGATGCGTATCGGACGGCGCTGGACAGGCTCTTGGCGCTCGGCCTGGTCTATCCAGCCTTCGAAAGCCGCGCCGAGATCGCAAGGCTGGTTAAGGCGCGTGAAGCGGATGGGCCGTGGCCGCGCGATCCCGACGGCGTGCCGCTCTATCCCGGCGCCGCCAGATCGCTGTCCGCGGACGAGCGCGACCGCCTCATCGACACCGGTGCGCCTTACGCGCTTCGGCTCGACATGGCAGCCGCCTGCCGCCGCGCTGTGGGCCTGAGCTGGAACGAACTGGGCGAGGGGCCGGATGGTGAGCGTGGCGTCGTCCCGGCGCGGCCAGAAGCCTGGGGCGACGTCATTGTGGCCCGCAAGAAGACGCCGACGAGCTACCATCTGTCCGTTGTTGTCGACGATGCGCTCCAGGACATCAGCGAGATCGTGCGGGGCCAGGACCTGTTCCACGCCACTTCGGTCCACCGTCTGCTTCAGGTTCTGCTCCACCTGCCCGAACCCGTCTACCGCCACCACGGGCTACTTCGCGACGAGCGCGGCCGGAAGCTGTCGAAATCAACCAGCTCGACCGGCCTTCGTGAACTGCGCGCCGGCGGCGCCACGCCGGCCGGTATCCGCCGGTTGGTGGGATTAGGTTAAGTTTCTCTGGGGGTTAGCCAAACGGCGCCGTGACTCCGGGTGTTCCGCCGTGCCATGCTCGCCTGACAGCGCGGGGTTCGAAGGGGATACTTCGAAGGGGAGTTATGGCGGCGAAAACGCGCGCAGCGCGCACTACGGGGACGTCCAAGCGAGTGGCTCGGAAGCGCTCCGGGCCGACTGCCCGGTTGCGCAAGCGCAGCACCAAGCGGGTCGAGCTGGACGTCGTCCAAGCCGCGCTTGCCGCCTTTGCCCATGAGGTCCGCACCCCCCTGACCGGCATTCTCGCGATCAGCGACCTGCTCGCGACTTCGGATCTCGGGGAACGGGAAAGACGCTGGGCCGACACGATCAAGGCCGGGGCCGAGCATCTGGCGAACCTTGCCACCCTGTTCGTCGATGCCGCCCGAAGTGGCAAGGGGACCGGGAAGGGGGTCGGGGGTGGAAGCTCGCTGCGGCAGGATTTGTTCGACCTGCGGACGCTCGCCCGCAACGCCGGCGATTCGCTGGCCGGTCGCGCCGCGGCCAAGGGTCTCCAGGCTGAGGTCGATATCTCGGAGAAGCTGCCGGGGCTGGTGGTCGGTGATCCCGTCCGCCTGCGCGCCGCGCTCGAGAACCTGATCGACAATGCCGTGAAATTCACCGAGCACGGCGGCGTGGCGCTCACGGTCGCGCCTTGGCGTTCCGTCAAGAGCAAGGACAAGACCAAGAGCAAAGGCAAAGCAAAGGGCAAAGGCAGCGTCGGTGTCGCCTTCGCGGTGTCCGACAGCGGCATCGGCCTCACCATGGCCGAGATCAAACGGCTGTTCCGGCCGTTTACCCAAGCCAATGTCACCATTGCCTCGCGCTTCGGCGGCGCCGGACTGGGCCTGTCGTCGGTGAAGCAACTGGCGCGCGCGATGGGCGGCGACATCACGGTCGCGCCTCGGCCCGGCGGTGGCGCCACCTTCACATTGACGGTGTCGGTGTGTGCCACGGGATCGGGCAAGTCCCGCAAGTCGAAGGGCGAAGCCGAGATGGATGCGGTTCCGGCGCTGCGCTTGCTCAGCGTCGAGGACAATCCGTTCGGCCGCGTTGTGCTCAACACCATCCTGACCGAACTCGGTCATCATGCCGAGTTCATCGGGCGCGGCGAGGACGCGGTGAACCGGCTCGCGCAGGGCGCCTTCGACGCGGTGCTGATGGATATGGTGCTGCCGGGCATCAATGGCGTCGAGGCGATCAGGCGGATCCGCACCATGGCGACGCCGCTGGCTCAGATCCCCATCATCGGGGTGTCAGGTCGGGGCGAAGATGAAGTCGCCTCACGCGAGGCCGGCGCCGACGCCTTTCTGGTCAAGCCTGTGTCTCCGCGGGCGCTAGCGACTGCGCTGCTTGCAGCGACACGCCGTGAGGAAGCCGCGACTTGATGATCGCGGCGTTGAGCTCGCCGCCGTAAACGAAGATCGCGGCGATGAAATACAGGAACACCAGCGCGATGATCACCGAGGCGAGCCCCGCATACATCGTCACGTAATTATTGGCGAAGCGCGCCAGATATTGCCCGAACACGATGCCCGAGATCAGCGACGCCACGATGGTGAAGACGATGCCGGGCAGGATCTGGAGGAACCGGCGCCGTCCCGCCGGCAGCCAGGTATGCAGGATCATCAGCGCCACCACCAACGCGCCAACGGTGATGCCGTAGCGCAGCCAGGTGAGGATCCTCTCGTTGGATTCAACGAACAGCGGGATGTGCGCACGCGCGGCCTCGATGAGCAGCGGCCCGAGCACGATCAGGAATGCCATGGCGAGCGCGGTGAAGGCCGCAATCAGCGTGTAGGCGATCGATTCCAGCCGTAGCCAGTACCAGGGCCGCATCTCCACGACCGCATAGGCGCGGTTCAGTGCGACCCGCAGCGCCTCGACGCCGTTGGAGGCGAAGTAGACCGACAGCACCGCGCCGATGGTGAATAGGCCGGTGCGGGTCGTGGTCAGCACGTCGTGGACTTCCCCCGAGATCGAATCCGCGACCTGCTTGGGCCAGACCTGGAGCATGAGGCTCGCAGCCTGATCGGCGAGTTCCTTGGAGCCGAAGAAGCCGGCGAGCGATGTCAGGACGATCAGGAACGGGAATAGCGCCATCAGCGTCGACAGCGCGATGTGGCTCGCGATCGCCCAGCCGTCATCGGCGAGGAACGTGTAGAACGCGTCCATTACGACAAGGTAGATGGTGCGGATTGCCTTCACGCACCACCTGCACTGCTGTTGCTGCTTCCGCTTCCCGCGCGCGGGAAACGCATTCCGACCTCTCCCCGCAGGCGGGGATAGGTCAAGAGGATAGGCAATTGGCGCAAATCCAGATTCATCCAGCTAGCTTCTGATATTATTGGCTTAAAAGCCAGATCGGGAACGCCATGGCGGACCGGCGCGGAGGGTGTTATTTACCCTCGAATGGCATCTCTCCTGAGTACTTTCATCCTGCCGATTGCGGTCGGCGCCGTGGCGTTGGTGCTGCTGCTCGGTCTCATCAACATGATGCGCGGCGGCTCGCCCAACACCTCGCAGAAGCTGATGCGCTGGCGCGTGCTGCTTCAGTTCGTGGCGATCGTCATCGCGATGGCCGCCGTGTGGGCGATGGGGCGTTAACATGGTCGTGCTCAACCGCATCTATACGAAAACCGGTGACGACGGCACGACAGCGCTCGGCTCGGGCGAGCGCCGGCCGAAATACGATCTGCGCATCGAGGCCTATGGGACTGTCGACGAGACCAATGCTGCGATCGGCGTGGTCCGGCTTCACACCGGGGATGCGCCCGAGCTCGACGCGATGCTTGGCCGCATCCAGAACGATCTGTTCGACCTCGGCGCGGACCTCGCGGTGCCCGAACGTGAGGGCAAGGCGGAGCGGCTGCGGGTGGTGGCAAGCCAGGTCGAGCGGCTCGAGCGCGACATCGACGCGCTCAACGACAAGCTGGCACCTCTGACCTCCTTCGTGCTGCCGGGCGGCACGCCAGCCGCCGCCTACCTCCATGTCGCCCGTACGATTTGCCGCAGGGCGGAACGCGTGATGGTGGAACTGGCGGCCCGGCCGGAAGAACCTGTTGGTGCCGCTGGCATCCAGTATATGAACCGCCTGTCGGACTTCCTGTTCGTGGCCAGCCGCGCGGTCAACGAAGACGGCGCCGGCGACGTGCTCTGGGTTCCGGGCCAGAATCGCTGACCCATTGGGCCGCGCATTTCTGGGCGCCAAAATTAGACCCCTTCGCGCGTTGACCGGGCCGGATCAGGCCTTTAGGTTCCGCGCCAGTTGATAACCCCCTCCCAGATTGAGTGAAAGAGGATCGATGAAGGTCTTGGTGCCGGTAAAGCGGGTGGTCGATTACAACGTCAAGGTCCGCGTCAAGAGCGATGGATCGGGTGTTGAACTCGCCAACGTCAAAATGTCGATGAACCCGTTCGACGAAATTGCGGTCGAAGAAGCGCTGCGCCTGAAGGAAGCCGGCAAGGCGACCGAAGTCGTGGTGGTCTCGATCGGACCGGCGCAGGCGTCGGAAACGATCCGCACCGGTCTCGCCATGGGCGCCGATCGCGGCATCCTGGTGAAGGCCGAGGGTGCGGTCGAGCCGCTCGCGGTCGCCAAGATCCTGAAGAAGATTGCGGACGAAGAGCAGCCGGGCCTCATCATTCTCGGCAAGCAGGCGATCGACGACGACAGCAATCAGACCGGCCAGATGCTGGCCGCGCTGCTCGGCTGGTCGCAGGCGACCTTCGCCTCGAAGCTCGAGGTCGAAGGCAGCGACTTCAAGGTCACCCGCGAAGTCGACGGCGGCTTGCAGACCGTGAAGCTGAAGGGACCGGCGATCGTCACCACCGATCTCCGTCTCAACGAGCCGCGCTACGCCTCGCTGCCGAACATCATGAAGGCCAAAAAGAAGCCGATTGCGGACAAGACTGCCGCCGATTATGGCGTCGATCTCACCGCGCGCCTCGAGGTTCTCAAGACGACCGAGCCGGCGGGCCGCAAGGCGGGCGTCAAGGTCAAGGACGTCGCCGAGCTGGTGTCGAAACTCAAGAACGAAGCCGGGGTGCTCTGATGACGACGCTTCTGATTGCCGAACACGACAATGCGTCGCTCAAGGATGCGACCAACAAGGCCCTGACCGCGGCGGCCGCGCTCGGCGCGGACGTCGAGGTTCTGGTGGCCGGCGAGAACGCCAAGGCCGCGGCGGACGCCGCCGCAAAGCTCGCCGGTGTGAAGAAGGTGCTGCTCGCCGACGGCGCGCTTTACGCGCACGATCTGGCCGAGCCACTGGCCGCGCTGATCGTCTCGCTGGCGCCGTCCTATGACGCCATCGTCGCGCCCGCGACCTCGCGCTTCAAGAACGTGATGCCGCGCGTCGCGGCCCTGCTCGACGTCATGCAGGTCTCGGAGATCACCAAGGTGATCGCCCCCGACACCTATGAGCGCCCGATCTACGCCGGCAACGCCGTCCAGACGGTGAAGTCGAAGGACGCCAAGAAGGTCATCACGGTGCGCACCTCCACCTTCGCCGCAGCGGGTGAAGGCGGCAGCGCGTCGGTCGAGAGCGTCGCGGCGGCGGCCGATCCGGGCCTGTCGTCCTTTGTCGGCGAGGAGGTCGCGAAGAGTGACCGTCCCGAGCTGACCTCGGCCAAGATCATCGTCTCCGGTGGCCGCGCCATGCAGAGCCGCGAGAACTTCGCAAAGTACATCGAGCCGCTCGCCGATAAACTTGGCGCCGGTGTCGGCGCTTCGCGTGCGGCGGTGGATGCGGGCTATGCGCCGAACGACTGGCAGGTCGGCCAGACCGGCAAGGTCGTGGCCCCCGAGCTCTATGTCGCGGTCGGCATTTCCGGCGCGATCCAGCATCTGGCCGGCATGAAGGACTCCAAAGTGATCGTCGCGATCAACAAGGACGAGGACGCGCCGATCTTCCAGGTCGCTGATTACGGCCTGGTCGCCGACCTCTACCAAGCGGTTCCGGAGCTGACGGCCGAACTCGGCAAGCTCGGCAAGTAAAACGCGCTAAACACCGGCCGGAGCTATAAACTCCGGCCGGTGTTGCTTTTTGAGGCGTTTTCTTTGGCGCGGGACACGCCTTCGAAGCGATCCAATCTAGGTTTCGAGGCCGGGTTCTGATTAAATCAGACCTCCCGGCTCAGGGGGATAGGCAGGCGCGGTTGATAGCGCGCCGTTCCGGTGGATGACATTATGGCGGCAGTAATCAAGAAGGTCGGCGTGATCGGCGCGGGGCAGATGGGCAATGGCATCGCGCATGTCGCTGCGTTGGCCGGCTTCGACGTGGTGCTCAACGATATTTCGACCGACCGCCTCAAGTCAGGCATGGCCACGATCAACGGCAATTTGACGCGCCAGGTCTCCAAGAAGGCCGTCAGCGAGGACGACAAAGCCAAGGCGATGGCGCGTATCGTAGCCGGCGAGAAGCTGGACGATCTCGCGGACTGCGATCTCGTGATCGAGACCGCCGTCGAGAAGGAAGAGGTCAAGCGCAAGATTTTTCACGATCTCTGCGCTGTGTTGAAGCCCGAGGCGATCGTCGCTTCCGATACTTCCTCGATCTCGATCACGCGGCTGGCCGCCGCCACTGACCGGCCCGAACGCTTCATCGGCATTCACTTTATGAATCCGGTGCCGTTGATGGAACTGGTGGAGTTGATCCGCGGCATCGCCACCGACGACCAGACCTTCGAGGCGTCAAAGGAATTCGTAGGCAAGCTCGGCAAACAGGTCGCGGTCTCCGAGGATTTCCCGGCCTTCATCGTCAACCGCATCCTGCTGCCGATGATCAACGAGGCGATTTACACGCTGTACGAAGGCGTGGGCAACGTCGAGGCGATCGACGCGGCGATGAAGCTCGGCGCGCACCATCCGATGGGCCCGCTGGAGCTCGCTGATTTCATCGGCCTCGATACCTGCCTGTCGATCATGCAGGTGCTGCATGAGGGCCTCGCCGACTCCAAGTACCGCCCGTGCCCGCTGCTGGTGAAATACGTCGAGGCGGGCTGGCTCGGTCGCAAGACCCAGCGCGGTTTTTACGACTACCGCGGCGCCAAGCCGATTCCGACGAGATAAGGGGTTTCGTGCCGGGACATTGCGCAGCGCGTTAGCGATACGCAGCAGAGCCGGGAGACGGAGAAAGCCTACCTTACGGCGACTCGCGACAATTCATGTCCCGTTAACCGCCCGCCTCTAGGTTACCGCCGGTACGAGGGTTTGCGTAATGGACATGATGGCGATGGTCAGCAGCATGCTGGCCTCTCAGCAAGGCGCGCTGCAGTCGAATATCTCGGCGACGCTGATGAAGCAGAACGCGGATGCGGAGAAATCCACCGTCCTGACGCTGCTCGGCGCCGGACAGCCCTCGCTTGCCAATGTCGGCGCTGGCGTCGGCAGCAACCTCAACGTCACCGCCTAAAACATCATCGCTTAGAACGACGCTGCGGCTTTGCCCGTCGCAGCCCGGATCAGCTTGAGCGCATCCTCGCTCGCCCATTCCGCCGGCCCCGCGATCGTCGCGATCTCGCAGCCTTGAGGATCGACCAGCACCGAGGTGGGCATGCCCAAGGCCCGGCCTATCGCCTTAAGATCCTGAAAAACCTTGGCTTTCTGATCGCTGAAATAGCCGAGCCTGATGAGATTGGCCTCTTTCAGAAACGTCTTGGGCTTCTCGGGGTCGCGGGTGTCGATATTGATCGCCACCACCTCGAAATTCGGGCCCGAAAGTTTGCCCTGGAGCTCGTCCAACGCCGGCATTTCCTTGCGGCAGGGCACGCACCAGGTGGCCCAGAGGTTCACCAGCAGCGTCTTGCCGCGGAAATCCGACAGCTTCTTCGGCCTGCCGTCGGCGTCCTCGAAGGCCAGGTCCGGCAGCTTTAGCGGTGCGGTCGCCATGGTCAGCGCCGCCACCTCGCCATGGGCAAGCGGCGCGATCTTCTGTGCGGTGTTCACCGCGGCCCGGCAGGCGGGATCGCCGGAGGGGGCCCGGCCCAGGCCCAGCCCGTACAGCGCGGCAAAGCCAGCCAGGCCCCCGACCACCACGGTGGCGATGACCACGGGGATACGGCGCGTGGCCGACCGTGCTGTCCTTTGGTCGAGCCTGTCGTTGGGGTCGAGCATATCGTTTGTCATCCGGTCGCAGATATGGCTATCAGAGGCCTCTTAATACGGCTGGCAGCCGTCAGCAAACGTGCGGCGGCCACAGGCAAGGCGTGAGCAGGGGATCATGAGCAACAAGATGTGGGGCGGCCGGTTCTCGGAACGTCCCGACGAGATCATGGAAGAGATCAACGTCTCCATCGACGTCGATCGTCACCTCTTTGCCCAGGACATTGCCGCGTCCAAGGCCCACGCCGCAATGCTGGCCGCGCAGGGCATCATCACGGACTCTGATGCGAAAAATATCGGCAAGGGTCTAGACACGATTTTGTCAGAGATCGGCAAGGGCGCCTTCGAATTCAAGCGCGCGCTCGAGGACATTCACATGAATGTCGAGAGCCGCCTGTCCGAGCTGATCGGCCCTGCCGCCGGCCGCTTGCACACCGCGCGCTCGCGTAACGACCAGGTCGCGACCGATTTCCGTCTCTATGTCCGCGATGTCCTCGATGAGACCGACGCCTCGCTCGCCGCGTTCCAGCAGGCGCTGGTCGAGCGCGCGCTGGAGCACGCCGGAACGGTCATGCCGGGCTTCACGCATCTGCAGACCGCGCAGCCGGTGACCTTCGGCCACCATCTGCTCGCCTATGTCGAGATGGCCGCGCGCGATCGCGGCCGTTTCCAGGACGCGCGCAAGCGGCTGAATGAGTCCCCGCTCGGAGCTGCAGCGCTCGCCGGTACCTCGTTCCCGATCGACCGTCACGCCACGGCGAAGGCGCTCGGTTTTGACCGTCCGATGGCGAACTCGCTCGATGCGGTCTCCGATCGCGACTTCGTGCTGGAGACGCTGTCGGCGGCCTCGATCTGCGCCGTGCACATGTCGCGCTTTGCCGAGGAGATCGTGATCTGGACCTCGCCGCTGGTCGGCATGATCCGCCTCAGCGACAAGTTCACCACGGGATCTTCGATCATGCCGCAGAAGCGCAATCCTGACGCCGCCGAGCTGGTGCGCGCCAAGACCGGCCGCGTCATCGGCGCGCTCAATGGGCTGCTGATCGTCATGAAGGGCCTGCCGCTCGCCTATCAAAAGGACATGCAAGAGGACAAGCAGGGCGCCATGGAAGGCTTCGCCGCGCTGTCGCTCGCGATCCGCGCCATGACCGGCATGGTCCGAGATCTCGTGCCTGATGAAGCGAAGATGAAGCTTGCTGCAGGCGAGGGCTACGCCACCGCGACCGATCTTGCCGACTGGCTGGTGCGGACGCTGAAGATGCCGTTCCGCGAGGCCCATCACGTCACCGGCCGCATCGTCGCGAAAGCCGCCGAGGGCGGCGTGGCGCTGCACGAGCTGCCGCTGAGGGAGATGCAGGCAATCGAAGCGAAGATCACGAAAGACGTGCTTGGCGTGCTCTCGGTCGAATCGTCGGTGAAGAGCCGGACCAGTTTCGGCGGTACCGCGCCGAAGAACGTGGCATCGCAGGCCAAGGCCTGGCTGAAGCGGCTGGAAAAAGAGCGAAAATTGGGCTGAGGAGCAAAATTTCGCTTATGTTTCATGGTCATCCGGGTCTCGCCAGAGCGCGCCAATCTCTGTATGGTGCGCCGCGCGTAGTGGGGATTTCGTCGTGACGTCAAAGTTTCGCCCGGCCGGCTCGGGGTGGGCCATCATTGTCTTGAGCCTGACGGCGCTCGCGCTTGCCGGCTGTGGCCGCAAGGGCCCGCTGGATCTGCCGCCGACCGCCTCCAGCGCGTCAACGGCCAACGTCGCGCCGCCGACCGATACCGAGACCGAAGCCCAGAAGACGCCGAGCGTGTTCAACCCCACCTATGGCGCGGACGCCGCACCGGCGGCGACCAAGGGCAGGAAGAAACCGTTTATCCTCGACCCGCTCCTGGACGAAAGACCCAGCCGATAGGCTGGGGCAACTGAGCCAACGCCATGAATCATTTTGACTATCGCAACGGCGTGCTGCACGCCGAGGCGGTGAACCTGTCCGAGCTGGCTGCAACCGTCGGCACGCCGTTCTATTGCTATTCGACCGCGACGCTCGAGCGGCACTATCGCGTTTTCACCGACGCCTTCGCGGGCGAGAAGGTGCTGGTCTGCTACGCCATGAAGGCAAATTCCAACCAGTCGGTGCTGCGCACGCTGGCCAGGCTCGGCGCCGGCGCGGACGTGGTGTCCGGCGGCGAATTGAAGCGCGCGCTGGCCGCCGGCATTCCAGCAAGCAAGATCCTGTTCTCCGGCGTCGGCAAGACGGAAGCCGAGCTGCGCGCTGCGCTGGCGGCCGACATCCTCTGCCTCAATGTCGAATCCGAGCCCGAGCTCGAGCTGCTGTCGCGCCTTGCGACCGAGACCGGGAAGACCGCGCGGATCTCGATCCGTGTCAATCCTGACGTCGATGCCGGCACGCATGCGAAGATTTCGACCGGCAAGTCCGAGAACAAGTTCGGCATCCCGATCGCGCATGCCCGCGAGGTCTATGCCCGCGCCGCGAAGCTGCCGGGCATCGAGGTCACAGGCACCGACGTGCATATCGGCAGCCAGATCACCGACCTCTCCAAGATGGAGATCGCGTTCCGCATCCTCTCCGAATTCGTGCAGACGCTGCGTGCCGACGGCCACAACATCTCGCATGTCGATTTCGGCGGCGGTCTCGGCATTCCCTATTACATGGACCGCGAGGCGCCGCCGGCGCCCGACGCCTATGCCGCGATGGTCAAGCGCGTCAGCCACAATCTCGGCTGCACGCTGATGTTCGAACCGGGCCGCATGATCGTCGGCAATGCCGGCATCCTGGTCGCCAAGGTGATCTATGTGAAGCACGGTGACGGCAAGAATTTCGTCATCATCGACGCCGCCATGAACGATCTGATCCGCCCGACGCTGTACGAGGCCCATCACGACATTCTGCCGGTGACGCAGCCTGCGACGGGGGCCGCGACCATCATGGCCGACGTCGTCGGCCCGGTCTGCGAGACCGGCGACTATCTCGCACTCGATCGCACGCTACCGACGCCAAAGCCCGGCGACCTCATCGCCATCATGACCGCCGGCGCCTACGGCGCAGTGCAGGCCGGCACCTACAATACGCGGCCGCTGGTGCCCGAAGTGCTGGTGAAGGGCGACCAGTACGCGGTCGTGCGTCCGCGCATCGAGGTCGAGCAATTGATCGCGATGGATACGCCGGCGCCGTGGCTATGAGGCTGTGATTGTCCACGATGAGCGCAGCTAGCGCTGCGCCCATCGCTGCATTGACCCTACTTCTTGAACCGGTCCCTGATTGCGGCGAGGCCGGAATCATAGACGCCGCCGAGGGCATCGACCGCTTCCTTCTCCCGCCCCGGGTCGGGCGTGTAGATGCCGGTCCATGTCACCACCGATGCGCCTTCACCCTTTGCCGTGACCTTGATGGTCGACTTGTACTGGCTCACCGGCAGTGGGCTCGACAGGAACGCGTAGGAATAGCTGTAGTCTTTGTCGTTCCGCGCAGTCTGCGTCTCCACGAACGAGGCCTTGCCGTCCCTGGTGACGAGCGTCCGGGTTGGCGGCGACTTGCCGTCCGCAATGCACTGCCCCACCGGCGGCAGCCAATCCTTGATCGCGCAGAACGGCCCGATGACGGACCACACCTCGGCCGCAGCACTGCTGACCTCGATGCTCCTCGTCAGATTGGCTGCGGACGCCGGCATGACGCCGACGCCCAGGCCGAGGGTGCAAATCGCGGCGCTGCGAACCGAAACGAGCAATCTGGAAGCCGTTGAATCGTATTTCTTCATGGTAATCTCCTGTGTCCGGCGGGCCGCGATTGCGGCGGCCGGCTTGCCAATGCCGGTCGAATAGACGCTCACCACGGTCCGCGGCCAGTTCAGAGAATGAATCGCTGCTGATACAGAAACTGAACTAGGAAGCCGCGCGCCGCGGCCCTAAGGTTGCGCCTTCGCTTGTCACGGAGGCCCGCATGACCATCGGCAGCTACAGGCAGTTCTGTCCGGTCGCGATGGCGGCCGAGATATTGTGCACGCGCTGGACCGTCGTGCTGCTACGTGAACTCGTCGCCGGCTCGACCCGGTTCAACGAGTTGCGCCGCGGCGTTCCCCGCATGTCGCCTGCGCTGCTTTCCCAGCGCCTCAAGGAACTCGAAGCTGCAGGCATCATCATCCGCCAGCCGTCGGCTTCCGAGCGCGGCGTGATCGAGTATCAGCTGACCGCTTCCGGACGCGAACTCGGCCCCATCGTCGAGGCGTTCGGCATCTGGGGCCAGCGCCGCATCGAGTCGGATCTGTCGCTTCAGCATCTCGATGTCCAGCTGTTGATGTGGGACATGCGGCGGAATTTGAACACGACGCCGATGCCGACCCGCCGCAGCGTGCTGCAGTTCGCGTATCCGGAATTACCTTCGACGCAGCGATTGTGGTGGCTGATCGTCGATCCCGACGACAGTGTCGACCTCTGCTCGATTGATCCCGGTTTCGACGTTGACCTTTACGTGTCGGTTGATCTGCGCACCATGACGGCGATCTGGATGGGACTCGATTCCGTGCGGGCGGCCGCCGCAAGCCGGCGGATGCTGCTCACCGGCGATCGGCAGCTTGCCGCGGCCATGCAAAGTTGGCTCGGCCTTAGCCCGTTCGCCAAGGAACGCAAGCTGGCGAGCTGATCCAGGGCGGCGCAATTCAGTATTTGTATCGCCCCGCTACAGTTCCCGTACTGGCAAGTCCGCGCCGTGTTCTGGCACCAAGTGATGCCCGCCCTTCAACGCGGAGCTGAACTCGAGCCAGGAGACACGACATGACAGCGTATCTGATCGCGGACATCAAAGTGACTGACGGAAAGTGGGTGCCGGACTACGCCGCGTCCGTCCACGAGCTGGTGCACAAGCATGGCGGCAAGTATCTTTCCCGCAGCGGCAATGTGAAAACTCTTGAAGGTGCCCCTCTCGACACATCGCTGATCGCGATCATGTCTTTTCCCACGGCGAAAGCGGCGGAGTCCTTCGTTACTGATCCCGCCTACGGCCGATTCGCGGCAGCGCGCAGGGGCGGCAGCGAGAGCCGCTTCCAGTTGATCGACGATACGGACTTGGCCGGCACGATCCCCTATCTCGCCAAGGCTTGAACTGCGTCTTCGTCAAAAACCCGGCCGCAGGCGCAGACGTGCCCGGCCAACACAGGAGATCGAATGAACGATTCACTCGCCGGCGCCGGCCTGCTTCGCATGCTTTTCGTAGCTTGCAGCGTGGCCTTCGTGCTCGGACTCTCCGGCGTCGCGTCGGCCCGGGTCACACGGTGCGACATTACGTGGGTCAGCTGCAACAATACCTCTGCGAAATGCTCGAGCGAGAGACGGTGCATGCGCAGGTGCGACGAGAAGTATATCAAATGCAGCGGGGGCTCGGCCTCCCTGCAACTGGAGCAGCCGATCGACCTTCCGGAACTTGGCAGACGCCGCTCGTAGCAGATCGATCCAAGGAGGACAGCGCAGCGCCGGTCGTCGGCGCTGCGCTGTCGTGTTGGCGCTAGCCGGGTGGCCTGCCGCCCACCACAACGCCCGCCCTCTTCTCGATCGGCTTGATCGCCGCGGTGAAATCGGACTCGGCGCCTTCCGTGCTGATGACCGTCTCCCACAACCGGCAGACCGCCTCCGCGACCTCCATCGACAGGCCGAGCTGCTTCATCTCCTCCAGCGCCAGCCGCACGTCCTTCACCATCAATCCCGTGGCGAAGCCGAAGTCGAAGCTGCGCGGCAGCACCGAGCGCGGAAACTTGTCGCGGCTCGCGGTGTTCATGCCGGAGCCGGCATTGATGACGTCGATCATCACGGCGGGATCGAGCCCCGCCTTGACGCCCATCACCACCGCTTCCGAGGTCGCCACGATCGCGGTGGCCGACAAGAAGTTGTTGGCGAGCTTCATGGTCTGCGCCGCGCCGGGCTTCTCGCCAATGAAGAACACTTTCCCGATGACGTCGAGCGCGGGCTTGAGCAGCTCGAACTCGGTCTTCGGCCCCGAGACCATTACCGCGAGAGTGCCTTTCTCGGCGCCGCCGACGCCGCCGGAAACTGGGCAATCGATCTGCACGATGTCATGCTTGGCGAGCAGGCCGTGAATCTTCACCGCCATCGCTGAGCCGACGGTGGAGAGATCGACGAAGCGTTTGACGCGGCTTCCCTCGATCACGCCGTTCGGCCCCGTCGCAACCGCGAGCGAAGCCTGCAGCGAAGGCAGGCTCGCCATGACGGTCTCGACCTGGTCGGCGACGTCCTTCGGCGACGTCGCCGCAGTGGCGCCGCGCGCCACCAGCTTGTCGACGACCTCCTGGCGCGTGTCGAATACGACGAGCCGGTGGCCGGCCTCGATCAGCCGCCGTGCCATCGGGAAACCCATATTTCCGAGGCCGATGAATCCGATGTCCATGGTGTTTCCTTGTGGTGATTATTCGTTGTTGTTGATCGGCCCGTATCCATCCTCGGTGTCTTCCTGGCGAAAGCCAGGACCCATTACCCCAGGGAGACGTTTTGGCGCGAAGTGGCAACTCCGAGTGCCCGTAACCACACCTGCCAGTGGCTATGGGTCCGGCTTTCGCCAGGACGACATGGGGACGTCGCGTCCCCGTCCTTCACGCCGGCACCCCTCACGCCTTGCCGTCGATCTCCGCGAACACCTCGCGCGCGATTCGAAAACTGTCAACCGCGGCCGGCATGCCGCCATAGATTGCGACCTGCATCAGGATCTCGCGGATCTCGTCGCGGCTGACGCCGTTGGTGAGTGCACCCTTCAGATGCGCGCGGAATTCGTGCTGACGATTGAGGATCGCGATCATCGCGATGTTGAGCATGCTGCGGGTCTTGCGCGGCAGCTCCTCGCGGCCCCACACCGTGCCCCAGCAATATTCGTTGAGCATCTCCTGGAACGGACGGTTGAAGTCGTCGACGGTCTTCAGGGCGTTGTTGACATAGGCCTCGCCCAACACTGCTTTGCGGACTTCCAGGCCCTTGTCGTGCATCTTCTTGTCCATGGTGTTTCCTTTGTTTTCCTTGGCTGTCGGCGCGGAAATTACGGGGTTGCGGCGGGCCAGTCACGTCCTCGTGTTATGCGGGAAAAGGGGTGTCTCCCGTACAGGAACGGATGCCTCAGTGCTGCCGTTGTGGTACGCTTCTCTACCGGGCAACCTGGAGAGTTGATTGAACGGCGTCACCCCCGACCCGTCAGACCCGATCCGCGATGGCGACGCTCTGTCGCGGCTGAAGCTGGCGCAAGCCCTGCAGCGGGCCACTTATGCCATCGCGTGGGAGCGTGCCTGGCCAAATTTGGCGCGGCTTCTCACCGTCGTCGGTCTGTTCCTGGTGGTGTCCTGGGCCGGCCTCTGGCTGGCGCTGCCGTCCATTGCCCGCGCCATCGGTCTCGTCGTTTTCGCCGGCGTCGCGATTGTCACCCTGTTCCCGTTGAGTCGCTTCCGCTGGCCGAGCCGCGAGGAGGCGCTGGCCCGACTCGACCGCGGCTCCGGCATCCGTCACCGGCCGGCCACCACGCTGACGGACACGCTGAGCTCGCAGGACCCGGTTGCGCAGGCCTTGTGGCGGGCGCAGCGTGAGCGCACGCTGGCTTCGATCAAGCGCATCCGCGCCGGTCTGCCGAAGCCCCGGCTCGCTCTGCATGATCCCTGGGCGCTGCGCGCGCTGGTCATGGTGATGCTGGTTGCGACCTTCTTCGCTGCCGGCGACGAGCGTGCGATGCGGCTCGGGGCCGCCTTCCACTGGAACGGCGTGCTGGCCCCGACGAATGTTCGCGTCGATGCCTGGGTCACGCCGCCGCTCTACACCGGCAAGCCGCCGGTCATTCTGTCGGCCGCGAACAAGGAGGCCGCCGCGCTGCCGGCCAGCGGTCCGCTTGCCGTTCCCGCCGGCTCGACCCTGATCGTTCGCTCCTCCGGCGGCAGCCTTGATGTTGTCGTCTCCGGCGGCCTCAAGGAAGTAGCGCCCACCGAAGCCGCGCCCAAGGGCACCAACGAGAAGCATTTTGCCATCAGCGGCGACGGCACCGCGCATGTCCGCGCGCCCTCCGGCCAGCCGCAATGGGCGTTTGCGGCAACGCCGGACCGCGCGCCGACGATCGCGCTGGCCAAGGATCCCGAGCGCCAGGCCCGTGGCGGACTCCAGCTCACCTACAAGATCGAGGACGATTACGGCGTCACCGGCGCCGATGCGCAAATCGGCCTGCGTGCCGCCGATACCAAAGATGGTGTCAAGGATGGCAGCAAGGAGGCCGACACCAAGGCCGCCGCGCGGCCGCTATTCCAGCCGCCGCAATTCCCGCTCGTGCTGCCGAATGCGCGCACCCGCAACGGCGTCGGTCAGACGGTGAAGGACCTCAGCGAGGATCCCTATGCCGGTGCCGATGTCACGCTGACCCTCACCGCCAAGGACGAGGCCGGCAACGAGGCCAAGAGCGAGCCCTTCAACATGCGCCTGCCCGAGCGGCTGTTCACCAACTTGCTCGCGCGCGCGCTGGTCGAGCAGCGCCGCATCCTGGCGCTCGACGCCAACAAGAATTCGGATGTCTACGCCGCCCTCGACGCGCTGATGATCGCACCCGAATTGTTCACGCCGGATGCGGGCTGCTATCTCGGCCTGCGCAGTCTGGCGCTGCAGCTGGAAGCCGCCCGCACCGACGACGCGCTGCGCGATGTAGTGGGAAGCATGTGGGCGTTCGCGGTCACCATCGAGGACGACGGTGTCGCCGGCAGCGTCAACGCCGCGCTGCGCTCGGCTCAGGACGCGCTCAAGCGGGCGCTGGAACGCGGCGCCAGCGAGGACGAGATCAAAGCGCTGACGCAAAAGCTTCGCGAGGCGATGGCCGGCAAGGTGCGCGATCTCGCCCGGCGCGCCGAGCAGAATCCGCTTGGACCCCGGCAGCCTTTCCCGGCAGAGGTTCAGCTCATCCTCGACAAGGCGGTCGAGCTGCGACAGAAGACCCAGCATGCCAAGCCCGAGCAGCTCGAAGAGCTGGCGCAGCAGCAGGACGTCTTGCGCCAGCAGCTGCAGGCCTATCGGAAGTCGGCGAACAGCCGGGCGAAGGGGGGCGAGGACGGCGCCAATCAGTTTACGCGGGACCGGAAATGCGGAAGCTAGCGCGCGTGCCAGTCGTGAAGGCGATCTCGATCGCCTGTCTTGCCCTCCTCCTGGGAGGCTTCCCCGCTGCCGTCTCGGCCCAGCAGGACCAGGATCCCGATGCGCTGCTCGATAGCGCGGAAAAGGCGATGCAGGAGTCCGGCGACAGCCTCAGGCAAAAGGAGTCCGGACGGAGCCTGAACAATCAATCCGATGCGATTCAGAAGCTCGAGGACTACAAGCGCGCGACGGAAAAGAGCCAATCCTCCAATCGCGATCGTTCCGTCATCACGCAGCGCGATCTCGACGAGCTGTTGAAGCAGATCGAGAAGGCCGCGAAGGAAGGCAATCGCGAGGCGGCCCAGCGCCTGCTCGAGCAGCTCGCGCAGATCATGGAAAACCTCCAGATGGCGCAGCCCGGGCAATCCGGCGACAGCGACATGGAGCAGGCGCTCAACGAGCTCAGCGACATGATCCGCAAGCAGCAGCAATTGCGCGACAAGACTTTCAAGCAGGGGCAGGATTCCCGGCGTGAGCGCTCGCGCGGCAAGCAGCAGGGCGACCAGTCGATGTCGGATCTCCAGCAGGATCAGCAGTCGCTGCGCGACCGCCTGAAGAAGCTGCAGGACGAGCTCGCCAAGCGCGGCCTCACGCAGAAGGGGCAAAAGGGCCAGAAGAGCCAGGGCCAGAAGGGGCAAAAGGGTCAGCAGGGCGAGCAGGGACAGCCGGGCCAGGATGGCGATCAGGACGGTGACCAGGGCGATGACGACGGCAGTCTGGACGCCGCCGACGGGGCCATGGGCGATGCCGGCTCGCAGCTCGGCGAAGGCAATTCGGATGGTGCCGTGGACTCGCAGGGGAAAGCTCTCGAGGCCTTGCGCAAGGGCGCGCAGAAGATGGCCGAGGCGATGCAGCAGGGCGATGGCGACGGGCAGGGCGATGGCCCCGGCAACCGGCCCGGTCGTCAGCAGAGCGGCGGCAATCAGACCGATCCGCTCGGTCGCCCACTTCACGGCCGCGATCTGAGCGACGACTACACGGTCAAGATCCCCGGCGAGATCGACGCCCAGCGCGTCCGCCGCATCCTCGAGGAGCTCCGCCGCCGCTTGGGGGACAGCTCGCGCCCGCAGATCGAGCTCGATTACATCGAGCGGCTGCTGAAGGATTTTTGAGTTCTCTGTCATTGCCCGGCTTGACCGGGCGATCCAGTACTCCGACACGGTTGTGATTCAATCGAGAGGCTGCGGCTACTGGATGCCCCGGTCAAGCCGGGGCATGACAGCGGAATACGTGGCGCCCCGACGCCGCTACCCCTTCTTCGCCGCCAGCGCGTCCGCCACCGCCGTGCGGATGTCGGCGACCGAGAACGGCTTGGTCACGACGTCATGCACCAGCGCATTGAGGTTCGAGGCGCGCTCGCGCTGGTCGGCAAAGCCGGTCATCAGCAGAATGGTCAAATCGGGGAAATCGCGTGCGACGGAAAGCGCCAGCGCGATGCCGTCCATCACCGGCATCTGGATGTCGGTGAGCAGCAGGTCGAACCTGCCGTCCGCGCGCGTGAGGATCTCCAGCGCCTCGGCGCCGTCTTGCGCGGTGACGATCTCGTGGCCGTCCATGGCGATGGCGCGCGCCACCAGCTGGCGCATCGAATCCTCGTCGTCGGCGATCAGGATCTTGGACATGAGACCAACCTTGGGATCAATCTCGCCACCAACTTTGCCTGCGAGACCTGCGAAATCGATTATACGCTGCCGCCGGCGATGTCGCGCCGGTTGAAGAAGCGAACGTCGATATTGCGGCCCTCCGGCGGCGGCGAGGCCAGGCGCGAGCGGAAGAAGGCGCGCTCGCCGGGCTGTAATACGGTCTGTTCCAGAACGGCGTTCCAGGCGTAGATTTCCGCGCCTTGCGCGTCGCGCACTGCGAAGCGCAAGCGGGGAATGTCGAGCGGCTTCTTGCCCTGTCCCACGATCACGCCCTCGATCACCAGCACCTGCTTACCGTCTACTGTCTCGCTGGAGAGCTTGACGTCCTTGAAGGCGAGTGCGCGCAGGTTAACTTCGAGGCCGACCATCCTGTAGAAGGCTGCCGTCTGCGGCAGCAGCCGCACCATGTCTCCGCGCCAGATCACCAGCGCCAGGACCAGCGCGCCCATGGCGGCGCAGGCGGTCGGCAGGCCGAAATGGGATTTTCGCGGGGCCGCCGGACGGCGCACTCGCGCGCCGCGGCGACGGCCGAACAGGCCACGGAACCAGGACTGGTGCTGTTCGCCGCCGACTTCCTCCTCAACGGATCGGGCGGCCGCGGACCATTCGTCCTCGGTGTCGGCGGCTTCCTGGTCCGGCCAGTCGCTGGCGATCGAGGGGCTGTCAACGACAGGCGCGTCAGCGGCTCCGTCGTCCTGGGCATAGGAGTTCCATTGCTCGGCGAGATCGGCCTGGTCGTCGGCCCGGCTGGCCGCGGCCATGGCCGGCACAGATGCCTCCTCGATGGCATCCTCGGCATGGGCGACCCACGTTTCCTTGCAACGGGAACAGCGCACGGTCCGGCCGTTCGCCCCAAGGCTCGCGGGCTTGATGGCGTAGGATGTCGTACAATGAGGGCAGACGATATGCATGGACGAGCCTTGATGCATGGACAAGTCTTGATCGTGACACGGTCGTGGAGAACCGAGACGGAAAGATGCTACCAATTATGCTACAGGACGACCGTTAACGAACCGGAAACCATAACGGCCGCAAAACCCGCGGATCGCGTGTGGCGGAGCACAGCCGTGCGGCCCGCGGCCTCTCTCGAACGGAGCTGAGCTTGGTTCGGTTCGAAAATGTCGGATTGCGTTACGGCCTGGGGCCCGAGGTCCTGCGCGACCTCAACTTCCAGATCCCGGCGCATTCCTTCCAGTTCCTCACCGGCCCGTCCGGCGCCGGCAAGACCTCGTTGCTGCGCCTGTTGTTCCTCTCGCATCGCCCGACGCGGGGGCTCGTCAACTTGTTCGGTCACGACATCTCGCAGCTCGGCAAGGACGAGATCGCAGACTTGCGCAAGCGCATCGGCATCGTGCTCCAGGATTTCCGCCTGCTCGATCACATGACGACCTATGAAAACGTGGCGCTGCCGTTCCGCGTGATGGGCCGCAGCGAATCGAGCTACCGCAAGGAGGTCATCGATCTCCTGAAATGGGTTGGGCTCGGCGAGCGCATGGACGCGCTGCCGCCGATCCTGTCCGGCGGCGAAAAGCAGCGCGCGGCAATCGCGCGCGCCGTGATCTCGCGGCCGCAGCTGCTGCTGGCCGACGAGCCAACCGGCAGCGTCGATCCGACGCTCGGCCGCCGCCTGCTGCGGCTGTTCATCGAGCTCAACAAGTCAGGCACCGCCGTCATCATCGCCACCCACGATATCGCCCTGATGGACCAGTACGAGGCGCGACGCTTCGTGCTGCACCAGGGACGGCTGCACGTCTATGAATAGGCCCGACGAGCGCGGCGTGCTGGTCGATCTCGGGCAGGAGGGGCCGCCGCTTCCGGCCCGGGCGCGCAATATGTCGCCGATCGTGCCGCGCGCCTCGATCCACGGCCGCGCGCTGGTCGCCGTTGTCGCCATCATGACCTTCCTGGCCTCGATGACGACCGGCACGGTGCTGCTGGTGAGCGCCTCCGCCGCCGAATGGCAGTCGGATGTCGCGAGCGAGATCACCATTCAGGTCCGGCCGCAGACGGGCCGCGATCTCGAACGCGACACCGCGGCGGTGACCGAGGCCATGCGCGCGCAAGCCGGCATCGTCGAGGTCAAGCCGTTCACGAAGGACGAGAGCGGCAAGCTACTCGAGCCCTGGCTCGGCACCGGGCTGTCGATGGACGATCTGCCGGTCCCGCGCATGATCATCGCGCGCGTGCAGCCCGGCACGGCGCTCGATCTCGGCGCCTTGCGCGCCCGCGTGACCCAGGTGGCGCCAAGCGCCAGCGTCGACGATCACCGCGCCTGGATCGAGCGCATGCGCTCGATGACCAACGCCACCGTGCTCGCCGGTCTCGGCATCCTCGCGCTCGTCATCGTCGCCACCATCATCTCGGTGTCGTTCGCAACCCGCGGCGCCATGGCGGCGAACCGTCCGATCGTCGAGGTGCTGCATTTCGTCGGCGCCGGCGACCGCTACATCGCCAACCGCTTCCTGCGTCATTTCCTCAGGCTGGGGCTGGAGGGCGGCGTGATCGGCGGCGGCGCCGCCATGCTGGTGTTCGGCTTCTCCGAGTCGATTGCAGGCTGGTTTTCGGGCACTCCCGTCGGCGACCAGTTCGCCGCGCTGCTCGGCACCTTCTCGCTGCGGCCATCCGGCTACATCGTGCTCGCGGTGCAGGCCGTGCTGATCGGCGCCATCACCGCGGTCGCCTCGCGCCAGACGCTGTTCGCGACGCTGAATGATGTCGATTGAGATGGTTTTCTTCCTTCTCCCCTTGTGGGAGAAGGTGGCGCGAAGCGCCGGATGAGGGGTTCTATCCACGTGCACGAACGTCGAGGCGAGTTCGCGGAGACATACCCCTCACCCGTCTCGCCGCTATCGCGGCGAGCCACCCTCTCCCACAAGGGGAGAGGGGAAAGCTGGTTCGCGGCCCCAGCGCTTCGCCACATAGTTTGAGGCCGACAAACCGGACTCCACTTCGCCTCAAAACGTCCTAAAATCACCTCTGGGAAGGGATCACCGACATCGCATGAGCGCGCCGACCGCCGATCGATCGCCGAAACTGCCGCGCGGGTGGCTGCGCGCGGCCGTGATGTCGACGATTGCGCTCGCCTTCGTCGGCGCGGCGGCGGGCTTTATTGCGTTTCTGTCGCAATTGCGCGGCGCCGAGATCGCGCCGGACCGCAAGGCGGACGGCATCGTGGTGCTCACCGGCGGCTCCTCGCGGGTGTCGGATGCGATGGAGCTGCTCGCTGCCGGCTACGGCAGGAGGCTCCTGATCTCCGGCGTACACCCGACCTCGACGGCGAGCGACATCTCCCGGACGCTGCCGGAGAACCAGTCTTTCATGCGTTGCTGCGTCGATCTCGACCGCACCGCGGTCTCGACCCGCGGCAATGCCGCGGAAGCGCGGCGCTGGGCCGCGGGACGCGGCTTCAAATCGCTGATCGTGGTCACCTCGAACTATCATATGCCGCGCGCGCTGGTGGAATTCTCGCATGCGATGCCGGAGGCGACACTGATCCCGTTCGTGGTGGTCGGCGACAAATGGCGCGACGAGCCGTGGTGGACCTCGGCGTCCACTTTGCGGCTGCTGCTGTCGGAATATGTCAAGTATATCGCGGCGGAGGTCAGGGTGCGGCTGGAGGATTTCGGGATTGACCTTTCGCCCGAGATGTCGGAGCAGCCTTCCGGGCTGCAGGCGAAGCGGCCCGCCACCGCACAGGCCAATTGATCGGCAACTGATCGGCAATTGATCGGATCCTCGATGTTCTTGATTTTCCTGCGATCGCTCGTGTTCAACGTGCTGTTCTACACCGTGCTGGTGTGCCTCGCGATCGTGGCGCTGCCGACCTTCGCATTGCCGCCGCGCGCCATGCTCACGGTCGCGCAATGGTGGGCAAAGGCGACGCTGTTTCTGATGCGGGCTGTCTGCAACATCAAGGTGGAATTCCGCGGCCTCGAAAAGATCCCGAGGGGACCATTGGTCGTTGTGGCGAAGCACCAGTCGTTCTGGGAGACGTTCGTCTTGCCGGGCTTCTTCGACCGTCCGATTTTCATCCTCAAGCGTCAGCTCATGCAGATCCCGGTGTTCGGCCAGTTCCTGGTCAAGACCGGGATGATCGCGATCGACCGCAATGCCGGCGTCAAGGCGCTGCTGGACATGACGCGGCGGGCGCGGGAGGCGGTGCGCAGCGGCGGGCAGCTCGTGATCTTTCCCGAAGGCACGCGCCGCGCCCCGGGCGCGCCACCGGACTACAAGAGCGGCTTCGCGCAGATCTATTCGTCCTGCGGCGCGCCGTGCCTGCCGATCGCGCTCAATTCCGGCCTGTTCTGGCCGCGCCGCACCTTCATGCGCTATCCCGGCACGCTGGTGGTGGAATTCCTCGATCCGCTGCCGCCGGGCTTGCCCAAGGACGAGTATCTCTCCCGTGTGCAAACGGTGATCGAAGACGCGACCGGTCGCCTCGTCGAAGCGGGCCGCAAGGAGCAGGAGCAGCTGATCGGCTCGGCGCCGAGCTATGCGCCGTTGGAGAGCTAGCGGTTTTCCCGATCGTCCGCCGGAGCCGGCGCGTGCGGAGAATGCGCATCACCATGCAGCATCATGGCAAGCTGATGCAGCTGCGCATCGCGAAAGCCTTCGGCCTCGATCGCCTTCACCGTCGCAGTCACGTAGTCGCGGTTGGCGCCGGACTGGCCGTGGCCCTGGAGCACGTGGCGATGCTGGTCGGTGAGCGACAGCCGACCGGCATATTGCACATGGCCGCGGTCGACGACATAGGCGAGCGCGGAGACGCGCTGCCGCGCATCGTTCTCCAGCCACACCGAGCGCATGACTTCGCGATAGACCGACGTCACCTGCTCGCGCGCGCGCAGATAGGCGACGACGTCGGCGCGGTTCTTTTCGGCGACGCGGAAGGCGATGCCGCGGCAGGCGCCGCCGCGGTCGAGGCCGAGCACCAGACCCGGCTTCTCCGGCGTGCCACGGTGGACGAAGGAATAGACACAGAGCGCGCGGTGCTCGCCGACCAGCCGCGCGGGGACGCGCTCCTCGAATTCGAAACCCGGCCGCCACATCAGCGAGCCGTAGCCGAACACCCAGAGGTCGCCTTTGGCTGTGGTGACGGAGGGGAGGGTGATTTCCGACATTTCGGGCACGGCTACCAGAACCGCGCTCCCAAGCGAAGCGAATTCTCCGCCTTTCGGAGCACGCCAACCTCGCTTACATTTGACAAAATCAGGGGTCAAAGGGTCGCCGCATGTCCGATATGACCGTTGCCGCACGCCGGCGCTCCCGCTGGGGCCTTTTCATCGCCCCTGTCATCCTCCTGATCCTCGCGGTGGCGTGGAGCTGCTTCTGGTTCTATGCGGCGTCGCAGGCCGAAATCGCCGCCGATGCCTGGCGCGCGCAGGAGGCCAAATCCGGCCGCGTCTATGATTGCGCCAAGCGCTCGATCGCGGGCTTCCCCTTCCGCTTCGAGGTCCGGTGTTCGGGCGCCAGCGTCGCCCTGGTGTCGCAGAACGCCAGCAAGACGCCGTTCACGGCGAAGCTCGACAACATCCTGGTCGTCGCCCAAGTCTACGATCCCAAGCGCGTCATCGCCGAATTTACCGCACCCGCGACGCTCACTGACGGCGTCACGCAGAGCACCTTCGTGGTGAACTGGAGCAAGGGTCGCAGCAGTGTGGTCGGCCTGCCCGCCGTGCCGGAGCGCGCTTCCATCGTGTTCGAGGAGCCGACCGTCAATCGTGTCGACGGCAGCATGCAGGTGCCGCTCGCGCGCGCAAAACAGGTCGAGCTGCATGGACGCCTTGCGGATGGATCTCCGTCCGATCATCCCGTGATCGAGACCGTGCTCCAGATCGCGCAGGGCAGCGTCCAGGGCGTTCATCCGCTGCTCGCCGAGCCGTTCGAGGCCGACACGCGGGCGAAGATCACCGGACTGTCCGATCTCACGCCAAAGCCGTGGCCGCAGCGCTTCCGCGAGATCCAGGCCGCCGGCGGCCATATCGAGATCGTGCAGTCCCGCATCCAGCAGGGCGAGATGATCGCGGTTGCGGCCGGCACGCTCGGGCTCTCGGCAAACGGCCGCCTCGATGGCGAATTGCAGATGACCGTGACGGGCCTGGAGCGCGTGATCCCCGCGCTCGGCATCGAGAAGATGCTGCAGGAGGGGGTGCCGCAGGCGACCCTCGATCGCGTCGCGCCCGGCGTGAAGTCGCAGGACCTCAACAATCTGTTCGGTGCGCTCGACCGTGCCGTTCCCGGCCTCGGCAAGGTCATCAAGCAGAACGCCAATGCAGGCGTTGCCGCCGGCATCAATTCGATCGGCACCGAGAGCACGCTGGAAGGCAAGAAGGCTCGCAGCTTCCCGCTGAAGTTCGTCGACGGCGCCGTGCTGCTCGGCCCGGTCAAGGTCGGCCAGATCCCGCCGCTGTATTAGGTCGTGAATTCATAAACCTGCCGGGCGGACAGCTCGGTCCGTCTGATGCGTTCGAAACTGTGAACAGATCGTTTCTGCGAAGAGCTTCTTGTCGGCGCCGGTGACGCAACCTGCGAGGTCCTCTCCTGCGTCGGGCGAGGAGTGCGACAGTGCGTCTGGACAGGTAGCGTTCTGCCGCCCTATTGAAGACCAACTGACGGCTCTAAGGCCGCGCCCAAATTATCTGGGGTTCGGGGGAAACAATGCGCGCGTTGAATTGTCTCGTGGCAGCATCGCTGCTCGTTGCCTCGCTTCAGACCGCAACCGCAAAGGATAGCGAACATTGGGTGGTGTCCTGGACGGGCGCGGTTCAGGGCCCATACCCCGTCGGCAATCCGTCAGCCCAGCCCGAACAGAAATTCGCGTTTCCCGAGCCTGCGGCCGGTGCGCGGGACCAGACCTTTCGCCTGATCGTGCGGCCGGATATCTGGGGCCGTCAGGCCCGCATCCGGCTCAGCAACGCCTTCGGCACCAAACCCGTCACGTTTGACGGCGTTTACGTCGGCCTGCAGTCGGGCAGTGCCGCGTTGATCCGCGGCTCCAACATTCCGGTTACGTTCGCCGGCACGGCTTCCGTTACGGTGTCGCCGGGGAATTCGGTCTGGAGCGATGCGATCGCGCTGCCGTTTGCAAAGCGGCCCGATGACCTCGCCGGCCGCCGGCTTGCGGTCAGTTTTCATGTCGCCGGCCAGAGCGGCCCGATGACCTGGCACGCCAAAGCGCTGACCACCTCCTATGTCAGTGCGCCCGGCGCCGGCGCGAAGGGCGCCCTGGAAGACGAGGCTTCCTTCCCCTATGCGACTGCGTCATGGTTCTTCCTCGATGCGATCGAGATGACTGCGCCTGCCGATGCCTTCGCCATCATGGCGTTTGGGGATTCGATTACCGACGGGACCGCCTCAACCATGAATGGCGACGATCGCTGGCCCAACGTGCTGTCGCGTCGCCTGAAGGCAGTCTACGGCAACAAGGTTGCCGTAGTGAATGGCGGCATCGGTGGCAACCAAATCGCAGGCCCGGCCGAATATGGTCCCGACAAACCGTACGCGGGCGGCCCCGCTTCGGGCCAGCGGCTCGAGCGTGACGTGCTGTCGCTGTCCGGCATATCGAGCCTGATCTGGCTGGAAGGTATCAACGATTTCAGCAAGAACGGCAATTTTACCGCCGACCAAGTCATCGCCGCGATGAAGGATCGTGTCGCGAGGCTACGTGCGAAATGGCCGCAAGCCCGGATCATCGGCGCCACCGTCGTTTCGGCATTGGGTAGCACCAGCGCGGCACATGGTTTTCCCGAGCAGGATGACAAGCGCAAGGCGCTCAACGCATTCATCCGTAGCTCGGGGACATTCGACGGTGTAATCGATTTTGATCGGGCGACGCTCGATC
Source organism: Bradyrhizobium sp. 187 (assembly GCF_023101005.1). NCBI lineage: Bacteria > Pseudomonadati > Pseudomonadota > Alphaproteobacteria > Hyphomicrobiales > Nitrobacteraceae > Bradyrhizobium > Bradyrhizobium sp. 187. Next base: position 783,480 of record NZ_CP064693.1, read on the forward strand.
CGGCCTCGGGTGGCCTCAAGCCGGAGTTCGTTCCCGAAAGCACGACTGGTGGCGCCGGCGACAAGCTTCATCCCAACCGCACCGGATATCTGGCGATGGGACAGGCCATCGACCTCGAGCTGTTCAAGCCGGGAAAGATTAGCCGTAGCGCGAAGCAGTAGGATGGATTCAGAGTCTCCTCTCTCCATTCATCGCCCTCAGCTGTCGTAACTCCCTCCATGCGGGTTACGAGCTGAACTCACGGCCGCTTCGCCGGATCGTGATGACCGGCCGGGAATGCCGAGCCGCAAACTCCGCTCTCTCTCCATGTCGGCCGCACGATGATGCGGTCGCCCAGGCAGGAGAGATATCATGACCAAGTCCAGGCTGTTCATTGCCGGTATCGCCATCTCGACCACGCTCGCGACGCCCGCGTTTGCGCAGTGGCAATGGCAGTTGCAGGAGCCGGCAGCATACGCCTCGATGTATCCGAACGGTGATCGCAACGTCTCGAATCCGACGACGCGGGAGACGATGGCCTTCGTCCCCTCGCCGAAATCACCGCGCCCAATGGTGATGCGCGCGACCAAGGGCAAATAGCCGCCATCCACCACTTGCCCGTCGCGAACTGGGCCCGGTCATGTCCCGGCCGGGCCCAATGCGCGTTGCCTTGAACGAGGCCTCGAAAAGTTGCCTTGGACAATCGCGACAGTCGCGCGTGCGGATCGACAGCCAACGAAAATATTCCGAACAGGATCGTCAGGAAAACGTGATGCACAAGATGCACGGCGCCGCGAATAACCGCAGCCGCATTCAAATCACTCCACACCAGGGAAGCATGCATGCGCCGGAGATGGCGCGCGGAATCCAATCCGCTTCCCAAATGGAGGAAGCTTCAAATGCGGATCATCAATTGCGGACTGATGCTGGGTATTCTCGCTGCCTGTTCAGGGCAGGCGCATGCCGACGACAATGTCACAACCGAAATCCACTCGCTGAAGGCGAAGCTGAAGGAGCTCCAGCAGCGCGTGGACTCCGAGGCGCGCAAGACGCGACAGGGTGAAGCGCAGGCGAAGGCCGTTCAGTTACCAGCAAGTTACAAGGCGCTCGCCGCCGATCCATGTGCGGCCGGCAAGGTCTGCTACAAGGGCGTGACGTTGACCTTCGGTGGCTGGGTCGATCTCACCGGCGTCTACCGCTCGCGGAATCTCGCTTCCGATACCGGCTCGGTCTACAACTTCATCCCCTATCAGCAGAGCCGCAACTTCAACATCCCGGAAACGCGCTTCTCGGCACGCCAGAGCAGGTTCTCGGTGCTGGCCGAGGGCAATGCCGATGCCGACACGCACCTCGCGGGTTATGGCGAGATCGATTTCGAAGGTGCGGCTCAGACGGCGAGCTCGGTTGCGACCAACTCGTTCAATCCGCGCATGCGGCAGCTCAGCCTGGAACTGGACCGCAGCGATCTCGGTCTTCACTTCCTCGCCGGGCAATCCTGGTCGCTGAACGCGCCGACCAAGTCCGGCATCGATCCTCGTGGCGTCGATGCGCCCGGCGTGATCGACTTCGAATCCGTTCCGGGATTTCTTGCCTGAATCAGGTGCCCGACGTCACGGTCAAGGCCGCCTGGGACCCAAGGCTCGGGCCCTATAAGTTGCATGTCGAGGGGTGGGCGCTCTACCGCCAGCTGTTCGACCGTTTCAACAACGCCAACCACCCCTACGACACCGGAAGCTTCGGCGGACACATCTTCGTCGAGCTGATTCCGAAAACCCTCGATCTTCAGCTCTATGGCTCGCACGGCGTGCTGGGCCGCTTCACGGCAACACCGTTCGCCGACGCGGCGGTGGCGCAGGACGGCACCCTCCTCCCGCTGACGATCACGGCGGCCGCCGTCGGCCTGATCTGGCACGCGACGCCCAGCCTCGATGTCTACTCCTATGCAGGCCTCGAAAAGGCCAAGGCGAATTTCGCCAATGTTGGAACGGTGCCGTTCGGCTACGGCAATCCGCTCTACAACAACACCGGCTGCTTCACCGAAAACTCGGCGGGCGCGACCTGCAACGGCAACACCAGGGAGGTTCGGCAGATCACGGCCGGGATCTACGACACCATCTACCAAGGCAATTTCGGCACGCTCAAAGCCGGCCTGCAATATTCCTACACGCAACGGTTCGCGTTCGCCGGCGTCGGCGGCGCGCCGAAGACCGACGACAACGTCGTCATGACGCAGATCCGGTACTACCCATTCTAGTCACGGAGCCACGCAGGCTCGTAGCCCGGATGGAGAGAAGCGCGATCCGGGAATCCTGCCTCAAGCGACGGAAGTCCCGGATTACGCCTGCGCTCCATCCGGGCCACTTCGGTGCTACGGCTTGTTGCCGAGCTGCGCATGCGGCCGGCCGAAATCGGGCGCGGCCGAATCCTGGCCGATTTCGACAATGCCGCGGCGGATGGCGCGGGTGCGGGTGAAGTGGTCGAACAGCGCCTCGCCATCGCCGCGGCGGATTGCGCGGGTGAGCTTTGCCAGATCCTCAGTGAAGGTGCCGAGCATCTCCAGCACGGCTTCCTTGTTGGCGAGGAAGACGTCGCGCCACATCGTCGGATCGGAGGCGGCGATGCGCGTGAAGTCGCGAAAGCCGCCGGCGGAGAACTTGATGACCTCTGACTCCGTCACCTGCGCCAGCTCGTCGGCGGTGCCGACGATGGTGTAGGCGATCAGATGCGGCAGATGGCTGGTGATCGCGAGCACGAGATCATGATGATCCGGCGTCATGATCTCGACCTTGGCACCCATCGCCGCCCAGAACGCGCGCAGGCGATCGGTGGCAGCCGCATCAACGCCCTCCGGCGGGGTGAGGATGCACCAGCGGTTGATGAAGAGCTCGGCGAAGCCGGAATCGGGACCCGAATGCTCGGTGCCTGCGACGGGATGCGCCGGCACGAAATGGACGCCTTCCGGCAGGTGCGGCGCCATATCCCTGACGATGGCGCCCTTGACCGAGCCGACGTCGGAGATGATCGCGCCGGGTTTGAGATGCGCGGAGATCTCCTGCGCCACCGGGCCGCAGGCGCCGACGGGAATGCAGAGGATGACGAGATCGGCGTCCTTCACGGCTTCCGCATTGGTCGCGACGACCTGATCGACGATGCCGAGCTCCATCACGCGTGCGCGCGTCTTCTCCGAGCGCGCGGTGGTGACGATCTCGGAAGCCAGACCCTGGAGCTTCGCGGCGCGTGCGATCGAGCCCCCGATCAGGCCGAAGCCGATCAGCGCGACGCGCTGGAAGTGCGGGGTCGCGCTCATCGTCCGGCCATGAAGTCGCGCAGGCCCTCGACGACGAGGCGGTTGGCCTCCTCGGTGCCGATGGTCATGCGCAGCGAATGCGGCAGGCCGTAGTTCTTCAAGCCGCGCAGCACCAGCCCGCGCTTGGTGAGGAAGGCGTCGGCTGCGTCCGAGGTCTTGCCCTCGGTCGGGAAGTGGATCAGCACGAAATTGGCGACGCTCGGCGTCACCTTCAGCCCGAGCTTGCCGATCTCCTCGGCGAGCCAGTTGCGCCAGGTCTCGGTGAAATGCTTCGACATGGCCTGGTGCGCTGTGTCCTCGATCGCGGCAACGGCGGCGTACATGGCCGGCGTCGACACGTTGAAGGGACCCCGGATGCGGTTGACCGCGTCGATGATGTGCTCGGGGCCGAACATCCAGCCGATGCGCAGCGCCGCAAGACCATGGATCTTGGAGAAGGTGTGGGTCACCACCGTGTTTTCGGTGGTCGCGACCAGCTCGATCCCCATCTCGTAATCGTTGCGCGAGACGTAGTCGCAATAGGCTGCGTCCAGCACCAGCAGCACGTGCGAGGGCAGGCCGGCGCGCAGGCGCTTGACCTCGTCGAACGGCACATAGGTGCCGGTCGGATTGTTGGGGTTGGCGAGCCAGACCAGCTTTGTCTTCGGCGTCACCGCCTTGAGGATGGCGTCGACATCGCAGGTGAGGTTCTTCTCGGCCGCGATGACATTCTTCGCGCCGACCGCCATGGTCGCGATCGGATAGACCAGAAAGCCGTGCGTGGTCGAGATCGCCTCGTCACCGTGGCTGAGATAGGTGTGGGCGAGCAGGTTGAGGATCTCGTCCGAGCCGGCGCCGCAGATGACGCGGTTGGGATCGAGCCCGAAGGTGCGCCCGATTGCTTCGCGCAGCACGCGCGAGGTTCCTTCCGGATAGTCTTCCAGATGATCCGCCACCTGCTTGAACGCCTCGATCGCCTTCGGCGAGGGCCCGAACGGCGTCTCGTTGGCCGAGAGCTTGAACACCTTGCGGCCAGGCTCTGCCACCGGGGTCTTGCCGGGCGTGTAGGGCGCAATATCGAGAATGCCGGGATTCGGCACGGGGCGGGACATCTTCAACTCCGGAGTGGGCTTAAGCGGTTCGCGACTTACGATTTCGACCCGGTCGGGGGCACCGTATAGCGCGTTGCGTGGCTGCCGACGAGGGCCGTGGAGCGCACCGAGGCCCCCGCTTCGATCAGGGCAGCCTTGATCTTGTCGATGCTGCTTGTCGCGGTGACCGAGACCAGCAGCGCGGCGCCGTCGAAGGCGGTGTCGGGCACCGCCACGATCTCGGCGAGCGGCGACAGGGCGCGCGCGACCTCCGCATTCCACCCAGAGACGCGTACGCTGAAGGTCTCGACCTCCGTCACCAGCGCGCTGTCGGCGACGCGCGAGACCGCGAACACGGGCAACGCCGCCGGATGGTCGGCGCGCTCGACGAAGGGCAGCCGCGCGATGATCTTTGGCGCGCCAGCTTCTTCCAGCGACAGCCACCACGGCGTGCGGCTCGAGGTCGCCGAGACCAGCGCCAGATCGCCCTTGGACTTCGCGACGGCCTCGACCGCCGCCTGCGCGCTGAAATGCGCGACGTAAGGCACGGTGAAGCCGAAATGGAATCGCGCGGAATCGCGCATGGCCGGCTCGCTCGCCGAGATGTCGGCGTGGACCGAGAACGGGGCCTGGACATAGGTGAAGGTCGCGATGATGACGCGCCAGATGCTCTCGACCGTGTCGAGCGGCAGGATGCCGCGATGACGCTGCACGAGGTCGCGCATCATGGAGGCCTCGCGTGCCGGGCGGAACGCCGAGCCGACCTCCTGGGTCTGCTTCACCTGGATCAGGCGGTCGATGATGTCGCCGCGTTGCATCAGCAGGCGATGCATGCCTTCGTCGATCGCGTCGATCTCCTTACGCAATTCCTGGAGTGATGGTGGCGCGGGCGGACGTTGGGACATGTCTGACAGGTGCTGCTGAGAGGCTTTCCAATGCGGATCAGTCGAGCCGTCACCGCTGTGATGGATATCCTGATTAGGCAGTCGGGGCTGCGAAAGCAAAGAGAAATGCAAAGAGAAATCGGGCCCTTTCCGCCCGTGGCGCGACAGGCGAATTTGGCTGATCCGGGCCGTGACTTGACGAAAACCGTCCAAGACGGTAGTTTTTACCCGTTCCGTGGTCATTTGAGCCGGCCGGCTTGCAGCCACGTTAAAAAACTCGCTAAACAGGCCGGGGACGCTTTCGATCCCGGCCGAACCTATCGTTCAGGCCGGGTTTTTCATGGCCTGATGTCAATGCGGTCACTTCTACGATCGCAAACGAGGTCGATGGTCAGATGGTTGGCGTCCAGTCCATTCCGAGTCCCGCGATCACCGCCGACGAGCGGTCGCACGAGGTGGATCATCCGAGTTCGCACGTCGCGCAGTTCGGCTCGGAGCAGCCGCTGCGGCTCGACTGCGGGGTCGATCTCAGCCCGTTCCAGATCGCCTACCAGACCTACGGCGAGCTGAATGCCGATCGCTCCAACGCGATCCTGATCTGCCATGCGCTGACCGGCGACCAGCACGTCGCCAACGTGCACCCTGTCACCGGCAAGCCCGGCTGGTGGGAGACCTTGGTCGGCCCCGGCCGGCCGCTCGATCCCAACGAATATTTTATCATCTGCTCCAACGTGATCGGCGGCTGCATGGGCTCGACCGGCCCGGCCTCGATCAATCCCGCGACCGGCAAGGTTTGGGGGCTCGATTTCCCCGTCATCACCATCCCCGACATGGTGCGCGCGCAGGCGATGCTGATCGACCGGCTCGGCATCGACACGCTGTTCGCGGTCGTCGGCGGCTCGATGGGCGGCATGCAAGTGCTGCAATGGACTGCGGCGTATCCGAGTCGCGTGTTCTCCGCGCTGGCGATTGCCTGCTCGACACGACACTCGGCGCAGAACATCGCGTTCCACGAGCTTGGCCGTCAGGCGGTGATGGCCGACCCCGACTGGCACCATGGCGGCTATGCCGATCGAGGTATCCATCCGCATCGTGGCCTCGCTGTCGCCCGGATGGCGGCGCACATCACCTATCTCTCCGACGCCGCGCTGCATCGAAAATTCGGGCGGCGCATGCAGGACCGCGAGCTGCCGACTTTCTCTTTCGACGCCGACTTCCAGGTTGAGTCCTATCTGCGCTACCAGGGCTCGTCCTTCGTCGAGCGCTTCGACGCCAACTCCTATCTCTATCTGACCCGCGCGATGGACTATTTCGACATCGCCGCCGACCACGGCGGTGTGCTGGCGAAGGCGTTCGCGGGAATCCAGACCCGCTTCTGCGTGGTCTCCTTCACCAGCGACTGGCTGTTCCCGACCTCGGAATCGCGCGCGCTGGTGCACGCGCTGAATGCGTCGAGCGCGCGGGTGTCGTTCGCCGAAATCGAGACCGATCGCGGTCACGACGCCTTCCTGCTCGACGTGCCCGAATTCCTTGATATCTCCCGCGCCTTCCTGCAATCGGCAGGCAAGGCGCGCGGGCTCACCGCCAATAATGCTTAAGGACGGCTAGTCATGTCTGTACAGGAAGCGTTGCCGCTGGGCGGCCTTGCGACCGGGCAGCCCGGTGATTTTCGCGCGGACCATGTGCTGGTGGCCAACATGGTCAAGCCGGGCTCGAAGGTGCTCGACGTCGGCTGCGGCGAGGGCGACCTGCTCCAACTGCTGGAAACCCGCGGCGTCGACGGCCGCGGCATCGAGCTGTCGCGCGAGGGCGTCAACCGCTGCGTCGCCAAGGGTCTTGCGGTGGTGCAGGGCGATGCCGACACCGACCTCGTGAATTATCCGGATGACGCCTTCGACTACGTGATCCTGTCGCAGACGTTGCAGGCGACGCGGCAGCCGAAAGTGGTGCTGGAGAATTTGCTGCGCATCGGCCGCCGCGCCATCGTGTCGTTCCCGAATTTCGGCTTCTGGAAGATGCGGCTCCAGCTCCTGATCGGCGGCCACATGCCGCGCACGGAGAACCTGCCGGCAAGCTGGTATGACACCGCCAACATCCATTTCTGCACCATCAAGGATTTCGTCGAGCTCTGCGACGCGATCGACGTCAAGATGGAACGTGCCGAGGCGCTCGACCTCTACGGCCGTCCGCTGCGGCTGCGGATGCCTTGGTGGGTGTGGAATCTGTTCGGCGAGCAGGGCGTGTTTCTGCTGACGCGGGGCGGCAGGAAGTAGGCCGGCCCGTTACCCCATCTACGCGACCCAGTACCTGGTGACGCCTTCGCGCTAATGCGCCGCCAGTGACCTCGGGTCGCGCACCGGCCATCTTCCCGCTTCCACCAGCGTGACGAACCGTTCCACCGTTTCGTTGAACAGCGCTGGCTCTTCGAGATTGAGGACGTGGCCGGACTTTGGAAACATGGCGAGCCCTGCCGCCGGCAGATGCTTCTTCAGAAACAGGCTTGCGCCCACGCACGGATCGTCCTCGTCGCCGCAGATGATGAGTGCCGGCGTCGTGGCCGCTCTGATCGCGTCCGTCATCGTAAAGATCGAGGGACGGCCGGCCTGGAAGCCGCGCATCGTCCGCGCTGATCCCTTGGCGTCGTGCCGCGCCAGGGCGGCATAGAAATCGGCGTGACCGCGCGGGTCCTTCACCAGGAAGGGAATCCGGCTCGGCGCCTCGCGCGTGACTTTTGCGACTTCGGCTGAGCCGAGCATCTCGAATTGCTCCGCGTTGGCGCGGCACTGCTGGCGCCAAGCGTCGAGGTTCTCGATCTCCGAGCCCGAGCCGACGCCGGCGAGCGTCATCGACAGCGCACGTTGGGGCGCGTTGAGCCCGATCTGGAGCGACGAATAGGCGCCCATCGAGAGGCCGACGAAGTGCGCGCGATCGATCTTCAGATGATCGAGCACCGCGAGCGCATCGGTGTAGAAATGCGTGTAGCGGTAGACCTCGCCATCAGGCACGTCCGATGGCGTGTAGCCGCGTGCGGAATAGGTGATGCAGCGATGGCCGCGCGAGAAGTAGCGCATCTGCGGCTCCCAATTGGTGTAGTCGGCCGCGAATTCGTGCAGAAAAATAATCGGCGTGCCCGTGCCCGCTTCTTCGAAATAGAGTCGACAATTGTCCTTCGTGAGGGCGTGAGGCATCCGGTTTTCTCCCTGAGGTGGCTGCGGCTTTGGAATGCCGTCCTGCGGTCAGCGCATACGATGGTAGCACTTATTAATCATCGTCCAAATTCTTAGGGGCCGCGTCTTGTTCTCGCCACATCAGGATACTGATACAGCCCGCGGATGTCGGCCACCGCACGGGCCGACGGGGAAGTGGGGTGTCAACGAAGGATGAAGAATGTTCGAGTTGTTTGCGTCTCGCCTGTCGCGCTGTGTCGTTGCGCTGGCTGTTTTCTTCGCGGCGTTCGCCGCCTTCACTTCTCCGGCGTCAGCACGACCTCATCGTCATAGCGCAGAGCGGCACGCTTACGCGCATCACGCCAGCAGACATCATCATTACCGGCATGCACGCGGCTCGCGCTTCGAGCGCGGCGCGGCGCAATTGCAGGCGAACGGCTTCGGCAACACCTTCGCCAGCTATGATCCGAACGCCAATAGCGGCGGCATCGCCATAAGCGGCAGCGCTGGAACGGCTATGAGCGGCAGTGGTGGAATGGCCATGAGCGGCAGCCGTGGAATGGCCATGAGCGGCAACGCTGGAATGGTTACCAGCGGTGAGATGACCACGCGCGCCAGCCGTCGAATTATGAGGCGTGGAGGTGGGATAGCCACTAACGCGAATGACGGCGGCATGGCCAATAGCGCGACGAGCGGCGGCGGCTTCGGCGGTGGGTCGGGCCTCGTGTCCGAGGCACGCCGCTATGTCGGCGGCAATCCGACCGGTCGCGGTAGCCTGTGGTGCGCGCGCTTCATGAACATGGTGCTCGAAAAGACCGGTCATCGTGGCACCGGCTCCGACATGGCGAATTCGTTCGCGCATTACGGCACGCGCGTGTCCGGTCCGCAGGTCGGCGCCATCGCAGTGATGTCGCGTGGTGGCCGGGGCGGTCATGTCGGCATCATCACCGGTGTCGACGCGCAGGGCAATCCGATCATGATCTCCGGCAACAACGGCAACCGCGTTCGCGAAGCACCGGTCTCGCGCGGCCGGATCTATGCGTATGTGATGCCGAACTGACGGCCGTCATTGCGAGGAGCGAAGCGACGAAGCAATCCAGACTGTCTCCGCGGGCGCATTCCTGGATTGCTTCGCTTCGCTCGCAATGGCGGAGCGGGGCCAGCGCGCAGCGTCACACCAGCTTCGGCTGTTCCAATGCAACCGCGTCGCCCACGCCGATGTCGCCTTCAGCGATCACCTCGGCATAGATGCCGCAGTCCATGTGGCCGAGATTGCTCGAGAGCGTGGCGGGGATTTCGAGATCGCGCTTGGCGGTATCAGGGTCGACATTGGTGGCCGGGCAGCGCTTGATGCGCTTGACCACTTGCAGCCGGGCCTGTCCGATCGCGAGCGTCTGGCCGACGAGGTCGAGCTCGGACCAGGCCGGCCAGCCCTTCACGTAGAGATTGGCGCGGAAGCGTAGCGGGTGGACGGCGGCGCCGCCGAGCATGGTCTCGAGCGCGCGGACGCTGTCGAGATTGATGATGGACACGACCTTGCGGGCGACGTCTGAAAAGCTGTGGTCGCGGCCGGACAGGATCTTGGGCGGGCCCTTCAGCTCCGGCTGAAAATTTTCCCTGAAATAGTCCTCGATGGCGGCGCGCCCGGCGGCGGTCTCGAGATCGCCGCTGGCGACGATCTGGCCGTCCTTGCGGATGGTCAGGCAATTGGTCGCGTCCTCGAACCGGCTGTCGAGCGAAGCTAGCCGCTCATTCCGCGCCAGCATCAGGAACTGGATCTTCGGCTTCCACTGCGGTGCTTCCGGATCGAAGCCGCTCGGGCCGTTCTCGATGGCGTAGCGGCGGTCGGCGGGCAGGGTCTGGCCGGCTCGCAGGGAGACGCGGGGCAGGGCCTCCGGCGTCAGGCCCTTGATCGGGTAGCGGTAGAGCCCGGTGATCTCGGCGGTCTGGCTGATTGTCATTGCGCTGGGTGTCATGCCGCTACTTAGGGGATTCGGCCCACCGGCGCCAAGCGGGCGGATCCGCGCACGAAATTGTGAACTCGCCTCTTCCGGTCCGAGGCCTCGCTTCCCACATCTGGGTCAGGCCGGCGCCAGCGCCGGCTGATAACGACCGTTGCCGGTTGAGAAACGTCAATGCGGTAATCGGAAACCCAATGAAGATGCCGTTTGGAGTGCCTTTGAGGGCTCCAGGGGCAGGCCGAGGGAAAGACCACGAAATGAACATCGAAAAATATACCGAACGCTCCAGAGGCTTCGTCCAGTCCGCGCAGTCGCTTGCGGTGCGCGAAGGGCACCAGCAGTTTTCGACCCTGCACGTCCTGAAGGTGCTGCTGGACGACAATGAAGGCCTCGCTGCCGGCCTGATCGACCGCGCCGGCGGCAATTCCCGCGCAATCCTGAAGGCGACCGAGGACGCCCTGAACAAGGTGCCGAAGGTCTCTGGCGGCGGAGCCGGCCAGATCTATCTGGCGCCCGAACTCGCGCGCACCTTCGACGCCGCCGAAAAGGCTGGCGAGAAGGCCGGCGACAGCTTTGTCACCGTCGAGCGGCTGCTGCTCGGCCTGGCGCTGGAGAAGACCAGCGAGGCGGGCGCGATCCTGGCCAAGGGCGGCGTCACCCCGCAAAACCTCAACGCGGCGATCGAAGCGCTGCGCAAGGGCCGAACGGCGGACTCCGCCACGGCCGAGAACGCGTATGACGCGCTGAAGAAATATGCCCGCGACCTCACTCAGGCGGCGCGCGACGGCAAGCTCGACCCGGTCATCGGCCGCGACGAGGAGATCCGCCGCACGATCCAGGTGCTGTCGCGCCGGACCAAGAACAATCCCGTCCTGATCGGCGAACCCGGCGTCGGCAAGACCGCCATCGCCGAGGGCTTGGCGCTGCGCATCGTCAACGGTGACGTGCCGGAGAGCCTGAAGGACAAGAAGCTGCTGTCGCTCGACCTCGGCTCGCTGATTGCAGGTGCAAAATATCGCGGCGAGTTCGAGGAGCGGCTGAAGGCCGTGCTGCAGGAGGTGACCGGGAGCGATGGTAATTTCGTCCTGTTCATCGACGAGATGCACACGCTGATCGGCGCTGGTAAGGGCGATGGCGCGATGGACGCGTCCAATTTGCTCAAGCCTGCGCTCGCCCGCGGCGAGCTGCACTGCATCGGCGCCACCACGCTCGACGAGTACCAGAAGCACGTCGAAAAGGACGCGGCGCTGGCGCGGCGATTCCAGCCGATCTTCGTCAGCGAGCCCTCGGTCGAGGATACGATCTCCATTCTGCGCGGGCTGAAGGACAAATACGAGCAGCACCACGGCGTGCGGATCACCGATTCCGCGCTGGTCGCCGCCACGACCCTGTCCAACCGCTACATCACCGACCGCTTCCTGCCGGACAAGGCCATCGACCTCATGGACGAGGCGGCCGCGCGGCTCAAGATGCAGGTCGATTCCAAGCCGGAAGAGCTGGATTCGATGGATCGGGAAATCATCCGGCTGAAGATCGAACAGGAAGCGTTGAAGAAAGAAAGCGATGCCGGGTCGAAGAGCCGCCTGCAGACGCTGGAGAAGGAGCTGGCCGATCTCGAGGAGAAGTCCGCGGCGCTCACCGCACGCTGGAGCGCGGAGAAGAACAAGCTCTCCGACGCTCAGAAACTGAAGGCCGAGCTCGACGGCTTGCGGGTTGAACTTGCCAACGCACAACGGCGCGGTGAATTCCAGAAGGCCGGCGAGCTGGCCTATGGCCGGATCCCCGAATTGGAAAAGCAGCTTGCGGAGATCGAGGCCAAGGAGAACTCCGGCGAGATGATGGAGGAGGCGGTCACCGCCAACCACATCGCGCAGGTGGTCTCGCGCTGGACCGGCGTGCCCGTCGACAAGATGCTCGAAGGCGAGAAAGACAAGCTCCTGCGGATGGAGGACTCGCTCGGCAAGCGCGTCGTCGGCCAGGCCGAGGCCGTGCGTGCGGTCGCGACCGCCGTTCGCCGTTCGCGCGCGGGGCTGCAGGACCCGAACCGGCCGACCGGCTCGTTCATGTTCCTCGGGCCCACCGGCGTCGGCAAGACCGAGCTGACGAAAGCGCTCGCCGAGTATCTGTTCAACGACGAGACCGCGATGGTCCGCCTCGACATGTCCGAGTACATGGAGAAGCACTCGGTCTCGCGGCTGATCGGCGCGCCTCCGGGCTATGTCGGTTATGACGAGGGCGGTGCGCTCACCGAAGCGGTGCGGCGCCGGCCCTACCAGGTCGTGCTGTTCGACGAGATCGAGAAGGCGCATCCCGACGTGTTCAACGTGCTGTTGCAGGTGCTCGACGACGGCCGCCTCACCGACGGCCAGGGCCGCACCGTCGACTTCCGCAACACGCTGATCATCATGACCTCGAACCTCGGTTCGGAGTTTCTGGTGAACCAGCCGGAGGGCGAGGATACCTCGGCCGTGCGCGAGCAGGTGATGGGCATGGTGCGGGCGCACTTCAGGCCAGAGTTCTTGAACCGCGTCGATGAGATCATCCTGTTCCATCGCTTGCAGAGGAGCGAGATGGGCCGGATCGTCGAGATCCAGTTCGCACGGCTGCAAAAGCTTTTGATCGATCGCAAGATCGTGCTGACGCTCGACGCTGCGGGCCGCGACTGGCTCGCCGCCAAGGGCTGGGATCCCGCCTACGGCGCACGGCCGCTGAAGCGCGTGATCCAGCGTCACGTCCAGGATCCGCTCGCCGAGATGATCCTGGCCGGCGACGTCAAGGACGGCGACAACGTTGCGATCTCCTCCGAAGGCAACGTGCTGACCTTCAACGGCAAGGCGCCGCAGACCGCGGAGATCGCCCAGTTCGAGGCGCCGGTGTCGAAGCGGAAGCTGAACTGATCGTCGGCATTCGAAGCCTGAAGCAACAAGCCGCCCCGGAGATGTCAACCTCTCCGGGGCGGTTTGTTTTGCGGGTTGTTGGCGAACTTACTGCGGCGACCTATTTCTTCGTGAGCTTGTAGATCGCGTTCTCGATGTCAGAAGAGAAATAGATCGTGCCGGATTCCCCGATGCCGACGCCTGTCGGAATGTGCGTCGGCAGTCCTCCGGGTGCACCCACGAGGCCGATTGGAAGATTGGCCGCGATCTCGGTAACCGTGCCGGTCTCCGGCACGATTTCGATCAACCGTTTGGCGCCGACCTCCGCTACGATCAGCTTGCCGTCTCTGGCGCGGGCGATGCCTTCGGGCATTTTCAGGTCCTTGGCGACGACTGTCTTTTCGCCGTTGCTCTCGATCATCGAGATCACGCCGGAAAAGGCTTCGGTGAGATAGACCTCGCCACGCGATCCAGCGACGAGCCCGACCGGGCCCTCGAGGCCGCCGATCAGTGTGGTGCGATCCTTGCCGTGCTCGCCGCTGACGCGGACCAGCGATTTGGTGCCGAACTCGGCCACCAGGATGCTGCCGTCCGCGAGCACGAGCGCGTCGTGCGGCGCCTTGAAGCCGTGCAGCATGTCGCGGGTGGCCCCGGTCTTGCCGTCGATCACCTGCACCGTGCCGGTGAACCAGCTCGATAGGACCACATCGTTGCCCTTCGCCGTTGCGCTCATCGGATATTCGAGCGTGACGCCGGCGGCGTGCATGCGCGCCTTCTCGGTGACCTCGCCGGTCGCGCCGTCCACCGTGCGATAGGCGAACACGTCGGCGACGTGGATCGTATCCTTGCCGTTCTCTGACGTGACGCCGATGCCGCCGGGCAAGGCGAGCTTGCCGATGATCACCTGCCGCGCCTGGCCGGTCGCCGGATCGACCTCCTGGATGCCGTTATCGGCCATGTTGGAGACGTAGATTCGGTCCTTGTCGTCGATCGCGAGATTGTCCAGCGACGGCTTCAATTGTGCGACCATGGTCTTGGCGCCCGACTTGGGATCGACCCGAACGAGCTGGCCGAGCGCGGTGTCGACTACCCAGAGATCGCCCTTGGAATCGAAGTTCACCGCGGCCGGGACCTTGAAGCCGTCCGCGACGACGGTCAGCTCGGCCTTGTCGACGTCGACCTTTGCGACCTGTCCCTTGAACCAGAGCGGACCGTAGAGCTTGTCGTCGGGACCGAACTCGAAGCCGTTGAGGCCGCCCATCTTCTCCATGATCTGGCGCGGCGGTTTGACGCCCTCGACGTCGATCTCATAGAGCGTGTCGCCGAGGAAGACGGTGGTGGCGTACAGCCTGCCGTCCTTGCGGAAGGCGAGCGAGTTGATGCCGGGAAGGCCTGAAGCGAGTTTCTTGATCGGGCCGTCGCCCTTGCGCGAATAAAGATCGCCGGCCAGGAATCCGGTCCAGGCCATGGTGCCGTCGGGGGCGAATGCGATGTCGTCGGCCATTCCGATCGGGGCGGGGATTGCAACCTTCGCGCTACCGCCGGGGATGTCGACCTCGTAGAGCGCCGCGCCCGCGACGCTGCCGGCAAACAGATGGCCGGCCTTGTCGATCGCAAGCCCGTGCACGCCGTGGAACGCCGAGCCCGGAACGAGCTTGGTGACCTCCCAGTTTTCGGCCGAAACACTGGTAGCGGAGACGACCGCAGCGACGAAGGCTGCGCAGGCGAGCCTGTTCTTCATGGCGAGACCTCCCGTTTTTTGGAAAGTATTCGCTCCTCATGCCGCTTTGGCAAACGAAACTTGACGTTGTGATGCGGCCAAGCCGGGCCCCGCGCGACGTCGTCAAATCCGGCTCGTGCTTGAATATGTCCGGCCGATCTCGGCCCGGTTCGCCGGCTTTACCTGTTGGTGACCTGCAACGGACCGCCGGTGGCGTCCGACATCCGGGCGATGGCACCGGCGCGGCCGCTCATCATGCCGTCGAGCCGGTCGCGCTCCTTCTCGAAGCCGGCCAGCATCGGGCCTTCCAACGAGCGGCCGCGCGGCAGTTTCACACGCAGCGGATCGACGAAGCGGCCGTTGACCAGGATTTCGTAGTGGACGTGCGGGCCGGTCGACGCGCCGGTCGAACCGACGAAGCCGATCACCTGGCCCTGCCGCACCTTCTTGCCGGGCTCCATGCCCTTGGCGAAGGCCGACATATGGCCATAAGCGGTCTCGTAGCCGTTGTTGTGCTTGATGCGGATGTATTTGCCGTAGCCGCCCTCGGGGCCGGCCTTCTCGATCACGCCATTGCCGGAGGCGAAGATCGGCGTGCCGTAGGAGGTGGCCCAGTCGACGCCGGTATGCATCTTCACATAGCCGAGGATGGGGTGACGGCGGCCGCCGAAGCCGGAGCGCATGATGGCGTTGTTGACGGGCTTGCGCACCAGGAACTTCTTCGCGCTCTTGCCGGTCTCGTCATAGTAATCGACGACGCCGTCATCGGGGCTCTGGTAGCGGTAGTATTTCTTGGTCTCGCCGCCGAGCGTCAGCGAAGCGAACAGCACGTCGTTCTTTTCGCTCGCGGTCACGCCTTCGTCTTCGCCGGCGTAGAACACGTCGAATGAATCGCCCGGCGCCACCTTGCGCTGGAAATCGACGTCGTAGGAATAGATCTTGATCATGTCGTCGATGACGGGCATCGGCACTTTGTTGCGCATCGCGGTCTCGTAGATGCTCTGGTAGAGCCGCACGCCCGTGCCGTCATCCTCGTCATCGTCGTCGCTGTTGGCGTTCGCCGCCGCGTCGGCGACGGTGTTCATGCTGGAGACGTCGACCGCGACGTATTTGCCGAGATCGGACAGCGCCGCGATCGCCTCGACCATGGTCTCGTTGGCGATGACGACGCGGTAGGGCTGCAGGCGGGCGCCGGGGCTTGCGGGCGCCATCAGGATCCGCAGCTTCTCGCCTTCCTTCAGGCCGCCGTCGCGGCCGCGCGGCCCAAGCGTCGCGGTGATCGCCTTGATCTCCTCGGCCGTGGCGCCGAGATCGCGCAGCACGCCGGCGACGCTGTCGCCCTTCTTGACCACGTGGACGCGTTCGCCGTTGGGATTGCCGCCGGTGATCTGCTCTTTGGTCTTCGGCAGCAGCGTGACGTTTTCCGGCACCACGCGCGTCTCGAAGCCGGCATAGGGATCGGACGGCGACACTTCGGTGGCGTAGGCGCTTCTGATATCGGACGGGCCGGTCGCGCCGGAGACGTCGGCCGCAGCATTGGAGAGCGCGGCGTAGCGCACCCCGCCATTGCCGCGCCAGTTGGCGGCATCGCGGACCCGCATCAGGATGTCGTCGAGCGCCACCACTGCGGAAATCTTGGCTTTCGGCAGCACCTGGGAGAGGTCCTTGGTGACGAACGAGACCTCGGCGTCGGGTTCGACGGCTTCCGGATTGTTGGGATCCTCGGATGCCGCCTTCGGATCGGATCCGACATCGGTGAGAAGGCGCTGGGCGTTGAATGGCGGGATCTTCGCCGACAGATCGCTCGTCGTCATCGACAGATTGCCGGCAATCCGGATGAAGGGACGCACCCGCATCACGTCGCGGTTGCCGACGCGGGCGACGGTCGAGACGCGCACGATGTTGCGCGAGGCCGTGGATTCGCTCGGCGGCGGCAGGCGGTCGCTCTTGTGCAGCGTGGCGGTGCGGTCGGCTGCGCCGAATGCGCCGCGCAGCGCGCCTTCGACGCGCTCCGGCACCTTGGCGAAGGTCATCTCGCCGTCGAGCGAAGCGAAAACGGCGCCGCCGATCAGGGCTGCGCCGCAAAGTCCGGTTAGAATCGTCCCGCTGAACCATTGCACCGAGACGCGGCGGCGATCGATGACGGCGGCTTCCGAACCATCGACGGACAGCGGCGGCTCGTGGCCGAGATCGATGATCCCGGTCTCACGCCCGTAAGCGCCGCGTGACGTCCTATGGTTCAACCCAAGTCCCCCAATCAACGATCCGAGAGCCCGATTTCGAGCAGCCCCGTTTCGAGCAACCCTGTTTCGAGCCCCTCCTTGAGCCGCCCTCTTCGGGGCGTCTCTGGAAAAGGCAAGCCGCATAGGCGTCCGCGGTCAGAAGGCCCAGATGTCGGACCGGCCGAATTTACGAACAGCTAAGCGGAAAAAGATCTCTCGATGTGTCTCGAATGTCTGAAGAAGGCCGCTTCATCGTATGATCGCCTTCCTCTGACCCCACACAAACCGCCGGCAGCCCCCACTGGCATCCCTGCGATTCAAGCTTTGTCTGTACCAGAACGCCGGGGGATTGTGGCTCAAGTACGGCGCCTAATATGGAAAAGTTTCCCGAACGGCCGGGCGTCAGGGGCCTTCCAGGGACGAGCGATCCAAGTCGCGTCCAAGTCGCCTCATGCCGCCTCCGGAGCCCTCTCGAGCCCAAACTTTTTTTGAGTTTTTTCTCCGCGCCGGCGCGATCCAGCCGCTCACCGACTTTCTAACCTGCTGTAATCGCGTGGATTTTTCGAACAATCCACCGTGCGACGATTTTCTGACAATGGTCGTTGACAACCCCGATGGGCGGGGCCTATAACCCGACCACTGAGCGCGGCGCCGCCGGGTCACTGACCAAGGCGAGCGAACGCGCCACTGATGCTCCTCACCTTGTTGAGTGACACAACAGTCGACGTAAGTCGATTGGAGTTCATCCATCGTCGGTAAGGGTGTCGGAACCCTTCCTCTCTGGAAGGTTGGGACCTCCTGGTCCCGGGCTGTTTGACAAGTGAAGATGAAGAAAGAGAAACGTGGACGGCGGAGTCCTTGCGCCTCTCGGATACTGAAGAGCTTCGGCTTTTGAGTTCTGAGAGGGGACGAAAGACTTCGGCGGTACACGTTTTAAGGTTACACCATCGTTGCCAGCGATGTGAATCGCGGGCAGCTCATCGACTTCGGTCGATGAAAAATGGTGGGACCTCGTCAAAACGTTGTGATCAGCCGGTTCAAAGTTCAAGTCCAACTTGAGAGTTTGATCCTGGCTCAGAGCGAACGCTGGCGGCAGGCTTAACACATGCAAGTCGAGCGGGCGTAGCAATACGTCAGCGGCAGACGGGTGAGTAACGCGTGGGAACATACCTTTTGGTTCGGAACAACACAGGGAAACTTGTGCTAATACCGGATAAGCCCTTACGGGGAAAGATTTATCGCCGAAAGATTGGCCCGCGTCTGATTAGCTAGTTGGTGAGGTAATGGCTCACCAAGGCGACGATCAGTAGCTGGTCTGAGAGGATGATCAGCCACATTGGGACTGAGACACGGCCCAAACTCCTACGGGAGGCAGCAGTGGGGAATATTGGACAATGGGCGCAAGCCTGATCCAGCCATGCCGCGTGAGTGATGAAGGCCCTAGGGTTGTAAAGCTCTTTTGTGCGGGAAGATAATGACGGTACCGCAAGAATAAGCCCCGGCTAACTTCGTGCCAGCAGCCGCGGTAATACGAAGGGGGCTAGCGTTGCTCGGAATCACTGGGCGTAAAGGGTGCGTAGGCGGGTCTTTAAGTCAGGGGTGAAATCCTGGAGCTCAACTCCAGAACTGCCTTTGATACTGAGGATCTTGAGTTCGGGAGAGGTGAGTGGAACTGCGAGTGTAGAGGTGAAATTCGTAGATATTCGCAAGAACACCAGTGGCGAAGGCGGCTCACTGGCCCGATACTGACGCTGAGGCACGAAAGCGTGGGGAGCAAACAGGATTAGATACCCTGGTAGTCCACGCCGTAAACGATGAATGCCAGCCGTTAGTGGGTTTACTCACTAGTGGCGCAGCTAACGCTTTAAGCATTCCGCCTGGGGAGTACGGTCGCAAGATTAAAACTCAAAGGAATTGACGGGGGCCCGCACAAGCGGTGGAGCATGTGGTTTAATTCGACGCAACGCGCAGAACCTTACCAGCCCTTGACATGTCCAGGACCGGTCGCAGAGATGTGACCTTCTCTTCGGAGCCTGGAACACAGGTGCTGCATGGCTGTCGTCAGCTCGTGTCGTGAGATGTTGGGTTAAGTCCCGCAACGAGCGCAACCCCCGTCCTTAGTTGCTACCATTTAGTTGAGCACTCTAAGGAGACTGCCGGTGATAAGCCGCGAGGAAGGTGGGGATGACGTCAAGTCCTCATGGCCCTTACGGGCTGGGCTACACACGTGCTACAATGGCGGTGACAATGGGACGCTAAGGGGCAACCCTTCGCAAATCTCAAAAAGCCGTCTCAGTTCGGATTGGGCTCTGCAACTCGAGCCCATGAAGTTGGAATCGCTAGTAATCGTGGATCAGCACGCCACGGTGAATACGTTCCCGGGCCTTGTACACACCGCCCGTCACACCATGGGAGTTGGTTTTACCTGAAGACGGTGCGCTAACCCGCAAGGGAGGCAGCCGGCCACGGTAGGGTCAGCGACTGGGGTGAAGTCGTAACAAGGTAGCCGTAGGGGAACCTGCGGCTGGATCACCTCCTTTCTAAGGATGGTTCTTCAGAAGCTTGCTTCTATCGAACCGTTTTAGAAACATCAGTGGCCAACGGTCGTCAGGATCGTTGAGCTGCATTGGCGGGATTTCGCCGTCTTCGTTTCTCTTTCTTCGCGGACGAACACGCGCTGGGGCTGCAACCTTGCAGAATCCCTGGTCCTTGACTGGATATGCGTTAGGGGCTTGTAGCTCAGTTGGTTAGAGCGCGCGCTTGATAAGCGTGAGGTCGGAAGTTCAAGTCTTCCCAGGCCCACCACACTCATCGAGTGAGCATTCGTCTTCTGGTTACGGGGCCATAGCTCAGCTGGGAGAGCGCGTGCTTTGCAAGCATGAGGTCGTCGGTTCGATCCCGTCTGGCTCCACCAGATGGTTTGATCACCGGCTGCTCATACCGTCGTCCGCGAAACATCACTTCGCACTTACTAGTCCGGATGGACAGTAAGCTGCGTGATTTCTGACATCGTAAAGAGGAGATCGATCCGAGTTGGATCGGGCAACAAGTAATTGTTGCGCGATACTTCATTATCTCCGGATCATTTCGGCGCTCGTGCGTCTTCCATTGTAGCTCACAAGGCTGCTTTGAAAGACAAGCGAGTTGTAAATGATCCTTTTAGCGAAGCTTGACCGCCTCGCTATCGGAACGATCTTACGAAGCAAGCTGGTCTTTCTAATCATTGTCCGGCTGCAGATAGCGTTCATCGAGGGCGCGTGCCGCAAGGTAGTTCTGCAGACAACATTCTGCCGAGTGTGTGGACATTGATAATGAGAGCAATCAAGTGCCTTAAGGGTGTTCGGTGGATGCCTTGGCGCTGAGAGGCGATGAAGGACGTGCTACGCTGCGATAAGCCGTGGGGAGCTGCGAAGAAGCTTTGATCCATGGATTTCCGAATGGGGAAACCCACCTTCGATAGCCGGAACTCCAAGACCTCAGTCGAAAGACTGTGGTGTGGGGTTCGAACAGAAATGTGAGATGCCTAGGCCTTTAGATTTCGATCGAAGAGGTTTTGGATTTCCGGTTATCAAAAGAAGGTATGAGACTTCTGAATACATAGGAGGTTTCAAGCAAACCCAGGGAACTGAAACATCTAAGTACCTGGAGGAAAGGACATCAACAGAGACTCCGTTAGTAGTGGCGAGCGAACGCGGACCAGGCCAGTGATACATCAAAGACAATCGGAACCAGTCAGGAAAGCTGGGCCTTAGAGGGTGATAGCCCCGTACGAGTAATGCGATGATGTATCCATGAGTAAGGCGGGACACGTGAAATCCTGTCTGAACGCGGGGGGACCACCCTCCAAGCCTAAGTACTCCTCAGCGACCGATAGTGAACCAGTACCGTGAGGGAAAGGTGAAAAGCACCCCGACGAGGGGAGTGAAATAGACCTGAAACCGGACACCTACAAACAGATGGAGCCCAAGATACGTTCTGGGTGACATCGTACCTTTTGTATTATGGGCCAGCGACTTAATTTAACGAGCAAGCTTAAGCCGATAGGCGAAGGCGTAGCGAAAGCGAGTCTGAATAGGGCGTCAAGTTCGTTGTATTAGACCCGAAACCTAGTGATCTAGCCATGAGCAGGTTGAAGGTGAGGTAACACTCACTGGAGGACCGAACGGGTGTCTGTTGAAAAAGACTCCGATGACTTGTGGTTAGGGGTGAAAGGCCAATCAAACTGGGAAATAGCTGGTTCTCCGCGAAAGATATTTAGGTATCGCCTCGGATGAATACCTCAGGGGGTAGAGCACTGGATGGGCTAGGGGGACTTACCGTCTTACCAAACCCAAC